>NZ_JBFUHB010000001.1:0-710744 GCF_056402595.1 Sphingomonas sp. P3_C6
ACGGTAACCTGTCTTGTCTGTGCGATTGGGAAATCAACCGACTGTTCGGTCGTGCGTGACAACGGCGATGGTCCCTGGCTCAGTGACGGCTGTTCAGCCAGAGAAAGAACGGGCGACATCGCCGCCGCGCCGGGGAGGGCGGCCACCCTCCCCGACGCTCATCGCAGACAATCAAGCCGCGACGAGGATGTCCAGATACAAGAAGGAGCGGATCGGGTCGATGGAGCACCCCGTCGGCACTGATCCCACGATTGTCAGCCTGGTTGAATCGGTCGCCCAATACTCCCCTCCCGCTTGCGGGAGGGGTCGGGGGAGGGCCTGTCATCATGTGCCGCGCTCGGGAGGACAGGCCCTCCCCTAGCCCCTCCCGCAAGCGGGAGGGGGATTTCGGTCATGCGCGCGGCAGGATGATGCCGTCGATTGCCTGCGCGACGCCGTCCGCGTCGTTCGCACCGGTCACGAAATCCGCCTTGGCGCGCACCTCGGCCGGGCCCTGCCCCATGGCGATCGACAGGCCGGCGCGGGCGAACATCGCCAGGTCATTGCCCTGGTCGCCGAGCACGGCGGTCTGCGCCAGCGGGGCGCCGAGCGCCGCTGCCAGATGGGTGACGCCGTCGCCCTTGTTCGCCGTGAGCGCGGTGACGTCGAGATAATAGGTCTGGGACTGCACCACGGTCGCCCGTGCCCCGAACGCCGCCGCCGCGCGCTCGGTCAGCGCGCCGAGCAGAGCCGGATCGTCGCTGACGAAGGTGAGCTTGTCGGCGCGGTCATACAATGCCGTGAAGTCGGACACGATCACGGGCGCCTGGTTCGATGACACCCGCTCGGAATCGACATGATGGCCCTGCTCGTTGCTGGCATACCAGAGGTCGTCGGCGAACACCCAGATATCGACCGCCGCACCGGCGATCAGGTCGAACACGCCGCGCACCACGTCCGGATCGATCCGATGCTGTTCCACCACCGTTCCATCACGGCGGAAGATGGTGCCGCCGTTGAAGGCGCCCATCACATCGTCGATCGCCAGCGCATCGGCGATCGGCATCATGCCCGATCGCGGCCGCGCGCTGATGATGGTGAAGCCGATGCCTGCGGCGCGCAGCCGGCCGACCGCGGCGATCGTGCCGGGCGTCAGCTGCTTCTTCCTGTCGACCAGGGTGCCATCGAGATCGGAGACGACGAGCCTGACGGCCCCACTCATTGAGGCATCTCTACATGGCCGCCGAAACCGAAGCGCATGGCCGAGAGCAATTTGTCGCCGAAGGTGTGGTCGACCCGGCTGCGATAGCGCGCGAACAGGGCGGCGCTGAGCACGTTGACCGGCACCGCCTCTTCCATCGCTGCCTCGATCGTCCAATGGCCCTCGCCCGAATCGGCGACCTTGCCGGAAAATTTGTCGAGCTGCTGGTCGTCGGCCAGGGCCGAGGCCGACAGGTCGAGCAACCAGGACGAGATCACGCTGCCGCGCCGCCATACTTCGGCGATGTCGGTCAGGTTGAGATCGAAACGCTCGTCCTCGGGCAGCTTCTCCGAAGACTTGCCCTTCAGGATGTCGAAGCCCTCGGCATAGGCCTGCATCAGGCCGTATTCGATGCCGTTATGGACCATCTTCACGAAATGGCCCGAGCCTGGAGGGCCGGCATGGATATAGCCCTGCTCGGCGCGCGGATCCTCGCTCTTGTCGCCGCGATTGGGCGTGCGCGGGATCGTGCCGAGGCCGGGCGCTAGCGCCGCGAGGATCGGATCGAGCAGGTCGACCGCTTCCTTGTCGCCGCCGACCATCATGCAATAGCCGCGCTCCAGCCCCCAGACGCCGCCCGAGGTACCGACATCGACATAACGGATCTGCTTCTCCGCCAGGGCTTTCGCCCGGCGGATATCGTCCTTGTAGAAGCTGTTGCCGCCATCGATGACGATGTCGCCGGGCTTCGCGAAGCCGGCGATGGTCGCGATCGTATCCTCGGTCGGCGCGCCGGCGGGGAGCATCACCCAGAAGATCGCCGGGCTGGCGAGCTTGGCGTGCATGTCCTCCAGCGAGTCGGCGCCGACCGCACCGTCCCCGACCAGTTCGGCGACGGCCTTGGGATCGCGGTCGAACGCGACGGTTTCATGCCCCGCCCGCATCAGCCGCCGCGCAATGTTTCCACCCATGCGGCCAAGGCCGATCAGTCCGATACGCATTGGCAATCTCCGGGTGGGTGGGGCGTCAGTTGGCCGTTTCTGGATGCTTCGCAGCGATCGCCCCGAGCAGGGTGTCGAACGCAGCGGTGAAAGACGCAACGCCTTCCTCGACCAAGGTATCCGTGACCCCGTTCAAATCCAGGCCGAGCCGTTCTGCCTCGGCGAGCGTGTGGCGGGCGGCATCGACATCCTGGGTCAGCGTTTCCGCCGCAGTGCCATGGTCGCGAAACGCATCCATGGTCTTGGGCGGCACGGTGTTGACCGTGTCCTTGCCGATCAGCGTGTCGAGATAGAGCGTGTCGGGATAGTCCGGGTTCTTGGTGCCGGTCGACGCCCAGAGCAGCCGTTGCGGCATCGCACCCTTGGCAGCCAGCGCCTGCCAGCGATCCGAGTCGATGAATTCCTCATACCAGGCATAGGCCAGCTTGGCGTTGGCGATGGCGACCTTGCCGCGCACGGCCTTCAGCGCCTCCGCCTCGGCATCGCCGTCCTTCACGCGGGCATCGATCTTGTCGTCGATCTTGCTGTCGATACGGCTGACGAAGAAGCTGGCGACGCTGGCGATCCGGTCGATCGGCTCGCCGCGCAACGCGCGATCCTCGAGCCCGTCGACATAGGCGAGGGCCACCGCCTTGTACGCCTCGATCGAGAAGAGCAGCGTGACGTTGACGTTGATCCCTGCATCGATCGTCGCGGCGATGGCCGGAACGCCGGCGGGCGTGCCGGGGATCTTGATCATCAGGTTCGGCTTGTCGACCGCCGCCCACAACTTCTTCGCCTCGGCGATGGTGCCGTCGGTGTCGTTGGCGAGATAGGGCGAAACCTCCAGGCTGACATAGCCGTCCTTGGCATTCAGCCGGTCATAGACCGGGCGAAGCGTGTCGGCCGCGGTCTGGATATCCTGGATGGCGAGGTGCTCGTACCGCGCCATCGCGGGCGCGCCGGGATGCGCACGGTCGAATTCGGCAAGTGCGGCGTCATAGGCGTCGCCATGCCCCATCGCCTTTTCGAAGATCGACGGGTTGGAGGTGACGCCGGTCAGGCCATCCTCGTCGACCAGCTTCTGCAACCCGCCTTCGGCGAGGAACTTGCGGTCGACGAAATCGAGCCAGACGGCCTGGCCCTTGGCGGCGAGATCCTTGAGGAGGCTCATGATCAATCCTTTCCGAGCAATTCGCGGGCGACCTTCACGACATTGTCGACGGTGAACCCGAACTTGTCCTGCAGCTTCGCGATCGGGGCGGAGGCGCCGAAGGTCGACATGGTGACCGTCTTGCCGTCGAGCCCGACATACCGATCCCAACCGATCTCGCCGCCCATCTCGATCGCGATACGGGCGGTGACGCCCTTGGGCAGGACCGATTCCTTATAGGCCTGATCCTGCAGCTCGTAGCGATACCAGCTCGGCATCGACACGACGCGCGAGCGCACGCCCTGAGCAGTAAGTTCCTCATGCGCCTTGACCGCCAGCGACACTTCGCTGCCCGTGGCGATCAGGATGACCTCCGGGTCGGCATCGCCGGCGAGGATGTAAGCGCCCTTCATCAGGCCTTCGGCCGAAGCATATTTCGTCCGATCGAGCGTCGGCAGCGCCTGGCGCGACAGGACCAGGCTGGTCGGCCGGTACTTGTCCTCCAGCGCGGCGCGCCACGCCCAGGCAGTCTCGTTCGCGTCGCCGGGGCGGATCGTATCGAGGCCGGGAATCGCGCGCAGCGTGGCGAGATGCTCGATCGGCTGATGGGTCGGGCCGTCCTCGCCCACGCCGATCGAATCATGCGTGAAGACGAAGATAGAGGGCAGCTCCATGATCGCGGCGAGGCGGATCGGCGGGCGCATATAATCGGCAAAGACCATGAAGGTGGAGCCGTAGGAGCGCAGGTGCGACAGCGCCATGCCGTTCACGACCGCGCCCATGCCATGCTCGCGCACGCCGAAATGGAAGTTGGAGCCGCCATAATTATCGGCCTCGAACGACGCCTTGCCCTTCACGTCGGTCTTGGTCGAGGGCGCGAGATCGGCCGAGCCGCCGATCAGGAACGGCACGCGGTTGGCAATGGCGTTGAGCACCTTGCCGCCCGCATCGCGCGAGGCAATGCCCTTCTCGTCGGCGTCGAACACCGGGATATCGGCGTCCCAACCCTCGGGCAGTTCGCCCTTGAGCAGCAGGTCGAGTTCCGCCGCGAGATCACCATTGGCCTTGCGATAGTCGGCGAACATCGCCTCCCAGGCTTCGCGCAGCGGCCGGCCGCGATCGGCGATCGACTTTTCGAACGCTTCGGCGACGCCGTCCGGCACCAGGAAGTCGGCGTCCTCGGGCCAGCCATAGGCCAGCTTGGTCGCCTTGATATTCTCGGCGCCGAGCGGCTCGCCATGCGCCTTCTCGCTGCCGGCGCGGGGGCTGCCCCAGCCGATGATCGAATGCACGACGATGAAGGTCGGGCGGTCATTGGTCGCCTTGAAGCTGGCGAACGCATCGGCCAGCGCGCCGCAATCATTGGCGTCATCGACATGGATGACATTCCAGCCATAGGCCTGGAAGCGCATACCGACATCCTCGTCGAACGCGAGATTCGTGTCGCCCTCGATGCTGATATGGTTGCTGTCGTAGATCCAGCACAGGTTGGACAGCTTGAGGTGGCCGGCGAGCGAGGCGGCCTCGGCCGAGACGCCCTCCATCATGTCGCCGTCGCCGCACAGCGTATAGACGTCATGGTCGAACAGGTCGAAGCCCGGCTTGTTGTAGCGCGCGGCGAGCCAGCGCTCCGCGATCGCCATGCCGACCGAGTTGCCGCAGCCTGCGCCGAGCGGGCCGGTCGTCGTCTCGACGCCGGTGGTGTGGCGATATTCGGGATGGCCCGGCGTCTTCGAGCCGAGCTGGCGGAACTGCTCGATGTCATTGAGGCTGACGGCGAGATTGCCGGTCGGCTTGCCGTCGCGATCGATCTCCTTGACGCCGGCGAGGTGCAGCAGCGCGTAGAGCAGCATCGAGGCGTGGCCGACCGAGAGCACGAAACGGTCGCGATTGGGCCAGTCGGGCTTGTCCGGATCGGTGCGCAGGAACTGCGACCATAGTGTGTGACCGACCGGCGCGAGCGCCATCGGCGTGCCGGGGTGGCCGGAATTCGCCTTCTGCACAGCGTCCATCGAGAGCGTGCGGATGGTGTCGATCGCCAGGCGTTCGGGCGAACCGTCTTCGTGGAGACCCTTGACGGGGGCGCTGGCCGTTGCGGCGTCGGACATGGAGTAAACTCGCTTTCGTATTCCGGTGGCCGAACGCCCCCGGAGGCTGGTGGTTGCTATCTGTCGAGCCGGATCACGCGGCCGCCCCCGCCGATATAGGCGCAATCGACCTCGTCAAGGAAAAGGCCATGCCCGAGAACGCCGGGGATCGCAGAAAGCCCCATGGCCAGGGCGCAAGGATCGGGCATTTCAGCGAAAAAACAGTCCAGGATGATATTGCCCTGATCCGACCGCGCATCGCGCTGAACCACTTTCGCGCCGAGATCCGCGAGCCGAGTCGCGACAAAGGCGCGGGCGAAGGGCAGCACCTCGACCGGCAGCTTCGCCTTGCCGATCCGTTCGACCCGCTTCGAGTCGTCGGCGATCACGATCATCCGGCGCGAGGCGGCGGCGACGATCTTTTCGCGGAGCATGGCGCCCCCGGCCCCCTTGATCGCGTACAGCCGGCCGTCGATCTCATCGGCGCCGTCGATGGTGAGATCGACCGACTCGACGGTCGCGAAATCGACCAGCGTGATACCCGCCATGCGCGCCATCGATTCGGTGCGGAGCGAGGTCGCCACCGCGCGGATATCGAGCCCGCCGCGCACCAGTTCGCCCAGCCGGCCGATCGCGAAGGCAGCGGTCGAGCCGGTGCCGAGCCCCACCAGCATGCCCGACTTCACTTCCTCCACCGCGGCAAGGGCTGCGGCGCGTTTGTCGTCGTCGGTCATGCAGGGCCTCTGTCGGATGAAGCCCCTTCCTAGCATCCCGCGAACCGCCCCGACAGATTTTCCACTGGCGACAAACGCCCGCTTCGCAGAAAGGGGGAACCCATGATCGAGAAAATCATCGCGATACTCGCGACCTTCACCATCGCCGTCATCTCCCGGGGGGGATATCTCGGCATCGCGCTGCTGATGGCGATCGAATCGGCCTGCATCCCGCTGCCGTCCGAGATCATCATGCCGTTCGCGGGCTATCTCGTGTCGGTCGGCCAGTTCAACCTGTACCTCGCGGCGACCGCCGGGGCGATCGGCTGCAACCTGGGCTCGATCGTCGCCTATGAAGTCGGCAAGCGCGGCGGGCGGCCGCTGGCCGAGCGCTGGGGCAAATATGTGCTGATCGGCCCGGGCGAGCTCGACATGGCAGACCGCTTCTTCGACCGCTGGGGCAATCAGGCGGTGCTGATCGGGCGGCTGCTGCCGGTGATCCGGTCGTTCATCGCTTTCCCGGCGGGTGTCGCACGGATGAAGCTGGTGCCGTTCCATATCTACACCTTCATCGGATCCTGGCCCTGGTGCTTCGGCCTCGCCTGGGTCGGCATGGTGCTGGGCGACAAATGGAACAGCGACCCGCGCATGAAGGCGGCGTTCCACAGCGCCGACGCGCTGATCGGCGTGGTGCTGGTCGCACTCGCCGGCTTTTACATCTGGCACCGGGTGCGGGGGCTGAAGGCCAAGCCGAAGGACTAGATCCGGGGTTGATTCGGCAAGTATCGGAGGCGGATTTTCCAGTAACGGGAGATCAATCGATCCGGTCCATGCCAAGTATTGCGGGATTTTTGCCACCCAACGTCGACCCCGATTTTTCGAGCTGCGCGAGCCTATGGGCTGTCGTTTTTCTAATGTTTCGACACACGACATCGGAACGGGGCGGGAAGTATTCCTGGTAGGGCGCCGCGACGGCATGCACTTTACCGGCGCCATACTTGCCGAATTATGAGAATGATATGCCGAGACCATGCGGTGTCTTTCCTGCGCATCCGGGCCGGCGAAACAGATGCCGCTACCCGTTCGCGCGATGATGCGGCCAACGATCGGCAAACTGAATCGATATCGGGCATCGACCAGGTGGGGACGTCGGCATGTGCACCGGCTGGCCGACGACGACCGTTTTCGCCCCAATAGCCGATGTTTAAGAGACGTCAGGCGCTGGTGGGCACGCATGATCTCGTACCGCCAACCGGATGATGCTATTTCCAGAGTGCCAGATTTTTACGCCGCTGTCCGAGTGTATCGGGCCGCCATACGCTTCCGTATTGTTGAAGGCGGGTGAACTCTCGTCAAAGTCGGAGTAGCTAAATCTCCGCCCCGCTACAAACAAGCGCTCGGAGTCATGCCCCGAATGCGGCATAGGGTGAAAACCTTGCAAGCACCCCTCCACGAACGACAACTGCCCTCTTCGTTCCAACGCTTCGAAGTCAGCCTTTTGGCAAAAATGGTTTATCGTGGCGAAGCTCGCAATTGATCCTGTGATCAGACAGAAAGCTAAGCCAAATACTTTCGCCGCAGTCCCTTTGGGACCGCGATAAAACGGAGAATTGCGTATCTTCTCTGGTATAAATATCGAGAGTAGCCCCGCGAGCGGAAGCAGGAACATCCAGCCCACCTCCCTCCACCATTGGTCAGGCGACGTCCCCAGGTCGTAAACTAGCCGAAACACGTCCACCCCAATTCCATGCGCTTTAAGGCCGACATAGCGCGGATTCAGGCCTCGCTAAAGGACAGCTTTCCACCCATCCCGGCCATTCAAGGTTTATGAGCCTAGGCTTAGCTTTTCGTACCTCCTGAAAGAAGAGATGTTTGGGTAGATGTTCGCAGCCGCCATCTTGATCGCCGCAGCCCAGCTTTCGGCATCGTTCCTTGATGGGTATGAGCAAATCTCGCCCCAAGTTGCCGCCCAGCGCGTGGCCGCTTGCGGGGTGGGCGCGGTGACCGTGAGGTCTGATAAGACCCTGGACGCCGACATACTTGTAGTTCCGGCAGCGGCGGTTTCCGATCGGCAGCTTACCTGTGTGGACAAAGCGTCGAGCTTTTATGACGTGGAGCTGGCCCCGTCTATTCAGCCCCGCTTCAATGCAATCAGGGAGGCGCGTTCGGCAGCATTGACGACGTCCGAGGCTCTTAAATGGTTGAAGGCCCATCATCTTCTGGACCGACTACCCAAGTATGAGGCCGGTGTGACCGACGACGCGGTGTTCGGCCGCGAAGTCGAGCAACTGTGCGGCGCGGATCAGGCTCTTCAATCCCGCTATGGCCCGCACGCGCTTAGCCCTGACTGGGTGATGCGGCACGCAACAGACGCTCCCTCCGAGGACGGGGCTATGGCCTGCCTGTTGAACGTGGCCTGGGCCACCGGGTTCAAGATGGGCTTCATCGGCAATGAGCAAGCTGCACCCTAGAACGGAGATGCTCCGATCCACGGTTGTCCTGGCGTTGTTGCTCGCGGCGTGTTCCGTCGATGGTCCGGTTGACCGCGAACAGGCCGCTCAGCGCGCCAAAACCGCTCTCGTCGACCAATATGGCATGTATTTCCCTTCCGATCGGCGGCGCCGGCTCCAGCATAGAGTCGACTCCCAAGGTCGAAATTGGCGGGTATATTTCTGGGATCTGGAAGCGGGGACCGGAGGTGACGCGTGGATCACCGTCGAAAAGAAGACCGGCCGAGTGGTGGCAATCGGTGTAGGTCAGTAGACGGCGCCGCTTTCGTCTCACCCGGACTTCCAACCCAATGCTCATTACCCCCTGAGCGCGACAAGCGGCGGAGCCCCAAATCCAATTGGGGTCTCCGTCGAGATAAGATGCTTTGTCGGGCGGGCGGCGCCGCGACATCGTCGCGCGAGCAATTTGGGAGAACGAGCGATGAAGCGGATGATAGTCGGCGGCGTGGTAGGGGCGGTGATGGCGTCGGTGGCGGCGATGGCCGGCGCACAGGCGGACGATCCGCTGACCCGGCCGATCGCGCCCGAGGCCGCCGCGCGCTGGCTGACGCCGCAGGCGCCGGTGCGCATCCATGGCAATTTCTATCTGGTCGGGTTCGGTGCGCTGAATGTCGGGCTGATCCGCACCAGCGCCGGCCTGATCCTGATCGATGGCGGCGTCCCGCAGGGGGTGGCGCAGGTCGAGGCGCATATCCGCCAGCTCGGTTTCCGGGTGAAGGATGTGAAGTTCATCCTGAGCACCGAGCCGCATTTCGACCATGCCGGCGGCCTGGCCGCGCTGGCCCGCGACAGCGGCGCTCAGGTGGTGGCGAGCAAGGCGGGCGCCCGGACCCTAGGGCTCGGCCATAGCGAGGCGGACGATCCGCAATTCGGCGAGCTCGCAGCCTTTCCAGCGCCGACGAACATCCGGACGATGAAGGACGGCGAGACGCTGCGGCTGGGCGACACCACCGTCACCGCGCGCGCGACGCCGGGCCATACGGCAGGCAGCATGAGCTGGACCTGGCGGTCCTGCGCGGCCGGCGCCTGCCGCAATATCGTGTTCGGATCGAGCCTCAACCCGATCTCGGCCGACGGCTATCGCTTCACCGATCCGGCGCATGCCGCGGTCGTCGCGTCGTTCCGCAAGACCTTCGACGCCTTCGCGGCCCTGCCCTGCGACATCCTGGTCACCTCGCACCCGGATGCATCGGGCGGCGATGTGAAGATGGCCAGCTTCCTCAACCGCAAGGCGCCCAACCCGTTCGTCGATCCTGGCGCCTGCCGTGCCTATGTGGCGAAGTACCGGACCGTGTTCGAGACCCGCCTCGCCGGCGAACGGGACGGCACGGCGAAGCCCTGAGGCCCGGATTCATCGCGGCCGTCGCTTCGCGCTCGACCCGCCGGCCTGTCCCGGTGCAAAGGGGGGGCGTCGAGCAGGAGAGTGACGCGATGTTTCGGATAGGCGCGCTGGTCGTGGCGGTACTGCTGTCGCTGGCGTGGCAGGCCCCCGCCCGGGCGAGCGGCGATTTCGGCTGCACGCAGGAATGGAAGCTGAAGCACAAGGCGATGACCGGGTGCGCCGACATGGCGATCATCGGCCCCGCCAACGACACGCGTGTCAATCTCAGCCTGTTGCTGCTCGACATGCGCAGCGGCAAGCCGGGCGGCGACGCGCCTGCGCCGCCGCTCGCCTTGTTCGACTGGCTGGCTTTCCAGAAATATTATTTTCCGCAGGCCGACCAGACCGCCGACACCAGCTATGCCGAGGGCGAGGGATCGCGCTGCCGGAGCAACGACAGCGGCACAGAGGCGTTCGCGACCGCGCTGGGCACGGCGCGGCAGGTACCGGAGGCTGAACGGACGGCGCTGATCACGGCGCGGCGGGCGCTCCAGCCCAATTGCACCGGCGCGAGCGGTGACGCCGGCATCGCCGACCGGATCAAATCATCGACCGGCAAGGCGTTTGTCCGCTACCTGCAAGGCGCCAATGCCTTTTACGGCGGCGATTACGACACCGCCGCCGCGCGCTTCGCCGCGCTGCACGGCGCCGACCAGCCCTGGCTGCGCGAGACGGCGGATTACATGATCGGCCGGGTCGAGGTGAACCGGGCGCAGATCGACGCCTTTGATGAGTATGGCTATCCCAAAGGGGCAGCCGTTGCCAATGCGGCGGTGATCGCGGGGGCCGAAGCGGCACTGCGTGCCTATCTCCGCGATTATCCCAAGGGCCTCTATGCCGGGTCGGCGCGCGGGCTGCTGCGCCGGGTCTATTGGCTCGGCGGACGAGACGACAAGCTGGGTGCCGAATATGCCGCGCTGTTCGCCCAGGGTGGTGTCGGCGGCGGCGTCGATGGCGGCGCGCTGGCCGACGAGATCGACAACAAGCTGCTGCCCCGGCTGAAGATCGCCGACACGACCGATCCGATCCTGCTTGCCGTGCTCGACCTTGGCCGGATGCGCGACAACAAGGGCAACCTCCTCACCCCGTCGGACGAACCGCCGATCAGCCTGGCCGATCTTGAGGCGCAGCGCCCGCGTTTCGCCGCCAACCCGGCGCTGTTCACCTATCTGCTCGCGGCGCATGCCTTCTTCGTCCAGGACAAGCCCGATGCCGTGCTGACGCTGATCCCGGATGCGGCGCGGCAGGCCGATTTCTCCTATCTCGAGTTCAGCCGCCAGATGCTGCGCGGTGCCGCGCTCGACGCGGTGAAGGATCGCAATGCGCGCGGCTTCTGGCTCGAGATGCTGCCGGGCACGAAGCGCCCGTTCCAGCGCCCGGCGATCGAGCTCGCTCTGGCATTGCATGACGAGCGGGCCGGGGCGCTCGACGGGCTGTTCGCCGCCGGATCGCCGGTGCGCACGCCCGACATTCGCGAGATACTGCTGACCAATGTCGCCGGCCCGGCGCTGCTGCGGCGCCAGGCGAAAGACATGCAGGCGCCGAAACACGAGCGCGACGTCGCGCTGTTCACGCTGCTCTACAAGGATCTGACGCGGGGCGCCTATCGCGACTTCCTGGCCGATCAGGCGCTGGTGCCGGCCGACGCGCCCGCCGAGGGCAATTTCTACGACCTGCGCGGCGGGGACCAGGCGCCGACCGGCATGTTCGGCCAGACCAAGAGCATGGGCGATTATGACTGCCCGGCGCTGAAGGAGGTTGCGCGACAGCTTGCCGCCGAACCGCGCAATGCGACGGCGCTGCTGTGTCTCGCCGATTTCATGCGGGCGACCGGGTTCGACGGTTATATTCTCGATGCCAGGCAGCCGGCGGACGAGCTGGGCGGCACCCCTTCCCTGTTCCCGGGCGGATCCTTCTCGCGGCTCGAGCTGTACAAGGGCATCATCGCCGACCCGAAGGCACCAGCCCCCGACAAGGCCTATGCCCTGTTTCGCGCGATCAACTGCTATGCGACATCCGGCAATAATAGCTGCGGCGGTACCGAGGTGCTGATCGCGCAGCGCAAGGCGTGGTTTACCCGGCTGAAAAAGGACTATCCGGCATCGCGCTGGGCGCAGGAGCTGCGTTATTATTGGTAGGGCGGGTCGCCTCCTTGCCCTGATGCTGGCGCTCTCCCTGCCGGGCGCCGCCCGGGCCCACGAGCGGGTCGATGCCGCCCGGTACGATGCCTTCTGGTTGTGGGCGGGGGTCAAGCCGCAACCCGCGCTCGCAACGGCGAAGACCCTGTATCTGCTGCAGGGCCAGGTGTCGGTCCGCCAACCCGTGCGGTTGGCCGCGCAGCGCCCGGCGGTGCCGCGGGTGCGTGGCCCCGAAGTCTGGATGGTGGTGCGGGTCGAGACGATCAAGTGGCCGCCCGCGGTCTATGCCCAGGTCCTGGCGCAGCTCGCGCGGTGGCGCGCGGCGGGGAACAAGGTGGTCGGCGTGCAGATCGATTTCGATGCGCGCACCCGGCACCTCGAAAACTATGCAGCGTTCCTGAAGGATCTGCGCCGCCGCCTTCCCGCCGATTGCCGGCTGGGCATCACCGGCCTGCTCGACTGGAGTAGCAATGGCGATCCCCGCGGCCTCGACGCGCTGGCGGGGGCGGTCGATGAGGTGGTGCTGCAGATCTATCAGGGACGGCGGGTGATCCCCGGCTATGCCGGCTATCTCGCGCGGCTCGACCGGATGAAGATCCCGTTCCGCATTGGCTTATTGCAGGGCGGGGAATGGCGGGCGCCGCCGGGGCTGGAGGCGCATCCGCAGTTTCGGGGATATGTGGTGTTTCTGCTGAATCCACGCTGAGGCTGGCGGCCACTTTCTGCTTCCCCGGCGGAGGCCGGGGTCCAGTCGGGATGTCTTTGATAACAGCGCGCAACGCTTGATCCTCTGATCTTCCCGAACTGGACCCCGGCCTTCGCCGGGGAACGCAACGGGGGGATGGGTCAGGAAGTACCGCGCATCATCCGCTCCGCCGCGGCCTCGGTCTGCGCATCACGGCCCGGTGCGGATTTCGCGACGAGCGCCCGATATTGCGCCAGCGTTTCCGCATCGGCCCGCTCGGGCGATCCCGAATCGAACGGCGGTGACGGGTCATATTCCAGGCTGAGCTGGACCAGCCGGGCATGCGCCTCGCCGCGGATCGCCGCGGTCAGGGCGAGGCCGAAGTCGATGCCGGCCGTCACCCCGCCGCCGGTCGCGCGGTTGCGGTCGATCACCACGCGTTCCTTCACCGGGATCGCGCCGAACGCGGCGAGGTGGTGGTGCGATGCCCAATGGGTCGTCGCACGGTAGCCCTTGAGCAACCCGGCCGCGCCGAGCAGCAGCGCACCGGTGCAGACGCTCGTCACCCAGGTAGCGCCGGCGGCCGCCCGTTCGACCCAGGCAAGCGTGGCCGCATCCTCCATCGCATCGTTCACGCCGAAGCCGCCGGGGATGCAGAGGATGTCGGGCTGGGCCGCATCGGCGAAGCTGGCGGTCGGCAACAGGGCGAAACCGGCATCGGTCGGCACCGGCGCCCTGTCGCGCGCGACGAGGTCGATCGTGACATTGCCGAGCCGCGACAGGACTTGTGCCGGGCCGGTCAGATCGAGCTGGGTGACGTTCGGGAAGAGCAGGAAGGCGACGCGGATAGGCGTGAAGTCGGGCATGGTGACTCTCCTTGGTCAAGAGATCTGCCCAGGCGAGCGGCGTCAGTACCTCCCGCGCTTCCCCGTGGTGCTCCACGATTCGCCAGTCACGCGGGAGCCGCGTTGATATCCCCCCGCGCCGCCGGCGACAAGATCGCCAGCCGGACCAGCCAGGCGAGCAGCGGCACCGCCACGACCAGATAGGGGACCAGGCCGATCGCGCCCTGCCAGCCCCAATACTCGCCGGCGATGGTGTTGACCTCACCGCGAAACAGGCGGGTCATGACCGGGTCGATCAGCGGGAAGCGATAGCCGTGCGGCGCCGCGATCTCGCAGGCGGCGACGCCGAAATTGATGAACAGGCCCGAGCCGATCAACCCGGCGAGCCAGCCCCTGCCCGTCGCGCTCCACGCCTGCCACAAGGGCGCGATCCCCAGGCAGAGGAAACCGACCATCGGCAGCGAATGGCGCGGGCCGGTGGAATGGCCGCCGTCCCAATAGACATAGGCGGCATTGTACAGCAGCATGGCGATCGTGATCGTCGCGCAGAGCCAGCCGAGATCGCGCGTCTGCGGCGCGCGGATCAGCCGGACCAGCCCGAAGGGCGCGAGCAGCAGGACGGGCGCCAGCCAGACAATGCCACGCTCGGTGCCGAAGACGATCTGCCACAGCACCTCCGCCTTGGGATAGGTGAGGCCGAAAAAGCCCTGCTGCATGCCGTTGAAGCCGACCACGCCCTGATACCCGACCTTGAACGGCGTGCCGAAGGCGATCGTATTATAGGCGAGCAGCGGCAACAGCGCGACGATGCCCGCCGCCACCGCGATGCCGAACAGCCGTGCCCGGGCCGTCCAGGCGATGTTCCGCGTCCGCCAGAGCACCCAGATGCCGATCGGCAAGGCGGGGATGACCGCGGGGAATTCGACGACCAGCGCCCAGCCGAGCGCCAGGCCGGCCATGATCGGATAACGAATCCGCCCGATCTCCCGCTCGCCCGAGGTGCCGCGCCAGATCGCCCAGGTCGCGATCAGCAGCAGCGCACCAACCGGGGCATGGCCGAACAGGGTGGTCGACCAGCCCCACACCGGGGTCGCCATCGCATAAGCGAGCGCGGTGACGAAGCCGGCGCGCGGGCTGCCGGTGATGCCGGTCGCGAGATCGAGCAGCAGCACGGCGGCAAAGGCGGTCAGCACCGCGACCGTCATCGCCACCGCGATGCGCAGCCGCAGCCGCATATAATCCCAGAGGTCCTGGCTGCCGATATCCTTGGACATATGGGTCGCGGTCGTGCCGGTCAGCATATCGGCGATCCACACGGCAGGCATGGTCATGATCGTCATGCCCGGTGCCTTGTCGAGATAGGTGTGCTTGCCGAACGCCGCCTTGTCGATCGTCAGGTCGCGAAACTCGTCGATCGTCGCATCATGCTGTTCGACCAGCGAGATCGCGGCGAACATGCGGGTCGCGTTGTTGGCGTTGTACGCTGACGAGCCGAACCAGCTGATCGAGATCCACACCAGGATGAACAGGCCGAGCGCGAGCTTGTGCGGCGCGCGGACGGGCGTGGAGGAGATCGTCTGGGTCACGATGTCAGCCGAATAGCCAGGCGCCGAGCATGCGTCCGAAAGGGAAGGTGAAGAAGCCGGCGATGAGCAGCGCGCCCGTCACCATGCCGCGCACCATCCTGCGGTGCCGCGTAACCTGATGGTTGCGCGCCGTCCACCAGATGAGCGGCGCGACCAGCACGACATAGGCGGAGATGATGTGGATGACCCCGAGATTGCCGTGGCTCTCGCGCACGCCGAAGGAGATGATCGCGGTCAGGAGCATCGCCGCGACCCAGATCCTGCCGAGCAGGCGGTGAAGGCCGTCACCGCGCGGGCGCAGCAGCATCACCGAGGTCAGCGCCAGCGCGGGGAGGATCGTCGCGAGATGCGCCCAGACCAGGACCGGGACCATGCCCCAATGCGGATAGCCCCGCGCCAGCGCCACCAGCACCGTCGCCAACAGCACCGCCGCCGCGATCGCCAGGAATTTCTCATAGCCATCAACGGCGAGCGGGTTTGCCCGCGCCGTTCCGGCCGTCATCGTCGCCATTGCCTGCCCCCTTAGCGGAAAGGGAGATCCCTAACCGAAGCCGCCATAAGAGGTCAAAAGATCAGGGCAACGAATCCTCGAGCCGCTGCTGGGCGGCCTTTTTCTGCTGGTTCTCGCGCTTGGCCTGCTGCGCCTGCTGGAGGAAGCAGCCGCTCTGCCCGCCCGCGCCGACCGTCGAGCAGCTTCCGATGCCGCCGCCAACGGTGGTGTCGTTGACCAGCCCCTGCGCCTTCACGGCCCAGCTCTGATTCTCGGGCGTGATCTGCAATTCGCGCACGTCCTTGGGAATGCGGAACTGCTCGCTGGGGTTGCCGCGCACGCAGACGACGACCTCGCCGCCTTCCGAATTGGTCGGGCAGCGTTCGTTGCCGAACAGGGTGACGACGCCATTGACCGGCGCGCTGCGCGACACCTCGGCCGGGCCCTTCGGCACCACCACCCGCGGACCGGGCAGCGAGGGCCCGACGACCTGGGCCGCGACCGGGACAGCGGCCAGGCCGGCCGCGGCCAGCGCCAGGGCTGACACCATGATCCTGACAATCATCATTCTCTCCCGTCCTCAATCCGCCCCGTCAGACGCGTTTCGCGGTTGCGATCGCCGCCTTGCAGCCGAGACGGATGAGACCGCTCAGCAGGGGATAGGCCGGCGCCCGCTCGGCACCGGAGGCGAGCGCGGTTTCGCGGTGCTCGACCTCCTCCGCCTGAAAATCCGCAATCGCCGCCGATAGTTCCGGATCGCTGTCGCCCAGCAGGGCGAGCTGTTCCGAATAATGCTTGTCGATCTCCGTCTCGACCGCGGCGGTGCAGGCCATCGCCGCCTCCGGCCCGAGCGCCGCCGTCACCGCGCCGAGCGCGAAGCCGGCGACATCCCAGAAGGGCTGGAGCAGGGTCGGGCGAACGCCGCGCCGCGCCATCATCGCGTCGAAAAAGGCGCGGTGGCGTTCCTCCTGCCCGGCCATGCCGGCGATCTTGCGCGCGGCCGGCGTGCGGTCGCCCATCACCGCGAGCTGGCCGGCATAGATGCGCGTCGCGCCATATTCGCCCGCCTGATCGACCCGGATCATCGACCGGGTCGCGCGCTTCGGGTCGCCTGGCCGCCAGCCGTTCATCGCGCAAAGGCCGATGGCGTGCGCGGGCGGCGCAGCAGCCACAGGACGGCAAGGCCACCGGTGAGCGAGATGATCGCGTTGAAGCCGGCGAGCGAGATGCCGAACAGGGTCCATTGCGCCACGTCGCAGCGCACGACCGGCGCATCCATGATGCGCTTCAGCATGTCCTCGACCGAGCCGCCGCTGCCCTGCATCGTGGTGCTGCACGCGGTGATACCCTGCCACCAATGATATTCGACGCCGGCATGGAATACGCCGATGGCGCCGCTGACCAGGATCGCGATCGCCGCCAGCGCGACGAGCCCGCGCTTGAGGGCCGCGCCGGGCACCACGAAGGCGAGCACCGCCAGCGCGATCGCGGTGTAATGCGGCCAGCGCTGCCAATGGCACATCTCGCACGGGAACAGCCCGCCGATGAACTGCGACCCGAGCGCGCCGGCCATCAGCGCCGCCGGGATCAGCAGCGCGAGCAGGCGTGCGGTGGGGAAACGGTCCCTGGTCATCATTCTACCTCGTCATGCCGGACAGGTTCCGGCATCCATCTTTCAACAAGCGCCGTCATCGGTCGTGGCACGATGCGTTCGAGCTTTGGCTTTCCGGGGCGACGGGCAGGGAAAGGGCTCACTTCTTCGCGACCGCCGCCACCTGCGCCGGCGGCGTGGTGCCGAGCCGGGCGAGGGTCTTCAGCGCATAATCGAGCTGGAAGTCCTCGATACCCTTGGCCTTGAGCTGCTCGGGCGTGGCGGCGAAGCGCGGATCGGTCTTGGTGTCTTCCTCGAGCACCGAATTGTCCGCCTTCACCTCGTTGATCAGGTGGCGGCGCAGATCGGCCTCGCGGAACACCGGGCGCGCCTTGTAATCGGCGTCGGAGATCTGCGGCACCTTGATGTCGGGCTCGATCCCGCCTTCCTGCACCGACCGGCCCGACGGGGTATAATAGCGCGAGGTGGTGAGGCGCAGCGCGGTATTGTTGCCGAGATCGAGCACGGTCTGCACCGATCCCTTGCCGAACGAGCGTTCGCCCATGACCAGCGCGCGGTGATGATCCTGCAGCGCGCCGGCGACGATCTCCGACGCCGATGCGGTGCCGGCATTGGTCAGCACGATCACCGGCAGGCCGCGGGCATAATCGCCGTTGCGCGCATAGAAGCGCTGGATGTCGTTCTTCTCGCGGCCGCGCTCCGACACGATCTCCCCGCTGTTGAGGAAATTGTCGGCGACGCTCACCGCCTCGTCGCGAAGCCCGCCGCCATTGTCGCGCAGATCGACGATATAGCCGAGCGGCGCATGGCCGAGCGACTTCTCGATACCGAGGATCGCCGCCTTGGTCGCCTCGCCGGTATTTTCCGAGAAGGTGTTGATGTTGATGATGCCGATGCCGTTCTTGACCTCCCACTTCACCGGCCTCTGCACGATCTTCTCGCGCACCATCGACACCTCGATCGGCTTGTCGCGGCCGGGGCGGATCAGGGTCAGCGCGATCTTGCTGCCGGGGGGGCCGCGCATCTGGGTGATCGCCTCGTCCAGCGTGTCGCCATAGATCAGCTTGCCGTTGATGTGCGTGATGTAGTCGCCCGACTTCACCCCGGCACGCCAGCCCGGCGTGTCTTCCTGCGGGGAGATGACCTTGACCGCGCCGTCCTCCATGGTGACCGTCAGGCCGAGGCCGCCATAGCTGCCGAGCGTCTGGATGCGCAGATTGTCGTAGTCGAGCCCGGTCTCATAGGCGCTGTGCGGATCGAGCGCGGCGAGCATGCCGGAAATGGCGCCCTTGATCAGCGTCTTGTCGTCGACCTTGTCGACATAATCGACCTTCACCCGGTTGAAGACATCCATGAACTGGTCGATCTCGCGATAGGTGCCGCTGTCGACCGCCGCCATCGCGCTGGTACCGATGGGGATGATCGCAAGGACCGCGGCGATCGCGGTGGCCTGAAGAAGTGCACGTGACATAAGCTTTTACCCAAACCGGTTTGCGGGCATCGTAGCGATCAAATGCCGCGGATGAAAGCGTAGCGCGGCTGAACCGGAGGTGAGCGGCGCAGGTTCATCCGAGCAGCGGCGTCATGTCGACCGGCCGGTCGCGGCGGCGCAGCTCGATGGTGACGCGCGGATCGTCGCCGGTGCCGGCCCGGCCGATCGGCGAGCCCTGCGCCACCGTCTCCCCCACCCGAGCCGAGACGGCGCCGAGCCCGGCGATCAGCGAGGTCCAGCCGCCGCCATGGTCGATGATCACGATCGTGCCATAGCCGCGAAACGGGCCGGCATAGGCGATCCGCCCAGCCGCCGGGGCGATCACCGCCGCCTGGGCCGCGCTGGCGATGGTCAGCCCGCGCGAGCGCACGCCGGCATCGGACAACTCGCCCAGCCCGGTTACCACCCGTCCCACAACGGGAAGCTTGTAGGGCGGCGTGCCGGCCGACCAGGACAGGGTTTCGACCGGCGAGGCTACTTCCCCGGGGCGCGGCGGGCGCGGCAACGGGCCGGGCAACGACTGGAGCTGTTCCCGAGTCGTCGCCTGGTTGCCGAGCTGGTCCATCAGGTCGACGATGTCGCGGGCGCGCTCGCCCAGCGCGATGGCGCGGTCCGATTCGAACAGGGCATCGCGCCCGAGCGCGCGCGAGCGCAGCCGGTGCTCGGCCTCGAGCCGGGTCAAGGCGAGGCGCTGCTCCTCAAGGCGGGTACGGCTCTCGGCCAGTGCCCGGGTGGCGAGCGAGGCGCTTGCCTGGAGCTGGCGGGTGCGGGCTAGATCGGCACGGACACCGGCGGTGCGCGCGCGGACCACCGGCAGGGTGCTGGCGAGCACCGCGCGGACATGGACGATGTCACGGACCGAGCCGGGCTGGACGATGCTGATCAGCGCCGGCCGCCGGGCGAGCGACTGAAGCGCCGCCATCAGCCGGGTGACGGGACCCTGGCGTTCGGCGAGGCGCCCGCGCTGATCGGCGAGCAGGCGGCCGATGATCGCAATGCGGGCCTGCCCGGCGGCGATATCCGCCTCGGCCTGCTGGATTCGTGCGGCGACCGCGGCTTCCTGCGCCCGCGCCTGGGCTGCCTCATTCTGCTCGCGTGCCGCCGCCTGTTCGAGCTTGGCCGAGCGCGCGGCGGCGGCGGCGGATTGCCGCTTCGCCTCGACCAGGCGCTGGCTCTGCTCGGCTGCCGGCGTCTGGGCGGATGAGGCCATGACGACGCCGCCTGCCGCGAGCGCGGCCGCCGCTGCCCATCCGATCTGCCACCCCGCCCCGCGCATGGGCTCACCCTTCGCGGTGATAGGGATGATTGGCAAGGATGCTCGTGGCGCGCCACAATTGCTCGGCGAGCATCGCCCGGGCGAGGAGGTGCGGCCAGGTCGCCCGGCCGAAGGACAGCAGCAGATCCGCACTGGCGCGCTGGGCGTCGTCGAAGCCGTCGGCCGCCCCGATCAGGAAGCGCGCCTCCCGCACGCCCCCGTCGCGCCATTTCTCCAGCCGGTCGGCAAAGACGCGCGACGGCAGCACCTCGCCGGTCTCGTCGAGCATGACGATGCGGGTGCCAGGGTCGACCGCGGGCATTTTGCCGCCGGTATCGGGCAGCTCCGTCAGCTTCACCGACCAGGCGAGCCGCTTCACGTAACGATCGACCAGCTCGGCCTCGGGCCCGCGCCCGATCCGACCGCGCGCGACGATATGGAGCAGCATCTCAGCCCCCTACCCCGTTCGCCCTGAGCTTGTCGAAGGGCTGCACTTTCTTTCAACGATCGAAAGAAAAGAACAGTACTTCGACAAGCTCAGCACGAACGGAAGATGATTACGCGTCGGGCATCGGCGGCGCGGTGTCCGGGGTCAAAGGCGGCGCGTCGCCGAACGCCCACATGCGTTCGAGATTGTAGAAGCTGCGCACTTCCGGGCGGAACAGGTGGACGATCACATCGCCCGCATCGATCAGCACCCAGTCGGCGGTCGGCAGGCCCTCGATCCGGGTGATGCGGCCAAGCTCGCCCTTGATCTTCTCGGACAGCTTCGACGCCATCGAGGCGACCTGGCGCGTCGAGCGGCCGCTTGCGATCACCATGTAATCGGCGATGCTGCTCTTGCCCGCCAGCGGGATCGAGATGGTATCGACTGCCTGATCGTCATCGAGCGACGCCAGGACGAGCTTGTGCAGCGCCTCCACCTCATCGGGGTCGGTCGCACGCACAACGGGAGAAGATGAAGCCAAGACGGTTCCTATATCGAGGGTGGGGATGGCTCTGACGGCGCAAAACGGCGCTGCCAGGCGGGATCGGCCAAACGAAGCCGGGTCGCAGAAGTCGGGTCGGGGCGGAATCGCAACAGCACGAGTGCCGGCATTCTCCACTTCGTCCAGCTCTTTGCCTGGTCCACGGGCCGGATGAAGCGCCGCAACCAACCCATCGCGGGGGCCGCGTGGGCAGGGCCGTCATAGCCCGGACGGGCGACGACCGCAATCGGAACCTCGCGCGCTATGCCGCGCCAGTCTTTCCACCGGTCGAACTGGGCGAGATTGTCCGATCCCATCAGCCAGATGAAGCGCTTTTTCGGATAGCGCCGCTTGAGCCCGCGGATCGTATCGATGGTGTAGCGGGTGTGCAGATCGAGCTCGATCGCGCTCGGCCGGATCGGCGCATGCCGCGCCATGCGCCGCGCCGAGGCGAAGCGGATCGCGAAGGGCGCCATGTCGCTTGCCTCGTCCTTCAGCGGATTGCCGGGCGAGACGAGCCACCACACTTCATCGAGCCCGAGCGCGCGGATCGCGGCGAGGCTGATCGCGCGGTGCCCGCCATGCGCCGGGTTGAACGAGCCGCCGAGGATGCCGATGCGGGTCATTGGGCAAGCCAGTCGGTGGCGCCATGCCTGACCCGGCGAATCTCGATATCGGTGCCGCGCACGGCGTAGAGCAGCACGAACGGCGTATGCCGGACGCTCCATTTGCGAATGCCAGAGCCCATCACGGGCCGGCCGATATTCGGGCTACCGAGCAGAATCGACGCAGCGCCGTCGATCCGGTCGACGATCGTCTCGGCAAGGTCGGGGTCGATGGCGTCATAATAGTCGGCGATCGCAAAGACATCGTCGCGGGCTGACCGCGACCAGAGAATGCGCATCAAGCGGCGCGCTTCCTGCCAAGCTTCCAGCTCTTGATATCGGCGATCATTTCCTCATGCGTAAGGTAGTCGCCACGATCGATCGCCTCCTCGCCTTCCTTGATGAAGGCGAGGAACTCGACCTCCTCCCGCACATAGCGCTCGACCGCCTTGGCGACGAGCCAGGCACGCGTGCGCTCCTGGCTTTCGGCCAGCGCATCGAGGGACTTCAGCGTCTCTTCGTCGAGACGGGCGGTGATGACGGCGGTCTTGCTCATGTATTCTATGTATACATCGAATACAGGGGAGACAAGCTCACCCGCGCGGCGGCTGCTTCAGCGCACCGTCGCGATAGGCGCTCTGCAGATCGAGCATCCAGCCGGGATATTCGGCTGGCAGTTTCGACACCGCATCGAGCGTCGCCAGCTCCTCGGCGCTCAGCACGACCTTCGTCGCGCCGAGATTGTCGTCGAGCTGGTCCTGCCGCTTCGCCCCCACGATCACGCTGGTGACGTGCGGCTGGTGGAGCAGCCAGGCGAGGGCGACCTGCGCGACCGAGACGCCGTGCGCCTTCGCAATCGGCTCGAGCGTGTCGAGCACCCTTTCGCCGCGCGCCTCGTCGACCGGTGGGAAGGCACGCGTGGCGCGGCGCCCTTCGGTGTCGCCTCCGCGATATTTGCCCGAGAGATAGCCGCCGGCGAGCGGGCTCCACACCATCAGGCCGAGCCCTTCCGACGTCATCATCGGCACCAGCTCGCGCTCCAGGTCGCGGCCGGCGATGGTGTAATAGGATTGCACGCTCTGGAATTTCGCCGCGTTCAGCCGCTCCGCGATGCCGAGCGCCTTGGCGATCTGCCATGCAGCCCAGTTGGATACGCCGACATAGCGGACATGGCCCTGGCGGACGAGATCGTCGAGCGCACGCACCGTCTCCTCCATCGGCGTCGCCGCGTCGAAGCCATGGATCTGGTAGAGATCGATATGATCGGTGCCGAGCCGGGTCAGGCTCGCCTTGACCTGGTCCATGATGTGCCCGCGCGAATTGCCGCGGTTGTTGAGCCCGTCGCCCATCGGCCCCATCACCTTGGTGGCGAGGATGACATCCTCCCGCGTCAGGCCGAGATTCCTGATTGCCTGGCCGGTGATCTGCTCCGACAGGCCCTGCGAATAGACGTTCGCGGTATCGATGAAGTTCACGCCGGCATCGACCGCGGCCTTGAGCAGCGCATCGGCCTCGTCCTGCTGCACCTGGCCCATATAGGCGAAGAAGCCCTCGCCGCCGAAGGTCATGGTGCCCAGGCACAGCTCGGAGACGAACAGGCCGGTGCGGCCGAGCGGATTATAACGCATGCTGGAATCCCTTCGTCGGTGCCACTCCCATCGGCGCCGGGGATATGCGTATCGCCCTTAGGAGCGGCAATGGGTCTATTGAAATAAGCCGGCGAAGATCGTGGCGATGTATAGCCGCTTCCCCGGCGAAGGCCGCCCGCTCTACGGCCTGGTCTGGCCGGTGCCGCGCACGATCCACTTATACGTCGTCAGCCCCTCGAGCGCGACCGGGCCGCGGGCGTGGAGGCGGCCGGTGGCGATGCCGATCTCCGCGCCAAGCCCGAATTCGCCACCATCGGCGAACTGGGTCGAGGCGTTCCACAGCACAATCGCGCTGTCGACGCCGGCAAGGAAGCGGTCGGCCACCGCCTCGTCCTCGGCGACCACCGCGTCGGTGTGGTGCGATCCGTGGGCGGCGATATGCGCCATCGCGCCGTCGACGCCATCGACCATCGCGACCGAAGCGATCGCCTCCAGATATTCGGTATCCCAGTCGGCATTCTCGGCGACACCCGCCGTCGGCACCAGCGCGCGGATCGCGGCGTCGCCGCGCACCTCGCAGCCGGAATCGGCCAGCGCCGTCACCAGCGCGGCCGCGTGCGGCCAGGCGCGATCGATCAGCAACGTCTCCATCGCGCCGCACACGCCCGTGCGGCGCATCTTGGCGTTGACGGTGATCGCCTCGGCCATCGCCCGATCGGCCGAGGCATCGATATAGACATGGTTGATGCCGTCGAGATGCGCGAGCACCGGCACCCGCGCCTCGGCCTGGACCCGCGCCACCAGGCTCTTGCCGCCGCGCGGCACGACCAGGTCGATCGCGCCCTCCGCCCGGAGCATCGCGCCGACCGCAGCTCGATCGGTGGTCGGCACCAGCTGCGCGGCATCGCCCGGCACGCCCTCGCGCTCCAGCCCGGCGACCAGCGCCGCGTGGATCGCCCGATTGCTGCCGATCGCTTCCGATCCGCCGCGCAGGATCACCGCATTGCCCGACTTGATGCACAGGGCCGCCGCATCGGCCGTCACGTTTGGGCGGCTTTCATAGATGATGCCGATCACGCCGATCGGCACCCGCACGCGGCGCAGCACCATGCCATTGGGCCGGCGATTCTCGTCGATCAGCTGGCCGACCGGATCGCGCAGGCCGGCGACCGCCGCGACACCGGCGGCGGTCGATTCGATTCGCCCGGCATCGAGCATGAGCCGGTCGAGCATCGCATTCGAAAGGCCGGCGGCCTCGGCGCGCGCCATGTCCTCGGCATTGGCGGCGGCGATCGCCGGCGCAGCCTCGCGGATCGCCTCGGCAGCCGAATCGAGCGCCCGCGCCTTGACGACGCTGGACAGGCCGCCCAGCACGCGGGCGGCAGCGCGGGCGCGGCGGCCCATATCGGCGATCAGCGCCGTGGAATCGGTTTCAGCATCGGGCATGACGGCGTGGCTACCACGTCCGGCAAGCAGCACGAAAGCGCTATCGCCTTTTGCCCCGCCAAGATGATATTCGCGCTGCATGAACGGGGGAATCGAAGCAGCCGGCGACATCGCCACAGGAGCCTTGATCGGGCGCGCGGTCGAACCGCATGCCGGGGAGGGCCATGGGGGTGGCGCCGCGCATGGCATATGCCTCAATTGCGGCAACGCACTGATCGGTGAATTCTGCCATGCCTGCGGCCAGGCCGGCCATGTCCATCGCTCACTCGCCTCGATCGGGCACGACCTGCTGCACGGCGTGTTCCATTTCGAGGGCAAGATCTGGCGCACCCTGCCGATGCTGGTGGCGCACCCCGGCGCGCTGACCCGCCGCTATATCGCCGGCGAGCGGGCGCGGTTCGTATCGCCGCTGGCGCTGTTCCTGTTCTCCGTCTTCCTGATGTTCGCCTCGATCCACACCTTCGATGGCGATATCGCGCCTCCCGGCGCCGTAAGCCCGGAAAAGCGGCAGGCGCAGATCGCTGAGATCGACGCGCAGCTGGACAAGGCCAGGATCGAGCTGAAAAAGGCCGAGGCCGCGCACCGGAACGACGGCATCCCGGACGGCGACCTGATCGCAGCCCGCGCGGTGGTCAGCTCGCTCGCCACCACCAAACAGGGACTGGTGCTCGGCACGGATGCCGTACCCGATGTCAAGTTCCGGTCGAAACTCGGCCTTGCCCCCCTGCTCGAACATGGGATCAAGAAGGCCAAGGCCAATCCGGGCCTCGCGCTCTACAAGCTCCAGTCGAGCGCCTATAAATATTCCTGGGCGCTGATCCCCATATCGGTGCCGTTCGTGGCGCTGCTGTTCCTGTGGCGGCGGCGCTACCAGTTGTACGACCACGCGATCTTCGTCACCTATTCGCTGTCCTTCATGACCTTGCTGGTGGTGGTGCTCAGCCTGGCGGCGACGATCGGCGTGTCGGGGTCCCTGATCGTCTGGGTCGCGCTGCTCGCGCCGCCAATCCATATGTTCGCGCAGCTGCGCGGTGCCTATTCGCTGCGCAAGCGATCCGCCCTGTGGCGCACGGTGGCGCTGCTGATCTTCTCGGCCTTCGCACTCGTCGCGTTCGTCATGCTGCTGCTGGTGCTCGGCCTGATGAAATGACCGCGGGTCTTCAGGGACAGGGGTACCGCTTGTCCATGAAGCTGTAGAAGGCGGTCTTCACGCTCATCATGCGTTTCCGGGCCGGGATGGTCTGGAAGGACGCGATCAGGGTGTCCGAATCGATCTTGGCCTGGCCCTTGGGCGGCGGGCAGCTGCGCGGCTTCGCGCCGGACGCCTTCGCCGAATCGATCTCCGTGCGATAGGAATCGCCGGCCGCCTTTATCTCCCCGCGCAACAGGCCGAGATCGGACGACAGCATCGCCGCCATGCCCTTTGCCTTGAGCGCCGCCGCCTTGGTGAGGAATTCGTCCACCGTCATAGCCTGGGCGGCCACCGGCAGGACCAGCAGCGCCAGCGCGCCCCATATCATCGATCGACGCATCCCCATCCCCTCCATCCGCGTACCCCGTTGATGGGGGCCGATCGCGTGAACCGAAAATGAACTGAAAGACCCGCCTCAGGCAATCCGGTGCTTCACCGCCGCGAGCCGTGCCGTTATGCGATCACGACAGGCGGGATGATGCAGGGACTGACGGATACGATGATCATCGGAATCGATCTCGGCACCACCAACAGTGCCGCCGCGGTGTGGAAGGACGGCGCGGCGACGCTGATTCCCAACCGTCTCGGCCAGACGCTCACGCCGTCCGCCGTCAGCATCGACGACAATGGCACATTGCTGGTCGGGCTCGCCGCGCGCGACCGCCAGGCGAGCCATCCGAGAGCGACCGCCACCGCCTTCAAACGCTATATGGGCACCAGGCGTACCACCCGGCTTGGCGAGCGCGACTATAGCGCCGAGGAATTGTCGGCATTGGTGCTGCGCAGCCTGAAGGAAGACGCCGAGGCGTATCTGGGCGAGCCGGTCACCGAGGCGGTGATCACCGTGCCTGCCTATTTCAACGACCAGCAGCGCAAGGCCACCCACCGCGCGGGCGAGATCGCCGGGCTGCGCGTCGAGCGGCTGATCAACGAGCCGACCGCCGCCGCGCTCGCCTACGGCATCCACAATCTCGACCAGGAGGCGCGCTTCTTCGTGTTCGACCTGGGCGGCGGCACCTTCGACGTGTCGATCGTGGAGATCTTCGAGGGCATCATCGAGGTCCGCGCCTCGACCGGCGACAACCAGCTGGGCGGCGAGGATTTCAACGAAGTGCTGATCGGGCTGATGCGCGCCCGCTTCGCCGAGGACTGGAAAGCGTTCGAGCGCGACGACGCGCTCTATCAGAAACTGCGCGAGGCGACCGAACGCGCGCGCCGCGACATGTCCTCTGCCCCGTCGGCGACGATGCGGGTCGTGTGGCGGGATGCGCCCTATGAAGTCGAGATCCAGACGGCCGAGTTCGAGACCCAGGCGGCCGCGCTGATCGAACGGCTGCGCGAGCCCGTGCTGCGGGCGCTGCGCGACAGCAATCTGCGGCCCGAAGGCCTGTCCGACATCATCCTGATCGGTGGCGCGACCCGCATGCCGGTGGTGCGCCGCGCGGTCGCGCGCATGTTCGGCCGCTTCCCCAATGCGACGGTCAACCCGGATGAGGCGGTCGCGCTCGGCGCGGCGGTGCAGGCCGGATTGAAGGCGCGCGATTCGGCGCTGAAGGAAGTCGTTGTCACCGATGTCTGCCCCTATTCGCTCGGGGTCGAGGTAAGCCGCCAGCTCCCCGGTGGCGCGTTCGAGCACGGCCTGTTCGCGCCGATCCTGGAACGCAACACCGTCATCCCGGCCAGCCGGGTCCACACTTTCTCGACCCTTCACGCCAACCAGACCGAGGTGGTGTTCGGCATCTACCAGGGCGAAGGCCGGCTGGTGCGCGATAACGTCAAGATCGGCGAGACGAGGGTGAAGGTGCCGCGCGGCCCCGCCGGCGAGCGGATCGACGTGCGTTTCTCCTATGACGTCAGCGGGCTGCTCGAAGTCGATATCCTGGTCGAGAAATCCGGGCTGCGGACCCAGTTGCTGATCAACGACGATCCAGGCGGCGGCGATCAGGCGGTCGCCGAACGCCGTGCCGCCCTGGCCGCGCTCAAGACCCATCCGCGCGAGGACGAGCTCAACCGCGCCGCGCTCGCCCGCGGCGAGAAATGCTATGAGAATTTCCTCGGCGACGAGCGCGCGGCGATCGATTTCCTGATCTCGCAATTCCAGCGGGTGCTGGACGGGCAGGATCCGCGCGCCGTCGAGCATGCGCGGCAGGAATTCCATGACGCGCTCGACCGGATCGAGGGCGAGCGCTTCCTGTGAAGAGCGTGTGGGATCTGCTGGAGATTCCCCCGGGCAGCGACCGCGACACCATCCGCCGCGCTTATGCGAAGAAGCTGCGCGTCACCCAGCCCGAGGACGATCCGGAAGGCTTCAAACGGCTGCGCGAAGCCTATGAGGCTGCGCTCGACCAGCATGATTATGCCGTGCGCTGGGCCGAGTTCGACGACCATGAGGAGAGCTGGCCCGGCGAAGTGGCAGCGGAACCGGCCGCGCTCGACTGGGGCGCTGCCCCAAAGCCCGTCACCATGGCCGAACCGACCGACGCCGGTGTCGAGCCGGAGATCGATGCGATGCTCGCCGCGCGCGAGGAAGAGCTCGCGGCGCTGCGGGCGGCGATGGACGGGCTCGACACCGCGCTGCGCGGGCCCTGGCGGCCCGCCGACGCGGTGCTCGAAGAACGGTTGAAGGATATCCTCCGATCGCCCGCCATGGGTGAGATCCGGGTTCGCGACGATGTCGAGCCATGGCTCGCCGACCTGCTCGCCTCGACCATTCCGCATAGCGACGCGGTGCTGCTGCAATCGATCGAAGCATTCGGCTGGGGCCGCGACGGCCAATATGGGCGCGGCGTGAGCTGGTCGGTCTCCGTGGTGCTCGGCCGGCTCGACGAATGGCGGATCATCGAGGGGCTCAACCATCACAGCCATGCCTATCATGCCGCCTGGCGCTCGCTGACCCGGCCGCCCGGCGCCTGGTGGTCATGGCGAATCGCCGCCTTCAGGCCGAACGTGATCGGCGGGGTCGAGACACTGCTGGGCGAGCATGGCGACGTCGCCCCGGGCCTGCACCATTCGTTCAAGGCCGAATCGGTCGAACGCTGGAAGAGGTTTCTCGCCAAGCCGCGCCTGACGCTCGGCATGCTGGCGATGATCCCGATCGTCTTCCTGGCCACCCTGTGGCTCGGCTATGCCGTTGCCGGATCGGGCGTGGTCGGCCAGGCCTGGGTGATCGGCGGAACGGCGGCGATCGGCTTCGCGACGCCATTGATCATCCTCTTCACCCTGTCGCGGTGGCGATTGCGATGGCAGGCGCGGCCGGCCCCTCCGCGCTGGCAGCGCGAAGGCTGGCTCGCCGCCTATGCAGCCCTTGCCCTGATCGCGATGCTGCTGCCGCGCCCGTCATGGCCGGCGCTGATCGCGCTGCCCGCCATCCTGGTCGCCGCCTGGGCCTATGTCGCCGCGCCCCGCACCGAGCCGGGGCCTCTGGCATTGGGCCGGAGCGTGACCATGGTCGCCGTGGCGGTTTTTTTCAGTTTCGCGGCGCTCGACCAGCTGACCCCCGCCGAAACATTCGCGATCGGGACCATGGCGGCGCTGCTGGTCTATCTGCGTCTGGCGGCATGGCCGGCGACCCGGGTCGCGATCGAGAACCTGCTCTGGCAGCACCGCGAATGGATCATCCTGGCGGGTGTCGTGGCGGGCCTTGCCGCCGCCGGCGGTATCTGGTGGCTGCGCAGCCTGTGGCAGCCGACGCCGATCTTCTACCCGGTCGCGCTGGCGGCCATCATGCTGGCGCCGCTGGTCGGGGCACCGCATCGCGGCCCCGGGCCGTCGCGCGTGATCGCCTCCACCTTGCTGTTGCTCGCGTTCTTCTCGGCCCTGGGCGCCTCGTTGCCGTCGAACGCCCCCGGTGGTGCCGCCGGCAGCGCCGCCGAGGCCGACATGGCGCGGATGGAGACTGAAATCCCGGGCTTTTCCCAGGTCAGGCGCGGCAATCCGGCGCTGTTCGACGCCATCGGTGCGGTGATGGTGCGCTATCGCAGCGGCGGCATTACCCGCGATCGGGCCAATGGCGACATCGCCGGCCTGGTCAACGCGGCATTCCGCGAAAGATTGCCCGACGCACAGACCCGGCTGCTGGTCGAGTGGCTGGGCACCCGGCTGGATCGGCTCAAGGCACTGCGCAAGACCGCACCCGCCCTGTGCGCGTCGGCCGAGGCCCCGTTGGACGATGATTCGGTGCCGGAACCGATCAGGCAGCGGGCAAGGGCGCAGATTTATGAAATCGCCGCCAGCCCACCGGCATCGCCGGAAGAACTCAGGGCGGGGCGGCCCATCACTGGCGCCATGCTTGCCCGCCGCGCGTCAGCCGCGCTTGGCGTCGATCCGAAGACGCTGTTCGACCGGCTTGACGGCAAGCGCGGCGACATGGCCGCCTGCGACGCGCGGATCGCCTTCACCCAGGCGATGCTCGACAGCGACCGGGGCGACGATATCGCGGCGACGCTGCGCCAGGAGTTGGGGCGGACGCGGGATGCGAAGCCGGCACCTTCGCGCGGGAAGGCGCAGCCGGCTCTCACGCGTAGCTGAGCGGGCGCCTCGGCGCATCGATTCTTCTTTTCGCTCCCCGGCGAAGGCCGGGGCCCAGTTGGGAAAGCAGAAGTAACGGAGCGCGACGACGGTCGTTGCCGTCCCCCAACTGGGCCCCGGCCTTCGCCGGGGAAGCGAGGGAGGAAGAGCCTTGGCTCGCCGCAGGTTCGATTTGCCGCATGCCCCACTATCCCCGCAGGATCTTCTCCATCGCCCTGCCCTTGGCGAGTTCGTCGACGAGTTTGTCCAGGTACCGGATTTCCCGCATCACGGGTTCTTCGATCGCCTCGACGCGGACGCCGCAGACTGTTCCCGTGATCAGCGTCCGCACGGGATTCATCCGGGGCGCCTGCGCGAAAAAATCCTCGAAACTGACCTTATCGGCCAGTTGCCCGTCCAGCGTCTCCTGGCTGTGCCCGGTCAGCCAGCAGAGGATTTCATCGACCTCGGCTTTGGTGCGGCCCTTCTTCTCGGCCTTGGCGACATAATGGGGATAAACGCTCGCAACGCTGACGGAATAGATGCGGTGCTTCGTCATGCCTCCTCCATCCGTCCCATGCAGGCTCAGGTGAACGCCGATCTTCAACGCCGACGCGTCAAAAGAAAAGGCCGGCGATCGCGTGATGCGATCACCGGCCTGAACCTTTCAATCTCAAAGCCCGGTATCAGGCGCCCTGCGGCGCCGGATTGCCGAACGGGCCCTTGGGGCGCCGCGTGCGCGGGATCGAGGTGCCGGCCGCGGGCAAAATCGGTGCCTTGGGGCCATTGTCGCGGTCGATCGAGTTGCCGGCGATCAGCGCCTTGATCTCCTCGCCGGTCAGCGTCTCGAGCTCGAGCAGCGCACCGGCGACCGCATGAAGCTGATCGACATGCTTGGTAATGATCTCGGTCGCCCGCTTGTGGCCACCTTCGACCAGGCGGCGGATTTCGCCGTCGATCGCCAGCGCCGTCTCGTTCGACATGTTGTGCCGCTGGGTCTGCGAATAGCCGAGGAACGTCTCGCCCTGCTGCTCCTCATATTGGAGCGGCCCGATCGTGTCGGACATGCCCCACTGAGTCACCATCGCACGGGCGAGCTTGGTCGCCTGCTTGATGTCGCTCGACGCGCCCGACGATACCTTGTCGTGACCGAAGATGACTTCCTCGGCGACGCGGCCGCCCATGACGGACGCCAGATCGGCGAACATCTTGTCGCGGTGATAGGAGTAGTTATCGCGCTCCGGCATCGACACGACCATGCCCAGGGCACCGCCGCGCGGGATGATCGTCGCCTTGTGGATCGGATCGGACGCCGGCTCGTGCACACGAACCAGGGCATGGCCGGCTTCATGATAGGCCGTCATGCGCTTCTCGTCGTCGGTCATGACCAGCGACTTCCATTCGGTACCCATGATCACGCGGTCCTTGGCGATCTCGAACTGCGCCATGGCGACGAGACGCTTGCCGAGCCGCGCGGCCATCAGCGCCGCCTCGTTGACGAGGTTGGCGAGATCGGCACCCGACATGCCCGGCGTGCCGCGCGCAAGCGTGCGGGCGTCGACGTCGGGGGCCAGCGGCACCTTCTTCATATGGACTTCGAGGATCTTCACGCGGCCCTCGATATCGGGCAGCGGCACCGTCACGCGGCGGTCGAAGCGGCCCGGACGCAGCAGCGCGGGATCGAGCACGTCGGGGCGGTTGGTCGCCGCGACGATGATGATGCCCTCGCTCGCCTCGAAGCCGTCCATCTCCACCAGGAGCTGGTTCAGCGTCTGCTCGCGCTCGTCGTTTCCATTGCCCAGGCCGGCGCCGCGATGGCGACCGACCGCGTCGATCTCGTCGATGAAGACGATGCACGGCGCCGACTTCTTGGCCTGTTCGAACATGTCGCGCACGCGGCTCGCGCCGACGCCGACGAACATCTCGACAAAGTCGGAGCCCGAGATGGTGAAGAAGGGCACGCCTGCCTCACCCGCAATGGCGCGGGCGAGCAGGGTCTTGCCGGTGCCGGGCGAGCCGACCAGCAGCGCGCCCTTGGGGATCTTGCCGCCGAGGCGCGCAAACTTGGTCGGGTCCTTCAGGAACTCGACGATCTCCTGCAGTTCCTCGCGTGCCTCGTCGATGCCGGCGACGTCGTCGAAGGTCACGCGACCTTCCTTCTGGGTCAGCATCTTTGCGCGGCTCTTGCCGAAGCCCATCGCGCCGGAGCCCGAACTCTTCTGCATCTGGCGCAGAACGAAGAACGCAATGCCGAGGAACAGCAGGAACGGCAGCGACTGGACCAGCAGATACTGCCAGATCGGCGGGCCTTCCTCAGGACGCGCGGTGATCACGACGCTCTTCTCGCGAAGGCGATCGGTCAGGCGCGGATCCTGCGGCGCATAGGTGCGGAACTTGGTGGTGTCCTTCAGCGTGCCGGTGATGACCTCGCCCGCGATGTTGACCTCCTGCACCGTGCCGCCCGAAACCTTGTCGAGGAAGGTCGAATAAGGGATCGTGCTGCTCGCCGCCGGCTGGGTGCGGCCGTCGATCAGCGTCACGAACAGCGCAAGTGCGACGAGGATGCCGACCCAGATCAACAGGCTCTTCATCCAGGGGTTGCCGCCCTCCGGCTGCTTGTCATTCTCGTTCATGAGTGTCGGATACCTTTCAGCGCCCAAGATAAGCGGTGCGAAGTTAATGGCAATGGAACAACGCCATGCTTTCGTTGATCAGTGTGATCGACGCGGCGGGGCCTCACGGAAATGCCACACATCGCCCTGCGCCGAGGCCATCACCTCCGCCTGGGTCGCCGCCTTGCCCGACTCCAGCGCATCGAGCAGGGATTCGATATTGGTGGCGCGCGACCAGCCCTTTGCGCCGCCCCTGGCCTCCAGCACCTGCTCGATCGCCATCCGGGCGAGATAGCGGCGTACCGCACGGGGCAGGCCGGCGACGTCGATCCTTGCCTCATAGACGCTCGCGGGGAGCGTCCGCGCTTTCCAGAGCCATTCGCTGATCGCGACCATATCCGCATCTATTTCAGCGAGATAGGCCGCCGAGCGGCCGATCTGCGCCGGGTCGATCCACGGCGCCCCGGCGAGCAGCCGGCGGAACCGGGTCCGGTCGAAACGATCGTCGTCATTGCTCGGATCGTCGACGAACGGCAGCCCGATCGCCTCGGCCAGCGCAACCAGTTCGCCATGCCGCCAGCCGAGCAGCGGCCTGACCAGCACCAGCGATGCGTGCCAGAAGAGGAAGTGCGCTTCCCCGTTCGCGACCGATGTCCTCACATCGATTTCCTGCCGCGCCCGGACCGCCGCCAGCCCCGACAGACCCGCACCGCGCGCCGCGCGCATCAGGAAAGTTTCGGCCTGATCATCGGCATGATGCGCCGTCGCCAGTGCGACAGCGCGCGAATCGACCGCCCAGCGGCGGAGCAGCGCATAGCGTTCCTGACGCGCCCAGGCCTGGATATTGTCGCCTGTCTTGGGCGGTGCGGCGATACGCAGCGTCTCGTGCGGGATGCCGGCCCCGCCGCACCAGCGCGCGACCATGGCCGCCTCCCCGGCGGATTCGGGCCGCAAGCCGTGATCGACCGTCGCCGCGATCACCTGGCCGGGGAAAGCTGCGGCGGCCAGCGCCAGCATCGCCATGCTGTCCGGCCCGCCGGATACCGCCAGCGCGATTCGCTCGGTCGCCTCGGGCATGCGCCCCAGCACCGCCTCGGAATCCCTTCGAAACCGCTCGATCGATGCAGGGTCCGGTGCGCTCAAGCGCACATGCTTAGCTGGATCCCGGCCTGCGCCGGGATGACCCGCGGGCGCGGGTCACTTGCACTTCGCCTCGGTCCGGCCACGGGCGATATCGGCCTTCATCGTCGCGCTGATCTTCGCCTCATAGACGTCGCTCAGCTCGCCATAGACCTTGCAGGCATCGGCCGGCTTGCCGAGCTTCATCAGCGCCTGGGCGAGGTAATAGAGGCTGTCCGGCGCCCGCTCGCCATCGGGCATCTTCTTGTAATTGTCGTAGAAGGCGATCGACGCGAGCGAGGGCTTGCCCTCGTCGAGATAGGAGCGGCCGATCAGGTTCTGTGCGTAGCTGGCGCGCTTGTGCTTGGGATAGGTCGCGACGACCTTCTTCAGCTGCGCCTCGGCTTCGGGGTAGAACTGCCCCTGCCAGAGGCGATAGCCGTAGAGATAGGCGTCCTCGGCCGGATCGTCGCTGACCGGCTTCTCGATCGCCGCCAGTTTCTGTGCCCGCGCCGAATCCCTTGGCGTCGCCGCCGAAGGCGCAGGCGCGGTTGCGGGTGTCGCGCCTGGCCTGGGCGTCGTCGTGGCCGGCGGCCTCGATCCCGGCTGAGGCGGCGTGAGGGTGCCGGCGGGCGGCGCCGTCATCGGGCCGGTGCCGGCGACCGGGCCTGTGCCGGTCGAGGAGGCATTGTCCTCGAGCACCCGCAGGCGCGCATCGACCGTGCGCTTATAGGCGTTGAACGCATCCTCGACCTGCTGGAGCCGATGCTGGTTGGTCTCGATCTGGCCGGTCATGCCGGTCATCTGCGATTCGAGCGCGTTCACCCGCGCATCGAGATCGGCGACCGGGCTGCCCGCCGGGCTGCCGGGGATTTCCTGGCTCTGGGTCGGCGCGGTAATGTCCGGCTGGACATATTGGTCGCGCCCGCCGGGGAACACCTTGCGCTGCACGGCGCGCATCTCGCTTTCGAGCCGGCCGACACGGCCTTCGATCGCCGTCTGGGCATAGGCGGCGCCAGGCAGCAGGCCGGAGCCGGCGACCAGCATCGCCGCCGTCACCATCGTTCTCGTCATCATTACAAACTTGCGCATAGACACCCCCCGGTGTGGTGAACGTCCGGGTATAGCTGACACCGTCATCCTGTCGCTATCCTTAAGGTGCCGGAGTTGGGTCGGCCGCCGGCGCGAAGGCCGGTGGTGGCGCCGCTGCGGTCGGCGTCGCACCCGGCGCCGTCGCGGCCGACGTGCTGCGCGCGCGCGGCGTTGCCCGTGGCGACGGTGTCCGGGTTCCGGTCGGCTCCGTCGCTGCGCCCGTCGCGCTCGCGGCGGGCGTGGACGATGCGGTCGGCAGCGGCGTGCCGCTGGCACGCGCCTGAAGCGCGGCGGCGCCGATCGGCACGTCCTTGATCGCCACCTTGCCGTCGCCGAGCGGGGCGACCAGCGAGCCGTTCAGCGTCACCTGCAGCTTGTCGGGCCGGCCGATATTGATCATCGGATTGTTCGCATCGACCGGCACGTCGTAGCGGTCACCCGGCTTCAGCGTGTTTTCGTAGAGGGTCGTGCCGGTCGCGTCATAGACCCGCATCCAGACATCGTCGGTCGCGGTCAGCGTCACATGCCCGCCCGTCGCCGGGGTCGGCGCGGTTGCGGGGTTGGCCTGCGCCTCGGCGCTGTTCTCGGTCGGGGCCGGGGTGGGCGCGTCCTCGCCGCGGAACAGGCTGGTGCCGTACCACAGGCCGACCGCAATCAGCAGCAGCACCGCCACCACACCGCCCAGCACGGCGAGGCCGCTGGTCGGCACGCGGGTCGATTCGGTGATCTCATATGCTTCGTAATCGGTGCGCCGCACCGCCACCTGGTCGTTCTGGCCACGAACGTCGCGCGCGATCGACACTTCGTCGAGGCCGACCGCCCGGGCATAGGCCTTGGCGAAACCCACCGAATAGGTGATCGACGGCAGCGCCGCGAAATTCGACGTTTCGACCGCTTCGAGCTGGCGGATCGGAATCCGGGTGCGCGCCGCGATCTCGGCAAGGGACAGGCCCTGCGCCTCCCGCGCCTCGCGCAGGCGTTCGCCGGCGGTCTTGGGAAACAGAGTCGCTTCTTCGCCGGAATCGGTATCGGTCATGCTTGTCTCCGGCGAGCAGGGTGCGCCCTATATGATTTGCCTGCGCCGCGATGTGTCTCACAAAGGGACCGCGCCAAGTCAACGGCCTCCGCGTCCGCCCATCACACTATCATGCCAGTTCGACGCCGCTTTTTGCCGCCCAGGCAGTCAATGCACCGCGCATGTCGCGCGGCGGCCGGGCAAGCAGTTCGTCCATATAGGCGACCAGCGCAGCCCGGTCGAGCGAGCGGACCATCGCCTTGATCGGCCCGACCGCCGCCGGGGTGATCGACAACCGGTCGATGCCGAGCCCGATCAGCGCCATCGCTTCCAGCGGCCGCCCGCCCATTTCGCCGCATACCGCGAGCTGAACATTCGCCCCGCGCGTCGGCGCAACCAGGCGCTTCAGGAAGCGCAGGATCGCCGGGCTGAGCCAGTCATACCGCTCGGCCAGGCGCGGATTGGCGCGGTCGGCGGCGAACAGGAACTGGGTCAGGTCGTTGGTGCCGACCGACAGGAAATCGATATTCGGCAGCAACAGGTCGAGCTGCTCGGCCAGCGCCGGCACCTCGAGCATCGCGCCATAGCGAATCTCGGCCGGCAGCTTGCGCCCGCGCGCCGCCATCCAGTCCCGCTGCGCCTCGAACAGGGCACGCGCCTCGTCGAACTCCCACGGTTCGGAGACCATCGGGAACATCACGTTGAGCGTCCGCCCCGACGCCGCCTCGAGCAAGGCGCGCGCCTGCACCTTCATCAGGCCCCCGCGATCGAGCGCGAGCCGGAGCGCGCGCCAGCCCATCGCCGGATTCTCCTCGTCGGCATCTTCCTTGTTGAGATAGGGCAGCGCCTTGTCGCCGCCGATATCCACGGTGCGGAAGATCACCGGCCGGTCGCCCGCCGCATCCAGCACATCGCGGTACAGCCGCTGCTGCCGCTCGCGCGCCGGCAAGGTCGCCGAGATGAGGAACTGGAATTCGGTGCGGAACAGCCCGATGCCGTCGGCGCCCGTCACGTCGAGCGCGGCGACATCGTCGCGCAGGCCGGCATTGACCATCACCGTCACCCGGTGATCGTCCCGGGTGATCGGCGCTTCGGTCTTGAGCGCGGCGAAGGCGGCGCGGCGCTTCTGGCGCATCTGCAGCTTGGTCTCGAACACCTCCTCCATCGCGGAGGAAGGCCGCGCGAAGACGGTGCCTTCGGTCACGTCGAGCAGCAGCAGGTCGCCCTCGCCGATCAGCCGGCGCACGCTCTTCACCCGGCCGAGCACCGGCACGCCCATGGCGCGCGCGACGATGGTGACATGCGCGGTGAGCGACCCCTCTTCCAGCACCACCCCCTTCAGGCGCCGGCGGTCATATTCAAGCAGCTCCGCCGGGCCGAGATTGCGCGCGATCAGGATCGTGTCCTGCCGCAGGCCCATCTGCGCCGCCGTGCCCATCTGGCCCGAGACGATGCGCAACAGCCGGTTGGACAGGTCCTCCAGGTCGTGCATCCGGTCGGCGAGCAGCGGATCGTCGATCTGGCGCATGCGCATGCGGGTGCGCTGCTGCACCCGCTCGATCGCCGCCTCGGCGGTCAGGCCTGAATCGATCGCCTCGTTGATCCGGCGGCTCCAGCCCTCGTCATAGGCGAACATCTTGTAGGTCTCGAGCACCTCGTCATGCTCGCCGCCGACGCCGAATTCGGCCTGCGCCGCCATGCGCTCGATCTGCTCGCGCATCTTGTCGAACGCGGCATAGACGCGGTGGCGCTCCGCCTCGGTATCCTCGGCGACGGTATGCTCGATGGTGATGCGCGGCTGGTGATAGACCGCATAGCCCGATGCCATGCCATCGACGAGCTTCAGGCCCGGCACCCGCATCGCCGCGGTCGATTGCGGACGATCGGACGCGCCGCCGCCCGCATCGGCCAGGTCGGCATTGGCGATCAGCTCGCTCAGCACCATGGCGACGGTCTGCAGGGCTTCGATCTCGACATCGTCATATTTATGGGGATCGGCATGCTGAACGCACAGCACGCCCACCGCACGTTCGCGTCGGATGATCGGAACGCCGGCAAAGCTGTGGAATTTATCCTCGCCGGTTTCGGGCTTGTAGGCGAAGTCGGGATGCGAGGCGGCCTCGTCCAGGTTCAGCGTCTCGACCTCTTTGGCGATCGTACCGACCAGCCCCTCGCCCATCGCCAGCTTGGTGACATGGACCGCCTCCTGCGCCAGGCCGCGCGTGGCGTAGAGTTCGAGCACACCGTCGCGCAGCAGGTAGATCGAGCAGACCTCGCTCGACATCGCCTCGCCGACGATCTGCACCACCGAATTGAGCTTCGCCTGCGCCGCGGTGCGCGACGCCATCACATCGTGGAGGCGGACGAGGATTTCACGAGCTGAGGCGGCGGCGGTGGGCATGCCATCGCGCTATCAGATTGTGAGGGGCTGGGCCATAATGCTGCGCAACATGGTTGCGGTTCGTCACAATGAGGCAATCCCTCAGTCGAACAGGCCGTCCTGGCTGCTCGCCGGCGGGTTGAGACCGAGATGCTTCCAGCCGCCCGCATTGAGCATGCGCCCCCGCGCCGTGCGGGCGATCAGGCCGAGCTGGATGAGATAGGGCTCGATCACTTCCTCGACCGTGTCGCGTGGCTCGCTGAGCCCCGCCGCGAGCGTTTCCACCCCGACCGGCCCGCCGCGATAGACATCCGCGATCATCATCAGATAACGCCGGTCCATCGCGTCGAGGCCGAGCTTGTCGACCTCCAGCCGGTTGAGCGCCGCGTCCGCCGCCACCGCATCGACCGTCTCGCGCCCCGCGACATTGGCGAAATCGCGCACCCGCCGCAGCAGGCGCCCGGCAATGCGCGGCGTGCCCCGCGACCGGCGGGCGATCTCGTGCGCGCCATCGGGGGCGACATGCAGGCCGAGCAGAGCCGCCGCCCGCGTGACGACCTTTTCCAGCTCGTCGACGGTATAGAAATGAAGGCGCACCGGAATGCCGAACCGGTCGCGCAGCGGCGTCGTCAGCAGCCCCTGCCGAGTCGTCGCGCCGACAAGGGTGAAGCGCGGCAGATCGATCCTGACCGAGCGCGCCGACGGCCCCTCGCCGATCATCAGGTCGAGCGCACGATCCTCCATCGCCGGATAGAGCACTTCCTCGACCGCAGGGGCCAGGCGATGGATCTCGTCGATGAACAGCACGTCGCCATCCTCGAGATTGGTCAGCAGCGCGGCGAGATCGCCCGACTTGGCGATGACCGGCCCGGACGTGGCGCGAAAACCCACGCCCATCTCGCGCGCGACGATCTGCGCCAGCGTCGTCTTGCCGAGCCCCGGCGGACCGAAGAACAGCACATGGTCGAGCGCATCGCCGCGCGATTTCGCCGCTGCGATGAAGACGCGCAGATTCTCGCGCGCCGCCTTCTGCCCGACAAAGTCGTCGAGCGACTTCGGGCGCAGCGCCGCGTCGATATCCTCGGGCTTGCGTCCGGGCGTGAGAAGGCGGTCTGAATCGGTCATGGCCTCAGATCAGGCCCTGCTCGCGCAACGCCTGCGCTCCCCCGATCGCTTCGCGAACGGCGGTACCGACCGATTCGGGCAGGGTCGCCTGAACATAGGCATACACCGATAAATGATCCTTCAGACTTAGCCGCGGCCGGGCATGGATTTCGACGCCCCCGTTTCGCAGGCTGACATCCACATGCCACAGCTCGGGCTCGAACGTCTTGATCGATTTGGCACCCGATTCCCGAAAGGCGCGCCAATCGGTGCTGCGTGACTTGGTAAGATCGCGCGCATCTTCGTGGCTGAACTCCATCAGATGCCGGATCGTTGCTTCGCCGAGATCCGACTCCGACACATCCTTGGGGAATATGGTGATCGATTCCGTCTCGGAGATGCCCGCGACGGAACAGATGAAGTATCGGTCGCGATACTGGTAGATGCGGGCCACGCCCACTTTCGAGACGAGGGACGGCATCGGGGCGAGTTTCAGCCAGCTCATGCCGTACCGACGAAAGCGGCCCACCCATCGATGCGGGCGGACATGATGGGGCGGTCGCTGTCGGTCACCGAGCGGCGATAGCGCGCCGATACTGGCGGGGGCAAGGCGCACGCCGTATGGAAACCCAATGAGCGATCTTCCCGACCTGTATCTTCCCGCCCTGATGGCCGGCCCCCTGATGGACGAGCTGTCCAAACGCTTCGTCGTGCACCGCGAGAACCCACCGCCTACGACGCGCGCGATCGTCGGCGGGGGATCGGTGGTGGTCGACCGGGCGCTGCTCGACCGGCTGCCGGCGCTGGAGATCGTGTCGGTCAACGGCGTCGGCTATGAGCGGATCGATCTCGACGCGGTGCGCGCGCGCGGCGTGCGGGTGACGACGACGCTCGACATCCTGACCGACGATGTGGCCGATCTCGCCATCGGGCTGATGCTCGCGGTCGACCGGCGCCTTGCCGTCAACGACCGGGTGGTGCGCGCCGGCGGCTGGAACGTGCCGCTCGCGCGGCGATCGAGCGGGCGGCGCATCGGCATCTTCGGCTTCGGCACGATCGGCCAGGCGATCGCCAGGCGCGCGGCCGTGTTCGCCAGCGAGGTGCTCTACACCGCCCGGCACGAGCGGCCGGAGTCGGGCTATCGCTTCGTGCCCGATATCGGCGCGCTGGCCGAGGCGTGCGACACGCTGATCCTGATCGCGCCCGGCGGCGACGCGACGCGCAACATCGTCGATGCCGACGTGCTGGCGAAGCTCGGCAGCAATGGCGTCCTGATCAACGTCGCGCGCGGCAGTCTGGTCGACGAGCCGGCGCTGATCGCGGCGCTGGCCGACGGCACCATCGCCGGCGCCGGCCTCGACGTGTTCGCCGACGAACCGCATGTACCCGAAGCGCTCAGGGAGATGGATCAGGTCGTGCTGATCCCGCACCAGGGCAGCGCCACGGTGGAAAGCCGCAGCGAGATGGCCGCGCTGGTGCTGGCCAATCTCGACGCGCATTTCGCCGGCAAGCCGCTGCTCACGCCGATCGCCTGAGAACCTTGCTGCTTCCCCGGCGGAGGCTGGGGTCCAGTTAGGAAGGCTCGCGTGATTGAAGCGGTACGCCAGATTATCTGCCTCCGCCGGGGAAGCAAGCAAGGTCCGCTTACCTCGCAATGCGTGACGCCCGGCTCAAACTCGGTCAGGAAGTCCCGTCGAAGTCGTCATATTTGGCGACCTCATGGTGTTCGCCGGCGTCCTACTTTGCCGCCTTGCGCAGCGCGAGACGTACCAGCGCATCGAGGCCCACGCCGGCGCCGAGCTCTTCCTCCGCCGCGGCGACCGCCGCGCTCGCCTCGGCCGGGCGGAAGCCGAGGTTGAGCATCGCCGAGATCGCATCGGCGCTCGCGCTGCCCACCGCGACCGGGGTCGCACCGCCGATCGCGACGCCACCGATCTTGTCCTTGAGCTCGCGCACGATCCGTTCGGCGAGTTTCGGGCCGACGCCGTTGGCGCGGGCGACCATCGCCTTGTCCTGCGCGGCAATGGCGCGGCTGAGATCGGCCGGGTCTAACGCCGACAGGATCGCCAGCGCCACGCGCGCGCCGACACCCTGCACGCCGGTGAGCAGGCGGAACCAGTCGCGCTCGCTGGCGGTGGCGAAGCCGACCAGGCGAATGAAATCCTCCGCCACCAGCATCTCGGTGTGGAGCATCGCCGCCTCGCCGACCGGTCCGATCGCCGCCAGGGTTTTCGAGGATGCGCCGACCAGATAACCGACACCGCCGACGTCGATCACGGCATGGTCGATACCGAGGGAGTCGAGGCGGCCTTTGAGATGAGCGATCATAAATACCCAATAGGGGAAATTTCCCGCGCCCGTCATCCCCGCGAAAACGGCAACGCGTACGTTCCGTTACCCTATCCGGTAAGTTCTACCGGCTCCGTTAGTTCGGAATGCGCCGCGCGCTCGCCACATGATGCGCATGGCAGATCGCCACCGCCAGCGCATCGGCCGCGTCGGGGCCGTCGATCTTCACCCCCGGCAGCAGCCGGGCGATCATCGCATGGACCTGCGCCTTTTCCGCCGCGCCAGTGCCGACCACCGCCTTCTTGACCAGCCGTGCGGCATATTCGCCGACATCGATCCCGGTCCGCGCCACCGCGCACAATACGACGCCGCGCGCCTGGCCGAGCTTCAGGGTGGATTGCGGGTTGGCGTTGACGAACACTTCCTCGACCGCGGCGCTGTCGGGCGCATGATCGACGATCAGCGCGCCGAGCATCATGTCGAGATGGGCGAGCCGGCGCGGCAGGGTGGCGGCGCTGTCGGTCTTCAGCCGGCCGTTGCCGAGATGCGACAGGCGATTGCCCTCGGCGCGGATCAGGCCCCAACCGGTCGTACCGAGACCCGGATCGAGGCCGAGAATGATCACTTCTGCCTCCCCTCCCGTTTACGGGAGGGGACCGAGGGGTGGGCGCCCGGCCACCTCAAGCGGCCCGTTTGAGGAGAGCGCGAGCCCACCCCGACCCCTCCCGCAAGCGGGAGGGGCTTGAAGAAGATCAACCCAGCTTCTCCATCACCGCGTCGGAGACTTCGTAATTGCCCCACACGGTCTGCACATCGTCGTCATCGTCGAGCGTGTCGATCAGCTTGAACAGCAGGCCGGCATCGTCCTCGCCGACATCGACCATGGTCTGCGGCTTCCAGGCGAGCTTGGCGCCCTCCGGTTCGCCGAGCACCGGGGTGATCGCCTTGACCACCTCGTGCAGCGCCTCGTTGGAGGTCCAGATCTCATGGCCCTCGTCGCTCGATTCGACGTCCTCGGCGCCCGCTTCCAGCGCTGCCTCGAACACCTTTTCGGCATCGCCGGCGCTGGCCGGGTAGGAGATCAGGCCCATCCGGTCGAAGCCATGGCTGACGGAGCCGCTGGCACCGAGATTACCGCCATTCTTCGACACCGCGGTGCGCACGTTGGTGGCGGTGCGGTTGCGGTTGTCGGTCAGCGCCTCGATGATCAGCGAAACGCCGCCGGGGCCGAAACCCTCATAGCGGACCTCTTCGTAATTCTCCCCGTCGCCCCGCGCGGCCTTATCCACCGCGCGCTGGATATTGTCCTTGGGCATCGACTGCGCCTTGGCGGCGTTGATCGCCGCGCGCAGCCGCGGGTTCATGTCCGGATCGGGCGTGCCCATCTTCGCCGCCACGGTGATTTCGCGGCTCAGTTTGGAAAAGGCGGCGGACCGTTTCTTGTCCTGCGCACCCTTGCGGTACATGATGTTCTTATATTTGGAATGGCCTGCCATGGGACGTCCTGAAATCTGACCGTTTGGGCCCGGCCTGTCGAAGCCTGCCCTTTGCTGTACCCGAGGTAGAAGAAAGAACGGTCCTTCGACAAGGCTCTCCCGAACGATGTCGAGGGACTCGGGACAAAACGGGAAAGGGGTGGCTCAGTCGATACCGAGCGCCTGCTTGTAGGTTTCGAGCAGCATCTCGGCCTCGTCGCGGTGATGCTTCTCCATCTTGCGCAGCCGTACGATCGCGCGGATCGTCTTGGTGTCGAAGCCGTTCGACTTGCACTCGGCATAGACATCCTTGATGTCGTCCGCGATGCCCTTTTTCTCTTCCTCGAGCCGCTCAATGCGCTCGATGAAGAGGCGAAGCTGGTCGGCGGCGATCACGTCGCTCATGAAATAGTCCCCGGATGTGATTCGTTGGAAAGGGCGCGGCTTTAGGACAGCCGGGCGGCCTCGTCACGCATCTTCACGCATTCTTCGCGACGCTCTCCGCCATACGCGCGAGCTGCTCTTGTGTCGCCTCGCCCTGATGCGCCGCCTTCCACTGCGCATAGGGCATGCCATAGATCGCCTCGCGCGCCGCCTCCTTGTCGAGCGCGCCGCCCGATGCTTCCTGAATCCAGTCGGACAGGCAATTGCGGCAGAATCCGGCAAGCCCCATCAGATCGACATTCTGCGCGTCGCTGCGGTGGCGCAGATGCCGGACGAGCCGGCGGAAGGCGTCCGCCGCCACGGAATCATCGATCGTCTCCAAATCGGCCATTTTACGCGCTCCCAGGTTGATCCGCGGGAGATAGGGGTTAGAGCCGACCGCGCACAAGCCGAGGAACGCGCGTCATGAGCAAGGCCATCAGCCCCCGATCGCGAAAGGTGCGTGTGCTCGCGACGCTCGGGCCCGCCAGCAGCACCGCCGAGATGATCGGCAAATTGTTCGAAGCCGGCGCGGACGCCTTCCGCGTCAATATGAGCCATGGCGACCAGGCGTCGAAGGTCGCGGTGATCGAGGCGATCCGCAGCCTCGAGAAGAAATATGGCCGGCCGACCACGATCCTGGCCGACCTCCAGGGCCCCAAGCTGCGCGTCGGCAAGTTCGAGGGCGGCAGGACGGTGCTGGAAACCGGCGCCACCTTCATCCTCGACCGCGACAAGACGCCGGGCGATTCGACCCGCGTCGAGCTGCCCCACCGTGAGATTTTCGAGGCGATCGAGCCGGGCGCCCGCCTGCTGCTCGACGACGGCAAGCTGGTGCTGCGCGTGCTCGAACATGACGCCGACCGCATCACCACTTTGGTGGTGGTCGGCGGCGCGCTGTCCAACAACAAGGGGCTGAACGTGCCGGACGTGGTCGTGCCGATGGCGGCGCTGACCGTGAAGGACCGCAGCGACCTGGCCTTTGCGATCGACCAGGGCGTCGACTGGATCGCGCTCAGTTTCGTCCAGCGGCCCGAGGATCTGGCCGAGGCGCGCAAGCTCATCCAGGGCAAGGCGGCCCTGATGGCGAAGATCGAGAAGCCTTCGGCGATCGAGCGACTCGAGGAGATCGTCGAGCAATGCGACGGCGTGATGGTCGCGCGCGGCGATCTCGGCGTCGAGCTGCCGCCCGAATCGGTGCCGCCGCTGCAAAAGCGTATCGTCGAGACGGCCCGCCGGCTCGGCCGCCCGGTCGTCGTCGCGACGCAGATGCTCGAATCGATGATCACCGCGCCGACGCCGACCCGCGCCGAAGTGTCGGACGTCGCGACCGCCATCTATGACGGTGCCGATGCGATCATGCTCTCGGCCGAAAGCGCGGCGGGGGCGTGGCCGATCGAATCGGTCGCGATGATGAACGCCATCGGCAATGCGGTCGAGCGCGACCCGATGCACGGCGACCGAATCCACTTCACGGTGACGCGGCCCGACCCGACCACGGCCGACGCGATCGCCGAGGCTGCCAAGAACATCGCCGCCACGGTCGATGCCGCCGCGATCATCTGCTTCACCAGCTCGGGCTCGACCGCGCGCCGCGTCGCGCGCGAGCGGCCATCGGTCCCGCTGATGGTGCTGACCCCCAAGCTGGAGACCGCGCGGCGGCTCGGCCTGCTCTGGGGCACGCATGCGGTGCACACCCGCGACGTCGAATCCTTCGAGGACATGGTCGCCAAGGCCAAGCGCATGGCGCTGCGCCACAATATCGCCAAGGCCGGCGACCGGCTGATCATCATCGCCGGCGTGCCCTTCCGCACGCCGGGATCGACCAATGTGCTTCATGTGGTCCGGGTGATCGGCGACGAGCTGAAGGGCTATTCGCACTAGGCGTCAGGCCAAAGCGATTTCGAAACAGGTGGAATCACCTGCCGGCTCGGAAATCGCCGTAAACAGATATCTAGAGCGTCAGCGCCAAGGGGTGATCGATCAGCAGCCGGTCACGGGTAAGGAGGCTGGCGCCAAGCTCCTGCGCCTGGATCAGCAGGATTTCGTCAAACGGATCCCGGTGCTGTGTCGGGTGCCTTAGCGACGCACTCGCCTGATCTGGCGTCAGTGCCACAATGTCGATTCCCAGAATATCGAGTCCGGTTCGAATCTCGACGGGGTCAGCCGGCCCCTTTCTCCCGCCAGAAGGCGTCACCCGGTCCCATTTCAGACGCAGCTCCCAGAGCGAAATCGCCGATACGAGGGGATCATTTGCTTCGATCGCCGCCAATTCCGCTGGCCTCAAAACGCTTGGATCCCGCACGAGCCAAAGCGCGATATGCGTATCGAGCAACAATGTCATTGCGGTTCGACGTCGGGATTCTCGTCAAGCATCAGTATCTTACGGCTATGTTCCGGATCGTTGAGATCCTCGGGCCACATCTCCTCCGCCGTGAGCCTGCCCCAGCCTCGATCCTTTCGAAAGCGTTCGAGCGATGTCCAGTCCAGCGCTTTCCTGGCCGGTGCCGGGCCAAGCTCCGCCACCGCGACGCCGTGCTTGGTAATCGTCACGCGTTCACCACGTTCAACGGCGGCGAGTGCCCGCGCGAACTGCGCACGCGCTTCTCGAACGGACATTTCCATGGCGGCCTCCAACCTGTGTACCTTGTGTACACAAACTGCAGGATTCAGGCAAGAAGGCCGAGCTTTACCAGATCGCGACGCAGCGTCGGCGCATCCGCAAAGACAAGCCCATGAATGCCGACCTCGTTCGCGGCCGCGACATTGTCCTCGCGGTCGTCGATGAACACCGCCTCGTCCGGCTTCAGCCCGAAACGGTCGAGCGCGAGGTGGTAGATGGCGTGGTCCGGCTTCACCAGCCGCTCGTCGCCCGAGACGACGATATCGCGGAACCGGTCGAAGATCGCGGCTTCGCGCGCGCGGAAGGGCCGCCAGAACTCGCCGGAAAAATTGGTGATGGCGAACAGGGGTATGCCGGCCGCGTCGATTTCCTCGACGAGGTCGCCCATGCCGGGCAGCAAGCCGGGGATCGTGTCGCTGAAGCGCGGCCCCCACAGGGCGATCATCTCCGCATAGTCCGGGTACAGCGCACTCAGCTCCGCCGATGTCTCGGCGAAGGGGCGGCCCAGATCATGCTGGAAATGCCATTCCTTGGTCGCGACATCGCGCAGGAATGCATCGAGCGCCCGATCGTCTTCGATCAGGCGCTCGTATAGGAACCTGGGGTTCCAGTCATACAGGACGTTGCCGACGTCGAAGACGACGGCAATCGGCCGGCGCACTTTAGCCCTGGCGGGCCTTGAAGCGGCGGTTCGTCTTGTTGATGACGTAGGTGCGCCCACGGCGGCGGATCACGCGGTTGTCGCGGTGACGGCCCTTGAGCGACTTCAGTGAATTGCGGATCTTCATGATCGATTCGCTTCTTTGATTCTCGGGATTGGAAAAGAGGCGCCCGCATATGGACGAGAGTGTCCCAAGTCAACCCGCGCGACACGGAACCCGGAAGCGCCTATCGAGCGTTATCGGCTTGTGCGTTACAGTGACGCAACGATCTGTTCGAAGGATACGACAGGATGACGGCGGCACGGACATTGCTCATCGCACTCGCGGCAACCGGTCTGGCAGGGGGTCTTGGGGGATGTGCCGCCTCCACCGTCAGCGGCCCCGTGCAGGTCACGCGCTTCCATCTCGGCGCCCCGCTGGAGCGCGGTACCGTCACGGTCGAGCCGATGCCGGGCGGCGGGCCGGCGAGCCTCGAATTCGCGACCTATGCCTCGGCGGTCGAGGCGGAGCTGGTCAGGTCGGGATATACGGCGGCCTCCGCCGATACGCGCGGCCAGTATCTCGCGGTGGTCGGCTTCACGCGCACCACGATCGAGGGGCCACCCAAGCCCCCGCCCTTCAGCATCGGCCTTGGCGGCGGATCCTATAGCGGTGGTCGTGGCGGCGGCGTCGGGATCGGCGGTGGCGTCTCCTTCCCGGTCGGCAAGGCCAAGTCGCGCTATGTCGTCGCGACCGAGATGTCGGTGCAGATCCGCCGGCGCAGCGACGGCACCGTCATCTGGGAGGGCCGCGCCCAGACCCATGCCGACGACAAGGCGCCCGAGGCTCAGGCAAACGTCGCGGCGGGCAAATTGGCGCACGCCTTGTTCCTGGGGTTCCCCGGCGAATCCGGCCGTTCTATCACCGTCAAATGAGCATTCAGATCAACGCCGCCTTCGATGGCGGCAACATCCGCCTGGTCGCCATTGCCGGCGACCGAATCGACCTGGAGATCGCGCAGGATCACCAGTCGGACTTTTTCCAGTGGTTCTATTTCCGCGTCGCCGGGGCGAAGGGGCGCAAGCTGACCTGTCGCATCCTCAATGCGGGGTCCTCCGCCTATCCGTTCGGCTGGCCCGGCTACAAGGCACGCGTCTCGACCGACCGGATCGACTGGCGCATGATCGAGACGCGCTATGCCGATGGCGTGCTGGAGTTCGACTGGGAGGGTGACAGCGAACTGGTCTGGTTCGCCTATTTCGCACCCTACACCATGGAGCGCCACGATTCGCTGGTCGCCGCGACCGCGCTCCAACCCGGCGTCACCCACCGCCAGCTCGGCCAGTCGCTGGACGGCCGCGCGATCGATTATTTTCGCATCGGCGAGGGGCCGAAGCAGGTGTGGCTCTATGGCCGCCAGCATCCCGGCGAATCCATGGCCGAATGGTGGATGGAAGGCGCGCTGGAGCGGCTGACCGATCCCGACGACGACGTGACGGCCGCCTTGCTCGCCAAGGCGACCTTCCATGTCGTGCCGAACATGAACCCGGACGGGTCGTTCCGCGGCCATCTGCGCACCAATGCCGCGGGCGTGAACCTCAACCGCGAATGGCATGCGCCGACGCCCGAGAAGAGCCCCGAAGTGCTGTGCGTGCGCAATGCGATGGACGAAACCGGCGTCGCCTTCGCGATGGACGTGCATGGCGACGAGGCGATCCCCGCCAATTTCCTCGCCGGCTTCGAGGGCATTCCGGGCTGGACCGATGCGATGGGCGAGAAATTCTACGACTATGCCCGCCGCCTCGCCGCTCATACGCCCGATTTCCAGGTCGAGAAGGGCTATGAGAAATCGAGCCCGGGCAAGGCGAACCTCAGCATGTCGACCAACCAGGTCGCCGAGCGTTTCGGCGCGGTGGCGATGACGCTGGAAATGCCGTTCAAGGATCACGATCCGAACGCCGACCCCGAATTCGGCTGGTCGCCGGAACGCAGCAAGCAGCTCGGGCATAGCTGCCTCGAAGTGCTGGCCGAGGTGATCGACACGATCTGAGGCTGGCTCGGAAACCGGTATAGCCGCTGAGGCTGTCTCTGCCGACGTGGTGGAGGCTGTAGCGCCTGTTCGGAATCGTCACCCCGGACTTGTGTGAGTCCGGGTAGATCAAACCCTGGTGGTCAAGACCTGACGCTTGGCTCCCATCGTGACCATGGGCAGAGACCGGGTTGGGGTGGAGAGCAGAACGGCTGCTTTGGGGCCATAAGCCAGCATTTTGCCCATTCGTTTATATTTTAGTGCCGCAGCCCGGCAGTGCGGAGGGTGTGGACGCTGACCATCGCAATGGCATTGCAGAGGTCAGGGGTTCGATCCCCTGTGGCTCCACTAACGTCACGTGACTGTGATATAACGGTTTCCTATACCGTCGGAGTTGAGGATAGGCCGCAAGGCCGCGTTTTAGGATCACAGTGGGATCACGAGCTCCCGCTGATCAGCATCGAGCGTCGACGGTTTCACAGGCTCGACAGGGCGCGTGCGCTCGGTCGCACAGGACTGCGCCGCCAATCATCGAATAGAAGAATCGGCCCTGATGAGACCGTCAGCGGTCAGCTACGCGTTGACGCGCCGACTTCGCGCTAACGCAACACTCCAATGACCTGATGCTCAGTAACCGGCTTCGTCGAATCGTTCGGCCCCGTCTCACGAGCTAACTTACCAGTGGCATGACCTCTATGAGCACGTCAAAAGGAGGGGAAGGACCGGCTTCGCCGACCGTAAATCGCGTTACCGCTAGAATGACTAAAGATAACGCCACCCCTCATAGCGACCCGGCCTTCCTCAAAACGATATGCAGACAATAACAAACGTCCGAGGAGAGGCGTTGCCTTCATTTTGCAGGGACGGTTCTTAGCCTCCTGTAGCACCAGCACCACGCTATCGAGATAGCAATTACAAGCAAAACCCGGCCCCATATAAAAGCTTCGGCGATTTCCTTTGGCGGCACCTGTCGTGAGCCGTTCGTCCAGCCAAGGACATCGTCTTCGGTCGGGAAAGAACTTATCACCCCAGCCAAACAAAAAAGCCCTATCCCAAACCAACCGAGGTGAGAAGCTAATTTAATTTTGAATAAATTGCCAGCTATCCCGCCTATTAACAACATCGGCACCGCTACCCTGACCCATAATGCTAGCGGCCCTATGTTTAGCACCTCGGAATTAAACGATACGACTATGGCAACGCACAAAAAGGCTAAAATGTAATACAATATTTTGTGTCTTTCATTTTGCACCGCGCCATTCCCGTACATGATCTACAGTATCATTATGTTTCAGCGACACGTGCAACAACCCCTTTTCTCGACCGGGTCACGGAATTCACTGATGACTAGAATTGAGGGGTTGTTGCACATGCCACCGAAACGCTCCACAGCCTGCAATTTAGAGGCGGCCGAACATCTATCAAGAGGCAATGCCTTTTGCGGATCAGGCGAGAGCTAATTATTATTCGAGCGAATATTCCCAACCCTGGAGAACGTCCACGTCAAAGATATCAATATCCCTACTAATACTCCAAATCGCAACAGCAGATATACCCAATTTACGAAATGCGGTGCAGATGTCGGCGGGCCACCCGCCCCTCCAAACGTGTAGTCCTCATCAGGCAAGGATATCGCACTGATGCAGAGGCAAAACATGAATACGCCAAACCAGCCTACTGGTCGCAGAACTTTGATAGAAAACGCTCCACTGACGAAGCACATTATCAACAGCGACGATGTTAATATTTTCATCCACGGGATAATATTGGTAGATACTAGCGTCTCAACGTTAATAGAAATTAATGCCATAACTATTGTAACAAATAATAGTATCCTTAGACGATTTCTCGACATATTCACCTGCTCATTTATACCAGTTCATTTAAATAGAGGCCTTGGCGTAAATGTGGATCCGAGGCGGGAGCTCCTTGGACGTCTCGCACCGACTGCCTGATTTCGTCCCTGACAATTTCTTGGGTGCGCGCTTTTTGGAGCCGGCGTGGCTCTCCGAGTGCGGCTATCGAAATGCGGGGAGCGTGTCATTGTAGCCGTTTAGCAACTCATTAAAGTCAGACCGAGACATATTCGCCGATGTGAGTATTGCGGTGCCGCTCTTTAAAGCGAGAGTGACATATCTATACTTCATAGCATCAAAATAATATGATGCGATACAGCCGTCGATGGCTCTGATATTATTGCTTGGGAAAGTGCTGCGAGTTTTTTTGCAAAGGTCCTGCAGGGCGTCCGCCTGCTTCTCGTTCGTCGAAAATATCCATACCCGAGGAGATTCAAGAGCTAGAAGGGAAGGCTCGGCTGTCATTCGCCTGATGTCAATTTCACGTGCGCCGGGCATCATCGCCAGAAGCTCTCTCGCTTCCTGGGATCGAGCCTCCGAAAGGTGGATATACCCCAATGCGGCTCCGATTGACGCCAAAGCGAAAGTGGCCGCGATCAACCATTTTCTCATTTGGCTATACCTGCGCGAATAGGGAACGAGCCGGAGGTGCCGCACCATAGCGAGCGCCCATGACGAATATCCGCCATCATTCCCTCAATCAGATCGCGGATTTCGGTGACACGTGCAACAACCCCTTTTCTCGGCCGGGCCACGGAATTCACTGATGGCCAGAATTGAGGGGTTGTTGCACATGTTACCGAAACGCTCCCGACTATAGTGTTCCAAATTCATCGACTAGGGCGCGCGCCGCCGCATCCCAGGTCAGGACCGACGAGAGATCTTTCCTGAGCTGCTCGGCCCGCGCGAACGCGGCGTCACGATCCTCCAGGACGATTTTCATCTGCTTTGCCCATTCAGCAGCGACAGCCGCCTCGGACCTTCCTTCCACCTCGCAGACCGCGCGCCGGGCGCTCTCGGGATCGATCACCGCGACGATCTTGGGATCGCGGTACAACATCTCGGCAAGCCCACTCTCAGCCGTCATCAGCACCGGGACACCCGCGGCGATCGCCTCGAGCGCGACCAGCCCGAAACCTTCCTTTTTGGACGGCATCAACAGCAATGATGCGCCGTTGAGATCGGCCGCCAGCGACCAGTCCTCGGTGGTAAAGAAACGAGGCTTCACGAAGGTCCGGAGGCTCTCTTCGTCGACAATCCCGCTACATTGCTGCTCGAACTTGTCCTTGTCGAACCCGCGCATGACGAGGTCCGGCTTTTGCCAAGGATACAGCGCGGGATCACTCCGCACGAGCGCCGTTGCGTCGAACGCCAGTTGCGCGCCCTTAAGCGGGGCATGCTCAAACCGGCCTTGGAACAGGAACATGACCGACAATGGCGGCGTCTTCGCACTGGCCGGTGGCGGCCCCAGGCCCGGCCGCAATTGCGCGGTGGGCGGGGATGCGCCGAGCTTGTCGGCGATCTCCCGATAGATGCGCGGTCCGACCCCGATCACCAGATCCGCCTGCTTGCATTGCTTGAGCTGGATGTCGGCCTTGTCGGCGCCCTTGGCGGCGCTCCGGTAGAGGTTTGACGACTTGTGGACCTCGATCTCGTCAGGGATCGTGTGGACGAAATGGACGTTCGGCACGCTCAGGATGCGCTTGGCAATGTGGTGCGCGGCCGGTCCCGTGATATGGTCATGCCCGATCACAAACTCGGCGCCGGTCGCCGCCAGCGCATCAGCCGGGACCAGGAAAAGTCGACCCGTTCCCTCGACGCCGGGTTCGATGGGACACGTCAATAGCCGGACACCACGAGAATCCGCCTCGGCCCGCTCTGCGTCGCTGGCATCGAGGACCAGGCACGAGACCGTGTGACCATTCTTGGCAAGCGCGATGCACAGGTCCCGGTTCAGGGTCGACAGGCCGCCATGCGCCGAGTTCCATTCCGTCGCGACGCTGAGGATATTTAGCGACTGGAGGGGGTCGGCCGGGGCCAGGGAAATATCGACGGACGGCGCCGTCAGCTCTATTTCGGGCTGTAAGGAGGCACCACTGGCGAGGAGATCCAAGGCAGCCGCCTCAAGTTCACTTTTCACGCTTCGAACCGGCAGCGTCACGCCATAGGAGGCGATCGTGCGAAGCACATTGCCCGGCGACGGCGACCGCCACGCCTGGAGTTGGAACGCCGCCTCGGCGTCCACCAGGCGCGATTTGAGCCAGAGCTGCCCGGGGAGCTGCGTGGCCAAGTCGCGAACCACATCCACTGCGGCCGAGGTCCCCAGCTGGACCAGGCGATCGAGGACGGCACGGTGCGTCCCCTGTATCCGGTCGGCCGGACCGAGCCAGCGCGCGCCACCATCCCGGTCCTCGGGCGGCGGGGGAAAATTCGCCTCGATCCATAGATAGAGGTCGCGAAGCTCCGCCGCAGTGAAATCCGCGATCGGGAACGATCCCATCGCGTGCAGCGTGTGTGCTTCCAAGAAGATCGCGCGCGCGCGCTGCGGTTCGCTGGCATCGAGCCTGACCAGATGGGGCCAGGCGTCGCTCGGAAACCTGAACAAGAATTCGCCGGCCAGGCTGTTGACCCCGGCCTCGTCGAGGACGGGGAGCTCGTCGGTGTCGTCGCCGGACATCGCCGCGACGACGGCGCTGCGGACCATCGCATAATTTCGCCGGACGAGGAACCGGAGCAGCTCGAGGCGCGGGGCTGGTGGCGTCTTCGGGCGTATCGTAACCTTCCAGAGCAGGGTCGCGATACGCTCATCATAAGCGCGCTCCAGCCGGTCCAGCGTCTCGCTAAGGGACTTCTCCGCTGCTGACCGGATCAGCAGGCGTGCCAGCATGGCGAGGAACGGGCGCTGGGCCATTTGATAGGCCCGGACGACCAGTTCGGCCCGGATCCTGCTGCCCAGCTGGTCGTCATTGGCCGGGGTAGCCAGGATGGCGTGCGCCCAACGCCCCCAGACCACCGGATCGAGCGCCTCGAAGCGATCGGGCGCTTGGAGCAGCAATAGGCGGAAGGCGCGATACGCCGCCATGGCGGGTCGATGCAGCGTATTGGTGCCCAGCCAGTCACGCTGGGGCGGCTTGTCCTGGGTCAGATAGGCTTCGGCCCAGTCGATCACGGCCAGGTGCTGGGCCGGGGTCAGCAACCGCCATAGCTCTTGGTCGGCCAAGTCGGTCGAGAACTCGTCTCCCCGGAAACGGCCATGGTCGTTCGCGAAGAAGAGCAGGTTGAATTCCCACCATTCGTCGACATGCGCCCGCGCCAGGCGCTTTGCCGCTTCGTCCTTGAGGTCGAAGGCGGGCTGGTCCTGGGCAGCGGGTTCCTGCCGCTCGCGCCGGCTAAACCGCGCGAGCGAGCTTTCAAGATCCGTGGTGAACCGGAGCGTCAGGGCGTCGGCGAGCTCCTTGTTCGTCTCCGCCGCCAGCCAGACATCGTCGTGACCCGCGATCCCGTCGACATGAACGAGCGCGACGATCGCCTCGATAAGTCTTCCGACCGGCAGGGTCCGGTCGTCGGCATGCAATTGCTGCAGCAGCCAGGGCATGTCGCCCGGTACGAGCAACGGCCAGCGACCATAGATCGACAGCTGGGCGGCCCTGCCTTCCTCTCCCTGTCGCCCGAGGACGATTTCCGCCAGCCGTCGTCGGTACGCGGCGTTTCCGGACCGGAAGGTATCGACGAACGCACCGAACTCGCTCGAATGGACGAGCCGGGGGGCTTCATAGCCATTGGCGGCAACGCTAAATGCCGCGAACACCTCGATCACCCGACTGTCCGCCGCGTTCCGCCAAGCCGCCGAAAGCATGGTGGCAAGCAGCTTACGGCTGAGAAGATCGTCGTCGTCATCTTCCCGGGACACCCGGTCCCTGACCCATTGGACCGCCTTCACCGATTCCTCGGGTGACAAGGTCAGCTCGAGATAGTGCTGGAACCGCCAATAACCGCCGATCAGGTTCGATCGTTTCCGCGGCGTCAGGGCCTGAAGCAATTCCCCGAAGCTGATCAGGCCCGGCCAGAGGGCGGCAAGCGACCAGCCCCTGAGTTCGTCGTCCTCATCGGCGGGATCGCCGGGAAACGCGAGCGGCTTCAGCTTCGCTCTCGTCTCGGCCGTGCCCAAGTCCCCCAGCGCGATCACGGCCTGGGCGCGCAGATGAACCTGTTCGTCGGGATCGAGCGCCATCGACACCAGGTCGTCGGCCAGCGACTTCTCGTCGCACTCGTCGGCGATCCGGATGGCAACCCGGCGCGCTATCGGCGAATGGTCTTTATCCACCAGATAGGGGAGCAGGTCGTCGCGAAGCCCGGGGTGGCGCAGCTTCGAATATTTGCGGCGCAGATTCCAGTCGTTATCGAAAAGCCGGCCGTGATCGAAGTCGTCAAGAAGCTGCCTGACGAGGTTCGAGCGGTCCCCGTCGCTCGCGGCCGCGATGTCGCTGCCCAAGAGGATGATGGGCTGCCGGGATAGCAGCGCCTTGAAGAAATCCCCCCGCATGCTCGCGACCCACGCCGCGACTTCGTGGAGCTGCGGTGGGATACGTTGGTCGGGATCCTGCGCGCTGCCGAGGAATTCGAGCAGTTGATCGGACGAGAGGCCACGCTCCACAAGGTAGTAAGCAGCGAGGAATTCCGAGAATGTGCGATGCACCCAGGTGAACTTCGTATCGCTCACCGGCACGAACAGCGCTGTCCTGAGCAGCTCGACGATCTCGGGTTCGCCGACCCTGAAGCCTTCGCCCGCGATCGCCTCGACACCCCCCGCGATCTCGGCGACGAGAACCGAGTCGGGGTCGCTGGAACCCGCACTGATGCCGACCGAGACCGAACCGGAGAAGGTTGTCGCCGCGGCGATCCTGGCCGCTACGAGCAGCCGGGAACCGGTGTCGAGGCGCCCGACCAGCCCGTTGCGCCGCCGCAGCTCGTTTGCTTCCTCGAGCAGCGCCAATATACCGCGATGATAGAGCGGGACCTGCCCGGTCGGCACGTCGCCCGACTGCTCGTAGATGCTGAGCAGGAGGCGGAGCGTGATCGGCCGCCGCGTCAGCGCATCTGCATTGTCGAGCTTTTCCAGAATATCCTGCCAGTCCGGCGATGAAATCCCGGCCTGCTCGGCAGCCTGTTCGGCGTCCTCGGGCTCGAGTTCTTCGAGCTGGACGATCTCGACCCCGTCGCCGAACAGCGACCTCAGCACCGTGGACCGGCTGTCCGGCCACTCGGCGGCGCGGCAACTGATCCTGACTTTCAGACGGTCGAGACGGTCCTGCTTTTCAACCGCGGGCATCGGCGTGAGATCGGCCAAGACGACGCGAAACGACTCGTCCAGCGCCGCGATGAGATCGCCCTGCTCGATGACCGCCTCGTCCAGCCCGTCGAGATGGATCGCCCATTCGCTGCCACCGGCCCAAGCCTTTCGGCCGGGACTTTCTTGAAGGCGCCGCTCCAGTTCAGCTCGCGCCGGCACGAGCCCCAGCGATATAAAGTCCGAATATTCGCCGAGCTCCCGCGCCAGCCTGGCTAGAACCATCATTTCGGTTGTTTTGCCCATGCCGGGCAGCCCCAGCATCACAACGCAGGGCGTCTGGCTCAATTCGACAGTTGTACGTCGGACGGGTGGATTCGTACCTGCCGTAGCGGACCGATCCCCGGGCCTCGCGATGATCCAATAGCGCGTCCAAGGCAGGGGGGCGATCATCTTGGCTCCCCGATAGGCGAAGAATGGCGTTCGCCGCTAGATGTCCGAAGGGTAGATTTGCATCCTGAATGGTGGCGATCCGGGCGGTTTCGGTGACACGCGCAACAACCCCTTTTCTCGGCCGGGCCACGGAATTCACTGATGACTAGAATTGAGGGGTTGTTGCACATGTCACCGAAATGCTCCACCGAAACGCTAGGCAGGGCCACCGCCTGATTTGGGTGTGCGGCATAAAACGAGGTGGCGCGGCCTAGTCTAATTACCCGTCTCTCGCCGACCCGGCAGGATCAGTCTGGACATCAGGCGCGGGGTGACCGTGATCCTTGGATGCTTTGTGCTATTTGGCGCGCCGGGTATCGTGGCAGGCCTGCGAGGAGCGCTGCCTGACATGGATACGGACGATAGGGTTCATCCGGTCGCCACGCTGGCACCGGCCCTTGTGCCGACATCAACTCCGACGCCATCCGCCGGGTACGATCGCTATGCGGGGGCCTCGGTACCGTTTGGTTGAACGGCGTCGGCAAAACTCTTTAAATCCTCGAGCCTGGGTCATGCTACACGCGGCCCTTCGTTCAGACGGCATAGATCAACCGCGGAGCCAAAGGGCTTATGGCGGCTCGAAAGGAAGTTGCGAATGATAGCGCGTGAGCTGATCGACGTGGCCCAGGTGCCGGGTGGAGAAGATCTGCGACTGTTCCGGCGCGGTGCGGATTTCATGATCGTGCTCGAGCGCAACGAACTGATGAACAGCCGGATGAGCGGGTCGGAAGAAGCACTGGCGCAGATGACGCTCGATAAACTTGCCGGCGATGCCCCGCGCTTGCTGATCGGTGGCTACGGTATGGGGTTCACGCTACGGGCGGCGCTGGCGCGGGTTGGAGCGGCCGCGCAGATCACCGTCGCAGAGCTGATCCCCAAAATCATCGTCTGGGCGCGCGGGCCCATGGCGGCGCTGACGGCGGGATGCCTGGACGACGGTCGAGTCGCGCTCGTGGAGGACGATGTTGCAAATCTGATCGAGCACGCGCGCGGTAGCTATGACGCCATATTGCTCGATGTCGATAATGGACCTGATGGATTGGTTCGGGCGGCTAATAACCGGCTCTATTCGACCCGCGGCTTGGCCGCGGCATGGCAGGCGCTCGCGCCGGGCGGGATATTGGCGGTGTGGTCGGCAGGCGAGGATGCGGCATTCAAGCGCCGGCTCCGCGATGCCGGTTTCGATGTCGAAGAGGTGGCGGTACGCGCGCGCAGCAACGGAAAAGGGCCGCGGCACGTGATTTGGTTCGCGCGCAAAGCTTAGTGTTCCAGCTGAGGTGATTTCATTTTGGTGAAGACGACCAACGTCGGAATTAACATGAACGAGTGACCGTTTCCGGGCCAGCCTCAGAGTTTCGGTGATGATTCCCGATCGGCAGCTATGCTGATCTAATTGCCGGCGTCCGGAGGTCATTGGACTATTTCCGAACGCGGGCGTTCATCGTCGCATGGTCCCGATCATCATACGCCACGGGCCGGCTGAAGTTTATTCGAGTGTTTTAGTGAACGCGCGGTGACTTGCGAAGTAGGGTTTCCAAGATCCCCAGGCCGTCGGCTGCGCGTTCCAGCCTGCCCTCCAGCGCGCGATATGCCGCAAGCACCTCACGTCCCGTGTCGGTCAGCCGCGCCCCCTTGTCGGCACCTCCGCCACCTTTGGCGTCGACCAGTCGCTCCGCCCAACAGCGGTTCATCTCGTCGACTAGCAACCAGGACCGGCGATAGCTCATCCCGAGCGCCCGCCCGGCTGCCGAGATCGAGCCCTCGCGCAGGATTGCCTCTAGGAGATCAGCCTTGCCCGGTCCCATGGCCAATTCGTCGCCACAATAGAGCTGCGCTTTCAGCTTAAGCGGGCCGACCTGCATCTATTTGCCGATCAGCACGTCGCTTGCCTTGACGATCACGGTCACCCGGTCGCCGATCGCGAGTTGCAGGTCGGCGATCGCTTCCTCGGTGATGCTCGATGTCACTACATTCCCGCCGCCGATGTCCACTTTGACCGTGCCGTTCACTGCGCCGGGCCTGATCTCGATGATCGTCCCGGCGATCTGGTTGCGTGCGCTGATCTTCATGACGGTCTCCCTGGAGACCCGCCTATATCATCGCGATGCGCTCCGGCGAAACAGCCCAGGCGGGCGTGGCACCTATTTCTTCCAGCCGGCGTTTCGCGCCATCGCGCGCCCGGCGCGATCGACTGCGTACAAGTGCCCAGCGGCAATTGCCGGGCGCGAAATCCTGGCGCGGGTCGATCAGAACAAGGATCCGGCCAGCCGGACGCTCGCCCAGATCGGCAAGGAACGCCTGGAAATCCTTGCTCCAGGCCGGACAGACGCGAATACCGCGGGCGCCGAAGTCGCGGTAGCGCGACGACTCCCGGTTGGTGCAGAAGGTGTTGATCTCCTGCCAGGCGCGATAGGTCGGGTCGTGCCGCTTCTTTGCGCGCCGGCCATGAGTCGTCAGCCGCTCTGCGCAGATCTCACGGTGCAGGCACCCGCAGCTTGCGGTCTTGCCGGCGCGGACCGCGGTGCCGTCGACGGTCGTCTCGTTGCCGCAGTCGCACAGGAAGCGCCAATGCGCATGGCTGCCCGCCCGGTGGGAAAACTCGATTCCGATCAGGCGGCCATACCGCAGGCCGGTCATGTCGATCCTGATCTTGCGCGCCATGCGACGTCCGTCCGCCTTCTCGCTGTCGGATAGAGCTATATACCATCATATATAGCGTGGCGCTGCAAGGATCGTAGCGGTGGGCCGGACGTCAGTATTTGGCCCGGATGCTCGCAAAGAAGCTGCGGCCCGGCTCGGGGAAGCCGTCGACCAGGATATAATTGTCGTCGAACAGGTTCCGCACGCCGACACCGACCGTGACATTGTCGAGGACCGTCACATCCGCACGCAGCCCGCCATTCACATAGGAACCGGTGCGATAAAAGACGATCGGGGCGATGTCGGTCACCGTCCAGCGGTCGGATGCGATCTCCAGGGTCGGCACGATGTGCAGGCGGGAAATGGGGGCCACATCGGCGTACAGGAACGCCTTGTGCGTCGGCACGTCGGTCGGCCGGAACGCGGCATTCGAGGGATCGCGCAGTTTGCGGTGCGTGTAGGTGTAGTTGCCGCCGATCGAGATTGCGGGGCTTAGCTGCGCGGAGAGCGAAATCTCGCCGCCATAATAATTGCCGCTTCCCAGGTTTCGGCTCTGCACCAGGCTGACTTGCGGGCAGGCGCCGGTTGCCGGCGGCGTCACGCTCCCGGTGCAGCTATAGGCGAGCGTCGGATAGGAGACGATCGCGTCCTCTACATGGCTGTAGAACAGCGCGCCCTCGGCACGGAGCGGGCCGAAGACATGGGCGCCGCCGATCTCGTAATTGGTGGCGCGTTCGGGCAGCAGGTCGGGGTTGGGGATCGACGTGCCGAACCGCTGGCTGAACCGTTCGAAGATGGTCGGGAAGCGCGCGCGGGACGAGATGCTCGCATGGAGGCTGGTCGCTTCGTCGGCCTGCCAGGCGATCTGGCCCTGGGCGCTCCACGCCTCGCTGTTCTTCAGCGGATAGGAATAGAGCCTGCTCGGCGTGGTGTTCGGATTGGTGCCGAGTGGCGCGCCATATTCCTCGGCGATGCTGAGGTTCCGCCAGTCGAACCCCAGGCCGGCGGTGAAGACCAGGCCGGGCGCTAGGGTCAGCCGGTTCTCCGCGGCAAGGCTGAAGGTGTCCTCGACGTCGCGCTGGTTCGGCTCGGTCGTTCCGTTCGGCAGCGTGGTCGGGGAGAAGCTCTGCTGGGATTCGTTATGCTCGTCGCGACGATATTGCGCGGCGAAGGTGAAGCGATCGGCTGCGGAAATATCGAGCGCCAGCTCGGCCGATCCGCCGATCGCCTTGTCGTGATAGGGGCTGTTGAAGGCCTTTGGCGTGACCTGCGTGTTCTCGGCGGCCGTGCTGAACGAGCGGAGCAGGTTGTAGAAGGTGTTGCGATAGAGGCGCGTCTTCAGCGTCGCGACCTCGCCCAGCCGCGTCGTCGAAAGGAAATAGATGCTGTCGAGGTTCCAGGCCGGCCAGGTCCAGTAACGCTGCCCCGCGACCGGATCGGTGATGTGCAGCGGCGCCAGCTTCGCGCCTTCCTGCCGCGTATAGCTCAATGAATATTCGTCGGTGTCGTTCGGGGTGAAGCCGATCTTCGCGTTCAGCCGCCAGTCCTCGGTACGCGAGAGGCCGCGATGGCCACCATCCTCGACCGATGTCGGCTTGTATCCGTTCGCCAGGTCCCAATGATCCTGGAAGGAGCGGGCATAGCTTGCCTGCGCATACCATTGGTCGTGCTTCGTGCCGACCAGCCCGAATGCGTTGTACCCGGCATATTCCGCGTCATGGCCCAGGTTCAGCGTGCCTCGCGCTTCGATCTCCRGCGCTTTGATCGGTTTGCGCGTCACGAGATTCACCGCGCCGCCCATGCCGTCCGGCCCGTTGAGGACCGAGACATAGCCCTTGGCGACCTGGATCTCGGCGACGTCGGGGGTGAGGAAGCGGCCATAGTCCAGACGGTTGTCGGCGGGCAGATAGACGCGGATGCCGTCGACCGTCAGCGGCACCTGGAAACGGTTGAATCCGCGCACGAAGATCAGCCGCTCGTTGCGCGAGCCGCCGCTGTTGCCGGAGGTGACACCGGGGATCAGCGTCGCCGCCTCATCCAGGCTGGTGCGATTGAACGTGTAGATCGCTTCCTGGCCCAGCGTGTCGGCACCGATCGAAAGGCCCTTCGGGCGCGTGCCGGTGACGACGATCTGGCCGAGGCCGAAGGTCCCGTCATCGTCGGCCTGCGCGCTTTGGTGGGCGGCGGGCGAGGCCTCACTTTGGGCAAATGCAGCTGCTGGAAACAGCATCGCTGCTGTGGTGGCGAGAAGCAAAGCGCGCATCGAAAATCCCTTTTGCCGCGGCGATTGTTTGCGGTTCAACGGCTGTATATGGTGCGATACAGCATAGTGTATATAGCTGAATATAGCACTTTCGGATTGGATCGATCGGATGACGAAAACGCTCGTTTTTCTACTGGCCGCGATGGCGGCCATGCCCGCCGCCGGACAGGATGCGCCAATGGCCAGCGCGGCCGCGCCGGTCTGCCCGAGGGATGCCGAACCTGTCCCGGCGACCATGGCAAGCTGGGCCGACCGAAAAGCGCTGACCGCCGCGCTCGACGAAGCTTCGCTCGGCAGCGCCGTGCTGGCACCCGGCGTCGCCGTCGATCTTGCGCTCGCGAGCACGCCGGCCGTGAGCTATGTCCTCCGCCCGTCGCATCCGGGCGGATCGGTGAGCCATGGCGGGATGTTGACGTTCACGGTCGACAGCGCCGGCACCTATCGTGTGGCGATCGGTTCGGGCGCCTGGATCGACGTCGTGGCGAACAAAACCTCGCTCGAATCGGTTGCGCACGGCCATGGCCCGAATTGCTCGGGCATCCGCAAGATGGTCGATTTTGCGCTGCAGCCTGGCGCCTATGTGCTGCAGATCGCGGGCAATGGTACGGCGACGCTCCCGGTGCTGATCGCGAAGCTGAACTAGGATCGATGCTGCGCCGCCTGATCATCGCGACGGCGGCGCTTATTCTTTCCGCAGCCGCGGCGCCTTGGCAATGGACGCTACCGGCCGGCATCCATGCTCCCCGCGTGCCATCCGACAATCCGATGTCGGCCGACAAGATCGAGCTTGGCAGGCGCCTCTTCTACGACGCCGACCTGTCGATCGACGGCACCATGTCTTGCGCGACCTGCCATGAGCAGCACCGCGCCTTTGCCGATGGCAACGCGACTCATGGCGGCGTGCATGGCGATGCGGGCCGGCGCAACGTGCCCGGGCTCGCCAATGTTGCGTGGATGACGACGCTAACCTGGGGCGACCCGCGCCTCACCACGCTCGAAGCGCAGGCGGCGGTGCCGGTCACGGGCAAGACGCCGGTCGAGATGGGCATGGCCGGACAGGAGCCGGAGATCGCTCGTCAGCTGGCCAGGGACGGTTGCTACCGTGCGATGTTTGCGCGTGCGTTTCCGGGCGACGGGGCGATCGACTTCGCTCATGTCGCAAAGGCCCTGGCGGCCTTCGAGCGAACACTCATTTCGTTCAATAGTCCCTATGACGCTTGGAGACGCGGCGATCGGTCGGCGCTGTCACCGAGGGCCGCCATTGGCGCGGCCGAGTTTCGACGGAGTTGCAGTTCCTGCCATTCGGGACCGTTGTTCAGCGACGGTAGGTTTCGAAAGCTGTTGCCGCCGCCTTCAGGCGATTCGGGTCTCGGCGAAATCACCCTCGCGGCTGCGGACGTTGGCCGGTTCAGGACTCCAAGCCTGCGCAACGTTGAGCTCACGGCTCCCTATTTCCATGACGGCTCTGTAAAGACACTTTCAGCCGCAATCCGTCTGCATCCGGGAATGGCGCCACTATCCGATTCCACTCTTGCGTCCTTTTGACGTTCATGGCCGCCCTCACGGATCGTCACTTCATTCAGGACGCGCGGTATTCCCTTCCAGATCAGTCATGCGAATCCCGCTAAGGGGATTTGGCATTCTCCTGGTATGGCGCGTTGATGGAGATAGCCGATCGCAGTGACTGCTTTGAAGACTTCGCGGCCGAAAAAGGACTTGCTCAAAACGGCCCAGCCTTTGCCGACCCCGCCGCATCGGCCAAATCAGAATTGCGGACGTTCGTATTGATGCCTAGGCCTACACCATGCGTGCAGATTTTCAGACTGTTTTCGATCTAACGTCGCAAACCGGCCTGATCCATTCAGCCTATTGGTTCATTGGAATATTTGTCGCCGCTGGCGTCCTCCTTGCGGTTTTAGCGTGGTTGGCAGTCCGCCATCGATCGCGTTGGCGCCGTTCCCTCCCGATCTTCGCAGCCTTCTGGATTACCGTCTGCACATGCATAATCGTCACGGATGTCCGGGACACCGCTGCCATAAGAAGCGCAGTAGAGCGGGGTGAAATGGAAACAGTAGAAGGCTGCTTGGATTACTTTCGTCCCGGCATTCCGTATGGGACAAAGACGACAGCGGGCGACGAAGAGTGGAGCGTACATGGCCTCGTATTCAGCTATGGCGCGGGAGAGGTCCGGCCAGCCTTTCATCTAGTCTCGACGGCCGGAGGCCAAGTCCGAGAGGATTCACGGGTGCGGGTCAGTTTCATAGTGAGCCCCGCGTATGAACGGCGTGAGATTATGAAGCTTGAGCTTGCGTCTCATGCCTGCACGGCGGCGCGCATGGTGGAGTCGCTCGCGCAACCCTAAACCTACGCCCGCCGTTCCCAAATGTAGGTTGAAAGCGAAATGCAAACTCACCACCGGGTGAATGACTGCTATCCCGACGAGTCCCTGAACGCAGAACGGCCGAGCCGGCGATGTCGGCTTTTGTCAAAGGCGACGATTAGCGCCGACACCCGGTCGACGGGCACCAAGCGTCAGATCTTGCCCCCTAGAACAGCTCCGCCAGAAAATCCTTCATCGCCTCCCAGCTCCGCCGGTCGGCGCGCTCCTCATAGGCGACGCCGGGCCGGGTCGAGCCCTTGGCCGAAAGATCGGTGAAGGCGTGGCCGGCATTGCCATAAGCGTGGATCTGCCAGTCGGCCCCGCCCTCGGTCAGCTCCTTGCCGAGCGCGACCATCGCGTCGGGCGGGCAGAGCGGATCTTCCCAGCCATGGCACACCAGCACTTTCGGTGCGATCGGCACGGTGTTGGCATGATCGGGCCGGTCGTACACGCCGTGGAAGCTGACCACGCCAAGGGTGTCGAGCCCGGCCCGCGCGATATCGAGCACGCATTTGCCCCCGAAGCAGAAGCCGATCGCCGCCGTCCTGGCCGGATCGACCCGGTCGAATCCCTTCAGCGCATCGAGCGAGGCCTGAAGCCGGTCGCGCAGCATCACGCGGTCGGCGTTCAGCGCGTTCATATAGACGCCGATGTCGGGGGAGTCGGGCGTGGTACGCTTGCCCTGGCCGAACACGTCGCAGGCAAAGCCGACATAACCGAGGCTGGCCAGCGCCTCGGCCTTGAGAGTATCCGATTCCTTCTGCCCGCGGATGTTCGGCACGACGAGCACGCCCGGCCTGAGGGTGGTGATCTCGTCCTCATAGGCGATCACGCCTTCGAACGGCCCGCCCGGCCCGTTATACACGAGTGTCTGCCGTACGATCGCCATGGGATTCTCCTTCTCGGGCCAGATGCCACGACGCGCACACACGCGACAAGTTGCCTCGCGGGCATCAATCGCTAGAGACGGGCGCGTCATCGATGCTTCGGGAGAAACCATGCCCACCCTCGTCCTGATCCGCCACGGCCAGTCAGCCTGGAACCTCGAAAACCGCTTCACCGGCTGGTGGGACGTCGACGTGACCGAGAAGGGCGCGGAGGAAGCCCGGGCCGCTGGCCGGCTGATGGCGGAGAAGGGCCTGGATTTCGACCAGACCTTCACCTCGCTCCAGACCCGCGCGATCAAGACGCTCAACCTCGCGCTGGAGGAAATGGGCCGGCTATGGCTCCCGGTCGAGAAGGACTGGCACCTGAACGAGCGGCACTATGGCGGCCTCACCGGGCTCGACAAGGCCGAGACCGCCGCCAAGCATGGCGACGCGCAGGTGCATATCTGGCGCCGCAGCTTCGACATCCCGCCCCCGCCGCTCGAGGCCGGCAGCGCATTCGACCTGTCGAAGGACCGCCGCTATGCCGGCATCGCCATCCCCTCGACCGAGAGCCTGAAGGACACGATCGCCCGTGTGCTGCCCTATTGGGACGGCCGCATCGCCCCGGCGCTCAAGGCCGGCCAGCGCGTGCTGATCTCGGCGCACGGCAATTCGCTGCGCGCGCTGGTCAAGCATCTGTCGAACATCCCGGACGACGAGATCACCAGCCTGGAAATCCCGACCGGCCAGCCGATCGTCTACGAACTGGACGATGCACTGAACGCGACCGACCGCTATTATCTGAGCGAGCGGTGACGAGATCTTCCCCTTTCCTGCAAGGGGGGAAAGAAAAACTGGTGGCGGCGGCCCGTTAGCCATGGTTGCCCTTGCGGGCCGCCATGGTTAGGAAGCCGCTCCTTTTACCGGGGTACCTCATGTCGGATCATCCCCTTGTCGGCATCATCATGGGCAGCAACTCCGATTGGGAGACGATGCGCCATGCCGCGGACGCGCTCGCCGCGCTCGGCGTGCCGCATGAGACCAAGGTCGTGTCCGCGCACCGCACCCCGCAGCGCCTGTATGATTACGCCGCGCAGGCGGAGCTTCGCGGCCTGAAGGTGATCATCGCCGGCGCCGGTGGTGCCGCGCATCTTCCCGGCATGGCGGCCGCGCTGACTCACCTGCCGGTGCTCGGCGTTCCCGTTGAATCCAAGGCGATGAAGGGCATGGATAGCCTGCTCTCGATCGTCCAGATGCCGGGCGGCATTCCCGTGGGCACGCTCGCCATCGGCAAGGCCGGCGCGAAGAATGCCGGGCTGCTCGCCGCGGCGATCCTCGCCACCAGCGACGCCCTGCTCGCCGAGCGGCTGAAGAAGTGGCGCGCGGCGCAAACCGACAGCGTCGTGACCGATCCCGAATGAGCGACACAGCGAAACCATTACCGCCGGGATCGACGATCGGCATCCTCGGCGGCGGCCAGCTTGGCCGGATGCTTGCGGTCGCCGCGGCGCAGCTCGGCTATCGCACCCAGGTCCTCGCGCCCGACGCCGAGAGCGTCGCGGCGCAGACCGCGTCCAGCTTCACCCGCGCCGATTATCACAGCCGCATCGTGCTCGACGAGCTCGCCGCCTCGGCCGATGTCGTCACCTATGAATTCGAGAATGTCGCGATCGAGCCGATCCGCTATCTCGAAACGAAGCTGCCGGTGCATCCCGCCCCAACCGCCCTCGAAGTCGCGCAGGACCGCGCGGCCGAGAAGAGCTTCGTTGACGGGCTCGGCGGGCGGACCGCGCCATGGCGCAAGGTCACCACGCTCGACGAGCTGAAACAGGCACTGGCCGAGATCGGCGCGCCCGCGATTCTAAAGACGCTGCGGCTCGGCTATGATGGCAAGGGCCAGGTCCGCCTGCGCACCGCCGACGACGCGGAAAGCGCCTGGGCCGAGATCGGCGGGCGGCCCGCGATCCTCGAAGGCTTCGTCACCTTCAGCCACGAATTCTCGATCATCCTGGCCCGCGGCATGGACGGCGCGATGGTCAGCTATCCGCCGCCCTGGAACCAGCATGTCGACGGCATCCTCGACCGCTCCTCCCTCCCCGCCCCCGCCGAGATCGCGCGGCACTGGACAGAGGCCGCGGCGCTGGCGGGCCGGGTTGCCGACACGCTTGGCTATGTCGGTGTTTTAACACTGGAATTTTTCGCGACCGAGCATGGTCCCGTGTTCAACGAAATGGCCCCCCGCGTCCATAATTCGGGCCACTGGACGATCGAGGGCGCGGTCACCTCGCAGTTCGAAAACCACATCCGCGCCATCTGCGGCCTACCCCTCGGCGACACCGGCCTGACGGCCCCGCGCGTCGAGATGGAAAACCTGATCGGCGATGCTGCCAATCGCTGGCCCGAGATCCTCGCCGAGCCGGGCGCGCATCTGCACCTGTACGGCAAGACCGTACGCCCCGGCCGCAAGATGGGCCATGTGACGAGGCTTGGCCGCGCCTGATCCTCTCCGGAGGACGACCAAGAAAAAGCCCGCCTCCCTTGCGGGAAGCGGGCCTCTTCATCTCACGACGCTTGAGCGATCAGCCCGCGCGCGAACCCGTCAGCGGGAAGCTGCCAAAGGCGCCGGCGCCAACCGAACCGGCCAGCGTGTCGCCGTCCGCGGTTGCGGTGCAATCCAGCGACATCGGCATCGGCACGGTGATGTTCATCGTCCAGTGGATGGTCTCGCCATCCACGGTGCCATTGATGTCGGTCGAGCCCATCGCCCCGCTATTGGTGCCGGTGAAGGTGCCGCCATCGGTCTTCACCGTCAGCGTCATCTTCTGGTCGCCGAGCGGCGACTTGACCGTTGCATCCCAGGTGCCGTCGATTGCAGCCATATCGTCTCTCCTGATCCTGAATCCTAGCGCACGTCCGCGACGGACGCCGCGGGCACCACCTCAACCGGCAGCCCGAGGCTGTCAAGCTGAGGTCGAACCGTCTTCGCGTCACCCACCACGACCCAGATCAGCTTCGACGGATCGATTACCGCGCGTGCCGCAGCGTCAAGCTGCGCGACCTTCAGGCCGCGATAGGCCTGGGGAAGTTTCGCATAATAATCGTCGGGCCGCTTGTAGAGGCTGTTCGACTGAAGGCCGGACAGCACGGCGCCCGCCGTTTCGAAATTGCCCGGCAGCGAGCGAATCGTGCCGGTGATCGTCCGGTCGAATTCGAGCGGGGTAATGCCCTTGGTCGTCAGGAAGTCCCCGACATCGGCGCGCAGCGCGGCGATCGAGGCGCCGGTCTTGTCGGCCTGGACAGGGGCCTGGATGACATAGGGCGCAGCGAACTCGGCGCGCTGGAAACCGCCGCCCGCACCGTAGGACCAGTGCTTGTCCTCGCGCAGGTCCATGTTGATCCGCGACAGGAAACCACCGCCGAGCGTGTCGTTGGCGGCCAGCAGCGGCACGAACTCGTCGGTGCCCTTCAGGCTGGTGGGCGTCGCGGCGTAGATCAGCGACTGGGGCGAATCCGGCCGGTCGATCAGCACGATCTTCGGCGTGGACGGGGTCGAGGGCGCGGAAAAGTCCTTCACGCCCGCCGGTCCGGTCGGTGTCCAGTCGCCGAATTCGGCATCGAGCGCTGCCTTAACCTCGGCCAGTGGACGATCGCTGACGACGAAGATGCGCGCCTTGTCGGGCCTGATCCAGGCATGCTGGAACGCGATCAGATCGTCGCGGGTCAGGGCCGCCACCGCCTTGGGATCGCCGCTGCCGAACGACTTGGCATAGGGCGAGGCCGCCCCATAGACGAGCCGCGGCATCACGCGCGTGGCGAGACCGCCCGGGCTGGTCAGCTCGGCCTGGATCTGGGCGAGCTGCTGGTTCTTGACCCGATCGACCTCGGCCGGCGCAAAGGCCGGGTTGCGCACGATATCGGCGAACAGATCGAGCGCCGGCAGCAGGTTCGGGCTTGGCGCCGCCAGGGTCAGGCTGGTGCGGTCGGCGCTGGCGCCGGAGCCGATCGAGGCGCCGAGCCGCTCCTTCGCCTCGGCGATGCCGATCGAATCGAGCGACGTCGTGCCCTCGTCCATCATGCCGAGGGTCAGCTGCTGCGTGCCGAGCTTGGCCGCAGGATCGGCGGCGACGCCGGCGTCGAAGCTGATCACCGCCTGGGTGATCGGCACGGCGCCGCGCTGCGCGTAGATCAGCTCGATGCCGTTCTTGAGCTTGGTGTGCACTGCCGGCGGGAAATCGATGTCGGAGATGTTGGCCACGGCCGGCATTTCGCCGCGCGTGCCCTTGATCGGTGCGTCGGTGGAGGGCTTGGGCTCAACCGCCGCCGCTTCGGTATAGGCTTCACGCGCGCCGGGTTCGACCGTCAGCGCATAGACCGGGCGGGTCAGCCACTTGGCGGTGGTCGCCTTGACCAGCGCCGGGGTGGCACCCGCCATCGTCGCGAGCTGTTTCTTGTAGAAGGCCGGATCGTTCGAATAGAGCGCGCCCTGCGCAAGCTGGGCCGCCTTGCCGTTGCCGCCGCCGACCGATTCAAGGCCCTGGATCGTGCCGGTCACGCTGCCGGTTGCAACGCGCTGCACCTCGTCAGCGGTCGGGCCCTTGGCGATCAGATCGGCCACGATCTCATCGAGCCGCTTCGCGACCAGCTTGGGATCGACGCCCTGCTTCACGTCGGCATAGACCTCGAACAGGCCGACCTGGGCGAAGGTCTGGTTGCTGGCCGAGACACGGACCGCGATCTTCTCCTTGCGCACCAGCGCATTGTCGAGCCGCGAGCTGGACAGGCCGCCGAGCACGCCGGCCGTCACGTCGAGCAGGACCGAATCCTGGTCGTTGACGCCCGGCACCGCCCACATGCGGTAGATGCGGGTGGTCGAGACGCGATCCTTCATCACCTCGGCCTTGGCGACGGCGAGGGTCGGGACGTCGGCCTTGGGCACCACGCTCTCGGGTCCGCGCTTGATCGCCCCGAAATATTTCTCGACCAACGGTTTCGCCGTTGCGACGTCGATATCACCCGCGAGCGACAGGATCGCGTTGTTCGGCGCATAATGGTCGTGGAACCAGTCCTTCACCGTGGCGAGGCTGGCCGCGTCGAGATCGGCCATCGAGCCGATCGTCGAGTGGCGATAGGGATGGCCCTCCGGGAAGAGCGCGGCGAGCTGACTATATTCGACCAGGCCGAAAGGCTGGGTGTCGCCCTGGCGCTTCTCGTTCTGAACGACGCCGCGCTGCTCGTCGAGCACGCCTTGCGTCACCGCGCCGGTGAGATAGCCCATACGGTCGCTTTCTAGGAACAGCGCGCGCTCGAGCGCAGGCGTTGGCACCGTCTCGTAATAATTGGTGCGGTCGAACCAGGTCGTGCCGTTCAGGTCGGTCGCGCCGACTTCCTTCATCGGCCCGAAATAGTCGCCCGGCGCATTCTCGCTGCCGTTAAACATCAGATGCTCGAACAGATGCGCGAAGCCGGTCTTGCCGGCCGGCTCGAACTTCGACCCGACATTGTACCAGACCGACAGAGCGACGATCGGTGCCTTGCGATCGGTATGGACGATCACGCGCAGGCCGTTGGCGAGGGTGAATTCCTGATAGGGAATGTCCACGCTCTTCACGAGGACGGAGACGGGGGCCGGCTTGATCGTGGCGGGCTTGGCAGCTGCCTGGGGTGGCGTCGCCAGCGCGGGAGTCGCGAGAGCGCCGAGCGCCACGCCCGCAAGCGCGAACAATTTGATGTTCATGAAGATGCGTCCTCGAAAAGCAATTATATTACGCAGGTATAACGCGGCGATTGCGACGCGCAATCGGGCCGATCAGGGCCGATAGACACGCTCGACATGGCTCTTGAGCTGCGCCGGGTCGAACCACACGGGCTTCAGCTGGTGCCTGACGAACAGGGGTGCCTGATCGGCATAATGAGGCGAATCGGGCCGGGTGGTGGCAGCACCGAAAGGCTGGATCGACTGCGAGCTGACCTTGCCCTGCCGGTCCCAGGCGATGAACATGATGAAGCTGTCGCCATGCTTTACCGCCAGCCTGCCATCGGGCGCCTCGTCCCACAGGGCGGCTGCGCGCAGCACATCGGGGCCGCCGTCCATCGGCAGGTCGACCTTGCCCTGGCGTACCCGCAGCACGGTGCCGAGCGGCGGATCGAGCCGGCCGAAATGCTTCGTCAGATATGCAGCAGCTATGCCCAGTTCCTCGCGCGGATCGGCTTCCGGGCGGCGCTGATAATGCCATTTGTTGCCGGCGCGCAGCAGCAGCGCGGCGAGCGCGTCGGCCGGACCCTTGCCGTCGTAATTCCAGTCCCATTTCGCCAGCAGTGCCTTGGCATCGATCAGCGACGCGTCGCCCCTGGGATCGACCGCCGCGATGTCCGCGAACCATTTCGCCGCCCAGCCGCCCCGGCTGACGCCGGTATCGAACTTGATGCGGTGAAGGTCCGCATCCGAGATGGACGGCGTCGCCCCCATCAGCTCAAGCGCGCGCGTCGCGCGATTGGTCGTATCGGTCTCGATGCCGAGCAGCCGCGAATAATCGGCCGGCTTCATTTCGGAGCCCGTCCCCGCTGACTGGAAGGGTGTGTTGTTGGCGTTGATCAGGAAACCGGAAGCCGGGTTCACATTACGTGGCACCTGCGCCCAGGGCACCGTACCGGCGGCAAAGTCGCGCGAGGTATCGCCCGGCAGGACCTTCGCATAATCATAGCCCGGCTTCCGGTTGAGGAAGCTCGCATTGTAGAAATAGGCGATGTTCCCGGCCGCATCGCCGTAAAGGAAATTGGTCGCCGGCACGCCCTGGATCGCCAGCGCTTTCTGCCATTCGGCAAAGTCGCGGGCGCGGTTGAGGCGGTAATATTCCTCGACCATCTTCAACTGGTCGGCGCCACCATAGCGCAGCGCAAAGGCGCCCTTGGCGTTCTCCACGACCGGCCCCTGGACGGCACGCAGCACCGTCTTCGGCACCGGCAGCACGAACGGCCCCCAGAGCTTCACATGAAGCCAGACCCGGGCCTTTTCGAGCGGCCGCCATTTCCCGTCGAAGCGATAGGCATCGCCTGCAGGGTTGAGGACCAGCTTGTAGATATCGATCAGGTCGGGCCGGTTGACCGTGTTGGTCCAACCGAGCGTCTGGTTGTGCCCAACCAGTGGATAGGGCGCACCCGGGAAGGTCGCGCCGGCGAAGTTCCAGCCGGTCTGCGAATGCACCACCAGCTCATACCAGGCGACGCCGCCGCGCCAGGGTTGGTGCGAGTTGGAGACGAGCCGGGTAAAGCCGTCGGCCGACCGCTTCGGCGCGACGACAAAGGCGTTGGAACCGTTCTCGTTGCCGTTCGGGCCGATCGGCGTGATGTCCGGCGCATCCGGCACCGGCCCCGCGCTCTCGGTCGGCAGCGGCGTGTCGCCGGCCAGCGCGCCGAGCACCGAATCCAGGCCGAAAAAGAAGGGCGAGCGCAGCACGAAGCCCGTCGCGATGTCCTGCCCATCAACCGGGAAGAGCTTCGCGAGCCGTACCTCGCCCGGATGCTTCTCCGCGTAACGATTCAGGCCCGAGGCATAGCCGTCGAGCAGCGCCCTGACATCCGCCGGCTGCGTCATGTAATCACGCGCCACCGTATCGCGCGCGCCGAGCAGATAGAGGACGTAATCGGTCTTCGCCCCGTCCCCACCCGTCATCGCGCCGAGCCGCCCGCGCGTCATGGCGAGCACTTCCTGCAAGGTCGAGAAATCATCCTCGGCATGGGCATAGGCGATGCCGTACGCCACATCGGGATCGGTCTTGCCGAAGATATGCGGCACGCCGAACGTGTCGCGCGCGATCTTCACGTCATAGGCATGGGCTGGCGGGGGTGCCGGGGCAGTCGCCGTCAGCGGCTCCCACACGGCAAGGCCGATTGCGATGGCGATCAACAAGACGGCCAATCCGGCCGCGCCCCGCACCAAAAATCGCCGCATCCACCCTCACCTGCTCTATTTTGCAGTGGGTGTAGCGGTGCCGGAGGCTCCCGGCGAGCGTGATCGCCGCCGTTCCTGCCCGAAGCGGGGAACGGCGGCGATTCGATTAGTTCATCAGAAGCCGGTCTTCAGCGTCACGAAGAACTGCTGCGGCGCGCCCGCGAGCAGGGTCTGGTTGTCGCCGCTGTTGCCGAAGCCGTTCGACCCGATGGTCGCGACATATTTCTTGTCGAACAGGTTGGTGGCGTTGAGTTGCACCTCGACTTTGCGCTCGCCGGGCAGGGTCACGCGGGCGCCGAGGGTCGCGTCGAAGATCACCTGTTCCGGCACCGACTGGTCATTGGTGTAGGTGAAGTAGCGGCGGCTCATGTAATTCGCACCGAGGCGGCCGAAGAACATGCCCTTGTCATAGGTAATCTCACCCTTGGCGAGGTGCTTCGGGCTGTCGACGGTGGTCTTGCCCTTGGTCAGCACGGTCGCGCTGACATTGTCGCGGTAGGTCGAGTCGTTGTAGCTGTACGACGCGAAGATGCCGAAGCCGTAACCGAGCTTCGCCTCGCCCGCCGCCTCGAAACCAAAGGCGCGGACTGCGCCGACATTCTGCAGGATCACCGGATTGCCGACGATGCCGGCCCCGGTCGTCACACCGAGCAGGCGGTTGCGGAAATCGATATAATAGGCGGCGATAAGACCGTTGAACCAGCGGTTCTTGAAGCGGGAGCCCACTTCATAGGTATCCGATTCCTCCGGCTTCAGCTTTGAGGTGGTGAGCAGTGCATTGAAGCCGGGCTGGGTGGTCGCGAACGGACCAGTCGTCGCGGACGAGACGAAAGCGCGCTTCACCTGGGTGAAATCGCCGAACAACTCGGCATTGTCGTTCAGCTTGTAGTTCAGGCCGGCATGCGGCTGGAACCAGTCGGTCACCTTGATCTTGCCGGCGGCAAGGCCGCCCGAGAAGATCGGCGCCGCCGAGTTACGCACGTCGAAACCCTTCCACCCGAAATCGAGCGTCAGGTCGCCGAGCGCGATTTTGTCCTGCACATAATATTGCAGCGTCTCGGTTTGATATTTGAAATCCCACTGGGTGAAGAAGGGATCGCTCTGGAATTCGAGCGAGTCGCGCGTCGGCACGTTGCGGCTGGTCAGATCGTAGAAGCGCCGTGCCTGGCGGAAATCATTCTTTTCGTACCAGCCGCCGACGGTGATGTCGTTGAAGCCAAGCTTGCCGCCGATAGAACCGAACACGCCCTTGCGGCGAATGTCATATTCGGTGGTGCGCACGGACAGCGGGGCGCCGCCCGGGGTAGGCGCGTAGGGCGTGTACCAGAGGCCCTGGCCGTGGTTCGAATGATAATAGGCCTTGAGCAGGCCGTGGATCGGTGCGTCCTTCGCCGTCTCGATGCCGAGCGAGGCGAGATAGTCGACGCGCAGGCCGGCCGCGTTGAAATACACGTCGTCGGCGGTGGAATACGGCGCGGGATAGGCGATCGGCGCGGTCGGATGCGCCGTGTTATAGGCAAGCGTATCGGCGATCACGACGGCGAGCGGATAATTGTTCGAGATATTGTCGTTGTTGAGACCGAGGCGACGGATCATGTCGAGCGACAGATCCTGATAGTCGTTCTCGCGGCGGTCCGAGAAATCGAAGGTGCCGACGAGGCGGATGTCGTTGATCGGCGCGACGAACTTCGCATTGACCTGATGCTGGCGCTGCGAGCCGAAGCCCTTCCACTTGTCCGTGTCGAGGAAGCCATAGGAGACATAGGCGCTCGGCCCGTTTTCGCCGAGCACGCCCGTGTCGAGCCGGCCGAAGGCGCGCACCGTATTCTCGCTGCCATAGGTGCCGTTCAGCGTCATGCCGAAGGTGGATTTGGGATCGCTCGAGACGAACTCGATCGTGCCACCGAGATTGTTGGTCGCCTGCGTCCCGATCGATCCGGCGCCCTGCGACACGATGGTCTGGCCGATATTCTCCGACGAGATCGCGCGGCTGATGTGCAGGCCGTTGGTGTTGCCATAGCTGCCGTCGCCGAGCGGAATACCGTCGAGCGTGAAGCCGATCTGGTTCTGGTTGAAGCTGCGGATCGAGACGCGCTGCGACCATTCATAGGCGCCGAAAGCGTCGGCAGCGGCGAAGTTGACGCTGGGCAACTTCTCGATCGCCTTGAGCGGGCTGGTGCCGGCGGCGAGGCGTTCGATATCGACCTGGCCGATGCGCTGAACCTGGCGGGTCTCGCCGCGGCCGACGACGATGATGTCGGCGGCGGGCGCTTCGTCCGCGGTGACGGGATCGGCGGGGGCATTCGTCGTCGCCGTGTCGTCGGCGACAGCGGCGGGCTTCTCGTCAGTGACGGCGGCGGTCGCGGCGAACGGCGTGCAGAGGGCAGTGCCCGCCAGCAACCAGGCGTTAAGATGACGCATGTCGATTGTCCCCTTGGGCGTGAATTTGCGACGCCCCTCCCGGCGTCGCCTGCCGCGTAGGCGTTGTGCGTTGCACAATTATGCGAAGAACAAGTCGTTACCGCGTGACTGGCGAGACAGGTCCGTGACACCTACCTGTGACGGTGCAGCCACGGCGTAAAAGTCCGGCCGAGAGACTTGTGTTGTAAATATACAACACCATATCGCTGGACCTGGAGGGACTATCATGAACCTGGAAAAATTCACCGACCGCGCAAAGGGCTTTCTCCAATCGGCGCAGACCGTCGCGATCCGGATGAGCCATCAGCGCATCTCGCCCGACCATATCCTGAAGGCGCTGCTCGAAGACGAGCAGGGCATGGCGGCCGGGCTCATCACGGCTGCGGGCGGCGACGCCAGGCGGGCGGTGGCCGAGAATGACGCTGCACTGGCAAAAATCCCCGCCGTCTCGGGCGGTGGCGCGCAGCAGACGCCCGGCCTCGACAATGACGCGGTGCGCATCCTCGACCAGGCGGAGCAGGTCGCGACCAAGGCGGGCGACAGCTTCGTCACGGTCGAGCGGCTGCTGCTCGCCCTCGCGCTGTCCACCACGACGACCGCCGGCAAGGCGCTCACCACGGCAGGCGTGAAGGCCGATGCCCTCAACGCGGCGATCGAGAAGGTCCGCGCGGGCCGCACCGCCGACAGTGCCGGCGCCGAGGACCGGTTCGACGCGCTGAAGAAATTCGCGCGCGACCTCACCCAGGCAGCGCGCGACGGCAAGCTCGACCCGGTGATCGGCCGCGACGAGGAAATCCGCCGCACCATCCAGATCCTTGCCCGGCGCACCAAGAACAATCCGGTGCTGATCGGCGAGCCCGGCGTCGGCAAGACCGCCATCGCGGAAGGCCTCGCGCTGCGCATCGCCAATGGTGATGTGCCCGATACGCTGAAGGACCGGAAGCTGATGTCGCTGGACATCGGCAGCATGATCGCGGGCGCCAAATATCGCGGCGAGTTCGAGGAACGGCTGAAGGGTGTGCTCGACGAGGTGCGCGCCGGCGAAGGCGACATCATCCTGTTCATCGACGAGATGCACACGTTGATCGGCGCCGGCAAGACCGATGGCGCGATGGACGCCTCCAACATGATCAAGCCCGCGCTCGCCCGCGGCGAACTGCACTGCGTCGGCGCGACCACGCTCGACGAGTATCGCAAATATGTCGAGAAGGACGCAGCGCTCCAGCGGCGCTTCCAGCCCGTTTTCGTTGGCGAGCCGACGGTCGAGGACACCATCTCGATCCTGCGCGGGCTGAAGGAGAAATATGAGCTGCACCACGGCGTGCGCATCACCGATGCGGCGATCGTCGCTGCCTCGACCCTCTCCAACCGCTACATCACCGACCGCTTCCTGCCCGACAAGGCGATCGACCTGATGGACGAGGCCGCCAGCCGGATCCGCATGGAGGTCGAATCCAAACCGGAGGAGATCGAGAATCTCGACCGGCGGATCATCCAGCTCAAGATCGAGCGGGAGGCGCTGAAGAAGGAAAGCGATGCCGCCTCACGCGACCGGCTGATCAATCTTGAAAGCGAGCTTGCCAATCTCGAACAGCAGTCGGCCGAGCTGACTACGCGCTGGCAGGGCGAGAAGGACAAGATCAACGCTGAAGCGAAGCTCAAGGAGCAGCTCGACGCCGCGCGGCTAGAACTAGAACAGGCACAGCGCGCGGGCGATCTCGCCAAGGCCGGCGAGCTTTCCTACGGCACCATCCCGCAACTGACCCGCCAGCTCGACGAGGCGCAGGCGACCACCAAGGGCGCGATGCTGCGTGAGGAAGTGACCGCCGACGATATCGCCGCGGTCGTCAGCCGCTGGACCGGCATCCCGGTCGACCGGATGCTCGAAGGCGAACGCGCCAAGCTGCTCGGCATGGAGGAAGCGCTGGGCAAGCGCGTGATCGGCCAGAGCCAGGCCGTGCGCGCCGTCTCGACGGCGGTACGCCGCGCGCGCGCCGGACTGCAGGAGCCGAACCGACCACTCGGTTCCTTCCTGTTCCTTGGCCCGACCGGTGTCGGCAAGACCGAGCTGACCAAGGCGCTCGCCGCGTTCCTATTCGACGATCCGGCGGCGATGGTGCGTATCGACATGAGCGAGTTCATGGAGAAGCACGCGGTCGCGCGGCTGATCGGCGCCCCTCCGGGCTATGTCGGTTATGAGGAAGGCGGCGTGCTGACCGAGGCGGTGCGGCGACGTCCCTATCAGGTCGTGCTGTTCGACGAGGTCGAGAAGGCGCATGGCGACGTGTTCAACGTGCTGCTGCAGGTGCTCGACGACGGGCGCCTGACCGATGGCCAGGGCCGCACGGTCGATTTCTCCAACACGCTGATCATCCTGACCTCGAACCTGGGCAGCCAGTATCTGTCGAGCCTGGCCGATGGCGCCGATGTATCCTCGGTCGAACCGCAGGTTATGGAGATCGTGCGCGGGCATTTCCGCCCCGAATTCCTCAACCGGCTGGACGAGATCATCCTGTTCCACCGGCTCGGGCAGAGCGAGATGGCGCCGATCGTCGATATCCAGGTGGCACGGGTGCAGAAGCTGCTGGCCGACCGCAAGGTCACGCTCGACCTGACCGATGGCGCCCGCGCCTGGCTCGGCCGGGTCGGGTATGATCCGGTCTATGGCGCGCGGCCACTGAAGCGGGCGGTGCAGCGTTACCTGCAGGATCCGCTCGCGGACCTGATCCTGCGCGGCGACGTGAAGGACGGGTCGACGGTGAAGGTCGATGAGGGCGACGGCAAGCTGGAGCTTGACGTCGGCTAGAGTCATTTTCAGTGTCGCTGAATCGGTGCCAGCATTTCAGCCTTGCTGAAACAGACGCCAGGAGCCGCCTTGCCCCACTGCGGCGTCAGAAGAAAATCGGGGGCATGACCCGTTCCAGCCGAGTCATGCCCCAGCACCATTATCGGGTTCGCCTGTATCGCGCTTCGCCCCCGGAAGCCGACGCGCGGATCAGCAACCTACCTTCCGCCCGCAGCCGCTGACCTGCGACTGTTGGACCATCTCCCGGTCGGTGCGGCGCTGCTCCGCCCATTGGCTTCGCGTCATGCAGATCTTCTTGACCGCCAGCCGGCTACCCAGAACCTCCTGGTTCTCGCAGACCATCTGGTTCGGATCGCGCTTCTTCGACGCCGTGCCTGCATCGTTCTTCTGTTCTGCAGCCAGCGGCGCCGGCATGAGGCCGGCGACCGCCGCCAGCAAGGCAACTCGGAAGGCGGGATTCATAAGCGATTCTTTCGGGACGTTGATCAGGCCTGGAAACTGCCGCAGACCGTCCAGAATGGCCATATATTTCTGCACGACGGTCGGAAGGGTCAGCGTGGCGGCGCAACGTCGAACGCGACAGTCAGCCTCTCCCCGTCGGCAAAGGGCAGGGTCCCGTGCCACATCCATGAAGGAAAGAGCACGAGCCTTCCTGCCCCCGGCTCGATCAGCCGACTGGGGGCCAGATCCAGCTTCAGCGCTGCCTGGGGTTCGCCCAATGCCAGCCAGCCTGCCTGCGCGTGCTCGTCCGGCCGGCGCGACGGAAGCGCGATATACAGCGCCGAGCTGATCCAGCCCTGTGGATGAACATGGTTGACATGGAATCCGCCGCCACGGAGCCGAATCGACCAACTGCCGGTGAAGCGGATTCGACGGTCACGCCGTGCGCCAAGGAGCGGGTGCCTGGCATCCGGCGGCGGGAGCTGGGCGACGTAGTGCGCGACGGCTTGCTCGATCGCCGTGCGCATGGCGCGGATCTCCGGGTCGATGCGGCTGAGAAGCGGGCCGTCGGTTTGAGTGCCGCCGCGAACCGACTGATCCAGATATTGCCCTTTCGCCATGTGGAGCGAGCGCAGACGATCAGCCAGCCTTTCCAGAGCAGGCAACGCCGGGCCGAGATCCACCACCGCGACGAGGTCCGGCGAATCCTCCAGCCAGGCGCTGCGAGGATCGCCCGTCAGCCGCCAGGCGGCCGCGGCATAGGGCCACATGGCCGCGGCACGATCCGTTGCCAGTTCGCGATCGATGAGCGTGGCGGCATCCGCTGCCTTGCCGCTTCTCAGCAGATGGCGGACCCGCCAGACCGCAAGGCGCGGCCGGGCGGAGACGGGGACGCTGTCGAAAAGAACCGTGGCGGTATCGTCTTCCCCCAGTTCCGCGGCCGCGATCGCCTCATATTCGGTCCGGGCGTCCTGCCCATGCCCCGCTTTCCCGGCTCGCTGCAGCGCCTCTCGCAGGCCGGCATAATTCTCGCTGCGCAGATGAAGATCGAACAGGCCCTGCCACAGCGCTCTTTCGCCCGGGAAGCGCTCGAGCGCCTGATCAAGAGAAGCAGTCGCCCTTTCGGGCCGCCCGAGCATCGATTGAATCTGGCCCAATTGCAGGTGACCGTGAATCCACCTCGGCTCTTGATCCAGAATCGCCTGGAGTTCGGCCGCCGCCTGTTCCCCATGGCCCGTCGCCAGGCGCGCGGCGGCCAACCCGAGCAGAATGTCCCCGTTCGCCGGCGCGAGGCGACGCGCCTGCTCGAACAGCGCAACTGCGTCCAGACCGGCTTCAAGGGCCACATGGGCACGGCCATGGGCAATGCTCACCACGGCCGGCGCCAGGCGTGCGGCCTGCGCGAAGGATCGTGCTGCGGCCGCATGCTCGTCAAGCGCCCGCTGGAGCAGTCCGGTCCATTGCCACAATTGCGCATTGGCCCCTTGCGCCGCCGCGCGAGTGAGCAGGGGAAGGGCCTGTTCTTCCTCACCCTCCCCGAGCGCGAGTTCCGCCAGTTCGGCGAGGCTGCTCGCGTCTGCCTGTCCCAGCCGAGCCGCAGCGAGCCGGGACGAAAAGGTCACAGGCCGCTTGCCGCGGCACCGTCTGCCGCGATGAGCGCCGCGACCGCCTCGCGCTCGATCGCGGTCAGATCCGGATGCCAGATATCGAAGATGAGCACCACGCGAAGCTGGTCGCTCGGATTCGCTGCCTCATGCTCGATCGTATCGTCGAACACAAAGGCTTCTCCCCGCCGCCAGAAACGCGTTTCAGCGCCGACCCGGAACCAGCAGCCTTGGGGAACCACCAGCGGGAGATGGCATACGAGCCGGCCGTTGCTGACGCCGACATGCGGGGGAATGACGGTGTCGGGTGCGAGCAGGGAAAACATCGCGTTGGGAGAAGCCCCGGGGATCGCCGGCTGCGGGAGCCGGGAAAGGAGATCGAGCGTGCGGGGGCAATAGCGGGCATTGGCCTCGATTTGCCGTCCGTTCTGCCACAGATGAATCGCCGTCCAGTCGGCATTGTGGTTAAGCGGCTGCCACTGGCGAAGCGGGAGATGGTCGGCATATTGGATATAGGGGACGAGCTCGGCTCGCTCGGCCCCCATCACCGTCTCGAATTCCTCCTGGATTATGTCGGTCGCCGCCTCAAGCGTATCGAGCCAGTCGAAATGGCGCCGCGGATGGAACTCCCGCTCCACCAGGCCCGGAAAGTGAAAGTGGGTGGGCTCGCTATGATAAGGGCGCGTCCGGCGCAATGCATTGTTCCGGAAGCGCGCAATACGCGCACGCTCCTCTTCGTCGGCGCGCTGCTCCACCGGCGCCATGCCAGCCTTCAGCCTGGCTTCCCGCAGATCGAGCCATTCGGCATATCGGCGCTCGCCCTGTTCGAGCACCACCGCGATCTGCGGCGGCGGCGCGGCCTGCGGTCTCTGGGCAAGCGCGTGGCCCCACGCCTCTCCCGCTGTCTCGTCACCCAGGCGATCCAGCAGCGTCGCCCGCATCAGCAGCGCGGTGAAGTCCAGCGGGGAGATGGCGAGCGCGCGGTGCACCGCGTCGAGCGCCACGCGCGGCTGGCCCGCAGCCCGGCTCACCCCCGCGAGTTTCAGGAGGATGGAAAGATCCTGCGGCTTAATCCCCGCCGCATCCCGAAGCAGCGCCTGCGCCCGCGTGAAATCCTGCGACGCCGAAGCGCGATCCGCTTCCGCGAGCAGTGATCCCACATCCGCCGTCAAAGCGAATAACCGAACTTCGCGACCCAGGGTTCGAGCGTCGGCAGGATCGGCTCCAGATGTTGCCGGTACCGCTCCCAGCGACCTGATGCGCGCTTGTAGATCGGCTCGATGACCTGCGAGTAGCTCGCGGTGGTGATCAGGCCCCGGGACAGCGCCGTGCGACGGTGGTCCAGCACATCCTCATGCCAGTCGAGACCCAGGAAATCGAAAAGGGGACGAACTTCCGCCTCGACATTGTCGACCAGTCGTTCGTAGACGATCGTATGCATCTGTACCGGGAATAATTCACGCGACCGTTCCCAATGCCTGAATACCAGATCGTAGAAATCGGCCGCGTCCTCCAGGCGCAGGAAATTGGCCATCGCGTTGTTGAGCTGGAAACTGCTCATGAAGCAACTGAGCAGCACATCGCAGGGATGGCGCAGGGCCAGGATGAAACGCGCCTTCGGGAACAGGCGCTGGATCAACGGCACCTTGTAGAGGAACAGCGGCGATTTATCGATGAGCAGCCGGCCATTCGGGACCGTGCCGACCTTCGCCATCTCCTCATAATAATGCGCCCGCGCGCGGGCGATCGCCGCCTCGTCGAGCGTGGGGATCGCAGCTAGACCGCCGATCGCCTTGTCGACCAGATTCAAGGGCGGCTGTTCCTCAGTCACTACCGTTCCGGGGTGGCCCATCAGGATCGTATCGAGCAGCGTCGTCCCAGATCGGGGGAACCCCACCAGGAACACCGGATCGGGATCATCGGCAATCGGCCGCGCCGTCGACCAGGTAGCGGGCCAGCCCGGCGCGAGCACGTCAAGCTCCCCGCGCAATTCGTCGCGCAGTTCGGCCCCGCGGCGTACGGGATCGGTCGGCCCCTCCTGCAGAAGCTGGGTGAATTGCTGGAAGGCATCGAAGGCCTCGTCGCTCCGGCCGAGGCGATCGAGAAGCATCGCGCGGAGATGCACCGTACGCTCGGGCTCGATATCCGGCGGAACCAGCGCGAGACAGGCAAGCGCCTCCTCGAACCGTTGCGCCCGACGATGCTCAAGCGCGCGCAGGAACGCCAGCGGCCCCTCGCCAATCCCGTTCTCCGTCGCCAACGCGATCAGCGGCGCAAACCCCTCCTCGCGGTTGGTATGCTCATACTGGATCGCGAGGCCCAGATAGGCGTCCACCAGCGTCGGATCGAGCGCGATAGCCTTGCTGAAGGCGCGCAGTGCATCCTCGGTCCGACGCGCCAGCCCGCATTCGACGCCGAGCTTCAGCTGCAGGTCGCCATTCTCCGGATTGCGCGAAACCGCCTCTTCGATGACCGGGAGCGCATCGTCATATCGTCCGTCCAGCCTCAGCTGGAGGTAGAGTTCGTTCAGCGCGCGATCATCCTGCGGGAAATCCTCGGCAGCCCTGCGCAGGACTGCTTCCGCCTCCGCCGCTTCTCCGGCCGAGCGGAGTGCAAGGGCAAGGTTGAGCCGGGTCGGTGCCGCACGCGGATCGAGCTCGACGGCGCGTTTCAACGCCGCGACCGCGCCGGGATAGTCCTCCAGCCCCGAACGGGCGTTGCCGAGATTGTTCCAGCTCTCGAAATCGTTCGGCGAGAGCGCCACGACATGATCATAGGCCTCGACCGACGCCTCGAATTGCTCGAGCGACTGGGCGAGGAAACCCCGATAGCGGGCCACGCGCAGCGACGGATCGGCGAAAGCGAGATCGCGGCCGGCGATGTCGAGGGCACCTGCCTGGTCGCCCGTTTCGATCAATGCCGCGATGAGATTGCACGCGATGGTGGCGTCGCCCGGCCGATGGCGATGCGCCACCCGCAGATGTGTGATCGCCCCCGCCGCATCCCCCGCGCGGCTCCGCAGCATGCCGAGAAAGGCATTGAGGGCAACCAGATCGCCCCCCCGCAACAAGGCTGCCTCGGCAAGCGACCGCGCGCGCGGGACATCGCCTGTCCGGGCGGCGTCGATTGCCTGCCGGAGGGTCTCGGCCGTGTCGGAATCTAGCATGGGAACACTTGCCACCATATCAGTCTGGACCGCCCCGCCCCGCCAATGCAATCCCGAAGCACCGCCGGTATAAAAAAAGGGGCGGCGGATCCGAAGACCGCCGCCCCAGAATGAACGATCCTTAAATCAAAGGATCAGAAGGTCAGAGATACCGCTGCATAGAGATAGCGGCCCAGCGCATCATAGGTGCCGGGATAGGTGTTGCCGCTGCAGGGTCCCGACGGACACAGGTTCGACCCGTCACGACCGCCATTGCCCGACGTCATGTACGGCGGCTGCTTGTCGAAGACGTTGTTCATACCCAGGCGGAAGTTGTAATTGTCACCAACGCTGAACGACGCCGCCAGGTCGAAATAATTGTACGCCTTGACGCGAAGACCCGGATCAAAGTTGAACGCGCCATTGAGCGACTGGTTGTTCTTCTGGAGCGTCTCGGCCTTCACCGGGCCGATGTAACGCCACTGGAGCGAGAAGCCGATCCCCATCGGAGTCTGCAAGGTCGCACGCGCCTTGTGACGCCATTTCGGAAGCGGGGCGCCGCTGTTCGTCGTGCCGCCAGCGCTGCAGGTCGGACCATAATAGCCGGCGCAGTCATAGGGCTGCGTGATGCCATTGTCGGTCCGATAGCTGTCGAGATAGGTGCCCGTCATGCTCAGGTTGAGGTTACCGATGCTGCCGAGACTCTGCGCGAAGGCAGAGCTGACTTCGATACCCTTGGTCCGGGTGCTCCCGATATTGCTCGGGATGTCGTTGACGTAACCACCAGGCGTCAACCACAGCGACCGCGCCGCGTCGCGATGGACGAGCCCGCACGAAATCGGCGTGAACGTCGCCGTCGCATTGGCGACACAATCCTTGAGAACCGCGTCCTGGCTGGTCGCGCTGATCGTGTCCTTGATCTTGATGTCAAAGTAATCGACCGTCAGCGAGAAGCGCTTCAGGAAGCTCGGCTGAATCACGACACCGATCGTCTTGGTGGTCGCGATTTCCGGCCTCAGGTTGGGATTGCCCCCGATCAGGCCGTTATACTGGCCGGCCGGGTTGCTCGCCGTTCCGGTGCCGACGGCGAAGCCTTGTGCGATACAGCCATAATCGGTGCCCGTGATCTGCTTGGCGCAGGGATCGCTGCTGCCGACGAGGCCGACGGTCGGCGTCGCGAACAGTTCCTGGATATTGGGCGCGCGCGCCGCGCGGTTATAGGTGCCGCGGAAACGGATATCGCGGATCGGTGCGAATTCGAGCCCGACCTTCCAGGTGTCGGTGTCATAGCTCTTGTCTGCGCTCGTCTTGTAGGACGAGCGGCGATAGCCGGCGTTCAGCGACAGATCCTTGATGAAGCCGTCATGGACGATCGGAACCTGGGTCTCGCCGAAGAACTCCAACACCCTGAAATTGCCCGACAGCGGCAGCGTCGCGCCACCCTGGCCCGTCAGGTCGCCCGTCTGGAAGGCATTGTCGGTCTGCAGTTCGAGCGATTCCTTGCGCCATTCGACGCCGAGGTTGATCGCCACGCCGTCTTCGGCCCAGGGGCTCTTGATACCATACTGGCCCAGTGCGCCGGTAAGCGAAGCGCTGGCAATCTGCTCCGAGGTCTGCCCCTTCTGGAAGCCGGTTGCCGAGAGATAAGCAACCGACGCCGGGCTCGCCGCGCCCGCACCGCCGAAGACATTGTAGGGCACGCAGTTGGGATCGCTGCCGTCGACGACCGAGCGACAGACCGGCTGGCCGAAGGTCGAGGCGCCCGCGCGGTTGTCGGTGACGACGTTCAGCGCCCGGTTGAGCCGCGCGACAGAGAACTCGTTCGAATAAACCTGCGAATAGTTCGAGCGGCCATATTGATAATAGGTGTCATAGGACCAGGCGCTGCCCAGCGTACCCTTGGTACCGATCACCGCGCGGAAGTTGGTGTGCTGCAGATCGGACTGGCGAGGACCACCCTCGACGTTGCGGCGCAGCAGCTGGAAGAAGCCCTGATTGTAGACCCGGCCCTGCGAGTCGACGAAGTTGATCGGGGGCGCGTTCGGATTGGGATTATACGGCGCTCCCTGGGCGGTCGGGAAGTTGCCGAGATAGCCGTTGATGAGGTTCTCCGGGGAGCAGACCACGGCGCGCTGCGTCGGAGACATCAGCGGGTTGTCGCAGTTCAGGGTCAGCGTGTTGCCGAAATCGCCTGACGGCGCGATCTGCGCCACGGTGCGATCGTCCATGAACATGAACTCAAGATACGGCTTGATCGAATCGTTGATCTCGTAGTTCGCGAACAGGCCGGCGGTGTAACGCTCGTCAGGGCGCTGATAATAGTTGGTCGGCGCGAAGTTGTAGAGCGACGTGCCGTTGGCGAAGCCGCCGCCCGGCCGGAAGGTAAAGGCCGTCGAGGTACCGACGGTGACCGCGTTGTTGAACAGGAAGACGTTGCCGTTGTCAGACGTCGCGGAGCCGCCGCACTGCACACCACCGGCACGTGTGTTCTGAAGCACGCAGGCGCTGTAGTCGCGATTTGCCTGGGTGATCGCGTTGACCTTGCGATAGCCGAAATAGGCGACGGCATGGCCACGATTGTCGTCGAAGCCCGAACCGATCGTCAGCGTCGCGTCAACGGCGCCGCCGTCGGCGACGCTGCCCTTGGGATAGCCGTAGCCCGGGAGCCCCGCGCCCGCGCGCGCATCAAGCAGCGGCGTCAGGAACTTGTCGCGATTGTCGTGCTGGAAAAGGCTGTACTGGCCGTCCAGCTTGATGCCGGTAAAGTCGGTGTCGATGATGAAGTTGACGACGCCGGCGACGGCGTCAGCGCCATAGGTCGACGACGCACCGCCGGTCAGCACTTCGACGCGCTTCAGGACTGAGGCAGGAATGATGTTGATGTCGGCGGCCGAGCCGCTGGTCGGGCTCGGATCGCCCGGCAGAAGACGACGGCCGTTGACGAGAGAGAGCGTACGCGTCGTGCCGAGGCCGCGAAGGTCGACCGTGGCGGTGCCGTCGGCACCATTGGCCCTGGTCGAATTCTGGCTGGCGAACACCGACGGGAGCGAGTTCATCAGGTCCTCGACTCTCGTCGTCCCCTGAAGCTTGATGTCTTGCGCTGTCACGACAGTGATCGGGCTAACCGATTCAAGGTTGATCTGCGGGATGCGAGATCCGGTGACGACGATGTCGCCGCCTGGAGCCGCGGCGGGCTGATCGGCAGGCAGCGTGCTCGCTTGCGCCGCATCGGCGGTCTGAGCGTTGGCCTGGGCCGACAGCAGCGCGAGCCCAATAACGATTGGCGCTGCGCCAGCCTTGAGCATCGATATCTTTGCTAGTTTGCTCACTTCCCCGTTTCCTTTCTTGCCGCACGATGATTGCGCGGATTGATGTCGTGGAGAGACCCAGAGCCCACTCCCGACGATGTATTGGTCAGTGCCTGTGGGGACTTGCGCTGTAAACGGCTTGTGCGGCGGTTGTGAAAATTGCCTTTTACTGTTGCGCCGCTGCAACAATGATGAAACTGTAACCATGATGAAAAGCATCAAGTTCGCAATCGCATTCCTGACCGCTTTATTGGCGGTGCATCCGGCCATCGCGCGGGACGAGCCCGCGCCTGCGCGCGCACCGGTATTTCAGCATCTGATCGATTGTCGCGCGATAACCGACACCGCCGCCCGTCTCGCATGTTACGATCGCGAAGTGGCAGCTCTCGCTGACGCGGAAGCAGCGAAGAACGTCGTGATCATCGACAAGGAACAAATACGCGGCGCGAAACGCTCCTTGTTCGGACTGACATTGCCGAGCTTCAAGCTATTCGCCGGAAACGACGGTGAAGATGTTGGGCAGATCGAATCCAGAATCACTTCCGCACGAGAAGGAACCGACGGGTGGATCGTCGGATTGGCCGACGGGTCGATGTGGCGACAGATCGACACGAAACCGTTCATTCGCGAACCCAAGCCTGGACTGGATGTTGTCGTACGACGTGCGAGCCTGGGCAGCTTCATGATGCGCGTGGGAGGAGCCCCAGGCGTTAGGGTGAAGCGCGTGATGTAGTGACGGGCAGCGTATTCCCCGGGGAATACCACGCCTGCCGACAAAGGCCCCGTTTCTGGATCGACTCATCACGCCGAGCTGACTGGCGTCAGGCTTCCGGACCATCCCAGGGCGAGAAAGGGCGGGCCCGTATCCAGCGGGTTGCCAGCCATTTCGTACCGCGGATCACCGGTTCTCCGCTGTGCCGGTTCGAGGGATCGGGCGCTCCCTCAGCATCGACGTTCCTGAACATAATCGCATCGCCCGGCCGGGGCGCAATCTCCAGCCGATGCGCCGGGAACGTGGTGCGTCCGCCCTCAAACCCCGCATTGAGATAGACAAGCATCGTCGCGATGCGCTGATTCCGGGTGTTTGTCAGGATATCGGAATGCAATCGGAACTGTTGCCCCGGGCGATACCGCAAAACCGTCAGAGATTCGCCCTGGTCCGGGTTCGTGCCACTGGCAGTGGCGATCCGCTTATTGAGCGCCTGCACCACCAGGTCTTCCCGGGTCGGGCCCAGCACTGCTTCGTCCGCAGTCCGTATCGGATGCAGAATACGAAGACCGGTACGCGGATCCACCACGCGCGACGGTTCGAGAATGTCCGCTGCGGCGGTTGCCACATGAGCGCACTCTGCCGGAGTGAACAACTGCGGATAGCGCAGGACCCTGCCCCCATCGGCAAGCACCTCGGGCTCGGGCAGGGCGAGCGGATCGCCTTGCCCATCGATCGCCATCGCGCCCAGCAGCGTCAACTGAGCCGCCGCCACGGGATCGTTCGCAGCCGCAGTGCGCAACAGGCCCCGTGCAGCCACCCAGTCCGGCGCACCGCCACTGCCATTAGCGGTGAGCGCCACTTCCATCAGCGCCGCATCGACATGCCCAATGGCTACGGCTCGCCGCAGCAGGGCACGCGCCCTGCCGAGGTCACGCGGGACGGGGCCTCCCGTAAGATGCCATACCGCCAGTTGCATCAGCGCATCGACATCGCCCGCGTCGGCGGCCCGGGTGAGCAGCGCCACCCCGTCCGCGACCGCTCCCGATGCGACAAGATTGTTCGCGTCCGTGACCGCGTTTCCCGACATCATGTCTTCCTAGCCGGATTGGACGACAAAAAAAGGGCCGGAGGATAATCCCCCGGCCCCTCATTCAGTACAGAACGATCGAAGGTCGATCGATCAGAACTTGGCGGTCGCGCCCATGTAGAAGAAGCGGCCACGGTTGTCATAAACGCCCGACCCCGCACCGATACCGGTCAGGCCATAAGGTGGCTTGACGTCCCCAACGTTCGTAACGCCGCCGTAGAAGTTGAACTTCTCGGTCACGTCATAGCTCGCACGGACGTCGTTATAGGTGACCGACGGATACTTGACGATAGGCGCATAGTCCGGGTTCTGGGGCGGAAGGCCGTTGACGCCGTTATAGTCTTCCCAAGTGTTCAGATACATGCCGTCCAGCCAGCGAAGCGTGTGCCCGATGGTGAATTTGCCGAACTTGAGATTGGTTTCGATGTTGAAACCGTCCGAAGGATAGCTCAGCTCGTCGGTCAGCACGTTCTTGAAATTCGGGCGCGAAGGATCGGTGTAGTTGTCACGCTGGATAACGTGGCTCCACACGGCATTGATACCAGCCTTCACGAAACCGAAGTCGCGATTGTAGCTGATGTTGGTGTCGATACCGCGCGCCTTCCGCTTGGCGTAGTTTTGCGGGCTATCGATGTAGGAACCCGTAAGGATGCGATATGCCGTTCCAGAGACACTTCCGGCAGCATCGTCGCGCTTGAACAGGGCGCAGAACTGATTGTCCAGCGACGGCGCATCGTAACAAGCGTTCAGCGCATCCTGGACCAGCGGCGAATCGATCACGTCATCGACCGTGATGTCGTAATAATCCACCGACATGGTCAACCCGCGGATGAAGCTAGGCTGATAGACACCACCCAGAGTCCAGGAGGTGGACTTTTCCGCCTTCAGATTCGGATTGCCCCCGCTCAGAATTTCGAGCGACGAGGTGAAGACATAGTCATAGCTCGTGGGAATACCTGCAGCCGCGCAATTTGCCGCGCGGGTCGCCGACCCGGTACCGATGTTCCGAGCGGAGCAGGGATCGTTCGGCGCCGGCGTGAAGTTCTGGCCGGGAGCCGAATAGAGATCGCCGAGATAGGGCGACCGCACCGAGCGGGAATAGGAGCCACGCAGCAGGAGATCGTTGATCGGCCGCCACGTCACGTCGCCGCTATAAGCGTACACGGTGCCGACGCTGCCCTTATAGTCTGCAACGCGCGCTGAGCCGCTGAGCGTCAGCTCCTTCAGCAGGAAGACGTCCTTGACCAGCGGGATCGAGATTTCTCCGAATGCTTCCTTCACTTCGAAGGCGGGCGCCTTGAAAGTCGGGATCGCATTGTAGAACGCGTAACCCTGCTGGGTCAGCTCGTCCAGATCGTAGCGAAGCGTCTCCCGGCGATACTCACCGCCGATCGAGAAGCCAACGGGACCGCCGGGCAGCTGGAAAAGCTGACCGAGGTTACCAGACACGAAGCCGCTTGCGACGAACTGAGTCGCCTTGCCGGTCGCGGTCGTTGGCGTGACCAGATAGGCCTTGGCGGCATCGCTGACGCCCCCCTGACCGAACGGGTTGAGCGGAACGCAGGCGGCAACGTCTTTAGCGAGCTGGGCAGGATTCCCGGCAACATCTTCACCGGCATAAGCCGCGTTCACCTGCGAGCGGCAGACGATCTGCCCCTGCGCATTCCTGGTGGTATCGAGAGCCAGCGCAAACCGTTGTACGTTCACGTTTCCGGTAATGACGTTGTTTTCTTTGTGCTCGCCATAATTGGCCGAGATTTCGTAGTTCCAGTCGGTGTTGAAGTCACCGCGGAGACCAGCCACCACACGGAACGTATCGCGCTTGATCTGTTCGTCACGGTTGCCGAGATCGACCCAGTTGCGACGGCTCGAGAAGCGGAACGTGCCGGCGGCCACCTGCGCCAGCGCCGCTGCCTGATTGACGGGCGCAGCGGCAATCTGCGCTGCCGTAGGATTGGCGGGCAGATAAAGCGTGCCGGTATTGGGGTTTACCCCGGAGTTGATCGCCGCCGTGAGTTGCTGCGTGATCGTGGCGCGCGCAGCAGTCGAGAGGTACGGATTGTCGAGGCGAATGCCTTCGCGATTCACATTCGAAGTACCGCTGTTCGAATACGAACGGTCGGTGAAGCCCGTGATGGACGCTGCATCGCCGATCGTCTGCCCCTGCGAGAAGAACGGACCGCTCTGCGAACCGAAAGCTTCCGTCCGCACGTACTTCGCTTCGAAGAAGGGCACGAAGGCAGGCGAAATCTCGAAGTGACCGACCGCATTGAAGACATAGCGCTTCAGATCCGGCGAGAGCACCATCAGCTTGTCCTCGCGGCTGCTCGACCCGTTGCCGCCGATGAAGTTACCGTTGGGACCAAGGCCAACGCGCGATCCGGTCTGGCTGACGAGGTCGCCGTTCGGCTGGAAGAGATAAGAACATGTGAAGGCCGAACCGACGGCATCCTTGCCGCAAGGAGCAGCAGCATTACTATAACGGAAGCCCAGCTGACCGCCGAGCGAGATCGTCGTGCTGCGAATATCGCGGTAAAAGGCTCGGTCAATCACACTATCCGACGGCGAAGCGGTGTCCGTATCCACGATGACGAAACCGTCGTTCTGGCGAAGGTTCGGGCGACCCGAGGCGTAATAGTCCTGCTGATGCGCAAATTCGGCGTTGATCGCGATGTTACCGCGGCCCTCGGCGAAGTTGGTGCCTGCAACCAGTGAGATATACTGGTTGCCAGCGTCGCCATATTTGCTGACGCCGGCCTGTGCGTGAAGCGCCAGGCCCTCGTAATTGTCCTTGACGATGAAGTTCACCACGCCCGCGACAGCGTCGGAACCGTAGATCGACGAATTACCGCCCGTCACGATGTCGACGCGATCGATCAGGTCGGTCGGCAGCGTGTTGATGTCGACCGCGTTCCCGTTGTTGATGATGTCGGCGGTAACCTGACGGCGGCCGTTGATCAGCACGAGGGTACGTTGGCGACCAAGCCCGCGGAGGTCGAGGAAGTTCAGGCCGCGCGTGCCCAGACCGGACGTGGAGTTCTGCGAGCCCAGCGACGACCTAAGCTGCGGCAGCTGGTTAAGCACGTCGCCGACGGAGATACGGCCGGTCTGGAAGATCTGAGCACCGGTGACGGTGGTGATCGGAACGGGCGAATCGGTGTTCGGCTGACGAATGCGCGACCCCGTCACGACGACGGTATCGGTCTCTTCCTCGGCTGCGGTGGTGTTCGCATCCGTCGTGGGCGCGGTCGCCTGCGCGAACGCCGGCGACGCAACGAGTGCGAGCGACATCGGCGCCACGGTGGCAAGCAAGCGCAATCGCTGCGCAAAAAGGCTGGTATGAATCACGAAATTTTCCCTCGCTCGACCCCCCCGGCCGCATTTTCGCGGTCCGGCAAGGCGGTTGCCTAGTCGCCATCGGCCGCACGCAATACGGCCCCGGCGACAATGACAACTTGATGACGGCTAGAGTGACATCCTGTAAAGGTGGCATTCATCTTCGCTGCGCTGCTTTCGTCCGATCTGTATCCCAAAAGACACAGAAACGACGCGTTTCGGTAGCAAATGGGCGGTATCGAAGGTTACGATGTTGCGCTTGCGAAGGTGAAAATCGTCATTGAGCGACCGGCATCGGCCCGGCGACGAGCAATGGATCGATGCGGGAATCGCGCCATTTCATGCCCCAGTGAAGGTGCGGTCCCGAGGCTCGTCCGGTCATTCCAACCAGCCCGACGGGCTGCCCGCGCCGCACCCGCTCGCCAAGCCGGACGGTGATCTTCGACAGATGCAGGAAGGCGGTGTTCAGCCCCATGCCATGGTCGATCATCAGCAGATTGCCTTCGAGCGTGAAGGGATGATCGGCCGCCAGGATAACGACGCCGTCAGCCGGCGCGAGCACAGTCGTGCCAGTCGGGCGGGCGATGTCGAGACCGGAATGATAGCTGCCTGCCTCGCCATTCTTGTAGATTCGCTGCGAGCCGAACAGGGTCGAGATGCGGCCGAGCACCGGCCACATGAACGGCTCGCGCCAGCCATCGGCATCGGTCACGATCCGGCGCGCGGCGTTGATCTGCTCGAGTTCGGCCGGCCGCAGTTTCTCGAACTCGGGCTGCGGCACCGGATATTTGGGTACGCTGTCGAGCTTCGAGATATTCCAGGCGCGCGGCGCGACCGTCAGCGTGTCGCGCACCTCTCGCCCGTCGCCCAGGGTGGCGACCAGGGTCGCGGTCGGCTTCGCATCGCGGTCGAACGCGATCAGGAAACGCCCGTCGGGCGCGACCGGAATCGCGGCGCCGTCGAAGGACAGCATGCTGGTGCCCGCCGGCGCGATGCCGATCACCAGGCCGCCCTGGATCATGCTACCCGAATAGCTGAAGCTCGCCCGAACGGGCGGACGCTGCGGCTGGGCGGTCGGCGGCGCCATGCGCTGGCTCGGCCGGACCGGCTGGACCGTCTGCCGCGATATCGACGGGGTCGTACAGCTTCCGGCGATCATCAGCGTGGTGACCCCCGCCACCCAGCGCCGGCCTCGCCTCATTGCGGGGCCATCGCCTGCATGGCGAATTGCGGCGACGCATAGGCTTCCTGCCGCGCGACGCTCCAGTAGCGCAGATCCTCAAGCGCGACCCGCTCGCCCGAGACCGCGCAGACGACATGGTCGCCTGTCGCGAGCACGCGGAAGCCATTGGCCATATAGTGGAGCCGCGCCGGGCGATCGCTGTTCGACATCAACATCGTATTTCTCACAAGAGGCTCGGCTGTTCCGGGCCGGACTTGTCATATGCCTTGCCGCCCGCGCGCTCAACCCGCGCATCGACTGGCCCGTCCCGGAAGTGGAGCGTGACGGCGCCCGCCGTGCGCGCCGCCGCGGCGGTGGTGACGACCGCACCCGAAGACCGGGCCGACACGCGCACATAGCCGCGCTCCAGCAATTTGTCGGGATTGAGCGATTCGGCGAGCCGCCAGGTCCGGTCGAGCCGGGTGCGGGCGTCGTCCAGCCGGCGTTCCAACACGGAGAGGCGGAGCGCGCCGGCCGAGCGGTCCAACACGCCCCGCGCCAGGGTCACCCGCCGTTCGAGCCCGCGATCCAGCCGCGCCCCGAGATCGTCGGCGCGCTGGCGCTGCGGGCCGAGCAGGGCGTCGCGTTTCGGGATCACCCTGACCAGCGCATCGAGATGCTCGCGGCCGCGTTCGTGATAGCGCCGCACGCACCGCTCGGTCCGCTGCCCCATCGCCGCCAGGGTCAGGCGCAGATCGGCGAGCACCGGCACCGCCATCTCCGCCGCGGCGGTCGGCGTCGGCGCGCGGAGATCGGCGGCAAAATCGGCCAGGGTCGTGTCTGTCTCATGCCCGACCGCCGAGATGACCGGGATCGAGCAGGCGGCGATGGCGCGCACCACCACTTCCTCGTTGAACGCCCAGAGATCCTCGATCGAGCCGCCGCCGCGCGCGACGATGACAAGATCGGGCCGTGGCACCGGCCCGCCCGGCTGGATCGCATCGAATCCGCGGAGCGCCGCGGCGACTTCGCCCGCCGCGCCATCGCCCTGAACCTTGACCGGCCAGACGACCACATGGGTCGGACAGCGATCCTCCAGCCGGTGCAGGATATCGCGGATCACCGCGCCGGTGGGCGAGGTGATGACGCCGATCACCTGCGGCAGAAAGGGCAGGTTCTTCTTGCGGGCGTTGTCGAACAGCCCCTCTGCGGCCAGGCCGGCCTTGAGCTTTTCGAGCAGCGCCATCAGCTGCCCCTCGCCCGCCAGCTCCATGCGCTCGATCACGATCTGGTATTTGGACCGACCCGGATAGGTGGTGACCTTGCCGGTCGCGATCACCTCGATCCCGTCCTGCGGCTGGAACGGAATCAGCGCAACCTGCCCCTTCCAGATCACGCCGTCGATCACCGCGCTGTCGTCTTTCAGGCTCAGATAGGCATGGCCAGATGCGACGCGCTTATAGCCGGAAATCTCGCCGCGCAGCCGGACATGGCCGAACTCGCCCTCGACGACACGCTTGAGCTTAAGCGCCAGTTCGCCCACGCCGAGCGGTGCGGCGTTGTCGCCCGGCGTCTGCTCGGCTACGAGCCGGCCCGTCCTGTCATCTTGAATACCGTCGTAATAGGGGTCGGTCATGAATGTCCTGCTGATCGGCTCCGGTGGCCGTGAACATGCGCTCGCGTGGCGACTGGCGCAATCGCCGCGCCTCGGCAAGCTCTATGCGGCGCCCGGAAATCCGGGGATCGCCGAACATGCCGAGCTGGCCCAGCTCGACCCCACGGATCACCGCGCCGTCATCGATTTCTGCCATCGCCATTCGATCGGCCTGGTCGTGATCGGGCCGGAAGCGCCACTGGTCGACGGGCTCGGCGACAATATCCGGATGATGGGCATCCCGGTGTTCGGGCCGAACAAGGCGGCTGCCCAGCTCGAAGGATCGAAGGGTTTCACCAAGGACCTGTGCGCCCGCGCCGGCATTCCGACCGCCGGCTATGCGCGCGTCACCTCGCGCGACGGGGCGCAGGCGGCACTCGGCGACTTCGGCCTGCCGGTCGTGGTGAAGGCGGACGGCCTCGCGGCGGGCAAGGGCGTGACGGTGGCGACGACTAAGGAAGAAGCCGAAACTGCCCTCGACGACCTGTTCGCGGTGCGTGGCGCAGAGGCCGTGATCGAGCAATTCCTCGACGGCGAGGAAGCCAGCCTGTTCGTGCTCACCGATGGCGAAGCGATCCTGACCTTCGGCTCGGCCCAGGACCACAAGCGCGTCGGCGACGGCGATGTCGGGCCCAATACCGGCGGCATGGGCGCCTATAGCCCGGCGCTCGTCCTCACGCCCGAGCTCGAACGCCGCGCGATCGACGAGATCGTGCTGCCGACCGTGGCGGCGATGAAGGCGGCGGGCATGCCCTTCTCCGGCGTGCTCTTCGCCGGGCTGATGCTCACCGCGGACGGCCCGAAGCTGATCGAATATAATGCCCGCTTCGGCGACCCCGAATGCCAGGTGCTGATGAGCCGGCTCGAGGACGACCTGTTCGAATTGCTGCTCGATACCGCCGAGGGCAGGCTCGCCGATCGCGCGCCCCTGCGCTTCTCGCCCGATACCGCGCTGACGGTGGTGATGGCGGCAAAGGGATATCCCGGCACGCCGGAGATGGGCGGCGCCATCGCCGGGATCGACGCCGCCGAGGCACTAGGCGCGCGCGTCTTCCAGGCGGGCACGCGAATGGAGGACGGCACGCTCGTTGCCGCCGGCGGACGCGTGCTCGCCGTGACCGCAACCGGTGCCGATGTCGCCACCGCCCAGGCCGCGGCCTATCGCGCCGTCGACGCGATCGATTTTCCCACCGGCTTCTGCCGTCGCGACATCGGCTGGCGCGAGATTGCCCGAACCCGCTGATTTCGTGGGATACCCGCGCCGGACGCGTCACCAACGGCGGTAGTGGCAGTGCCCTTGGCGACGGGAATTCGCCAGCGTGACCCGCCTCGCCGACAGGAAAGGCACTGCCGACTGACGAGCCGGTGGCGTTGTCGGCCCATCCTGCGATAGGGAGGGCCGGCAACCCACGGAGCCAGAGCATGGAAACGACTGCCCCCCTCATCCTGATCGCGCTGCTCGCGGTCGTCGTGATCGCCGGCATCCTTTGGGGTATCAAGCTCCGCCGCCAGCGCAGCGAGGCCGACCGGATCGTTTCCTCTAACCGCGCCGCGGCCGAGCAGGGCACCCCTGGATCGACCATCGCGCCACCGGTCGCGCCGAGCCCGCCGCCACTTGCCGACGAGCCGATCGTCGCTGCCGCTGCCTTCGATGCCACGCCGGCATCGATCGCCGCCGAAATGGCCGAGCCCGAAGCCGAACCGGCCCCCGAGCCCCTTGCCGAGCCCGCACCGGTCGCTGCACCCGCACCGGTACCAGCCCCTGCTCCTGCCCCAGCCCCTATCACTGCCCCGGCCGCACCGGAGCTGACCCAGCTCAAGGGCCTCGGCCCGAAGCTGGTGGCCACCCTGGCGGAACTCGGCATCACCCGCATCGACCAGATCGCCGCGCTGACGCCGGATCAGGCGCAGGATCTCGACGCCCGGCTCGGCAATTTCCGCGGCCGGCTGGCGCGTGACCGCTGGATCGAACAGGCCCGCCTGCTCGCCGCCGGGGACCGGGCGGCATATGAGTCCGAGTTCGGCAAGCTGGGTTAGAGTCCGGATCGTCTGATGTGGATCGTCGCTCCGGACTTGGTCCGGGGCTCATCGCTCCTCAAGCGTTGCGCCTGTGGAAGCATGGATGCCGGAACAAGTCCGGCATGACGGAATTGTGCGCTTCCGTCCGGCTGGATCAAACGCCAGGCGAGCCGCCACACCGTGTCAGTGGACTATGTAACGGACCTTCGGCCGCGTCGTGAGACGTTCGCGACAAAGGCACGCTCCATTCTAGCGCTTCTTCCTGGCCTCGCTCACCAGCAGCTTGTCGATCCGTCGCCCGTCGAGATCGACCACCTCGAACTTCCAGCCCTGCTCGACAAAGCTCTCGCCTTCGCCCGGCAGGTGGCGGAACACCGCGAGCGCAAGCCCGGCGACCGTCGCATAGTCGCGGTCCTCGGGCAGATCGATGCCGAGCCGTTCGGCCAGCGCATCGGCGGCCATCTGGCCGGCGACCAGCAGCGATCCGTCCTCTCGCTCGACCACCGAGGGCGCGTCGTCCGGGTCCGCATCCGACGCGAACTCTCCCGCGATCGCCGCGAGCAGGTCGGCCGGAGTCACGATGCCTTCGAAATGACCATATTCGTCATGGATCAGCGCCATCGGCACCTCGGCCTGGCGCAGCGCATCGAGCGCATCCATCGCGTCGATCTGGTCGATCACCACCGGCGCCTGGCGCATCAGCACCTTGAGGTCGAGCGGCTCGCCCCTGAACAATGCCACGGCGATGTCGCGGGCCTGGACCACCCCGATCACCGAATCGACCGATCCGTCGGCGACGGGCAGGCGGCTGTGCGAAGCCGCCATCAGGGCAGCGCGGATGCCGGCATCGTCCAGCGTGGCATCGATCCACTCGACATCGGTGCGTGGCGTCATCACCTCACGCACCGGCCGGTCGGCCAGGCGCACCACACCCGAGATGATCGAGCGCTCATGCTCCTCGATCACGCCGGACTTGCTCGCCTCGGCGACGATCAGGTGAAGCTCCTCCGCCGTCACATGATCCTCGGTCTCGCGCTTCAGCCCCATCAGGCGGAACAGCGCGCCGCTCGACGAATCGAGCAGCCAGACGACGGGAGCGGTGCCCCAGGCGAGCGCGAGCAGCGGGCCGGCCATCATCGCAGCGATCGGTTCGGGCGCGCGCAGCGCGATCTGCTTCGGCACCAGTTCCCCGATGACGAGCGACGCATAGGTGGTGATGGCGATGACGATGCCGAAGCCGATCGTCTGCGCAACCTGATCCGACAGGCCGAGAAACGTCAGCCGCGCCGCGACCGGCCCGCCCAGGCTGGCGCCCGAATAGGCGCCGGCCAGAATGCCGATCAGCGTGATGCCGATCTGGGTGGTCGACAGGAACTTGCCGGGGTCGGCCGCCAGCGTCAGCGCGGTGCTGGCGCCGCGCTTCTTCGCCCGTGCCATCGCCTCCAGCCGTGCCTTGCGCGACGAGACGATCGCCAGCTCCGACATGGCGAAAACGCCGTTCAGCACGATCAGCGCGAAGATGATCGCGACGTCGATCCAGGGGAAGGGGGGAAGCGGTGCCATGGCGCGCGTCAAGTCTTTGACCGGTTTCTAGCGCCTGCACAACCGCCTCTGCTGCGCAAAGTTCGAATCGCAGGCGGAACAAGCCGGCGGCGAGGCGTGTTGAACAGGGGTTGGGCGGCGTGCCGGCGCGCCGCGAAAGGGGAGATCAGGTCATGAAACTGTCGAACAGGCTGGTCGCCGTCGGAGCCCTTGCGGCGCTGGTCACGACCAGCGCCTGCACCACCGATCCCGTCACCGGAGAGCGTCGCGTGTCCAAGGCAGCGATCGGCGGCATCGGCGGCGCTTTGGGCGGCTATCTGCTCGGGGACATCGTCGGCGGGCGAAACGACCGTACCGAAAAGATCATCGGTGCCGGCATCGGCGGCATCGCGGGTGCGGGTATCGGCGCCTATATGGACAAGCAGGAACGCGAGATGCGCGCGCGCACCGCGGGCACCGACGTCCAGGTCATCCGCCAGGGCGACGACCTGATCCTGAACATCCCGTCGGGCATCAACTTCGCCTATAACAGCGCCGCGGTCGAACCGCAGTTCCGCCGCACGCTCGACCAGGTCGGACAGGTGCTCGGCCAGTACGACCGGACCTATGTCGATATCTACGGCCATACCGATTCGACCGGCAGCGACGCGTATAACCAGGACCTGTCGGAACGCCGTGCCGGCTCGGTCGCCGATTATCTCGAATCGCGCGGCGTACGCTCGGCGCGAATCGGCATTCGCGGTTTTGGCGAGATGCAGCCAATCGCCTCGAACGATACCGAACAGGGCCGCGCGGCGAATCGCCGGGTGGAGATCAAGATCGTGCCGATCCCGGAAAGCGACATTCGGTAAGTTCGGCAGGAGTGGGACGTGCGAGAACCGCCCAGTCCCTAACCGTCATGCCGGGCTGGTTCGGTAATTATACCCTTCCGACATGTACCTGTTCCCCGGCGAAGGCCGGGGCCCAGTTGGGAAGGCTGTCGTTGTGAAGCGGTGCGCCAGGTTACCAGCGTCCCCCAACTGGGCCCAGTTCCGGGTTGAACATGCCCCGCATGTTCAAGGATCGTCCGGGGGACGATCCGACCCGGTACTCTTCGCCGGGGAGCGAGTTAAAGTACGTGTGCCAACGGTGACGGTGATTATCGGCGCAATCGTCACCGTCTCGCCGCGAAAAAATCCCTGAGCAGCGCCCCCGCCTCCCCTTCACCAATTCCCGGATACACCTCCGGCCGGTGATGCACCGTCGGCTGCGCGAACAGCCGTGGGCCATGCTCGACCGCGCCGCCCTTGGGGTCGCTCGCCCCGTAATAGAGCCGGGCGATTCGGGCATGGGCGATGGCCCCGGCGCACATCGCGCAAGGTTCGAGCGTCACCCACAGATCGCAATCGGACAGCCGGTCGCCACCGATCGATTCGGCTGCGGCGCGAATCGCCAGCATCTCGGCATGGGCGGTCGGATCGTGAAGGGCGCGCGGCGCATTGGCGGCGACCGCCAGAATCTTCCCGTCGAGCACCACGACCGCACCGACAGGCACTTCTCCCGCCGCTGCGGCCTGGGCGGCAGCATCTAGCGCGGCACGCATCGGGGCTGGAATGGGGAACATCCGCCACTCTTGCCCGAGCATCGCCGCCCGGGCCAGCCCGGGCGGCGTGCTGCGACGTCTACTGTGCGGTTTTACTGCGCGGTGTTGCCGGTGGGTTCCCCCGGCTTCGACATGCTCACCGTCGGCACGGTGATGGTCTTTTCGGTGGTGGTGACGGTCGGCACATCGATCGTCTTGTTGACGGTGCCGACGCTCACGGTCGCCATATTGGCATCGACCGAGGGCGCGCTACCGCCATTCACACTGACCGTCGGTAATGAGCCGGGGGTCGCCTTGAAGCTCAACAGGCCGAGCGCCACCATTATGGCGACGACGACAGCGGCGATTCCAACCAGGGCTAGCAGTGCGCGCATGGGCATTCTCCAATCGAGGTAATCGAATCGTTACCGTAATTAACCTACGGCGAGCCACTAGGTTGCATGGAATAAGGCTGAATCGGTTGACGCACTGTCCCGTTACGGCTATCCGCGCCGCCTTTACGGGACCAGCCAGCTCGGTCTGGCCGAAACTCAGGAACACGACTCATGTCGCGCATTTGCGAGCTGACCGGCAAGGGCCGGCTGGTGGGAAACAACGTCTCCCACGCCAACAACAAGACCAAGCGTACCTTTCTGCCGAATCTGCAGAACGTCACGCTGATGTCGGAAGCGCTGGGCACCAGCGTCAAGCTGCGCGTTTCGACGCACGGCCTGCGTTCGGTCGAACATGTCGGCGGCCTCGACAACTGGCTCGTCAAGACCTCGGACGACAAGCTGTCGCTTCGTGCACGCCGCCTGAAGCGCGACGTCCGCAAGAAGCTCGGCGCCGTCGCGGTGGCCGCCTAACCTTTTCGGCTTACGTCGAAAGACACCGGCCTGCTTCCCTCCGGGGAAGCGGGCTGGTTGCGTTTCAACGCCGTTTCGCCCCCGAATCGGGGCGCGCGTCTGGCTCGAGCCTGAACTTCAGCAACAGGCTGCGCTGCAGGAACAGCTGATTGTCGTCGGACACGATCCACACGATCGTCGCCGCGCCTTCACGCGTTATCGCCACCCCTTCGAAATTGTCGTGGACCAGCGGTTTGGCCAGAGTCGCGATCTCGCGCCCCCGCACGACCGCACCCGGCCGAATCGCCGCGGGATCGATCAGCGTCAGCTTGGCCGAAAAATCGAACGGCACCGCGAATCGACGGTTGAGCACCAACAGCCTGCCATCGGGCAGCACCGCCATGTCACTCGGATCATAATGATCGGGTGGAATATAGCTGAAGCGGAATCCCTTGTTCGGCTGCTCGGCCGGATCGCCCGAGAATCGAATCGCCGCCCTGCCCTTGCGCCCAGGCCAAGGCTCCCGCTCCCCGATCACCACGAATCCGCCGTCCGGCAGGCGCGCCATCGCTTCGGCGCCGGTATTGGTCGGCCATTTGGCCATGGCAGACGGTGCGGCGTGCGCCTCGGCGCGACCGAAGCCCGGGGCGAAACGCCAGATCGCATTTGCCCGCTCGAACCCGACCCAGAGCCTCCCGGTCTTCGGGTCGGCGGTCAGCGATTCGCTGTCGCGGTCCTGCTTCAGCCAGCCGGTGCCCGGGCCGGCGGGCAGTTCGGCAAAACTGCGCGCGCTCAGCGCCCATTGCGAATCCATCCGGAAACGCACGATATTGCCGCCATCGCTGAGCAGGGTGAACCGGTCGCCCATGACGGCCATCGCGGAGAATCCGCCAAAGGCCAGATCGGGGCTCCTGAGCTCGACACCGCCGAGCCAGGTCAGTTGCCCGACCTTGTTCAGTGCCGGATTCGCCGGGTCGAGCGCGATTCGCCTGGCCTCGAACACAGGCTCCCGTCCCAGCAGCGCCAGGCGCTTCTCCCCCATCCAGGGCGGCGTCAGGAAGAGCAGCAGCAGGACTGACTGGAGGATGCGCATAGCCAGCGCCCTGATCGACCCCGCCCGCTTGTGCAACAGCCATCGCATCATGAACGGCGGCTAACGACTCCATTCAGGACCAGCTCAAACCGACTCGGCCATAAAGGGTTCAACGACAAGGCATCCAGAGGAGGCTCGCCATGTTCAAGAAATTTTCTTTCGCCGCTGCGGCGGTCGCCATGAGCGCCACCGCATTGATCCCCGCGACGCCTGCCGCCGCGCAGCGTTACGACCGCGAGTATCGCGGCGACCGCTATGATGGTGGCTACGACCGTGGCTATCGCGATGACCGCGGCTATCGCGGCTATGACAATCGCCGGGCCTATCGCGGTTACGACCGTGGCTATCGTGCCCGCTGCAACAACGACACCGGCACGGTGGTCGGCGCGATCGCCGGCGGCTTGCTCGGCAACGGCATCGCCGGGCGCGGCGACCGCCTGCTCGGCACCGTGCTCGGCGCGGGCGCTGGCGCCCTGGCCGGTCGCGCGATCGATCGCTCCGACGATCCGCGCTACTGCCGCCGCTAACCAGATCCCTCGCGTGGTGTAACGAGGGCGAGGGCCGGTACCGCGAGGTGCCGGCCCTCATCCGTTGTGGGAAGAATCTTCTCTTCCGGGAAAGCGCCGGCGGCAAAGCCGCCGTCGGCCGGGTTGGGCGAGGCCCACCCGCCGGCCGTGCTGGGCGCTGCGCGGCTTGCTGCGCACCGGCAGGACGCAGTCCCGCCTGCGCCCGTCAGTACATATGCTGCCCGCCATTGATCGACAGCGTCGATCCGGTCACGAACCCGCCCTCTTCCGAGCACAGGAACGCGACGCCGCGGGCGATTTCGTGTGCCTGGCCGAGCCGTCCGACCGGGATCTTGGCCACGATCTTCTCCAGCACGTCGGCCGGCACCGCCGCGACCATGTCGGTGTCGATATAGCCCGGCGCGATCGCATTGACCGTCACGCCGGCCCGCGCGCCTTCCTGCGCCAGTGCCTTGGTGAAGCCATGGATGCCCGATTTCGCGGCAGCATAATTGACCTGGCCGTACTGGCCGGCCTGGCCGTTGATCGAACCGATATTGACGATCCGCCCCCATTTGCGCTCGCGCATGCCGGGGAACACCGCCTTGGCCATGTTGAAGCAACCGCCGAGATTGGTGTCCATGACCTCCTTCCACATCTGATAGGTCATCTTCAGGATCGTGCCGTCACGGGTGATGCCCGCATTGTTGACGACGATGTCGACCGGGCCAAGCTCCTCGGCGACCTTCGCGCAGCCTTCCTGGCAGGCATCGTAATCGCCCACGTCCCATTTATACGCGGCGATGCCGGTCCGCTCGGTGAACTCACGGGCGCGCTCGTCATTGCCGGCATAGTTCGCCGCGACGGTCATCCCCATATCCTGGAGTGCCAGGCTGATCGCCTCGCCGATTCCGCGTGTTCCGCCGGTAACGATCGCGACGCGTGCCATAAATACTCTCCCTGGGGTTCGGTGCCGGGGGTCAGGCTAGGCGGGCAGGTTCCAGCCTTCAAGCTCCCGTTGCAGCAATGTGCGCAACATTTCCATGCCCGTCGGGCTGTCGTTGAGGCAGGGCAGATAGGCGAAATGGGTTCCGCCCGCGGCCAGAAAACTTTCCCGCCCGCGGATGTTCAGTTCCTCGAGCGTCTCGAGACAGTCGGCGGAGAAGCCCGGCGAAACGATCGCCACCCTGGCCACGCCCCTGCCGGGCAATGCCTCAAGCGTCCTGTCGGTCGCCGGTTCGAGCCATTTCGCCCGGCCGAACCGCGACTGGAAAGCGACGATCAGTTCACGCCCAAGCGCCTCGCCGAGCAGCCGCCCCGTCTTCTGGCAATGACAATGATAGGGGTCGCCCAGTTCCAGCGTCCGCTGCGGCATGCCGTGGAAGCTGGCGACGATCGCCTGGGGCTCGAAATCCAGCGCGGCCAGCGACGCCTCGACCGAAACCTTCAGCGCCGCGATATAAGCGGGGTCGTCATGATAGGGCGGCAGGGTGCGAATCGCCGGTTGCCAGCGCATGCCGGCCAGCGTCTCGAACGCCTTGTCATTGGCGGTCGCGGTCGTTGCTGCGCAATATTGCGGGTAGAGCGGCGCGAGCAGAATCCGCTCGCATCCCGCCGCCTTCATCGCCGCGAGCTTGGCGCCGATCGCCGGATTGCCGTAGCGCATCGCCCAGTCGACCATCACGCCTGGCCCGAAGGCGCCCTGCAGCGCCACCGCCTGAGCCCGTGTGATCGCAGCGAGCGGGGACCCGTCCTCCCGCCAGACCTGGCCATAGGCATGCGCCGACTTTTTCGGCCGCGTATTCAAGATGATCCCGCGCAATATCGGTTGCCACAGGAGCGGCGATATCTCCACCACCCGCCGGTCGGACAGGAACTCGCCAAGATAGCGTTTCACTGCCCCGGCATCGGGCGCGTCGGGCGTGCCGAGATTGATCAGCAGGACGCCCACCTTGGGCGACGGGATGGCCGGATGGCCCGCCGGAAGCGTCATGACTCGCCGGGCGCCAGGGGAAGGGTGCGCATACGGAAGCCAGTAGAGGCCTGGAGCGCATTGGCAATGGCCGGCGCGATCGGCGGCACGCCCAGTTCGCCCACGCCGCCGGGGTCAGCCTCGCTGCGGATCATCTCGATGGTGATGTCGGGCGTATCGGCCAGGCGCGGCAGATCGATATCGCCGAAGGTGCGCGCGTCCGCCACATTCTCGGTGAAGCTAGTGGAGGCCCCGAGGGCCGCCGCCATGCCGAAGATGAGCCCGCCCTCGATCTGCTGGCGCACCACGTCGGGATTGACCTGACGGCCGCAATCGACCGCCGCGACGATCCGGTCGACCACCGGGCGCTGGCCTTCGTCGATATGCGCCTCTGCCAGCACCGCGATATGGCTGCCGCGAAAGCTGTGACAGGCAATGCCCTGGCCGCTGCCCTGGATACCGCCCTCCCAGCCACCGAGCGACGCGGCGGTCGACAGGCACCGCGCCAGCCGGGCATCGCCGCCGAGCATGCCGATCCGGAACGAGAGCGGCTCGGTCCCCGCGACATGCGCCAGCTCGTCGAGGAAACATTCGGTGAAGAAGCTCGTGTAGCTGTGCGCGCCGGATCGCCAATGGCCGGTCGGCACGCCGATCTCGGCCGGATGATGGTCGATCGCATAAGCCGGCATGCGGTAGAAGGGCTTGGCCCCCGCAACCGCATAGGCATCGCCTACCCCCGGCAGGGTGAGCGCGGCGCGTGCCGCCTTGTCGGTGCCCATCAGCCGCCCGGCCAGTTCCCGGCCCGTCGTCGGCGCTGCGATCTTGGCGAGCCAGCCGAGGATCTGTCCATTGGGACCGAGCCGTGCCGACATCCGCGCCGCGGCGGGCGGGCGATAACGGTCGTGCATCATGTCCTCGCTGCGCGACCAGACGAGCTGGACCGGACGCTTGAGCTTTTCCGCCAGGATCGCAGCCTGCTCGGCCGCGAGATGTTCGAGATTGGCGCCGAAGGAGCCCCCGATCAGCATCGGATGGACGACGACATTATCCTCGGCGATGCCGAGCACGGCCGCAGCCGCGGCGCGGGCAAGGCCAGGCGCCTGGGTCGGCAGCCATAGTTGCAGCCGTCCGCCCGAATAATGCGCGGTGGCGGTCATCGTCTCCAGCGCGGCGTGGACTGCGAGGCCGGCACGATATTCGGCGGTGACCAGCCGCGCTCCCTTGAACGCGGCCGACAGATCGCCCTCCGCCGCCATGCGCTCGCCCGGGCCGTCGAGCGCGGCGGTCAATGCCTCGTCGATGCTGCTCGAACTGATGATGGCGCCGCGCGTCTCGAAGCGGGGGCGCATCGCCGCCAGCGCCTGATTCGCCGCCCACCAGTTGTTGCCGATCGCCGCGACCCATTGATCGTTGGTCGCGACCGACAGCACCCCTCGAATCCGGTCGGCAGCGGCGCGATCGACGCTGATCAGCTTCGAATCGCCAACCGGCCCCTGGCGAATCGCCGCGAACACCATGTCCGGCAGGCGGACATCGCCGGCGAAATTGGCCGATCCGTCGACCTTGGACGGCACATCGAGCCGGGGCAGCGACTGGCCGAGCAGGCGATTGGAGTCGCCGCTGCGCAGCGGCAGCGGGTTGGGCAGCGATCCGCCAACCGCCTCCGCCGCCAGCTCGCCGAACCGCAGCCTGTCGCTGCCATGGATGACGAAGCCGCCGGCGGTACCGCAGGCCTGCCAGTCGACCTTCCAGCGTTCCGCCGCTGCCTTGCACAGCAGCACCCGCGCCGCTGCCCCCGCGCTGCGCAGGTCGGCCTCGAAGGCGCGGATCGACGTCGATCCGCCCGTCAGCACCAGCGCGGTGCGCGATGCATGCCCCGACCGGAGCGGTGCCGGCAGCGTGTCGAACACGCCTTCGAACAGCACGTCGGCGGCCATGGGATTGGCATAGAGCGGGTTGAGCGGCGCAGGCTCCACCGCCACGGTCCGCCAGTCGGCGCCAAGCTCGTCGGCGAGGATCTGCGGCAAGGTGGTATAGACGCCCTGGCCATGTTCGGCCTGCGGCACGGCGACGGCGACATGCCCGTCGACGCCGATCTTCAGCCAGGCATCGAAGATCGTCTCACCCGTCGCCGCGGTCAGATTGGGCGCATAGTCGCGTGGCCATACCCCCCAAGCGACGAACAGTCCCAGCCCGACGCCGCCGCCGATCAGCAGGGATCTCCGGTCGATGTTCTGGAGTGCGTCGCGAACCGCCATCCTGCGGCTCTATCCTGCAGCGCCTGTTCGGGAAAGGCCCGCCCTTCCCCCTGATTGTCGCAACCCTCGCCGCGCGATAGCGCGTGAATCCGGGGGGTGACGGGCACCGGCCTTTTCAGTTCCTCTCTATCTTGTTGTTATGTAATGATCTTTGGACAGGTTCACCTCAACTGGAATGTCATCGACCCTCATGACATTCCCGACAGCCATGGCTGCAACCACCGCCATTCGATTCAAACCGGCGCTGCCCCCTTTTAGAGGTGCCGGCACGGAACGACCCTGAACGAGGCTGGTTACGTCATGGGAACGAGCGGGATCGCGTTCCCGCTCAAACCGGTATCAAATGCGACTATCGCGCGGTAGAACGCCCGCAACAGCCTCTCGACGGGATATCATCATGGCGATCAAGAACGAAGACGAAGCCGATCTGACCGGCGTCGCGCCGCGCACCAAGCCCAAGCCGTCAGTCGAGAAGATCGGCGACCGCAAGCTGAAGCCGTCAACCCTGATGATGGGCCATGGCTATGATCCGATGCTGTCGGAAGGGTCGCTGAAGCCGCCGATCTTCCTCACCTCGACCTTCGTCTTTCCCAATGCGGCGGCAGGCAAGCGCCATTTCGAGGGCGTGACCGGCAAACGCCCGGGCGGTGCCGAGGGCCTGGTCTATTCGCGCTTCAACGGCCCGAACCAGGAAATCCTCGAAGACCGGCTGGGCATCTGGGAAGACGCCGAGGATGCGCTCGCCTTTTCCTCGGGCATGTCGGCGATCGCCACCCTGTTCCTGTCGATGGTCAGGCCGGGCGACACGATCGTCCATTCGGGCCCGCTCTACGCCGCGACCGAGACGCTGATCGCGCGCATCCTTGGCCGCTTCGGGGTTCACTGGCTCGACTTCCCGGCGGGCGCGACCCGCGAGGAGATCGATGCGGTGCTGAGCAAGGCCGCAAGCGGCCGTGTTGCGCTGATCTATCTCGAAAGCCCGGCCAATCCGACCAATGCGCTAGTCGATATCCAGGCAGTCGCCGCCAGCCGCGACGCGATCTTCAAAAACGCAGCGGAAAAGCCGCCGATCGCGATCGACAATACTTTCCTCGGCCCGCTCTGGCTCAAGCCGCTGGAGCATGGCGCCGACATCGTCGTCTATTCGCTGACCAAATATGCCGGCGGGCACAGCGACCTCGTCGCGGGCGGCGTGCTCGGATCGAAGGAGCACATCAACACCATCCGCCTGATGCGCAACACAATCGGCACGATCTGCGACCCGCACACTGCCTGGATGCTGATGCGCAGCCTTGAGACGCTCGAGCTGCGCATGAGCCGCGCCGGCGAGAATGCGGTGAAGGTGTGCGAATTCCTGCGCAGCCACCCCAAGGTGGAACGCGTCGGCTATCTCGGTTTCCTGGAGAGCACGCCGGGCATGGAGCGCCAGGCCGATATCTATCGCCGCCATTGCACCGGCGCCGGATCGACCTTCTCGCTGATCGTGAAGGGCGGCGAGAAAGAGGCCTTCGCGTTCCTCGACGCGCTGAAGATCGCCAAGCTGGCGGTCAGCCTGGGCGGGACCGAGACGCTGGCGAGCCATCCGGCGGCGATGACGCATCTCTCGGTGCCCGATGCGCGGAAGCAGGCGCTGGGGATTACCGACAATCTGGTGCGCATCTCGATCGGGGTGGAGGATGCGGACGATCTGATCGCCGACTTCCGGCAGGCGCTGGATTCGATTTAGCCACCTTATTCCGTCATGCCGGACTTGTTCCGGCGTGACGGTAGGGGTGGGGGATAGCGCGCGCTTCCAACGAGTCAGTGCAGCTTCAGCCTCGGCCGGATGATCGTATTGACCCGGCCGATCACGATCAGCCCGATACCGCGCAGCCAACCATGGATCGCGATCAGGTGCATGCGGTAGAGCGACACATAGACGAAGCGCGCGAGCCGCCCTTCGATCGCCATGCGCCCGCCGACGAGGTTGCCCATCAGGCTGCCGACCGTGGAGAAGCGGCTGATCGACACCAGCGAGCCATGGTCGTGATAGACGAATGGCTTGAGCGGCCGGTCGTTCATCAGCCGCACGAGATTGTGGAAGATGGTGGTCGCCATCTGGTGGGCGGCCTGGGCGCGGGGCGGCACCGGGCGGCCCGTCGTGGGGTCGAGGCAGGAACAGCAATCGCCAAGGGCGAAGATCCGGTCATCCAACGTGGTCTGCAGCGTCGGCTTCACCAACAGCTGGTTATTGGGATTGGTCTCCAGCCCGCCGATATGGTCGAGCGTCGCAGCCCCCTTCACGCCTGCGGCCCAGACGCGCAATTCGCCGACGATATGTTCGCCCTCCGCGGTGACGATCGCGTCGGTGGTCACTTTGGTGACCCGCGTGTTGGTCAGCACGCGCACGCCGAGCGTCTCGAGCTCGCCCTGTGCCGCGGCGGCCAGTTTTTCCGGGAGCGCGGGCAGGATGCGCGGGCCGGCCTCGATCAGCGTCACCTCAAGTCGTTTCTCGTCGAAGGTCTCGAGCCCGTAAAAGCGCAGCGCCGCGGCCGAATTGAACAGCTCGGCGGTCAGCTCGACCCCGGTCGCGCCGCCGCCCACCACGGCGATGCGGACATGCTCGTCCGACGACGGATCGACGCTCATCGCGCGCGACACCCTCAGGCAGTGATTGAGCAGGCGGTTGCGGAACCGGTCGGCCTGGGCGCGGTCGTCGAGCACCATGCAATTCTCGCGAACGCCCGGTGTGCCGAAATCATTGGTGACCGAGCCGACCGCGAGCACGAGATAGTCGTAGCGGATCGCATGGCGGCCGATCAGCTCGCTGCCATCCTCGTCGAGCAGGGGCGCAACCCACACCTCGCGCTTGTCCCTGTCGACGCTCTCCAGCGTGCCGAGGAAGAAGCGATAGCCCCACCGATAGCAATGGCTGCGATAGCCGACCTCGTCGAGATTCGCGTCGAGCGATCCAGCCGCGACCTCGTGCAGCAGCGGTTTCCAGATATGGGTGCGGTTGCGTTCGACCAGGATGATGTCGTGGTGTTTGCGGCCATATTTCGCGCCGAGCCTGCGCGCGAGCTCGAGCCCGCCCGCCCCCCCGCCGACGATCACGATCTGAATCTTGCGTTCGGTCAAACGTCATCCCCACATGGCCGGCCGAACCATCACGATAGCAGGTGGCCCGTCGCTGGCGAGGAAGATTTGGCATGGGGCCACCGCCCTTGAACTTCGCCGAAAAGCTGGTCAGCGTCCGGCATGGACACGGGAGGGACGCAGATGATTTCAGGCAGCCAGGGCATCGACCCGCGCTCCCTGTTCGGCGAATTCACGAGCGACCTGTGGTTCCCGCATTATGCCCAGGGCAGCTGGGGCCCCTGGTCGATACGGATCATCGCAATGCCGGCGGCGCGCGGCTATTGGGGTGATATGTATGGCATGGCGGGCACCGTCATCCTGAGAGGACCTGTCGAGGACGGCCAGGCAAGCTGGATGTCGATCGTGCCGATGGAGGTCGAGAGCCAGGAGATCGGCATCGCCGCCGCGCGGGGCCACACGGTGGTGCTGGGGCTCGGCATGGGCTGGTGCGCGGCCAACGTCGCGCTCAAGCCGGCCGTCGAGCGCGTTACCGTGGTCGAGCGCGATCCCGACGTGATCGCCCTGATCGATGGGCTGGGCATTTTCAGCCAGTTGCCAGCAGAGGCGCGGGCGAAGATCCGCGTCGTGCAGGCCGATGCGCTCGAATGGCGCCCCGACGCCCCGGTGGACAGCGTGCAGGCCGATATCTGGGCCAAGTTCGTCGAGCCCCAGAAATGGGCCGATGTTCACCGCATGCAGGACAATATCGAGGCGGCAAGCTTCTATTTCTGGGGACAGGAAATGGAACTGTGGCGGCTGGCCTGCCGCGCGCATGGCGGCATACCGACGTCGCTGGATCGAGGTGGGATCAACCGGCTGATCGAGGATACCGGCCTGCCGTTGGTCTGCCCCGACTGGCCCGATTACGGCGAGCGCATCGTGGCTGCCGCGGCCTGGTGGACACCGCGAGCCGAGGGCTGGTGGGCCAAGACAACCCCGTAGAATAGTTCATGCCGACCTTGTTCGACCAACGGACAGTGGCCGCGAATCCTAGTCGCCGGCCTCAGCCATCGCTGACGCGTTCGATATCCGCACCCACCGCGCTCAGTTTCTCCTCCAACCGCTCGTAACCGCGATCGAGGTGATAGACGCGCTGGACCTGGGTTTCGCCCTCGGCGGCGAGGCCGGCGAGGATCAGGCTCATCGAGGCGCGCAGGTCGGTCGCCATCACCGGCGCACCAACCAGCTTGTCGACGCCGCGTACCACGGCGGTGCGGCCGCGCACCTGGATGTCGGCGCCCATGCGCGCGAGTTCGGGCACGTGCATGTAGCGATTCTCGAAGATCGTCTCGGTCAGCACGCTGGCGCCGTCAGCCAGGGCAAGCATGGCCATGAACTGCGCCTGCATGTCGGTGGCGAAGCCCGGGAAAGGCGCGGTCGACAGGGTCAGCGGGCCGAGCCGGCCGGTCGCCTCGACGAACAGACTGTTGCCGCGTTCCTCGACCGTGACGCCTGCTTCGACCAGCGCCGCGACGGTCGCGCGCATATCGTCCATCGCCACGCCGACCAGTTCGAGCGCACCCCCGGTGATCGCGGCGGCACAGGCATAGCTGCCCGCCTCGATCCGGTCCGGCATCACGGCATAGGTCGCGCCGTGCAACCGGTCGCGTCCCTCGATCTCCAGCGTCTCGGTACCGATGCCCGAAATCGACGCGCCCATCGCGACGAGCATATTGCAGAGATCGACGATTTCCGGTTCGCGCGCCGCATTTTCGATGACCGAGCCACCCCTGGCAGTCACCGCCGCCATCACCGCATTCTCGGTCGCGCCGACCGACACGATCGGGAAGGTAACACGACCACCGGGCAGGCGTCCGCCCGGCGCTGTCGCCTTCACATAGCCCGCGGCGAGTTCGATTTCCGCGCCGAGCGCTTCCATCGCCTTGAGATGAAGGTCGATCGGCCGGTTGCCGATGGCGCAGCCGCCGGGCAGGGACACCGTCGCCTCGCCGGCGCGGCCGATCAGCGGGCCGAGCACCAGGATCGACGCGCGCATCTTACGCACGATATCGTAAGGCGCCTCGGTCGCGGTCAGCTTGCCGGCCCGGATCGTCATCACCCGGCCGAAATCCTCGGGCCGTGCGCCCTCGATCTGGGTCGAGCAACCGAGCTGGTTAAGCAGGTGCCCGAAGCTGTCCACATCGGCCAGGCGCGGCAGGTTCCTCAGCGTCACCGGCTCCTCGGTGAGGAGCGCGCAGGGCATGAGGGTGAGCGCGGCGTTCTTGGCGCCCGAGATGGGGAGACGGCCCGAAAGACGGTTGCCGCCGCGGATGAGGATACGGTCCATTGGCGGCTTCTATCGTCTGCGCGTCCCCGCGCAAGTGGCCCCTTCGAGAAGCACAAGTTGTTGACGCCATGGTTACAACGCTTGATCGACTTTAATGCACTGATTCTCCTGCGATGCTCTGGCTTACCGGGGTTGGGGGGACGTGTTCGTGCCGGGTAGTTGCTTCGCTGAAAGATTGAGCGACATGGTCGCGCTGACGACTGGCGAGCACCGCGCCCTCGAACAGCTTGAGGAACGCGAGCGCCATCTGCGTCGTGGCGCCACCCTGCAACGCGAGAACGACCGGTGCAGCGAGGTGTTCATCCTGCGTAGCGGCACGATGATGAGTTCAGTGCTGCTCGATGACGGCAGCCGCCAGATTCTGCGATTCCTGTTCCCCGGCGACATGATGGGAGTATCCTCTCTGGTTTACAGCGAGGCGCCGGAGACGATCACCGCGCTGACCGATGCGGTCGTCTGCCCGTTCGAGCGCACCGCGGTGAGCAAGCTGATCGGCGACCATCCGCGCCTCGCCGCGCTGATCATGGTCTACAACCAGATCGAACGCGCGGCGCTGACCGACCGGCTGGCGGCGCTGGGCCGCACATCGGCCAAGGCTCGTGTCGCCGGCATCCTGCTCGAAATGCGCAATCGCATGCGCATGCTCGACAAGGCGACCAACGCAACCTTCACGCTCGGCCTGACCCAGGAGGAGATCGGGGACGCGACCGGGCTGACCGCGGTCCATGTCAATCGCATGCTGCGGCAGCTGGAAGAGGAAGGCATCATCGCCCGCGAAGGTGGCCGGGTAACGCTGACCGACGAGCGCGCTTTGCAGCGGGCCGCGAATTTCGTGGATCGTTATGCCGGGCTGGACCTGGGGTGGCTGCCGGCTGCGCGGTGAGTTTTTGTTTCTCCGGGCGCGGAGAGGGGAAACAGCGGAGCTGGTGGAGCGGGCTTCCACAGACGGTACGCCTGGGGAGCCCCCCTCCACCACCCGCCTGAAGAAGGCGGGCGGTCCCCCTCCCCGGACCGGGGAGGATTAAAGGATCACGCCTTTTCCAGCGTGCATTGCAGGGGGTGCTGGTTCTGCCGGGCGAACTCGATCACCTGGGCGACCTTGGTTTCCGCCACTTCGTAGCTGAACACGCCGCACACACCGACGCCCTTTTGATGGACGTGGAGCATCACGCGCGTCGCCGCCTCCATATCCATGCGGAAGAAACGCTGGAGCACCAGCACGACGAATTCCATCGGCGTGTAATCGTCGTTGAGCAGCAGCACCCGGTACGGCGTCGGCTGCTTGGTGCGCGCGCGGGTGCGGGTCGCGATGCCGAGGCCGGTGCCATCGTCATCACCACCTTCGCCGTCGCGGCGTTCGGCCATTGCCGTGGGGATTAGCTGATCGATCATGAGAAGCGAAAATATGGCAAGCCGCAGCCCAAGGGCAAGGGGTAGTGCGCGATCAACCCTGAATGTGGTCCAGATAAACGAAAAGGGCGGCCCCTGAGGACCGCCCTTTCCTTTTCTCGACGATCGTTCGCGAAATTACGCGGCGATCTTCACCTTCTCGGCGGCGAGCGCGACGCGGTTGGAGATCGGCTGTGCGACCTCGCCGGCGAGCTTCATCATCGCTTCGGTGTTCTTGGAGGTCTGCGCGACGATCGAGTCGAACGACGAGCGCACATAATCGCTGTGCAGCTTGAAGAAGTCGGTCGGCGACTTGACGGTCGACAGGCTCTTCAGCGCGGCGGTCGCGCCTTCGAACTGCTTACGGCTGTACTCGGCAGCGTCCTGGCCGAACGATTCGAAGCCCTTGGCTGCGATMTTGCCGGACTCGACGATGGCTTCGATGTTGCCCTTCGAGAATTCATTGGCTTCCTCGAACAGCTTGGTGCCCTTCTCGACGGCGGCCTTGGCGCGCTCATTGGCTTCGGCGAACAGGGTCTGCGCCTTTTCGGCGGCATTCTTCAGATTGGCTTCCATGGTCTTCACTTCCTTCTGGATGAGGGCGACCGGCGCTTCGACGATGGCCGGCTTGATTGCTTCAACGATTGGTTCGGTGGTCTTCACTGCGGTGTCGGCTGCCTTTTCAATCACCTGTTCGACCATGGCGACGGGCACCGGGGCGACGGGCGCGGGAAGCTCGACTTTCGCGGCGACCGGCGGAACCGGCTTTGCCGCGACGGGGGCCGGCGCCACGACTGCCTTGGGGGCAACCGGAGCGGCGACTGGCTTGGTGGCGGTTTTCGCCACGGTCTTTGGAGCCGCGACTGCCTTGGCGGGCACAGCTGCTGCGGCCTTGGGAACTGCAGCCTCGGGCTTCGGCGTTGCCGCTGCCTTGACCGGTGTTCCGGGCTTGGGACCCTTGCTGGCCATACGGCCTCCTCACATTACTTGCTGCACTGCAATATAGTCGTGCGGGCACGTTCTGCAAGGGATTTTGTTGCATCGCAACATAACCGTAATGGTGGAAATAAATAGCTCTTTCGGAGCAATTTAGCGTGTTCTCACATAGCTTCCTGGAGCGTCCTCGATTGCCTTGAGCGAGCCCTTGCCCGGGGTACGTGCGCCCTTGGCAGGCACGGTGGAATCGTCCTGGTCGCGCAGCCAGCCGATCCAGTCGGGCCACCAGCTGCCCTTGGTCTCGGTCGCGCCCGCGACGAACTCCGCGAGCGTCCCGGCCGGTTCCGGATTGAGCCAATACTGATATTTGCCGAGCGCCGGCGGGTTCACCACGCCGGCGATATGGCCCGAGCCGGCCAGCACGAACTTCACGGGGCCAGTGAAGATATGGGTGATGTTCCACACGCTCTCGGCCGGGGCGATATGATCCTCGCGGCCGGCCTGGATATAGGAGGGTGTCTTGACCCTGGTCAGGTCGATCGGCGTGCCGCCGACGGAGAGCATGCCCGGCTTCACCAGCAGATTGTCCCGATAGAGATCGGTCAGATAGCTCATGTGCCATTTGGCCGGGAGGTTGGTGGTGTCGCCATTCCAGTGGAGCAGGTCGAACGGCGCATAATCCTGGCCGAGCAGATAATTGTTGGTGACGTAGTTCCAGATCAGATCGCGGCCGCGCAGCAGATTGAACGTCAGCGCGAGATAGCGGCCGTCGAGGAACCCTTCGGGCGAGAGAGTGGCGATCGTCTTCAACTGCTCGTCATCGACGAAGTTGAGCAGTTCGCCGGCACGGGCGAAATCGACCTGCGCGGTGAAGAAGGTCGCGCTCTTCACCCTGTCGGCCACGCCGCGCGCTGCCATCACCGCCAGCGTCGCGGCGAGCGTGGTGCCGGCAACGCAATAGCCGATGGTGTGAACCGAATCGACCTCCAGCCCCTCGCGGACCGTATCGATCGCATCGATCTGCGCCTCGACATAATCGTCCCACACCACATCGGCCATGCCGGCGTCGGCCGATTTCCACGAGACCATGAAGACGGTGATGCCCTGGTCGACCGCCCAGCGGATGAAGCTCTTCTCCGGCGTGAGGTCGAGGATGTAGAAACGGTTGATCCAGGGCGGGAAGATCACCAGCGGCACGGCAAGGACCTTATCGGTCGTCGGCGTATATTGAATCAGCTCGTAAAGCGGCGTGCGCTTCACCACCTTGCCCGGCGTGGTCGCGAGGTTGCGGCCAAGCTCGAAGGCGTTGGGATCGGTGTGGGTGAGCTGGCCCTTGGCGATATCGGCCAGCATGTTCTGCAGGCCCTTCAGCAGGTTCTCGCCGCCCGTCTCGATCGTCTTTTCCAGCACCACCGGGTTGGTCGCGGGAAAATTGCTCGGGCTCATCGCTTCGAGGAAACCCTTGGCGGCGAAGCGGAGCTGTTCCTTCTGCCGGTCGTCCACGCCCGCCATCGCGTCGATATTGGCGAGCATATGGTCCGAGATCAGGAAATAGCTCTGGCGGATCCAGTCGAACAGCGGGTTCTCCCGCCATTGCGGGGCGGCGAAGCGCTTGTCGCGAGCGTGCCTGCCGTCGTCGGCCGCCGGTGCCTTGGGGTCGAGGAAGCGCTGCCAGAGGTTCAGGCTGTCGGTCCAGAACGCCTCGGCGCGCTGGATCGTCGCCGGATCGTTGAGGCCGGGGATCACCGGCAGGCCGAGATCGCGCTGCTCGGCAGCCGTGGTGGAGAGGCCGCTTTCGAGCATCATCTGCTGCGCGCGACCCATCACCCAGGTCCAGTGCTGGAGTTCCTCAAGGCTGGGAATCGGCATTTCTGGAGCGTCGGATTCGGCCATGGGATCCTCCTGGACGGAATAGGAAACCCCCTAGCGCACCAAAGCATCTCCGTCATTCCCGAGCGCGCCAGAATCAACTAATGGTTGATTTCCTCCAACCGGAAGAAGCCATGTCCGACGATTTTTACCGCATCAAACGCCTGCCGCCCTATGTCATCGCCGAAGTGAACGCGATGCGAGCGGAAGCGCGTGCGGCGGGCGAGGACATCATCGACCTGGGCATGGGCAATCCGGACCTGCCGCCGCCGCCGCATGTCATCGACAAATTGTGCGAAGTGGCGCGCAAGCCCGACGCGCACGGCTATTCCGCGTCCAAGGGCATTGCCGGTCTGCGCAAGGCGCAGGCAGGATATTACAAGCGCCGTTTCGGCGTCGAGCTCAATCCCGACAGCGAAGTGGTGGTGACGCTCGGCTCCAAGGAAGGCCTCGCCAACCTTGCCCAGGCCATCACCGCCCCGGGTGACGTCGTGCTCGCGCCGAACCCGAGCTATCCGATCCACACCTTCGGCTTCATCATCGCAGGTGCCACGATCCGGAGTGTGCCGACCACGCCCGACGAGCATTATTTCGAGGCGCTCGAGCGCGCCATGGCCTTCACCGTGCCGCGGCCGAGCGTGCTCGTCATGGGCTATCCGTCGAACCCCACGGCCGAGGTGGTCGACCTGGCCTTTTACGAGCGCGTCGTCGCGTTCGCGAAGGAGCACAAGCTCTGGGTGCTGTCCGATCTCGCTTATTCCGAGCTTTATTATGACGGCAACCCGACGCCTTCGATCCTGCAGGTGCCGGGCGCCAAGGACGTCGCGGTCGAGTTCACCTCGCTCAGCAAGACCTATTCGATGGCTGGCTGGCGGATCGGCTTCGCGGTCGGCAACCAGCAGCTCATCTCGGCGCTGACGCGGGTGAAATCCTATCTCGATTATGGCGCGTTCACCCCGATCCAGGCAGCCGCAGTCGCCGCGATCAACGGGCCGCAGGACATTGTCGAGCAGAACCGCCAGCTCTATCAGCGCCGCCGCGACGTGCTGATCGAAAGCTTCGGCCGTGCAGGCTGGGACATTCCGGCACCCCGCGCATCGATGTTCGCCTGGGCGCCGCTGCCGCCGGCGCTCGCGCATCTCGGCAGCCTGGAATTCTCCAAGCAGTTGCTCACCCATGCCAAGGTCGCGGTCGCGCCGGGTGTCGGCTATGGCGAGAATGGCGAAGGCTATGTGCGTATCGCCATGGTCGAGAACGAGCAGCGGCTGCGCCAGGCGGCGCGTAACGTGAAGCGCTATCTGCAGAGCATGGGTGTGAACACGCCGGCCCGCACCGGCTGACCCCGCATGTTCCTGCTTCGTGGTGTCGAAAGCCACCCGCGATCCTTCGTCAAGGCGGTGTCCTGGCGCACCGTCGGCAGTATCGACACCTTCGTGCTGAGCCTGATCTTCAGCGGCAGCGCGAAGATGGCGGGAGCGATCGCGGGGACCGAAGTGTTCACCAAGATCACGCTCTTCTATTTCCATGAGCGTGCCTGGTCGCTGGTGCGGTGGGGACACCGCACCGACGATCCGGCGACACGCGACCAGTCGAGTGAAGGCGGCGCGATTCCCTAACCAGCGCTTAAGGCTTTGATCCTACTGCCGGGGGATGGGTCGCGCCTCCTCCACCGCGCCTTCGCCGGCTGCCATCATCGGGATCGGGCTGAGCTATTACGCCCTTGCATCGGGCGCGATCCTGCTCACGCGCCTCAGCGGCGGGATCGCGCTGTTGTGGCTGGCCAATGCCCCACTGATCGCAGTGCTGTGCATCACGCCGATGCGACGCTGGGCGCCGATCCTTACCGCCGCGATCATCGGGACCTGGAGCGCGTCCCTGTGCTTCTCCCCGATCCCGGGCGCGGCACCACCTTTCGCCCTGGTCAATGTCGGCGAGGGCGCGCTGGCCGCTTTGCTTCTCAGGCGCTGGGGCGTCGACCGGAGCCAGCTCGACGATTCCCGTTCGATCGCGCGGTTCGTGCTGGCGGCGGGGATTCTCGCGCCGACGACCAGTGGGCTGTTCGGCGCCTGGATGGCGAGCTTGCTGCTGCCGATCGGCTTCCTGCCGGCGCTGTTCGACTGGATCGTCGGGCACGGCATCGGCAACATCATCGCGGCTCCGCTGACGATGCAGATGACGCGCCGGGACGTGGACTGGCCCCTGTTCCACGCACGGGGCGGCAGCCTGAAGGCGGTTGGGGCGGTCGCGCTGCTGATCGCCGTCACCTTCCTGGTCTTTTACCAGAACGGCCTGCCGCTGCTGTTCCTGCCGATCGTGCCGCTGCTGGTCGGCACCTTCACGTTCCAGCGATTCGGCGCCGCGGCCGGCATCCTGATCGTCGCGGTGATCGGCGGCATCCTGACAACCAACGGTCATGGGCCGATGGCGCTGATGCATGTCGACCAGGCCGGGCGGCTTCAGTTCTTCCAGTTCTACATGGTGGTGCTGTTCGTGACGGTGCTGCCGGTTGCCGCCACGCTGGTGCAGCGCGACCGGCTGCTGGCAGAGCTGCGCGAGAACGAGACCCGCTACCGGCTGATGGCGGAGAACGCGACCGACATCATGATGACGCTGGAGCCTGACGGCACGATCCGCTTCATCTCGCCTGCGGTGCGCGAGCTCGGCTATTTCGAGCCGGCTGATATCATCGGGCTGAACGCGGCGATCCTGGTCCATCCGGAGGACCGCGAGAAGGTCAGCGCGGTGCATGTCGAGGCGCTCGGCGCGCCCGAGCGGGTGTTCACGGTCGAATATCGCGCGACCAAGGCGACGGGCGACGTCGCTTGGTTCGAATCCAACATGCGATCGGTCCGCGACACATCCGGCCGGATCACCGCGGTGTTCAGCGTGATCCGCGATCTCGACGGGCGAAAGATGCGCGAGGACGAGTTGCTGCGCGCCGCCAATACCGATCCACTGACCGGCCTGCTCAACCGCGGCGCCTTTCGCCGGCAGGTGAAGGACACGCTGCACCAGTTGCGCCCCGACCGGCCATCGACCCTGGCGCTGCTCGACCTCGACCATTTCAAGAAGGTCAACGATACGCACGGCCATGCCGCCGGCGACGCCGCCCTGCTGATGCTGGCCGACCTGTTACGTGAGAATCTCCGGCCAGGCGATGCGGTGGGACGGATCGGCGGCGAGGAGTTCGCCATCCTGCTTGCCGGGTTGTCGGTCACCGAGGCGGGCGTGGTGTGCGAGCGGCTGTGCCGGACACTCGCGGAACGGCCGGTGCCGGGCGTAGAGCCAGCGCTGCGCATCACCGCCAGCATGGGAATCGGGGGGCTGAGCGTGGGCACCAGCATGGACGAGGCGTTCCGCGCCGCCGACACGGCGCTCTATGCCGCCAAGGCCGGCGGACGCAACCGGATCGAGTTCGCGGCCTGAGCGCGCATTGACGGCGGCGGCGGCGCAGGCCATCGCCGCGGCATGACCCGTCCCGGCTTCGCCTTCTCCACCAGTCTCAAGGTCCGCTATGCCGAGATCGACGGGCAGAAGGTGGTCTTCAATTCCCGCTATCTCGAATATGCCGATGTCGCGGCGACCGAATTCTGGAACTGGACCGGCATCGGCGCGGCGCTCGGCCCGACCTGGACCGAGACGGAGTTCCATGTCCGCCGCACCGAGATCGACTATCTGAAACCCTTTGTGTTCGGCGATACGCTCCATGCCTATGTGCGGATCGAGCGGATCGGCAATTCGAGCATGACCCAGCGCTTCGAGCTGTGCCACGCGGCGACCGGGGAGTTGCACACCGTGATCGACATGGTGATCGTCAACGTCCACCTGCCGACCGGGAAGCCAGTGCCGATCGATTCACCGATCCGCGCGTTTCTCGAAACGCTGCCGACTGAATAGGGATCAACCCCTCCCCCATTCGGGCTGACCTTGTCGAAGCCCTGTTCTTCTTTCCAAGGCTAGAAGAACAACCCTTCGACAGGCTCAGGGCGAACGGGTGGGTGTTGCACCACCTCGCCAGGCATGTCCCAGGCTATTCCGCGGCGCGCATCTCGGGTTCGTGCACGACGTCCTCGGCCAGTGCCCAGAGCAGGTCATGCTTGGTCAGCACGCGTCCGTCCCAGGCGCGAACCTCGATCGGCCCGATCGGGCGCTTGTCGCGCGCGTCGACCAGCACCGGGGTGGCGGGCATCCCCGTCTCCCAACGCTCGCCCCATTGGCGTAGCGCGATCATCGTCGGCAGGAGCGCCGCGCCCTTCTCGGTCAGGCGGTATTCGATCTTGCGCCGGTCCTCGGGCATTGCCTCGCGGGTCAGGATGCCGTGCTCGACCAGCCGGGCGAGCCGGTTGGCCAGGATGTTGCGCGCGATGCCGAGTTCCGACTGGAACTCCTCGAAATGATAAAGACCGTTGAAGGCGGCCCGCAGGATCATGAAGCTCCACCGCTCGCCCATCGCCTCGAGCGCGGCGGGCAGGCTGCATTCACTCAGTAGTTCACGGATTTTACCGCCCATCTCAGTCCTCTCGAACGACGGGAGCGTATCGCAAATCGCCCGTCATGGAAATGCCATATAAGTTTTCAGTTGCAACTTAAGACCTAATGCACTAGGTGGCCATTCGCAACTGAATTCACGTGTTTTCAAGGAGGACAAACAATGACCCGCTTTCTTCCCCTGGCTGTCGCTGCCCTTGTCGGCTCCGTGACGATGCTCTCCCCCGCCGCGGCCGGCGCACAGGGCCCGGGCGGCTATTACACCGCCACGCCGACGGCGCAGCCCACCAAGACCAGCTTCATCACCAGCAACGTGCTGTGGAAGTGGCGTGACACGGCCTTCACCGCCAACAAGACCAGCGCCCGCGACAACATTGTGTGCCAGATGATCGTGCAGCGCGCCGGCGCCCTGACCGAATTCACCGCAGGCGGCACGGCGTTCGACGCCGACACACTCGCCAAGTGCAACGCGCGCGCGAAATGATATCCCCTTGGCCGCGGCAATCATATTGCCGCGGCCAGTTTCTTATCAAACTTCCTGGATCGGGGCGCCTGCCCGATCCCCCTACCGGCCTCCCGTCCAGTATATCCTGCGGGGGAGCGAGCCGGCGCCGTTTTGTTGAGAAGTTTGTTGCAAAGCAGCAGTTCGCGGCCCCATCTTAAGGCGTGCTGCGCCAATATGAACTTGTAGACCGGGTCCTCGATTACGACCCGCAAGCCGACGAGGCGCTGCTGAACCGCGCCTATGTCTTTTCGGTCAATGCCCATGGCACCCAGAAACGGGCCTCCGGCGACCCCTATTTCAGTCACCCGATCGAGGTGGCCGGCATCCTGACCGAGCTTCATCTCGACGACGAGACGATCGCCACCGCGATTCTGCACGATACGGTGGAAGACACCGTCGCGACGATCGAGGAGATCGAGAAGCTGTTCGGCCCCGCCGTCGCGCGGCTGGTCGATGGCGTGACCAAGCTGTCCAAGATCGAAGCGCAGACCGAGAATGAGCGCGCCGCGGAGAATCTGCGCAAATTCCTGCTCGCCATGTCGGACGATATCCGCGTGCTGCTGGTCAAGCTGGCGGACCGGCTGCACAATATGCGGACGCTGCATTACATCCCCAAGCCCGAGAAGCGCCGCCGCATCGCGCGCGAGACGATGGATATCTATGCCCCGCTCGCCGAGCGGATCGGCATGTACGAGTTCATGAAGGAGATGCAGACGCTCGCCTTCAAGGAGCTCGAGCCCGAGGCCTATGATTCGATCAACAAGCGCCTGCTCCAGCTGAAGGAGGGCGGCGGGGACCGGATCGCCAAGATCGGATCGGGACTGAAGCTGCTGCTGTCGCGCCACGGCATCGAGGCCGAAATTTCCGGCCGTGAGAAGCATCCCTATTCGATCTGGAAGAAGATGGCCGAGCGGCACATCAGCTTCGAGCAGCTGTCCGACATCATGGCGTTCCGTGCGATCGTGCCGACCGAGGAGGCCTGCTACCAGGCGCTGGGAGTGATCCACCGGCGCTGGCCGATGGTGCCGGGGCGGTTCAAGGATTATATCTCGACGCCCAAGCGCAACGGATACCGGTCGCTCCACACCAGCGTGATCCATGCCGACAACACCCGGGTCGAGGTGCAGATCCGCACCGAGGAGATGCACGAGGAGGCCGAACTGGGCCTTGCCGCGCACTGGGCGTACAAGCAGGACAAGGTCCGCCCCGAAACCCAGGTGAGCTGGATCCGCGACCTGGTCGAGATCCTCGACAATGCCGAGAGCCCGGAAGAGCTGCTCGAGCATACGCGCATGGCGATGTATCAGGACCGGATCTTCGCCTTCACCCCCAAGGGCGAACTGCACCAGTTGCCCAAGGGCGCGACGCCGATCGACTTCGCCTATGCCGTGCATACCGACCTGGGCGACCAGGCGGTGGGCGCGAAGATCAACGGCCGCGTCGTGCCGCTGAAGACGAGCATCGAGAATGGCGACCAGGTGCAGATCCTGCGATCCAAGGCGCAGGAGCCGCAGGCCAACTGGCTGAGCTTCGCCATCACCGGCAAGGCGCGCGCAGCGATCCGCCGTCACCTGCGCCACAAGGAGCGCGAAGAGACCCAGGCGCTCGGGCGGAAAATCTATGACGAGATCGTGCTGCATCTGCCCGCCCCGCTGGGCGGCGATGCGATCAAGGCGGCGCTGAAGCGGCTGAAGCTGGCCGACGAGGCGAGCCTGATGGAAGCCATCGCGCGCCGGCGTATCACCGATGCCGAGGTGATGGAGGCGCTGATGCCCGGATCGGGCGGCACCGCCACCGCGCGCAAGGCGCCGATCCAGACAAGCGCCATCTCGATCAAGGGGCTGACCCCGGGCGTCGCCTTCGACCTGGCCGAATGCTGCCATCCGGTGCCGGGCGACCGGATCGTCGGCCTGCGCCGGCCGAACGAAGGGATCGAGGTCCATGTGATCAACTGCCCGCGCCTGGCCGAAAGCGACGATGCCGACTGGGTCGACATCGCCTGGGGCGACAAGACCGATGGCGCCACCGCGCGCATCTCCGTCGAGGTGAAGAACGAGCCCGGCGCGCTTGGCGTGATCGCGACGATCATCGGTGCGCAAAAGGCCAATATCGTCAACATGCGGCTCGACAACCGCGACACCGGATTCCACACAAACACGATCGATGTGGAGGTGCACGACCTGCATCACCTGACGCGCCTGATCGCGGCGCTGCGCGCGGCCGATGCGGTGAACATGGTGGAGCGGATCTGACGCGCTGCGGCGCCGCGGGCTCTTGATCAGATGACCGGTTCGCGGGCGGCGTGCGGCGGGCACCAGCCATGCCGCCGCCATTGCGGGAGAAGCACTCGAACACTGGAGGGCGCGGGGCCGGCGGCGATGATGTTGCCCGGATATTCTGCGTGGCTCTCCGTCCTACGGCAGCCACACCGACAACGGGACTATCGATCCGCCTGGCCGTTTGCCGTGAAGACGCCGTAGCGTTCGCGCCATGCGGCCACTTCGTCCTGCAGATGGGCGGGTGCGGCTTCTCCAGAGAGGACAAGGCCGGCGACCTCGTCATCGGGGTGCATCAACATCTTGTTCGACCCGTCGGTGAACCAGACGGGGACCAGCTGGTCGCACAGGCTGTCGAGCACGGTTGCCGCCATGCCATTCCCGATCGCGTCGCTGCCGGCGAGCATGCGGACGTTGATCGAGACGCCTTCGAAGCAGTTGCGCGGCGCGCGCTCGAAATTGAGCGACACGAGAAGGCCGGACCGGTCCGGCCGCGCGTCGTCGGGCATGTCCGCGACCCGTCGCCAGGCGCAGAACCATGTCCGACAGATAGTGGGGCGCACCGCATGGATGCCGCACCCGCGCGATGTGAGGTGCGTGCAGGGCGTCCCCGCCGGCTTCTTGAAATCGGGGCTATCCACCGTCAGGACCGTGCAGCACGCCACGCAATCGCCACAGGCGCGATCGGCGAGGACCGGGCCGAGGAGCATGGTTTCCAGGTCAGTCTCGGTCTGCATCGGCGCAGGGCTGCCTTGGGCTTGGGGGAAATACAAGGGCTTGGTGGAGATGATGGCGGGTTTGGCCTGTGGGAAGGCTCCAGGATTGCGGACCCGAATGCCCGCCAATGCGGACCATGAACGGTCGAACCGAATTCGCGATCCGGTGGAGCGCCTGCGTGTCGCTCGTGCCCGACCCGGCGGCAGCGGCGTGATCGACGATGACGTAAGGCCCACCGCTGGCTTCTCACCCAGGGGGGATACGCGCAAGACAAAGCGTGGGCAGATCTTCACCGAATTCGTGTCTCGCAGGCTTGCCACCTACGCTCCACTTCTGGCGGGCCCTGTCCATATCGCGCGACTGACGCCCGGCAGGTCCCCGCGATGCTTGCAGCGGCGGCGGCTGGCGCGTGCCGCTCGTCAGGCCAGCTGGTCCGACAGGGCGATGTTGCGGACGGCGGCTTCGCCGAGCCGCTCCCGGAGCTGCGTGAGGTACAGGCTTCGCGGCGTCACGTGGCGGTCGAGCGACTCGATGTGCCCGTTTTCCTTCGTGGTGTCCTGAAGCGGGGTGTTGAAGATCACCCCGTTCACGCCGAGATGGCCGAAGGTGTAATTCTGCGCCGTCGGCGGCTTCTGCACGAGGAAATCGCCCTCGCAGTTCCAGAACACGGTATTGGCGCCTGCCCAGCCGATATTGATGTTCTTCCAGAACCGGGCGGTGAGCGGCGCCCTGATATTGTCGTAGAGATTGCCGGTCGCCCATTGTTCATGCGGCTCGCTCGACGAATAGGGGCTGGTTGCCTGGCAATCGAGGAACACGTTCCCGCTCGAGCTCGGTTGCCCGGTCATGAAGGAGTGGCGCCCCTTGTCGGACTGGCACCGCTGGACGAGCGCCAGCTGGCCGCGCAGGGCGAACACGAAGCGGCGGGCGCCCGCCCGTTGCGATATCGGCTCCTTCGACACGCAATCCTGGATGGTGATCCATTTCGACCAGCGCGCGGTACCGACCATGCTGTAGACGAAGTGCAGGGCGGTGGCGTTGCGCACCCAGCCGTTCCTGACATTGTCGAACATGATGAAATTATAATAGTGATTTTCGTCGGAATAATATTCCTCGGCGACATAGTCCTGCCGGTCCATGTTGCCGTAGTTGCGTGTGCGGACCTCCGGATTATATTCGGAAACACCGCGGAGATTCTCGACTCCGACGTTGGAGATGCGGCCGGCATCGTCGTATTTCAGGACTTCGCCGCCGCCCCATTGCCGCTCGATCGCGCAGGTGATCGGTGCATCGATCGTAATGGTATCGCCTTGCACATCGACGATCACCCGGTCCCATTCGATATCGAAGGGCTTCCAGCGTCCCCCGGGGGTGTCGCTGTTCATCCCGACGGCGTCGATCCACGCCTGGTTGCCGATACGCCGCACCACGACCGTGTCGCCGCGCCTGAAGCCTTTCGCCGAGGCCAGGCGGAGACGGCGCGCGCCCACCGGCACCCGATCGTCGGCGACCGCGCGCTTCGAGGCTTCGATCAAGGTCGGCGCCGAGGCGCCCGCGATCTGTACGAGGGTCGGCCGTGGCGGGGGGCCTCCGCGACCACCGCCGGGTGCCGGGACGGCAGGCGATGCCGGCGCGGCGGGCCGGCCGGTGCCCGTCCCGATCAGGATGGTGCCGGTATCCCCCATGCCTTCGCCGCGCAGCACGACGCCGCTCGCCCGAATGGTGATCGGCTGGGCCATCCTGTAATCCCCGGCCCGGAGCACCACGGCGCCGCGGAAGCCGTTGGCGTCGAGCGGAAGGGCCGAGACCTTGTCGATCGCCGCCTGGATGTGCGCGCTATTGTCGCCGGCGACGGGCCAGATCGTTTCCTTCACCGCGACGGTCGGAATCGCGACGCCGCCGCCGCCATAACCAGCATGCGAGGCATCATGGATCACATCGCCCCGCTCATCCGGGACATAGACCAGTTTTCCGTCGGGGCCGGGATATATGCGGGAGGCAGTCGGGGCGAGATCGGCGGCACGCGCGCGGGACAGCAGCGTCGGCACCAGGGCCAGGAAGAACATGCCTCGACGGGATATATTCATGCTCATACCCGTCCCCTGTCGCCCGACCTTTGTGGCCCGGGCGGTTTCTTAACCCGTCGGTAGCGTCGGTCAACAGCCTCGGCATCCGGCGAGGCGGGGGGAAGGTGCCGGTCGATCCAGCGCAATCTTCCGATGACGGGCGCCCGACTTGCCGCTAAACCGCCCGCCCATGCACCGCCCCGCCCTTTCCATCGTCGTTCCCTGCTACAACGAGGCAGCCTGTCTCGAGACTCTCCACGCGCGCGTTGCCGCAGCGGCGCGGGCAGCGGTGGGCGAGGATTTCGAGATATTGTTCGTCAACGACGGATCGCGCGACGACAGCTGGCTGGTGATGCAGCGGCTGTCGGCCGCCGATCCGCATCTCGTGGCGATCAACCTGTCGCGCAACCATGGCCATCAGCTCGCATTGACCGCCGGGCTCGACCTCTGCGCGGGCGAGCAGATCCTGATCATCGACGCCGACCTGCAGGATCCGCCCGAGCTGCTGGGCGACATGCGCAAGACGATGGCCGAGCAGCAGGCCGATGTCGTCTATGCCGTGCGCCGCAAGCGCGAGGGCGAGAGCATCTTCAAAAAGGCGACGGCGGCTATCTTCTATCGCATGCTCGACCGCATCACCGATACGCCGATCCCACTCGACACCGGCGATTTCCGGCTGATGAGCCGGCGCGCGCTGGAGGCCTTCCTGTCGCTGCCCGAACAGGCGCGCTTCATCCGGGGCATGGTCGCGTGGATCGGCTTTCGCCAGGTGCCGTTCGTCTACGACCGGGCAGAACGGCTTGCGGGGGAAACCAAATATCCGCTGGGCAAGATGGTGCGGTTCGCGCTCGATGCGGTGACCGGATTCTCGACCGCGCCCCTGCGCTTCGCCAGCCATGTCGGCCTGGCGCTGACCGGCGCGTCGCTGCTGCTGTTCGTCTATATCGCGATCGGATTCTTCACCGGCAGCGCGGTGCAGGGCTGGACCTCGACCATGCTGGTGGTGGTGCTGCTGGGCGCGGTGCAGATGTTCGTGCTCGGGATGATCGGGGAGTATCTCGGACGGCTCTATGTCGAGTCGAAGCGGCGGCCGCTGTATCTGGTCGCGGATATCGCCGGGCCGGTGCAGGGCAAGGCTACGCTTGGATATCAAGCCGAGATGGCTGCGCCAACCGCGCGACCCGATTTCGTCGAAGGGATGTCGATCACGCCGATCCCGGCGGAAGGCGCACCGAAGGGCGAGTGAGGCCCGCCGGCGCGGTTAGGTTACAACAATCGCCGCCGTCATGCCGGACTGGTTCCGGCATCCACCGTCCCGCAGGAGCCGCGCGCGTCGGTACGCGGCACCACGGTGGACCCCGGAACAGGTCCGGGGTGACGATCGAAGAACGATCGTGCCGGCCTATTTTGCCGGCGTTGCCAGCGTGATGATCGAGACGCCGGGCGTCAGCGGCACGCGGCCGACCAGGTGGCGTTCCAGCCGGAAGATCGTTTMGAACAACGCATTGACGACCTTTGGCGGCGGGGAATCGTCGCTGTCGTCCTTGCCGGTCAGCCGGCCGACCAGCCGCGAGGCGGCGGCGAGCGGGAAGAGCAGGGAATTGAAATAGCCGAGCTTGTTCGGCTCGAGCCCCGCCGCGCGGATCGCCTTGACCAGTCCGGCCTTGGAATAGCGGCGATGGTGATGGTTCACCGTGTCGTGTGCGCTCCACATCCATTGATGGGCGGGGACGGTGATGAGGATTTTGCCGCCGGGCTTCAGGCAATCGGCCATCGCCTTCAGCGCGGCCACATCGTCCTCGATATGTTCGACCACGTCGAGCACAGCGATAAGATCATAGGCGCCGCGCCCGACGCCGGTCAGCGCGGGCAGAGGTGCGGCGCCGACCTCCCGTCCGAGGCGTGCGCTGGCGATTTCGCGCGCGGCGGGATCGATCTCGATCGCCTCGACCGTGCCGAAGGCCGCGAGCATCGGGAGATTGTGGCCGGTGCCACACCCGATCTCCAGGATACGGGCGTTGGCGGGCAGATTGCCCTCCCGCACCAGATAATCGGCGAGGATGTCGCGCCGCGCACGATACCACCAATGGGTGGAATCATGTGCCGCCATCCGATCGTAGACAATCCTATCCATGCGTCAGGTCCATATCAGGCAAAGGTCCAGGCGCGGTTGAGCCAGAAGGTGACGAGCGGCGTGACGAACACGGCCGGAACCAGCGGCCACCATGTCGGGCCGTGGAAAAAGGGGCCGGTCACCAGTACCCAGGTAAACATCTGCTGCATGAAGAAACCAAGCAGCTGGACAATGAAGAAGCGGCGCGCGGTACGCTTGCTCCGCTGGCCATGGCCACGAAAGCTGATCGCGCCATGGGCATAGCGGCCCGCCCAGGTCGCGATCAGGAACGCGACGACAACCGCAAGATTGGGATTCATCACATAGGTCGCAAGCGGCCAATAGATGGCCGCATAGAGCACCGTCACGAGCCCGCCGGTGATGACGAAACGGATCAGCTGACCGACTACGCCGCTCGACCGCCATGTTTCGATCTGTCTGATAATCGCCGTCACGCGCACCTTGCCCTTTACGCGCGCCGCACTAGAGCGCGAACGTGACCGAGGGAAGCCTTTTGAAAAACACCGCCGACCATCCGCTTGTCCGCGAGCTGGACAGATATTGGCTGCGGCTCACCCTGATCGCCTGGCTCGGCGTGGTCATCTGGCTGCTGGTCGACAGGTGGAACGCGATCCACTGGCTCTCGCTCGGCGATACCGACGACAATATGCGGCTGATGCAGGTCCGCGCGCTGCTGAACGGGCAGGGCTGGTACGATCTGCGCCAGTACCGGATGAACCCGCCGGGCGGGTTCGACATTCACTGGAGCCGGATCGTCGACCTGCCGATCGCCGGGCTGATCCTGCTGCTCAAACCGTTCGTCGGCATGGCGCAGGCCGAACGGCTTGCCTGCGGCATCGCGCCGATGCTGCCGCTGAGCATTGCGATGATCGGCATCGCCGCCACCGTGCGGCGGCTGGTGGGTGGGCTTTCCTGGCCGCTCGCACTCGTCTTCCTGATTGCCGGCTGCACCTCGACCATCCTGATGTTCATGCCCGACCGGATCGACCATCATGGCTGGCAGCTCGCGATGCTGAGCCTGACGGTGGCCGGCCTGTGCGACTCGAAGGGCCCGCGCGGCGGCGCGATCGTCGGCATCGCCAGCGCGGTATCGCTGACCATCGGGCTGGAGCTGCTGCCCTATGCCGCCATGGCCGGCGCGATCATCGCGTTGCGCTGGGTCTGGGACCGGGACGATGCGCCGCGCATGACCGTCTATGCCCTGTCGCTCGGCGGCGGCAGTGCGCTCGGCTATGCGCTGTTCGGCTCCTATGCGAACGAAGTGCTGCGCTGCGACGCGCTGACCCCGGTCTGGCTGAGCGTGATGGTCGCGGCCGGCGCCTTCCTGTTCGTGCTCGGCCGGGTCAATCCGGAACAGCGCTGGCTTCGCCTCACGCTGGCGGTGGTGGCGGGTGCGGCGATCGTCGCCGGCTTCGCGCTGGTATTCCCGCAATGCCTCGGCCGGCCCGAACAGGTCTCGCCCGAGCTGGCACGCAACTGGCTCGACAATGTCCGCGAGGCACGGCCGATCTACAAACACGCCTTCCGCACCGCCTTCCCCATCGTCGCGCTGCCGGTGATCGGCATCATCGGCGCGTGTATCGCGACCTGGCGCGTCCGCGGCACGCCGAGAGCCAATGGCTGGATGGCGGTACTGCTGTTCTGCACCTTCGCCGCCGCCATGCTGTTGTGGCAGGCGCGCGCCGGGCCGGCAGCCCAGCTGCTCGCAGTACCCGGCGCGACCGCACTCGGCTGGATCATCCTGCCCTGGTGCCTGAACCACAAATCGGTGTTCGTGCGCGTGCTCGGCACCGTGGTCGCCTTCATGGCGGTGTCCGGCCTGTTCTCCGGCATCGCGATCAAATATCTGAAGATCGACGAGCCGAGCAAGCGCGTGCAGATCGTCAACAATGCCAGCGGCCGGTGCCCGACCATCCCGGCGCTCGCCCCGCTCGACAAGCTGCCGGCGCAGACGGTCTTCACCTTTGTCGATCTCGGACCGCGGCTGATCACCATCACGCATCACAGCGCGGTTGCCGGGCCCTATCATCGTAACGGCGATGCGATTCTCGACGTTCAGCACGCCTTCAAGGGAACGCCTGAGAATTTCCGCGCGATCGCGAAGCGGCACGGCGCGACCTTGCTGCTGGTGTGCCCGAACATGGCGGAATCGACGATCTATCGCGCGCGGGCGCCGGGCGGCTTCTATGACGAGCTTGCGCACAACAAGGTGCCGGACTGGCTGGAGCCGGTAGCGTTGCCGAAGAAATCGCCGCTGCGGTTGTGGAAGATCCATTACGCGGATGAGACGGCTCAGCCGGAGTAAGGGCCCCATTTTCGGCATCTTCCCGCAAGCGCCGCCGCCGTTGCGTATGCGGAACCATGGACCCCGGCACTCGTCCGGGGTGACGTAAGGGATCTAGTTCGGCCGAGGCTTACAGCAGGCTGATCCGGACCCCGTCGATCACGAACTGGACTGCGAGCGCGGCGAGCAGGACGCCGAGCAGGCGGGTGATCACCGCCTCGATCTTCACGCCGAGCACCCGCATGATCGGGCCGGCCGCGAGCAGGGCAAGCAGGGTCAGGGCGAGGATCGTCGCCAGCGCACCGAGCACGACGAGCGAGCGTTCGAGCCCGTCGTTGCGGCTCATCAGCAGCATGACCGAGGCGATCGAGCCCGGGCCGGCGATCATCGGCATGGCCATGGGGAAAATCGAGACATCCTCGACCTCGGGCGTCTCGGCTACCTTGGCCGCGCGGTCCTCGCGCCGCTGAGTGCGTTTCTCGAACACCATCTCCAGCGCGATCAGGAACAGCATGATTCCGCCGGCGATGCGGAAGCTCGCCAGGCTGATGCCGAGGGCACGGAGCAGATCCTCGCCGAACAGCGCGAAGACGAACAGGATCGCCGAGGCGACCAGCACCGAGCGGACCGCCATCGATCGGCGATGCGCGGGCGAGGCGCCCTTGGTGAGGCCAGCATAGATTGGCGCGCAGCCTGGAGGATCGATCACCACGAAGAAGGTGATGAGCGACGAAACGTAGAGGGCGATCAGGCTCGACGCGGTCATTGCGCGGCGATCCGGTCGGCCATAACCGGCTTCCTCATATAGCTGTCCGCCGCCCACCACATCAACCCGGCCGGCGGGTCCTTGAGGAATGCCTGTGTCTTCACCGGCTGGCGCGCGAACATCACCGAATCCTCGATCGCGTAGCGCCGGAACGCGGTCCATTGCCCCTCGGCCCGGGCAGCGCCGGCAAAGGCGCGCTCGGCATCGGCGGCCGTTTGCGGCATGGCCGCAGCGAGGAGCAAAAAGATCAAAGCGCGTCCTTGTCGTACGGGACGTTCGCGCGGCGATGCGCGGAGACCAGGGTGTTGCGCAGCAGTACCGCGATGGTCATCGGGCCGACACCACCGGGCACCGGGGTGATCGCACCGGCGACGCTGGCTGCGCCGGCGAAGTCGACGTCGCCGACCAGCCCGTCCTGGGTGCGGTTGATGCCGACGTCGATCACGGTCGCGCCAGGCTTGATCCATTCGCCGCGGATCATCTCGGGCCGCCCCACCGCCGCCACGACGATGTCGGCGCGGCGCACCACACTCGACAGGTCCTTCGTCTTCGAATGCGCGACGGTGACGGTGCAGCTTTCCTTGATGAGAAGCTGCGCCATCGGCTTGCCGACGATGTTGGAGCGGCCGATGACCACCGCGTCGAGGCCGGCGAGATCGCCGAGCCGGTCCTTGAGCAGCATCACGCAGCCCAGCGGCGTGCAGGGCACGAAGCCGTCGAGCCCGGTCGCGAGCCGGCCGGCATTGACCGGATGAAAGCCGTCGACGTCCTTGTCGGGATCGATCCGGGTGATGACGACCCGCTCGTCGATATGCGCCGGCAGGGGAAGCTGCACGAGGATGCCGTCGACATTCACATCGGCATTGAGTCGATCGACCAGCGCGACCAGCTCGTCCTGCGGCACGTCCGCGGGCAGACGATATTCGAAGCCGGTCATACCCGCCGCCTGCACCGCCTTGCCCTTGGACCGGACATAGACGGCCGAGGCGGGATCGTCGCCGACGAGCACCACGGCCAGCCCGGGCGGGCGGCCGGCAGCGGCGATGAACGCCGTCACCTGTTCGGCGATGCGGCCGCGCAGGGCCAGGGCAAAGGCTTTTCCGTCGATGATGTCAGCGCTCATGGCGCCGCCTCATAAAGGCTGGCGGCGATTTTCGCCAGCAGTGTGCCGTCACCCGATATCTGCAGCCGCTTGAGCCGCGCGCTATCGCCCGCGACCAGCGCCACCGCGCGCTTCGGCACGCCGAACGTCTTGGCAACAAGGGCGATCAGTGCTTCGTTGGCCGCTCCGTCGACCGGTGGGGCGGCAAGCCGGGCGGCAAAATGATCGGCAGTTCCGGCCGCCAATATGTCGCGGGACGCCCTTGGCGTGACACGAACCGCGAGCGCGATCCCGTCCGGCCTGAGCGCCCAGGCGGGCATGGATCAGATCGTAACCGGGCCCTGAAGCTGAACCGCGATTGCCGGGACAATGATGTTCGACAGGATATAGAGGATCAGCAGCACGACCAGCGGCGACAGGTCGAGCGCGCCGAAATCGGGCAGGATTCGCCTGATCGGACGATAGAAGGGCTCGGTGATCTTCTTGAGCGCCTCCCAGACCGTACGGACCGTGTCGTTATAGGTGTTGATCACGTTGAAGGCGATCAGCCACGACAGGATCGCCTGGATCAGGATGATCCAAGTCGCGACGCTGAGAAGCACCTGAACGATTTGAAGCAGGACCACAAAAAAGGCCAAGGGGGATTCTCCGGGTCGAATGGAAATCAAGCCTAGCGAAACGCATCCGTTTCGAACAGACCCGTCAGCGCCGGACGAGCGTTCCCGCACCGCGCCGGGTGAAGATTTCCAGCAGCATGGCATGCGGCACCCGGCCGTCAAGGATGACAGCCGCATCCACCCCGCCCTCGACCGCGGCGACGCAGGTCTCCAGCTTGGGGATCATGCCGCCGCTGATCGTGCCGTCAGCGCGCAGTTCGGCGATCGCGGCGGGGTTCAGATCGGTCATCAACTCGCCCTGCTTGTCGAGCACGCCGACCACGTCGGTCAGCATGAACAGGCGGTGCGCGCCCAGCGCCGAGGCGATCGCGCCGGCCATGGTATCGGCGTTGATATTATAGGTCTGGCCGTCGACGCCCTGGGCGATCGGTGCCACGACCGGGATGATGCCAGCCTCGGACAGCGTGTCGATGATCCGTCGGTCGACCCCAACCGGCTCCCCGACAAAGCCGAGATCGACATGACGCTCGATACCCTGCAGCGGGTCGGGCGTGTTGCGGCCGACCTTCTCGGCGGTGACGAAGCCGCCATCCTTGCCCGAGATGCCGACGGCACGGCCGCCGGCCTGCCCGATCCAGCCGACGATTTCCTTGTTGATCGATCCGGCCAGGACCATCTCGGCGATCCGCGCCGTTTCGGCATCCGTTACGCGCAGGCCGTCGACGAAACGCGATTCGACCCCAAGCCGCTTCAGCATCGCGCCGATCTGCGGGCCGCCGCCGTGCACGACGACCGGGTTTATGCCGACCGCCTTCATCAGCACCACATCCTCGGCGAAATCGCGTGCCGCCTCGGGATCACCCATGGCGTGGCCGCCATATTTCACGACAAAGGTCGCACCGGCATAACGCTGCATATAGGGCAGCGCCTCGACGAGCGTTTCGGCCTTGGCGAGCAGGGCGGGATCGGGAGAGTGATCGGTCATGCGCGCCCCATAACCGGAACCTCAGCGTGGTGAAAGCTTCTACCCCTCTCTCATATGGGGGGAGAGGCTCGGTTGGGACGGGTCTGGATTCGCAACCAACCGTTCCGACCGAGCCCTCTCTTCGCCTGCTTCGCCGTGCATCCCCTCCCCTATGGAAGTGGGAGTATAGATGGCATGGAAATCGACATCATTCGATGCTATATCTCGTGCCGATAAAGGAAGCTGCAATGCGTACCACTCTCGCCCTCGACGACGACCTCGTGGCCAAGGCGCAGGCCTTTACCGGCCTCAAGGAGAAGTCCCTGCTGGTCCGCGAAGCGTTGAAAGCGCTGATCGAACGGGAGAGCGCCCTGCGCCTCGCCCGGCTCGGTGGCAGCGAACCCGACCTCTCGCCCCCCTCCCGACGGCGAAGCGACCTCGCGTGATCCTGGTCGACAGTTCGATCTGGGTCGATCACCTGCGCATCAGCGATCCGACGCTTGTCCGCCTGCTCACTGCCGGACAGGTCCTCTCCCATCCCTTCGTGATCGGCGAGCTTGCCCTTGGCAGCCTACGCCAGCGCGAAACGGTGCTGAGCGCGCTACAGGGTCTGCCCCAGGCAATCGTCGCCGCTGAAGGCGAAATGCTGGATTTCATCGACCGGCATATGCTGGCGGGAATCGGCATCGGATATGTCGACGCGCATCTGCTCGCCTCCGCCAGGCTGAGCGTCGCCACCCTGTGGACCCGTGACAAACGGCTCAACGGCGCCGCACAGCGACTGGGCTTGACCTAGTCCTTTCCGGCCAGGGAGATGACCGGTTGGAATGATCGTCTAGACTCGAACCAGCCGTTCGACCGAGCCCACCCCTAGCCGGCTTCGCCGATTATACCCGCGCGTCGAGTCTGCGGCCCAGCCAGACGAAGAAGGTGATGAGGAACGGCACCAGCACGATCGACAGCACGACCTTCGCCAGCATCTGGCCGCCCATCAGGCCGAGGATCGGGCGTTCTCCATAGAAGGAGATCGAGATAAACAGCACCGTATCGACGATCTGCGAGACGATGCTGGCGATCATGCCGCGCAGCCAGAGCAGCTTGCCGGTGCCCTGGCGCAGGCGCGAGAAGATGAAGATGTTAAGCGTCTGCGAGATGCCATAGGAGATCAGCCCGGCGATCATCATCCGCGCGCTCTGGCCCACCACGATTGGGAACGCCTCGATCGCGGGCGGATACATGCCCGGGTCGGTCGGCAGCGCGAGCACCAGCTGGATCAGCGTCGCCGAGACGATCAGCGGCACGAAGCCGAAGCGGACCAGCATGTCGCCGACCTTGCGCCCGTGAAGCTCGGTCACCGCGCTGCCCATCACCACGAGCAGCAGGAAACCGAAGATACCGGCCTCGACCGCGAGCGGGCCGAGCTTGACCTGCTTCACCCCGAGCACGCCCGCGATGCAGACCATGCCGCCATAAAAGATCGAATAGACGAAGAGGGAACGCGGGATCGCGGGAGAGGGCTGAGTCATCACGGGGACGCTACCGCCTTTTACGCGCACGTCAAACCGACACTAGCCCAATCGCTTCCGCCCTGTATGGTGGTTTCCCGTGCGGTCCGTAGGCCGCGTCGATATTTCGCAGGCGGGGCGCCCTTAATGAATCACTTCCTCATCGGCCTTGCAGGCATTGCGGTCATTCTCGGTATCGCCTTCGTGCTGTCGAGCAACCGCCGCGGAATCCGTCTTCGTGTCGTGGGGGCGGCGTTCCTTCTCCAGGCCGGCATCGCCATCCTGGTGCTCAAAGTGCCGGCGGGTGTGCATGCCCTGCAATTCATGTCCGGCGGCGTCGCCAACCTGCTCGGCTATGCCAAGGCGGGTGTCACCTTCCTGTTCGGCACGCTCGCCACGCCGGCGATCGGCGGCAACAGCTTCGCGATCGCCGCACTGCCGGTCATCATCTTCTTCGCCAGCCTCGTTTCGATCCTCTATTATCTCGGCGTCATGCAGTTCGTGGTGCGCTGGATCGGCGGCGCGATCGAATGGGTGATCGGCGTGTCCAAGGTCGAATCGCTCTGCGCCGCGGCGAACATCTTCGTCGGCCAGAGCGAATCCCCGCTGGTCATCCGCCCGTATCTCGCCAGCCTGACCCCGGCCCAGCTGTTCACCGTGATGACCAGCGGCATGGCCGGCGTCGCCGGCACTATCCTGGCCGCCTATGCCTCGATGGGCATCCGCATCGAATATCTGCTTGCGGCGAGCTTCATGGCGGCGCCGGGCGGCATCCTGATGGCCAAGATCATGATGCCCGACGTGAAGGAGGCGCCGTTCGACCAGCTTCCGCTCGGCGACGATCCCGAGGCCGAGGTGATCCATATCGCCGAAGCGAGCCATGACGAGGAGAAGCCGGCCAACATCATCATGGCGGCGGCGCAGGGTGCGCAGACCGGCGTGAAGCTGGCGGTCGCGGTCGGCGCGATGGTGCTTGCGTTCGTCGCGCTGGTCGCGCTGGCCAACGGCATCCTTGGCGGGATCGGCAGCTGGTTCGGTTATCCGACGCTCAGTTTCCAGGGGCTGCTCGGCTATGTCTTCGCGCCGGTCATGTACCTGCTCAACGTGCCATGGGACGAGGCGCAGATCGCCGGCGGCCTGTTCGGGCAGAAGATCGTGCTCAACGAATTCGTCGCCTATATCTCGCTCGGCGCGCAGCAGGGCGCGCTGAGCCCGCGGACCATCGCGGTCATCACCTTCGCGCTGTGCGGCTTCGCCAATTTCTCGTCGATCGCGATCCAGATGGCGGTAACGGGCAGTCTTGCCCCCAACCAGCGGCCGATGATCGCGAAGCTTGGCATCCGCGCGCTGATCGCAGGCAGCCTCGCCAACCTGATGAGCGCCGCGCTGGCGGGAATGCTGATCAGCTAGTCCGCCGCGCCGCCCGTTCGCACCGGTCGGCATAACGATGGTGCGACCAGCGCACGATCTGGCCCAAGGCGATCAGCAGCAGTACGCCGACGATCAGGATCGGGATGAGCTTGTCGGCGGACAGCACACCGCCGAACAGCCGCTCGATGCCGCCGCCAAAACCATAACCGATGCCGGTGAACAAAGCGGCCCAGATGGCGGCGGCCAGCGCATTGAGCAGAAAGAAGGTGCGCGTGTGGATATGCGAGGTGCCGATTGCCATGGGGCTGACGGTGCGCAGGCCGTAGAGGAAGCGGAACCCCATCACGAACAGCACCGGATGCCGTTCCAGCGTGACCAGCGCCTTGGCGAAGGCTGGCCGGGCCGACATGCGCCGGACGCGGGGGTGATCGCGGAAATAGCGGCCCGCAGCGAAGAACAGCTGATCGGCGACGAACGAGCCCGACGCAGCGGCGAGCCAGACTCCCCATAGGGGCAGGAGATGCCGGTGTGCCAGCACGCCGCCGGCGACGACCGAGGTCTCGCCCTCGATGCCGGCACCGAGGAAGATTGCGGCCAGGCCGTAGCGGGCAATGAGCGCTTCGATCGCCATCACCCGAGTGATGGCCGATCGGGCCGGGCCTGACCAGCCTTGCCGTCAGGCGCCGGGCTGGACCACGCGCAGGTCGAGATCCGACAATGGCCTGCCGGTGGCGCGGTCGACCACGACGGCGTCGACCGACGCGCCGCTGCCGACCTCGATCAGGCGAGAGACGGGGGCGTCGCCGAAATGCCGGGCGCCCCAGGCACCGAAGGCGAACAGCACTGGCAGGAAATCGCGCCCTGCCGCCGTCAGCAGATATTCGTCGCGCGGTGGATGCTCGCTGTAGCGGTGCCGTTCGAGCAGACCCGACTCAGTCAATGCAGCGAGCCTGCGCGTCAGGATGTTCGGCGCGATGCCCAGATTTTTCTGAAACTGGTCGAACCGTGTCGCCCCGCCGCCCGCGTCACGCAGGATCAGCATGCTCCACGAATCGCCGACATGCGTAAGGCCACGGCCGATCGGACAGGGTCCGTTGGAATATTTTTCGTTGTCCATTGCACAATGATAGTGACATTCCTATCATTATGCAAGTCACCCGGCATCGCATCTTGCAGGCGCCGGCTGAGCAAGGAGACACACCATGACGAATTCGACTCTGGGCACTGCCCTCATCACCGGCGCATCGACCGGCCTCGGCGCAGTCTATGCCGACCGCCTCGCCCGCCGTGGCTATGACCTGATCCTCGTGGCGCGCGACGCAGGCCGCATGGAAGTGCTCTCCGCGAAACTGCAGGGCGAGACCGGCCGCAGGATCGACGTGCTTCCCGCCGACCTCACCAACCGTGCCGACCTCGCCAAGGTCGAGGCGCGCCTTGCCTCCGACACGTCGATCACCCTGCTGGTCAACAACGCCGGCATGTCGCTCACCGGTGGTCTGCTCGACAGCGATGTCGGCGAGATCGAGCGGCTGATCGCCCTCAACATCACCGCCCCGACCTTGCTCGCCGGTGCAGCCGGCAAGGCGTTCGCTGCCCGCAAGGCAGGCGCAATCGTCACCATCGCATCGGTCCTGGCGCTCGCGCCCGAGATGTTCGACGGCGTCTATAGCGGCTCCAAGGCCTTTGTGCTGAACCTCAGCAAGTCGCTGGCCGGCCAGCTCGAACCGCAGGGCGTGCGGATCCAGGCAGTGCTGCCCGGCGCGACTCGCACCGAGATCTGGGAGCGGTCGGGCAAGGATGTCGACAGCTTCCCGCCTGAATGGGTGATGGAAGCCGGCGACCTGGTCGATGCATCGCTGCTCGGTTTCGACCGCGGCGAGACGATCACCATCCCGCCGCTCGCCGACGAAGGCCAGTGGATTGCCTATGAAGCGGCGCGCCGGGCGATGGACGGCAAGCTTTCCAACCGCGACGTAGCCCCGCGCTACCGTGAGGCGGTTGCCGCCTGAACCACTGGGTGAACGGGTGCGGCGCCATCAAGGGGTATGGCGCCGCACCCGCAAGCTCTCAGAACCGATCGGACACCAGGCCGTCGACCACCCGGTCCTTCAGCCAGCGACTGCCGAAGCTGCGGAAATTGGTGACCCGGTCGAGCACGAAGCTCTCTGCCTTGGGCACCCGCAGCCGAAAGAAATCTGCTTCTTCGACATCGTTGAGATAGAAGGCGGCGCGCGGATCGGGTTTCTCGACCGCGATCTCGATGTTGCTCATCTCGATATTACGCACGTCGCGGATGAAGAAGCCGGTCGCGGGCACGTCGCCGAACATGTTCGGCTCGGGATAGGCGAGCTCGTTGAGCGGCGGGCGGAGGCCGGCCATCTTTTCCGGCGCGCCGCCGATCTGGTGGAGGAAGACATCGCTGATCTTCACATCCTCGATCGGATGGCCGGGGATGCCGGCGAGGATCGAGGGCAGCCAGCCCGCGCCCGAGCTGACCATGTTGGTGATCGTCACCCGCTTGAGCGTGCCGATCGGCGTGCCCTTGGGCCCGCGCATGCGGCGGCCGAGCCGCATGAAGATCGGCGAGCTGAAGCTGCCGCGCATCGTCACGTTGGTGACCGTCACATCCTCGAAATTGGCGCCGTCGACCGTCTCCAGCGCAAGGCCCTGGCTGTCGTCGAACACGCAATTGGTGATGGTGATCTTCTTGAAGCCGCCATTCGATTCGGTGCCGAACTTGATCCGGCCATGAACCGTGGTGGCGAAGGAGGCCGGCATCTTCTTCCAGCTGCCATCTAGCACCGATCCGATCACATAATTGCCGGTGACCAGGCAATTGGCGATCATCAGATCCTCGGTATCGCGGCGATAGCCGAGCGCGAAGCTACTCTTCGGGCAGATCGCATCGTCCCAGGGCGAGTTGATCGTGCAGTTGGTGACGCGCACGCCCCGGCAGCAATCGATGTCGAAGCCGTCGCGGTTGGTGTCGACCAGCAGATTGTCGATCGTCATGTTGTCGACGCCGGTCGCGAGCAGCGCGAACCAGCCGCCTTCGAGCACCTGGAAATCGCGCAGCAGCACGTTGCGGCACAATTTCAGCGCGATCGCCTTGTTGCCCGTGCCGGGGCCATTCGGGTCGCTGAGATAATTGTCCTTGCCGTCGCCGCGGCCGAGGCCCTTGCCCCAGATCAGCCCGGATCCGGTGATGGCGATGTCGTGAAGACCCTCGCCCCAGATCAGGCTGTTGCGCCAATGGCCATGGCCGAAATCCTGATAGGCGCCGTGATCGCCGATCGGCTCGGCATGGTCGTAGCCGCCACTGCCGCTGGTCGGCGCGGGGGCGGCGAGAATGGTCGCGCCGTGATCGAGGTGGAGCCTGATGCTGCTCTTCAGGCGGATGGTGTAGCAGGCATAGGTGCCGGCCGGGAAAAACACCGTGCCGCCGCCGCGTGCCGCGGCAAAATCGATCGCCTTGTTGACCGCGATCGAATCGATCGTCGAGCCGTCGCCCTTTGCGCCGAACTGGCGGACATCGACCCAGCCGCCTGCGCCGGGGATGGGCGGCGCGCCCTCACGGTCGGCGGCGAGCGCGGGGCTGGCGCCCGCCGCCGCGGTCAGGGCGACCGAGCCGCCCAAGAGTATCGAACGGCGATCGAGCGTCATCGGGAGCCCCCTGAAATCGTAACGAGGGGCAGCCGCCGGAACGGCCGCCCCTTTGTGACTTAGAACTTCACGGTGGCGCCGATGAACAGCTCGGTGCCGATCACGTCATAGGTCGCGGCGAAGGTATTCGCGCCGGGGCCCTGGGTCGAGACCGGGGGCTGCTTGCCGAACACGTTGTTCGCGCCGCCGTAGAAGCTCACCTTCTTCATCACGTCCAGGTTGAACGAGAGGTCGAAATAATTCTGCGCGCCGAGCTTCGGATAGGCGAAGCTGTTGAGCGCAGGCGCGTTGGCGGCACCGGACCGCAGCGGCACGAGATAGCGGTCGGTGGTCACCGAGCCGATATAACGATGCCGCACGCTGAGGCTGAGCTTGTCCAGGTTCCAGGTCACGCGCGACGTACCGCGCCAGGTCGGGAGCGGCTGGCCGCAGACCGTGCCGAACGAACCATCGCAATGGTTCTTGATGTTCGGGAAGGCGGCGACCGGGGTCGAGGTGAAATCGTTCAGCCAGGTATAGTTGGTGCTGAAGTCGAACGAGCTCGTCTCGGCCAGGCCCGGGAAGCCGAAGCCGGCATTAAGATGATAGCGCGCGGCGAAATCGATACCCGAGGTCTGCAACGAGCCGGTGTTCGCATTGCGAATCTGGGCAACGTACGGATCCTGGATCGCGCCCGAATTCGGATTGCGCTTGATCGCCTGGCAATAGGCGCTGCTCGCGTCCTGCAGGATATTGTAGCAGAGGTTCAACGTGTTCGCGAGACCGCCGCCAAGCTGCGAGATCGCGCCGTCCAGCTTGATGTTGAAATAGTCGACGCTGATGTAGAGCCCCTTCACGACGCTGGGCGTGAGCACCACGCCGGCGGTGAAGGTATCCGACTTTTCCGCACCCAGATTCGGGTTGCCGCCGGAATCGACCGGGATGATCGGCTCAGGCTGAACCGCCGCGGTGAACACGGCACCAGCCGGTACGCCATTGGCGATGCAGACCGCACGGACCGCGTCCGTCTGCTGCGCGGCCGGTGCCCGGTTGGAGCACGGATCGGTCGCGGTCTGGACGGTGCGGCTGTTGCCGCCGAACAGCTCGTTGACGTTCGGCGCACGGATCGCGCGCTGATACTGGCCGCGGAAGGCGATGTCCTTGTTCACGCGCCAGTCGAGCCCGCCAAGATAGGTCCACACGCCGCCGATGCCGTTCAGGCTGTAATCGGAATAGCGGAACGCGGCATTGGCGGTCAGATTATCGATGAACGGCGTGTTGTGGATCAGCGGCACGCGGACTTCGCCGAAGACCTCCTTGGCAGAGACCTTGCCGCTGGTCGGCAGGCCGGCGTTGAAGCCGACCACGTCGCCCGAGGACAGGAAGGTATCCGGGCTGAACGTCGCGCTCGATTCACGCCATTCGACACCGGTCGAGAAGCCGATCGGGCCGGCCGGCAGCGAGAACAGGTTGCCGGTGATGTTGGCCGACGCGACCTGAAGCTGAGCATTGGTCGAGTTGGTCGCGCCGATCGAGATCGCCTGCGCGCAGGCGGCGGTGATGTTCTGGCCGAAGATGTTGCAGACGGGTGCCGCACCGCCGACCGAGAGCAGGGACGCCTGCAGGCGGCTGCGCGAGATGGCGTTGCTGAGCTTCGTCGTCTCCTCGGTGCGAGCGTAGGAGTAATAGACGTCATAGGACAGGTCGGTCAGGAAGCTGTCCGACAGGCTGCCCAGATTGCCACGCAAACCCCAGGCGCCACGGAAAGTGTTGCGGCGGGAGTCGGAGCGGCGCTGGCCGAGCTCGAGATAACGCCGGCCCGCGGTAATCACGGCCAGGCCGTCGCCGGGCGTGGTGGTCCGCGTCGCCGAGCCGCTGGTCACCGTCGTAGTGCCGACCTCGGCGAGGTCGAGCTGGCGGAACACCTCCTGCAACTGCGGCGTGAGATAAGGATTGTTGACGTTGAACAGCGTCGGCACGCCGACATTGCTCGGCGCGAGCTGGGCGCTCACCAGGTTGTTGGAGTAATGAAGCTCCATATAGCCGGTGATGTTGTCGTTGAAGTCGTAATGGCCGAAGCTGTTGATCATCCAGCGCTCCTGCGGGACGATCAGGTAATTGTCGGGACCGAGGTTGAAATCGTCCTGCGGGGTGAGCGCGGGACGAGCGGCGGTGCCGCCTTGGTTGAAGGTGAAGCCACGTGAGCCAAGCGCGCCGAGACCGGCCGCGGTATAGGCCGAATTCAGCGCCGCGTTGGTGCCGCCGAATGCCGGGATGCCGGAGAAGCGGCCATTGGGGATGTCGCCGCTGCCACCGGCGATGAAGCCGAGCTGGCCGCCGGCCGAGGTGCAGGTCTGGCCGGCCGGAACGGCGAGCGGGGTGCCGGCGCGATTGGCGTTGCCGCTGCCCGCGACGACGCAGCCGTCCGACAGCGAATCATAGGCGAAATCGCCACGCTCGCCGCGGGTGATCGCCTGGCGGCGCAGATAATTGCCCGAGACGACGAGGTTGCCGCGGCCATCGGCGAAATTGCCGCCGAGCGTGACGTCGAAATTATAGGTCGGCGTGCCGGTGGGCGCCGCATAATTGAGCTGGGCCTTTGCCTCCAGCCCTTCGAAATCGTCGCGCATGACGAAGTTGACCACACCGGTGATCGCGTCCGAGCCGTACACGGCGGAAGAGCCCCCGGTCACCACTTCGGTCCGCGCGATCAGCGAGGTCGGGATGGTGTTGAGATCGGTGATCTGGTCCGGGCCATAGATCGCGAAGCGGCGGCCATTGACCAGCACCAGGTTGCGCGTCGGGCCGAAGCCGCGAAGGTTGACGTTGGCGACGCCGCCGGGCGCCGTATTGTCGGTCGCGCCGCCATTTTGCGAGCCGACGAACTGCGGCGAATCGCTCAGCAGCTTCTCGATATTGACCGTGCCGGCGAGCTTCACGTCCTCGGCATTGATGACGCTGACCGGGGTCGAGGCGTCGAACTCCGCGCGCTTGATGCGCGATCCGGTGACGACGATTTCCGGCGCATCCGCAGTGTCATCGGCCTGGGCCGGCGCTGCCTGGTCGGCGATCGGCGCCGCGGTCTGGGCCGACGCGACCGAGGCGAGGCTCAGGCCGGCGGCGACGAGCGCCGATCCGCACAGGAAGCGCGCGCGGCTACTGATGATCTGGGCGTCTTTCATAGGTTCATCCCCTCTTGCGGCCTCCCCCACGGGAGGCGCTCCGTTGTTGCGGGCCGCCTGCGCGGTCCTGTCGCTCGCCGATTACCGGTCTTGTTCGTCCGTTCGATCCGCGACGACGTGCTGCTGTGTTTCGACCTCCGAGGCCTGCCCTGGAGGTAGCGCTACCATTTATGAGCGTCGTAATTTCTCATATTGTGGGATTGCATATTACAGAATGAGAAGTGGAGCGTCAATCATGATTCGCTATCCTGTGGGACGCGCGTTCAGAAGATGGGATTGCGTGTCCCGCAGGACACAGCCCAATGCCATGAGCAGGGCGACGGGCGTTCAGGGAAGCGGGCGGATTCCTTCGGCCCTTACAGTCCAGCCCTTTTTGGGGAATCCGGGGGCCGTGCCGCTCGAACCGTCCCAACCGGCGGCCATTATCGCAGTGGCCAGCAACAGGCCGCCATTGGACGGGAAATAGGTCTCGGCCACGCGGGTATAGCCTGGCCCGTCGAGGCCACTTTCCACCGCCGGATCGAAGCCGGCACGCGGCGTCATACCACTCACGCCCCAGCGATTGTTGGCGGTATCACGGAACAGCCAGTCGATGGCCTTCTCGGGCTCGCCGAGCCGAGCCGCGGTCATCGCGATCATCGGATAGTCCCAGCCCCAGGTCTGGCGAAGGTCCCAGTCGGCCTCGACCGCGCGGAGCGTGCGGCGCATCGTCTCGCGGTCGACACGGTCGCCGCCGATCACGCCATAGGCCATCAGGAAGGACGGGTGGTCGCGGTTGAGGCACGCATGCGCCACTGCATTGCGCCGGCATTCGGGCGACGACACGGTCTTCCAGAAATCGGGTTCGGTCTCGACCGGCAGATAGAGGCCGTCACGCTGCGGCACCGGGCCGAGCAGGTCGATCACCCTGTCCCAGCTCGCCTCGCGCTTCAGCCCGCGCCGCTCGCGCCAGGCCTGTGCCGTCTTCAGCCCCCAGCGAAAATATTCGACCTCATAGGCCGGGTTCACCGTCGTCATCGGATCGTGATTTTCCTGCACGGGGACGATCGGCGGGCCGAGCACATAGCGCTTGCCCGCCTCGTCCCAGCGCGGCCAGGTGGCGAGCAGACGTGCCGTCTGATCGACCACCTCGCCGTAGCGCGCCAGGGTCGTCGCGTCGGGATGCGCGCGATACAGCAACTCGGCCATGTAGATCGGGTGCGGCTGCTGCCACATGATGAAGGGGTTGATCGGGCTTGGGCTGTTGCGTCCTTCCGGCCCCGACATCTTGCTCCACCAGGCGCCCTGAACGCCGTGACGTGCCGCCTCGGCCTTCGCCCGGGGCAGGCGGTCGACATACCAGGCCATGGATTTTTCGAGCAGCGCCGGGCGGCCCCAGAGCGCGAAATGCCCGGCATGCCAGGGATGCATTTCGAGGTGGAACTTGCCGTTCCAGCTGTTGGAGAACAGCCCTTCCTCCTGCGGCGGCACGTCGCCCGCCTGGTTGATCGCCGCCAGATATTGCGACAGCACGATGCGCCGTTCGAGTTCCGGGGCGCGCGGATCGGTGCTGCCGGTGAAGTCGATCATGCCGCCCTTCGACCAGTAATCGCGCCAGTGCGTCGAGACGGCGGCGGTCGCGGCGGCATAGTCGGTACGTGGCGCAGGCTTGCGGGTGCGGTCGAAGCTGACGAACACCACCAGCCGGTCGCCCTTCCGTGCGGCGACATGGGCGGTGTGCGGGCTTGCCCGGGTGACGGTCGCACGGGTGGCGGCAATCGCCGAATAATAGACCGTGTCGTCGATCCGGTTGCTCAGCAGCAGCGAGCCGGGGCTGCGCGCGAGCACAATGGTCTGCCGGATTGCGGCATCGCCATAGTCGGACGGGTCGGGATTGAGATTCTTCGAGATGCCCGGATAGGCGACGTCCACGCCGATCCGGCCGCTCGCGACCAGCGGCGAGCGAATCTCGACCATCAGCATGTCGCGGTCGGGATGGACCCGGGTCGTCACCGTCACCGGCTGACCGTCGAAACGGAAGCTGCTGGCGAGCGTGCCGGTCCAGAGATCGAGATGCTGTTTCGTCGCCGACAGTGCCTCGAACCGGGCAGGCTTGCCGTCCCTGCCCTTCAGCGCCAGCGCGACCCGGCCGAGCGAGAAGCGGTGCGGATTCTCGCGTAGCCACACCAGCGACGGGTTGGTCTTCAGCGAGTCGAAATCGCGCATGTAGGAATAGGGCTGCGTGCCGCCGCCGGGCACGGGCACCTGCACCAGCCCGTTCGCTTCGGTATAGCCATGCGGGTTGGGGAAGCTGTGCCAGGCCCATTGCGCCATGGTAAGCAACGGCGCGATCTTTGAATATTGCTCCGGAAAGGTCTGCAGCCCGGTGATGTCGGCGGTAAAGCCGATACTGCCATTGCCGAGCATCAGCGGGGCATGGGGATCGACCTTGGTCAGCGTCACGTCGTGGCGCCTGACCAGGGCAAGCCGGTCGATCGGCTGCGCGGCGGCGGCAGTCCCGGCGGCCAGCAACAGGGCGACCGCGACGCGCAGCAATCTCACAAGGTAACGCCCCGCTTCCAGATCGCGATCTCGCGCTCGCCGTTACGCTCCGACGCGGTCTGCTTGCCCGAGGCGATGGCGCGGATCGTGTCGAGCAGCGCATCGGCTGCGTCGTCCATGCCCTTTTCGAGCACCTGGCCAGCGTCGAAATCGATCCAGTTCGGCTTGCGCTCGGCCAGCGGGGTGTTCGATGCGATCTTGATCGTCGGGGCAGGGAAGCCGAGCGGCGTGCCGCGGCCGGTGGTGAACAGGATGATCGTCGCCCCCGCCGCGGTCAGCGCGGTGGAGGAGACAGCATCGTTGCCGGGCGCTTCGAGCAGGGTCAGGCCGGTACGGCGCACCTGCTCGCCATAATGGCGCACGTCGGTGACGGTCGCATGCCCCGCCTTCTGCACCGCGCCGAGCGACTTCTCTTCGAGCGTAGTGATGCCACCGGCGATGTTGCCGGGCGACGGGTTCTCCGAGACCGGCTCACCATGTTCGGTGAAATAGCGTTTGAAGTCGTTGACCAGCCCGCCGATGCCGTCGAACACCTGCTCATCGGCCGCGCGGTCCATCAGCAGCTGCTCGGCGCCGAAGATCTCGGGGATTTCGGTCAGGATCGCGGTGCCGCCGGCGCGCGTCACCGCATCGCTCATGCGGCCGACCAACGGGTTGGCGGTCAGGCCGGAAAAGCCGTCCGATCCGCCGCACTTCACGCCAAGCACCAGATCCGAGAGCGGCACCTGGGTCCGCTCGACCTGCGCCGCCTGCTCGACAAGCTCGTCGACCAGCGCGACGCCCTCCTCGATCTCGTCGCCGGCGAACTGGGCGGCCACGTTGCGGATCTTGCCGTGCAGCGAAGGGTCGATCTCGGCGAGCAACTGACTCAGCTGATTGGATTCGCAGCCGAGCCCGACCAGCAGCACGCCGCCGGCATTGGGGTGCGCGGCAAGCGCTGCCAGGATCGAGCGCGTGCCATCGAGATCGCCGCCGAGCTGCGAGCAGCCGAACGGATGCGCCAGCGCCAGCACGCCATCGACGCGATCGGCATGGCGGCGGCCGGCAATCTCGGCGATCTTCTGCGCGGTGCGCCCGACACAGCCGACCGTGGGAATGATCCAGATCTCGTTGCGGGTACCGACCCGGCCATCGGCGCGGCGATAGCCGGCAAAGCCGGTGGCCGGCACGATCGTCTCCGCCTCATGGACATGCGGACGCCAGACATAGTCGCCGCTCGTCGCCAGCGCGGTCGAGACATTATGGGTGTGGACATGCTCGCCCGGCGCGATCTCCGCCGTGGCGACGCCGATCGGGAAACCGAATTTCAGCACCGGATCGCCAGTGTGGATTTCCCGCACCGCCACCTTGTGGCCACGCCCGATCGCCTGGTTCAAGGTAAGGTCGCGATCGCCGATGGTCGCGACGGTGCCGGCGCGCAGATCGTGGAGCGCCGTCGCGACACTGTCTTCGGGATCGATGCGGAACAGCGACAACGTCATGGGTAAGGCCTTATTGCAGGTTCACGAACGCGCCGCCGTCGACCAGCAGCGCCGCCCCGGTCACATAGGTCGCGAGATCGGAAGCGAGGAAGATGATCGGCCCGGCTAGATCGTCGGGCTGGCCGAGCCGGCCCAGCGGGATACGCCCTTCCATATAGGCGCGCTTGGCGGGATCGGCGAGATCGTCCTTGTTGATGTCGGTGAGGATCGTGCCGGGCAGCACCGAATTGCATCGGATGCCGTGACGGCCGAGCGCGATGGCGGCCGACTGCATCAGCGAATGAACCCCCGCCTTGGTCGGCGTGTAATGGGTCTGATACTCGCCCCCGACCAGCGCCGAGATCGACGAGACGGCGACGATCGCCCCGCCATGGCCCTGCGCGACCATCTGGTTCGCCGCGGCCTGGACCATGAAATAGGCGCCGTGGAGATTGACCTTCATGGTCCGCTCGAAGGTCTCGACCGGCATGTCGAGAAAGGCGTGGAACGGGCAGATGCCGGCATTGTTGACGAAGATGTCGACCTTGCCGAGCGCGGCCACCGCGCCATCGACAAAGGCCTTCGCCGTCCCGGGATCGGCGACGTCGCCGTGAAGCGCGAAGGCGCGACGGCCGAGCGCCTCGATCTCGGCGACGCAGCTCGCGGCACCTTCATCGTCGTGCAGATAGTTAATCGCCACGTCGGCGCCGTGTCGCGCTGCGCCGATCGCCGCAGCGCGGCCGATGCCGGCCGATGCCCCGGTGACGAGCATTGTCTTGCCTTTAAGTAGCACGAAACCTCCTTATCGACGCGACCGCGGCGGGGTGCGGCGAACGGCGCCTTCGGACCAGCCGAGATCCCTGCTCACCGCCATCGCCGTCGCCCGGACATCGTCCGACAGTGCCTGCATCCGGTCGTCAGCCATATATTGCGCGGCACTCGACACGCTGATCGCCGCGACGATCTGCCCGCTGACGCCGCGGATCGGTGCGGACACGCAGCGGATCAGATCCTCATTCTCTTCGAGATCGAAGGCGCGGCCGACCGCGACATAATCGCGCATGCGCTGCTCCCAGACCGCATAGTCGGCGGCGGGCGAGCCGGCGGCCTGATCCTCGTCGAACAGCTTGCGCCAGTGGCGTACGTCGTCGTCCAGCAGCAGCGCCTTGCCCAGGCCGGTCGAGGTCAAAGGCTGACGATCGCCGACGCGGCTGCTGATCTCGACCCGGCGGCGGCCGGGGATCTTGTCCAGATACAGCGCGCGTTCGCTATCGAGCACGCCGAGATGGACGGTATCCTCGGTCGCGGCGGCGAGATCCTCGAGATGCGGCCGGGCGACCTGCACCAGATCGGTCTGCTGCTGCGCATGGAAGCCGAGTTCGAGCAGCTTGGGGCCGAAATGATAGCCCAGCCGTGGCACGAAGGTGAGGTAGCGCCGATCGATCAGCGCCGTCGCCAGCCGGTGCGTGGTCGAACGGGTCAGGCCGAGCTTCGCCGCGAGATCGGCGAGCGTGATCGGCCCGTCGATCACCGCATCGATCACGTCCAGGCCACGGAGCAGCGTCTGGCTACCCGGCTGGGATTTTGCGTCGCCGGCCGGGTCCGATGCCTTTTCGGCCAAATCAGCATTTGACGGAGCGTTTCTCATCTAATAATATTCTTTCCCATATTCTGGAACTTATCAAGCGGTAAAACGCGAAAAGAGGGATGCGGAACGCGTGCAATCTGATCCGCCAAAGGCGGCACGGTTGCGTACCAAATGCTGGTATGCCGTGCCTATAGCTATGTCTGTCCGTCCCGGTGTGCCGGCGGTGCGCGCATGACCCTGCCCCGCATCAGGCATGTCCGCGCCTTCGTGCTGCGCGGCGGCGGCGCCGATTATCACGACCAGAGCGACGGCCATTGGATCGACGATCACATCGCGACCCCGATGAGCCGCTACCCCGAATATCGCCAGTCGCGGCGCAGCTTCGGCATCAACGTGCTCGGCACTTTGGTGGTCGAGATCGAGGCTGACGACGGCACGATCGGCTTTGCCGTGACCACCGGCGGCGAGCCGGCGGCCTTCATCGTCGAGAAGCATCTCGCGCGCTTCCTCGAGGGTCGCAACCCGACCGACTATGAGAAGATCTGGGACCAGATGTACTTCTCGACCCAATATTATGGCCGCAAGGGGCTGGTGGTGAACGCCATCTCCGGCGTCGATCTCGCCTTGTGGGATCTGCTCGGCAAGTTGCGGCAGGAGCCGGTCTATCACCTGCTCGGCGGCGCGGTGCGCGACGAGCTGCAATTCTACGCAACCGGCGCCCGGCCCGACCTGGCGAAGGAGATGGGGTTCATCGGCGGCAAGCTGCCATTGCACCACGGCCCGGCCGAGGGTGACGAGGGGCTGGACAAGAACATCGCTGCGCTTGCCGACATGCGTGCGAAATGCGGGCCGGATTTCTGGCTGATGCTCGATTGCTGGATGGCGCTCGACGTCAATTACGCGACCCGCCTCGCCATCCGTGCCCATGAGCATGGCCTGAAATGGATCGAGGAGGCGATCAGCCCCGATGATTATTGGGGCTATGCAGAGCTGAAGCGCAACGTGCCGAAGGGCATGCTGGTCACCACCGGCGAGCATGAAGCGACCCGCTGGGGTTTCCGCATGCTGCTGGAGATGGATTGCTGCGACATCATCCAGCCCGATGTCGGCTGGTGCGGCGGCGTGACCGAGTTGCTCAAGATCTCCGCGCTGGCCGATGCGGCAGGCAAGATGGTCGTGCCGCACGGATCGTCGGTCTATTCCTACCACTTCGTCATCACCCGGCATAACAGCCCGTTCGCCGAATTCCTGATGATGCACCCCGGCCCGACCGAGGTGGTGCCGATGTTCGCGCCGCAGCTGCTAGGCGAACCGATCCCCGAAAAAGGGCGGATGCGTGCGTCCGCGCTCGACAAGCCAGGCTTTGGTGTCGAGCTCAATCGCGATATCCCGCTCCACCGCCCTTATACTCACTGAGGAATCCTCCCCATGAAATTGCTGCGTTACGGCCCCGTCGGCCAGGAAAAGCCCGGTCTGATCGATAGCGACGGGAATATTCGCGACCTTTCTAGCCATGTCGCCGATCTCGGCGGCGTCGAGATCTCGCCCGCCGGTCTGGAGAAGCTCGCTGCGATCGACCCGGCGTCGCTGCCGCTGGTCGAGGGATCGCCGCGCTACGGCACGCCCGTCGCCGGCACGCGGAAATTCATCGCGATCGGCCTGAACTTCGCCGAACATGCCGCCGAATCCAACCTGCCCGAGCCGGCCGAGCCGATCTTCTTCACCAAGGCGATCTCCTGCCTGCAGGGGCCGAACGATCCGGTGATGATCCCGCGCGGTTCCGAAAAGACCGACTGGGAAGTCGAGCTGGGCGTCGTGATCGGCGCGCGCGCCTCCTATGTCACCGAGGACGAGGCGCTCGACCATGTCGCCGGCTATTGCACGATCAACGACGTGTCGGAGCGCGCCTATCAGCTGGAGCGCGGCGGCACCTGGGACAAGGGCAAGGGCTGCGACACCTTCGGTCCGGTCGGCCCCTGGCTGGTGACGAAGGACGAAGTCGGCGACGTGCAGAATCTCGGCATGTGGCTGGAGGTCAACGGCAAGCGCGTCCAGGACGGCAGCAGCAGCACGATGATCTTCGGCGTGGCCAGGCTCGTCTCCTATGTCAGCGAGTTCATGACGCTCGAGCCGGGCGACATCATCACCACCGGCACGCCCAAGGGCGTCGGCATGGGGCAGAAGCCCGATCCCTGGTTCCTGAAGGCGGGCGATGTGATCGAGCTCGGCATCGAGAAGCTGGGGCAGCAGCGCCAGGACGTGGTGGCCTGGAACCCGAACGGAGCGGCTGCGTGACACTCTACTCGGGTCGATTCGAAGGACGCACAGCGATCGTCACCGGCGGCGCATCGGGGCTGGGCCGCGAGGTCGCGCGCCGGATCGTCGCCGAGGGCGGGCGCGTGGTGCTGTGGGACCTGCAGGCGGATTGGGCGAATGAGGCGAAGGAGGATGTCGGCGCGGTTGCCGCCATCGCCTTCAACGTGGCCGACAATGACGCGGTGGTGCGGGCGACCGAGGAAAGCGTCGCGCTGCTCGGCCATATCGACATATTGGTTAACTCGGCGGGCATCACCGGGGCGACCGCCCCGGTCGATGCCTATCCGATCGACAGCTGGCTGAGCGTGATCGGCGTGAACCTGAACGGCCTGTTCTATTGCTGCCGGGCGGTCGTGCCGCACATGGTGGCGAACGGTTATGGCCGGATCGTCAACGTGGCCTCGGTCGCGGGCAAGGAAGGCAATCCCAACGCCTCGGCCTATTCCGCGTCCAAGGCGGGGGTGATCGGCCTGACCAAGTCGCTGGGCAAGGAACTGGCGACGCGCGGCGTGATCGCCAATGCGGTGACGCCGGCGACCTTCGACAGCCCGATCCTCGAACAGCTCCCGAAGAGCCAGGTCGAGTATATGCTGTCGAAGATCCCGATGGGCCGGCTCGGCGACGTGAAGGAGACCGCGGCGATGGTCTGCTTCATGGCGTCCGAGGAATGCAGCTTCACCACCGCATCGACCTTCGACACCTCGGGTGGGCGGACCACCTTCTGACCGACGGCTTTTGAGCATCCGCCACCGGCAAGGGCCGGGGCGGAACCGGGAGAGAAACTTGCGCGACCTGCCGTTCATCGATCCGCATGTGCATCTCTGGGACCTGTCCCGGGACCGCTATGCCTGGCTGTCGCCGCCGTTCGGCGATAGCGGGCCGAACGGCAATACGCAGGACATCGCATGCGACCAGCTGCTCGACGATTACCTGGCCGAGGCGGCGCACTGGAATGTCGTCGGCATGGTCCATCTCGATGCGGGCGCGGCCCATCCGCTCGCCGAGACCGACTGGCTTCAGGACATGGCGGATATGCGCGGCATGCCGAACGGTATCGTCGCCAACGCGGCCTTAGACGACCCGAGCGTCGAGGCGCTGCTGGCGGACCACGCCCGACGGCGCAATGTGCGTGGCATTCGCCAAATCGTGAACTGGCACAGCGACCCGAACCGCACCTATACGCCGCGGGACGTGACTGGGGACGCGGCCTGGGCGCGGGGGTTCGGGATGCTGGCGAAATATGGCCTGTCGTTCGACCTGCAGGCCTATCCCGACCAATTCGCCGGTCTTGCCCGGCTGATCGAGCGGCATCCCGACACGCCGGTGATCATCAACCATGGCGGCATGGGCGTCGATGGTGACGAAAGCTGGCGCGCGGCGATGAAGACGGTCGCGGCGCTGCCGCATGTATCGATCAAGATCTCCGGTCTTGGTTTTGTCTATCGGCCGTTCACGGCGGGCGCGGTGCGCGACCGGGTGCGCGAGGCGATCGATATCTTCGGCACCGACCGGGCGATGATCGCGAGCAATTTCCCGACCGACCGGCTGTTTGCCGATTTCGATACGACGCTTGGGGCGCTGGCCGAGGCTGTCGCCGATTTCAGCGAGGACGAGCAGCGGGCGCTGTTCGCGCGGAACGCCAACCGGATTTATCGGCTCGGGCTGGATGTTTAGAGCCGGGTTCCCCCCACGCACCCATCTGCGTCACCCCGGACTTGTTTCGGGGTCCATCGAGGTGCGGGCGCTGCTCTCTCCAAAGATGCGCTGCGCCTCGCCGCGGAATGGACGCCGGAACAAATCCGGCGTGACGACCTACAAGTTGGCCAGCCAGGCCACCGGGAGAAACACATGAACGCGAATCCGCTGCTCGGCGTCTTCTTCCACTGGCTGGGCGGGCTGTCCTCCGCCAGCTTCTACGTTCCCTATCGATCCGTGAAGCGCTGGTCGTGGGAGATTTACTGGCTGACCGGCGGCATCTTCTCCTGGCTGCTCGCGCCCTGGTTCTTCGCCTCGATCCAGACCAACGACCTGCTCGGCGTGCTCGGCGCGGCGCCCACGCCGGTGATCGTCTGGCCGATCGTCTTCGGCATGCTCTGGGGATTCGGCGGCCTGACCTATGGCCTGACCATGCGCTATCTCGGGCTTTCGCTCGGCATGGCGGTGGTGCTGGGGCTGTGCACGGTGTTCGGCACCCTGATCCCGCCGCTGTTCCAGGGCGATTTCGCCGCGAAGCTGCTCGACACGCCGAGCGGCAACATCATCCTGCTCGGCCTGGTCATCACCATGGCGGGTATCATCGTCGTCGCCATGGCCGGCGCGCGCAAGGATGCCGCTCTTTCGCCTGAGCAAAAGGCCGCTGCCGTCGCCGAATTCGATTTCCGCAAGGGCATCGCGGTCGCGGTCTTTTCCGGCATCATGTCCTCCTGCTTCGCCTTCGGCCTTGCCGCGGGCGAGCCGATCAAGGCGCTGTCGGCGGCCGCCGGCACCGGACCGCTCTGGACCGGCCTGCCGATCCTGTGTCTGGTGATGTTCGGCGGCCTGATCACCAACGCCCTGTGGTGCGCGTATCTGATCGTGAAGAACCGCAGCGCAGGCCAATGGGTCGGCGGCGGCGAGGCGGTCGGTGCGCCCCTGCTTGCCAATTTCCTGCTCTGCGCGGTCGCGGGTACGGCCTGGTATTTCCAGTTCTTCTTCTACACCATGGGCGAGAGCCAGATGGGGCGCTTCGGCTTCTCGTCCTGGACCTTGCACATGGCGTCGATCATCATCTTCGGCACGCTCTGGGGCTTTGCCTTCCGCGAGTGGAAGGATGCAGCACCACGGGTGCGCGCCACAGTCTGGAGCGGCGTGGGGCTGCTGGTGCTCGCCACCATCGTCATCGGCTATGGCAACAGCGTCGCGCTATGAAGGCTGTGTTGCTTTCCCTCGCCGCATTCGGCCTGATCGCACCGCTGGCCGGTGCGGCGGCGCCCGAAAAGGCGACCTACAGCAACCCGATCCTGTTCGCCGATTATTCCGACCCGGACATGATCCGGGTGGGCCGCGACTATTATCTCGTGGCGTCCAGCTTCCACTTCTCGCCCGGCATTCCGATCCTGAAGTCGCGCGACCTCGTCCACTGGACGATCATCGGGCATGTCCTGCCGAAGCTCGATTTCGCGCCCGAATACGACATGCCCGGCCCGCATACGCTGACCGACAAGATCTCCAAGCCGATCGGCGGCACGCGCTATGCCGGCGGCGTATGGGCGCCGTCGATCAGGCACCACAACGAAAAATTCTACGTCTATTGGGCGACGCCGGACGAGGGCATCTTCATGTCCACCGCGACGCGCGCGGAAGGGCCATGGGCAAAGCCGGTCAAGGTGATCGACCAGCCGATGCTGGAGGACCCCTGCCCCTTCTGGGATGACGACGGCCAGGCCTGGCTGGTCCATTCACGCCACGGCGCGGGGCCGCTGATCCTCCACAAGATGAGCCCCGACGGGACCCGCGTGCTCGATGCCGGCACGGTGATCGTCGAGGACAAGGTCAACCTGCCGATCCTCGAAGGCCCCAAATTCTACAAAAGGAACGGATATTACTACATCTTCGCGCCGTTTGGCGGGGTGGAGAAAGGCGCGCAGGTCGCGCTGCGTGCGCGCAACATCCGGGGCCCGTATGAATGGCGGGTCGTGCTCGAACAGGGCAGCACGAAGCTCGAGGGCCCGCACCAGGGTGGCTGGGTCGAGACGCCGTCGGGCCAGGGCTGGTTCGCGCATTTCAACTCGACCGGTGCCTTCGGACGCATCGTGCATCTCGAGCCGGTGAAATGGGTCGACGACTGGCCGGTGATGGGCGACCCGATCCCCGGCAAGACCAGCGGGCAACCGGTCGCGACCCATGCCATGCCCGATACAGGCAGCCCGTCTACCAAAGACCGGTTGCAGGATTCGGACGAATTCGCGAGCGCGAAGCTCGGCCTGCAATGGGAGTGGAACCATAATCCGGACAATACCGCGTGGAGCCTGACCGAACGCCCTGGTTTTCTACGGCTGACCGCCGGGCCGGCCGAGCATCTCGTCACCGCGCGCAACACACTGACCCAGATTCTCCAAGGCCCGAGCCGGTTCACGACGCGGATCGACATCACCGGCATGAAGGACGGACAGCGCGCCGGCCTTGCCCTGTTCGGCGTGCGCCCAAGCTGGATCGGGGTGGTGCGAGACAAGGGTGCGGCACGCGTGACGTTCGCCTCCGAAGGCGACGAGACGCCCGGCCCGAGCGTCACGGCACAGGCGATCGAACTCCGCGCCGAGGTCGGGATCGAGCAGACCGTTCGCTACAGCTACAGCCTGAACGGCAAGGCGTTCATCCCGATGGGCGATGCGATCCCCCTCGCCCGCTTTTCCTGGTGGAAGGGGTCGCGGCCCGCGCTGTTCAGCTTCACGCGCGCTGCGCCGGGTTCGGCACGAGGCTGGATCGATGCCGACTGGTTCCACGTCGAGCGATTGCCCGTCCGAAAGCCTGACTAGGCCAGCCCGCACCTTTCTCTGGCAGGCGATGGAGGGGGCCTGCGCAGCTTTTGGCGTTCCTTGCCTGCCCGTAATAGATCTTGTTCTCGATCTTCCAGGCGCCATCCACCTCCAGCAGCACGAAATAATCGGTGGAGATCATCGCATCGGATATCGTCCCTCAGAAGTGGCTCAGGGGCATTGCCGAGGCGACGGACGCGTCGCGATCCATGTCGCGCAGAGCATCAGCGCGACCGAGACCAGCGCCAGCACCACAAGCCCCGGATGAACGCCGATCACGAAGAGAGCGAGCCCCAAGGCCATGCCAGCACAGGCAGCGATCTTGCCGCGCCTGGGAATCGCCCGTTCCGCGCGCCAGGCGCGCAGGCTCGGTCCGAAGCGCGGATGATCGAGCAGCTTCGCCTCGAGCCGCGGCGAGGAGCGCGCGAAACAGCCGGCCGCCAGGATCAGGAAGATGGTGGTCGGCATCAACGGCAGCAGCGCGCCGATGATGCCCAGTCCGACGAACAGAAACCCGAGCAACAGCCAGCCGACGCGCAGGGCGCGGGAACGCTGCCGCGGGGGATCCTGCTCACTCAAAATGTCTGTCCACCAGTTCATGCACGCGGATGAAGGCGTTCCGGCCGCCCTCGACCACACGCCGTTCCTCTTCGGCCCCTAGATCGAGCCCGTCGAGCGCCCCGGTGAAGTCACGCCAGTGCCGCGCGCGTCCGTCCGGATGCCCGGCAAGGTGCCGTGCGCCGAAATCGCCGTCCAGCCCCAGAGCGGCGGCCGCCTTGTAGAGAAAGGCGGCGCCAAGGTTCGATCCTTCGGCGACGTAGAGCCAGCCCAGGGCGGTCGACCGGTCGATCGAACCCAATACGAAGCGGGACGGTGCATCGACCGGAGGCGGCGCCAGATCGAGGTCGGACAAATCGTCACCGATCTTTCCGATGCGGTCACGGTCTGCCAGGTCGGGCAGCAGCGCCGCCAGCGCCGGATCCTGGTACAGTGGCGTCAGCTCGCGATGGAACGCATATTGGACGGCGAGGAACCGGCCGTAACTGGTGCGGCTGGCGAACGGCGCGGCGGCCATGATCCGCGAATCGAGCCGCTCATGCGTATCGCCGGTCGCGGCTTTCAGCCGTTTCGAGCGTGGCGCGGCCAGGGTGTCGGTCATTGTCGATCCTTCGAACCGGACCTTCACGCCGACCGCGCAGAACCCGTTCCTTGCCGTTATCTTATTTGCGATTCGCTCGCAACAATGGCGGGTATGCCCTGTCGGATGTCAGGGGGCGACCTGCTTGACCGGGCGAACCAGGGAGAAACGCCGAGGTCGTCGGCGGCGACGCGGAAGCTGTCATGGCGCGTGATCGCGGTGAAGGCGTTTAGTTCGACCAGGGTCGGGCGACCATCATGGCGAAACACCACCATGCAGTGCCGGATTATTCGGACGGCCCGCACAGCGTTACCCCGGAGATTCCGGGCAGAATCGGCGAGGGCCCCTTTAGGGGGAGGTCACGATCGTATCGGGAAAATGGTGCTGCCGGTGAGGATTGAACTCACGACCTCAGCCTTACCAAGGATGCGCTCTACCACTGAGCTACGGCAGCATTACCGGTCCGGGAGCCTCACGGCCATCGGCGGAGCGCGCCTAAGAGACGAGGGCGGCGGGATTGTCAAGGCAGAGCTGGCACAGGATAAGGCGGCATGGCCGATAAGGACAAGAAAGCGGCGCGCCTTGCCGCCGCGTTGCGCGAGAATCTGCGGAAACGAAAGGCCCAGGCACGGGCGAGCGATTCGCCGCCCGCCCAGGACCCAGGCCCCGGTATCGACGATTCTAGCCGATAGGCGCGCACTTGGCCGTCAGCCATTCCAGCTCGTCGCCCGTCATCTCCGGTCCGAGAATCGCCAATACCCGGGCGTGATAGGCGTTCAGCCAATCGCGTTCGGCCAGCGTCAGCAGATCGGCGACGATCAGCGAGCGCTCGATCGGGCAGAAGGTCAGCGTTTCGAATCCCAGCATCGGCTCGTCGCCGCCTGGGATGATTCGTTCCTCGACCAGAATCAGATTCTCGATTCGGATGCCGTATTCTCCGGCCTTGTAATAGCCAGGCTCGTTCGAGATGATCATGCCGGCGCGCAGCGGCTCGGACGGGCCGCCGCCCGGATAATTGGGCTTGGCGATTCGCTGCGGCCCTTCATGCACCGCCAGATAGGCGCCGACGCCGTGGCCGGTGCCATGCGCGAAATCGAGGCCCGCCTCCCAGAGCGGCCGACGCGCGAACGAATCGAGCTGCCCGCCATTGGTGCCCTGCGGGAAGATCGCGGTGGCGAGGCCGATATGTCCCTTGAGCACGCGGGTGAAGCGGTCGCGCATCTCCTCCGTCGGCGCGCCGATGGGGAGGACGCGGGTCACGTCGGTCGTGCCGTCGGCATATTGGCCGCCCGAATCGACCAGATAGAGCTGCCCCGGCTCGAGCGGCGCGTTCGATTCGGGAGTCGAGTGGTAGTGCGGGCTCGCGCCATGCGCGCCAGTCGCCGATATCGTGTCGAACGACGTATCGCGCAGCACGCCTGTCGCCTCGCGGAACGCCTGCAGCTTCGCGACGCAGGAGAGTTCGGTCTGCCCGCCCTTCGGCGCTTCCTCCTCGACCCATTTCAGGAACCGCGCCAAGGCCGCGCCATCGCGCACCGAGGCGGCACGGTGTCCGGCGATCTCGACCGGGTTCTTCATCGCCTTGGCCAGCACCACGGGATCGCGGAAGCTCAGTACCGTCGCGCCGCCCGCCTCGAGCCGGGAGAAGATCGCCGACACCGCGCGTTCCGGATCGGCGGCGACACGCTTGCCGGCATAGGCACCGAGCGCGTCGGCGAACTCGTAGCGATCCCGGACGCGCACTGCGTTGCCGAGATGCTGGTGCACCTCGTCGCCCATCTTTTCCGGCGCAACGAACAGGTCGGCGGTGCCGTCCGCATCGACGATCACATAGGCCAGCGCGACCGGCGTGTGCGCCACGTCCTGCCCGCGCACGTTCAGGGCCCAGGCGATCGAATCGAGCGCCGAGAGCACCACTGCATCGGCCTTGCGCTCGGCCAGCCAGTCGGCGATCGCCGCGCGTTTCTCCGCCGAGGATTTGCCGGCGCGGTCGTCATCCTGCACCGCCAGCCTGGCGTCCGAAGGCTGGGGCCGGTCGGGCCACACGGCGTCGATCGGGTTGGTGTCGACCTCCACCAGCTCGGCTCCGCGCTCAGCCAGCGCCTTGCGCGCTTCCTCGACCCAGCCGCGCGTGTGCAGCCACGGATCATAACCGACACGCGCGCCCGCCGCGGCATGCGCGCCGAGCCACGTCGCGATGCTGGTGGCAGGCACCGAGACATACTCCCAGTTCGCGCCATCGACCTGCTCGCGCACCTGCAAGGTGTAGCGCCCGTCGGTGAAGATCGCCGCTTCCTCCGGCAGTACCACCGCGCTCCCGGCCGATCCCTGGAAGCCGGTCAGCCAGGCCAGACGCTGCGCATAGGCGCCGACATATTCGCTCATATGCTCGTCGGTCAGCGGCACGACGAATCCGTCGAGCCGGTCGCGCTTGAGCTGGTCGCGTAATGCGGCGAGGCGGTCCTGATAGGTGGACATTGGAACGATCTCCGTTCGCCCCGAGCTTGTCGAAGGGCTGTTCTTCCTCTTTAGACGGTTAGAAGAAAGTGCAGGGCTTCGACAAGCTCAGCCCGAACGGAGTTTGACTTGACCGATACGCCCACACCCCCCGTCGCCGAGCAGCGCCCGCACAGCTTCACCACGCACGGCATCACGATCGAAGACCCCTATGCCTGGATCAAGGACCCGGGTTACCCCGAGGTGACCGACAAGGACGTGCTTGCCTATCTCGAAGCGGAGAACGCCTATTTCGAGGCGGTGATGGCACCGCACAAGCCGCTGACCGACCGGCTCTATGAAGAGATGAAGGGCCGCATCAAGGAAGACGACAGCTCGGTCCCGCAGAAGGACGGCGACTGGTTCTACTGGACGGCGTTCGAGACCGGCGGGCAGTATCGCAAATGGTGGCGCAAGCCGGTCGCGGGCGGCCCCGACGAGCTGATTCTCGACGAGCCGGCGCTGGCCGAGGGCAAGGAATATTTCCGCCTCGGCGCATTCTCGATCAGCAACAATGCAAAGCTGCTCGCTTATGCGATCGACGACAATGGATCGGAGCGGTTCGAGGTTCGGGTCAAGGATCTGGAGACCGGCGAGCATCTGCCCGACGTGATCCCGGGCATGCTCTCCGAGATCGTGTGGACCGCCGACGACAGCAGCTTCCTCTACGGCCTGGCGAACGAGCAGTGGCGCACCGACAATGCGCGCCTGCACAAGCTCGGCACGCCGATCGCCGACGATATCGAGCTGTTCAAGGAAGCCGACGAAGGGTTCCGGGTCGGCGTCAGCGAGACCAGCTCGCGCAAGTGGATCGTCATCGCCAGCGGCGATCATGTGACGAGCGAGGTGTATCTCCTCCCGGCCGACAATGTCCTCGCCACGCCGATCTGCGTCTCGCCCCGGAAGGTCGGCCGCGAGTATGATGTCGACGAGCATGACGGCACGCTGTTCATCCACACCAACGACGTGGATCCGAACTTCCGCCTCTGCACCGCGTCGATCGACGCTCCGGGTGAGTGGAAAGAGCTGATCGGCCCGTCGAAGCATTTCTACATGACCGGGGTCGATTGTTTCCGCGACTTCTTCATCGTCGACGGACGCGAGGACGGGCTCGATCAGATCGAGATCCACCGCTACGATTCGTCGATCGCGCCGCAGCGTATCGTCTTTCCCGAAGCGAGCTATGATGCGGGTCTCGGCAACAATCCCGAATATGCGATGGACGTGCTGCGCGTCGGCTATGAATCCATGGTCACGCCCGGCACCGAATATGATTACGACGTCGCCACCGGCACGCTGACGACGCTCAAGGTGCAGGAAATCCCGTCGGGCTATGACGCGGAGAAATATCGCACCGAGCGACTGAAGATCACTGCCCGCGACGGCACCGAGGTGCCGGTGTCGATCGTCTATCCCAAGGATTTCCCGAAAGACGGTTCAGCGCCGCTCTTCCTCTACGCCTATGGCGCCTATGGCTACGCCATCCCGCCGGGCTTCTCGACCGGGCGGCTGAGCCTGCTCGATCGCGGCTTCGCTTATGCCATCGCGCATATCCGCGGCGGGGACGATCTCGGCCAGCAATGGTATCTCGACGGCAAGCTGGAGAAGCGGGAAAACACCTTCAACGATTTCGTCGATGTGGCGAAGGGGCTGATCGCTCAGGGCTGGACCAGTGCCGGCAAGATCGCGATTGCCGGCCGGTCGGCCGGGGGCGAGCTGATGGGCGCGGTGGTCAATTCCGATCCCGAGCTGTGGGGTGCGGTGATCGCGGACGTGCCATTTGTCGATGTGCTCAACACCATGCTCGACGAATCGCTACCGCTGACGCCGGGCGAATGGCCCGAATGGGGCAATCCGATCGACGACAAGGCAGCGTTCGAGCTGATCCGATCCTATTCGCCCTATGACCAGGTCGCGGCGCACGCCTATCCGCCGATGTTCATCTCGGGCGGTCTCAACGATCCGCGCGTGACCTATTGGGAGCCGGCCAAATGGGCCGCGAAGCTTCGCGCGACCAAGACCGACGACAATCTGTTGCTGCTCAAGACCAATATGGGTGCCGGCCATGGCGGCAAGTCCGGGCGGTTCGAGAGTTTGCGCGAAGCGGCGGAGGAGCATGCGTTCGTGCTGTGGCAGATGGGCGTGGAGGGGTAATGGCCTTCACCCTCCCCAGGACCGCGACCGACGCCGACATCGACGAACTCGGCCACGTCAACAATGCGGTGTGGGTGAAGTGGATTCAGGACATCGCGGTCGCGCATTGGGCGGCGATCGCGACCGCGGAACAGCAGGACGCCTATATCTGGGTCGTGACCCGACATGAGATCGATTATCGCGGCAATGTCGGCCCGGGCGAGACGGTGACGGGCGAGACCTGGGTTCCGGAACCGCCAAGGGGTGCGCGGTTCGACCGGCATGTGCGGTTCACCGGCGCCGACGGCAAGGTGAAGGTTGAGGCAGTGTCGACCTGGGCTCTGCTTGATCGGGCGACGGGCAGATTGCTCAGGGTGAGACCCGAGCTGGCGGCGCCTTTTCTTTCTTAATTCCTCCCCGTAACGGAGAGGGGGACCAGCGAAGCTGGTGGAGGGGCTTGAGCGCGGGGCAGACGTTCCGCGCTCCAAGCCCCTCCACCACCCGCTGAAGAAGCGGGCGGTCCCCCTCCCCGAGCAAGCTCGGGGAGGAATTGATCAGCCCGAATTCCGCAGCGCCGTCGCGATCGCGTTGATCGACAGCAGGATACCCTCACCGATCCGCTCGTCCGTCTCGCCCGCGCGGTGGCGTTTCATCAGCTCGATCTGCAACAGGTTGAGCGGCTCGATATAGGGCAGGCGCAGCCGGATCGACGCGTCCAGCGCCGGATGCTTCTGCAGCAGGCGCGACTGGCCGGTGATCTCCAGCAATCCGTCATGCGTCTGCTGCCAGCCACTACGGATCGCGCCGAACACCGTATCCGCCAGCGCCCGATCCTCGACCAGCGCCGCATAGCGTTCGGCGATGTCCATGTCGGACTTGGCGATCACCTGCTCCATATTGTCGAGCGTCGCCGCGAAGAAGGGCCAGCCCTGCGCCATCTCCGCGAGCAGCCCCTTGTCCTCGAATCCGGCGATCGCCTGGCCGACGCCGTACCAGCCCGGCAGCATGACGCGCGCCTGCGCCCAGCTGAACACCCAAGGGATGGCGCGCAGATCCTCGATCCGGTCCGACTTGGTGCGGCTTGCCGGGCGCGATCCGATCTTCAGGCCGGAGATTTCGGCGATCGGCGTCATCTGGCGGAAGAAGGTACGGAAACCTTCGGTACCGTAAACGAGATCGCGATAGGCCTTGAACGCACTCCCGGAGAGCGCATCCATCGCCGCCCCGAACCGCGCCGCCTCAGCGGGCGAGAGCGCATCCGGTTCGAGGCTGGCGAGCAGCGTGGCGGACGCCATCGCCTCCAGATTGGTCATCGCGCTCTCGCGCGTGCCGTATTTACCGGCGATCACTTCGCCCTGTTCGGTGATGCGGATTCGGCCCTGCACCGTGCCGGTCGGCTGCGCGCGAATCGCCGCGAAGGCCGAGCCGCCGCCACGCCCGACCGCGCCGCCGCGACCGTGGAACAGCTGCATCCCCACGCCTGCCTTGTCGAACACGGGCTTCAGCGCGGTCGACGCCTTGGAGAGCGACCAGGTCGAGGTGATATAACCCCCGTCCTTGTTCGAATCCGAATAGCCGATCATCACTTCCTGGAATCCGCGCGCGCGGGTGATCGCCCCAGCCTCGGGCAGGGCGAACCATTCGGTCATGATGCCCGGCGCCGCCTCCAGATCGCCGATCGTCTCGAACAGCGGCACCGCCATGATCGCGGCGCTCGGCGTCTCGCCTGGCCGGTACAGCCCGACCTCTTTCAGCATCACATTCACCTCGAGCAGGTCGGACACCGACTGCGCCATCGAAACGATATGCTGGGTGATGCAGGCCGGACCATATTTGGCATGAGCGTCGGCCGCGGCGCGGACGATCGCCAGCTCCGACGCCGTCTCGTCCGAATAGGTCGCGAAGGGGCTCGACAGCGGCCGGGCGTTGGAGAGTTCGTGCCGGAGCAGCGATACGCGCTGCGACTCGTCGAGCGCGAGATAATCGCCCTCGACACCGGCAACCTCGAGCAGTTCCGCCACCACGCGTTCCAGCACGGCGCTGTTCTGGCGCAGGTCGAGCGTGGCGAGATGGAAACCGAAGGTTTCGACCGCGCGAATCAGCCGCCCGAGCGCGCCGCCGGAGGACAGCGCCCCGCCGCCGCCGCGCAGGGCGCGGGCAATGGTGACCAGATCGGCGCGGAAGCTTTGCGGATCGGCATAGGGCTCACCGTGAAGCGGGCCCGGACGCGGTGCAGGCTTGCCGGTCAGCGCCAGATGAGTCGCCGCCAACCGGGCGTAGATGCCCGACAACGCGCGACGATAAGGCTCGTCGGCCCGGCTCGGCGCAGTGTCGCCACTCGCCTCGGCGAGCGCCTGTACGCCGTCGTCGGCCTGGGTGATGCCGGTCGAGATCGACAGCTCGGCCCCCAACGCGTTCACCGCGTCGAGATAATGGCCGAGCACCGCCTCGCAGGCCTTGGCCAGCGCGATCTTCAGCGATTCGGCGGTAACGAAGGGGTTCCCGTCGCGGTCCCCGCCGATCCAGCTCCCCGGCCGCAGGAAGCTCGGCGCGCGGGCGCCCAGGGCCCGGTCCCAGCGCTGATAGAGTGCCGGCAGCGCCGGCAGGAATATGTCGCGCAGATAGCTGAGCGCCGTCTCCACCTCGTCGGCGACGAACAGCCGCTCCTTGCGCAGCACCCGGGTCTGCCACAGCAGCGCGATCTGGCGCAGGATCGCCTCCTCCACCGCGTCACCCTCCGGTGTTTCGGCCAGCCCGGCATCCTTGAGCGTCATCAGTTCGGAGATGCGGTTGCGATGGTCGATCATGCTCTTGCGCCGCACCTCGGTCGGATGCGCGGTCAGGACCGGGGCGATGAGCGCATGATCGAGCAGCGCCATCACCGCATCATGATCGATGCCTTCGTCCGCCAGCCGCTTCAGCGCAGATTCGACATCAGCGCCCTTTTCGGACGCAACGCCCTGCCGGTCCTCGGCAAGGTTGGCGAGCATCGAGAACAGCATGAAGCCGCGCACGAAATCGAGCGTCTCGTCCAGGCTCAGCTGGTCGAGCCCGAGATCGACCGAATCCTTGCCGGCAACGCCGCGATGCCGGTCGACCGAGGCGGCGCGAATATATTCGGTGCGCCTGAACAGCGTTTCCCCGCCATAGGAGCGGATCACGTCGCCGAGCAGCTTGCCCAGGAAGCGGATGTCGGGGTTGTTCGCGATGGAAGGAAGATCGGCCATGATGCGATGCTGCATTGCGGCAGAGCCCGGGTCAACCGGAGAGGAGGCAGGGGTCCAAAACATCGGCATACCCCGTCACCCCGGACTTGGGCATACCCCGTCACCCTGGACTTGTTCCGGGGTCCCCGCTTCCGCAAACGCAACGGCAGCGCTTGTGGAACCATGGATGCCGGAACAAGTCCGGCATGACGTTCAGGCAAACGGCAGCTTGGGCAAGACCACCTCAAGCCTCCAGTTCGACGTCCCAATAGAGCCAGTCGTGCCAGGTCTCGTGCAGATAATTGGGCGGGAAGCGCCGGCCATGTTCCTGCAGGTGCCAGTTGGTCGGCCGGATCGCGCCGATGTGCAGCGGCATGCCCGCCTGTTTCGGGGTGCGCCCACCCTTCTTCAAATTGCAGGGTGCGCAGGCGGTGACGACATTCTCCCAGGTCGTGCGCCCGCCCTGCGCGCGCGGCACGACATGGTCGAACGTCAGGTCATGGCCCGACCCGCAATATTGGCATTCGAACTTGTCGCGCAGGAACAGGTTGAACCGGGTGAAGGCCGGAAAGGCGCTCGGCCGGACATAGGATTTCAGCGCGATGACCGAGGGCAGCTTAACCTTGTGGTTCGGGCTGCGCACCTCCCGCTCATATTCGGCGACGATATCGACCCTGTCGAGAAATACCGCCTTGATCGCGGTCTGCCACGGCCACACACTGAGAGGGTAATAGCTGAGCGGCGTATAATCGGCGTTCAACACCAATGCCGGGCAGCTGTCCGGATGTCGGATCAGATCGGGATGGTACACGCGAACGCCCCCCTTTTGCTTCCTGCGCGGCAATCGCCGACTAGGATGACGCCATGATGACAGCACAGCCCGCGACTCGCGGTCAAGAGCCGGTTTCGATGAGAAGGTGACTTCCGTTACCGCCCGATTCGCGCCCAGCCCTACCGGGCTGTTGCATATCGGCCACGCATGGTCGGCAATCCTTTCGCACGACCGCGCAAAAGGGGCAGGTGGGCGCTTCCTGCTGCGCATCGAAGATATCGACGGCACCCGCAGCCGGCCCGGCTATATCGACGCCATCGAGCGCGATCTCGCCTGGCTGGGCCTCGAATGGGACGGGCCGGTGCTGCGCCAGTCGGAACGGCTCGATCTTTACGGCGCGGCGATCGATCGGCTGAAAGGCCTGGGGCTGCTCTATCCCTGTTTCTGTACTCGCGCCGAAATCGCCGCGAGCCTGTCCGCCCCGCATGGCGATGCCGGGCCGGTCTATCCCGGCACCTGCCGCCACCTCGCCGAGGATGTTCGCGCGCGGCGTCAGGCGGGCGAGCAGCATGCATGGCGGCTGGATCTTGCCCGCGCGCTCGATCTGCTCTCTCCGGCTGCGGAGGAGATGCCGGATCAGTTCCGTCATGACGGGCGCCTGATCTGGCATGACGAGATCGCAGGCGACGTCGTCGCGATTCCCGAGATGCACGGCGACATCATCCTCGCCCGCAAGGACGCACCGGCCAGCTATCATCTCGCCGTCACCATCGATGACGCGGCGCAAGGGGTCACCCATGTGGTGCGCGGCCGCGACCTGTTCGCCGCCACCCATGTGCACCGGCTGCTCCAGGCGCTGCTCGGCCTGCCAACGCCCGCCTATCGCCACCATGCCCTGCTGGCGGACGACAGCGGCGAGCGACTCGCCAAGCGCAACGAGGCACCGACGCTCGAGGCAATGCGGGCCGCCGGCATCGACGGGCGGGCCCTTGCCGACGACCTGCGCGCCGGACGCCTGCCCATTGGCTTTCGGATGTCCGAGGCCTAGATACGTCCGATGAGCACCTTCCTCTTCATCCTGCTGATCGCGGCGATGCTCGCGACCGTCGCCATGTTGATCCGTGGCCTCGCGGTCTTCCTGCTCAACGCCAGCAACGAGGTGAAGGGTGAAGGCAGTGGGCCGAGCGCGTCGGCGCTCAAGTCGAACAAGATGATGCAGTACCGCATCTTCTTCCAGGCGATCGCGATCGTGATCGTCGTGCTGATCCTGTTCCTCGCCAGCAAGACCTGACCGTCCGGTCGGCCGGCCATGGTCAAGCTCAACAAGATCTACACGCGCACGGGCGACAACGGCACCACCGGGCTGGTCGATGGATCGCGCGTCGCCAAGAATGATCCGCGCATGGCGGCGATCGGCGATGTCGACGAGGCGAACAGCGCCATCGGCGTGGCGATCGGTGCGCTAGGGTCTGGCCGATATGCAGATGCGCTCACGCGCATCCAGAACGACCTGTTCGATCTTGGTGCCGATCTGGCCACGCCGGGCGAGGATTTCGCGCCATCGGAAATGACGCTGCGGATCGTCGCCGCACAGGTGGCCCGATTGGAGGACGAGATCGATGCGATGAACGCGGATCTTGCGCCGCTGACCAGTTTCATCCTGCCGGCGGGGGCCACCGGTGCCGCGGCGCTCCACCTCGCCCGCGCCATTACCCGGCGCGCCGAACGTACCGCCGTCGCCGCCGCGCAGATCGTCCCTTTGAATCCGCTCGCGCTTTCCTATCTCAATCGCCTGTCTGATTACCTCTTCGTCGCGGCGAGGCGGGTGAACAAAGACGCGGGTGGCGACGTTCTGTGGATTCCGGGCGCGTCCCGCGACCAGACAGGGCCGTAGCCAGGCTTGACTTTGGCCGACGCGTTCTGGAAAAAGGGAACAGAATGCGAACAAACTCGGATCTCCGGCCCGGAACGGACATGCTGGCGGCGCGCTTCGCAGCTGTCCGCGCGCTCACCGTGGCACTGGTCGCCCCTCTTTCCGATGCCGATGCCACGGTCCAGTCGATGGAGGATGCCTCCCCCGCCAAATGGCATCTGGCCCACACCACCTGGTTCCTTGAAACCTTCATCCTGCGCGATTTCGTGGCGGGCTATACGCTGCACGACGATCGTTTTCCCTTCCTGTTCAACAGCTATTACGAAGCCGAAGGGCAACGCCATAGCCGCGCGCGCCGCGGCATGATCACCCGGCCGAGCCTGTCCGAGGTGCTGGCATACCGAACCCATGTGGATGCAGCGATCGTCACGGCGCTCCCCGACCTGCCCGATGACGCGATCGAGCTGGTCCTCCTCGGCTGCCATCATGAGGAGCAGCATCAAGAGCTGCTCGTCACCGACATGCTTCACCTGATGTCGCAGAACCCGCTCGAACCGGCGATCTGGCCGGCGGCGCGCAAAGTGCCTGTCGCCATGCCCGGCCCGGTCGGCTGGATCGAGAACGGGGGTGGCATCGTCACGGTCGGCCATGACGGGCGTGGCTTCGCGTTCGATTGCGAAGGGCCGCGACACGAGACCCTGCTAACGCCGCACGCCATTGCCGACCGCACCGTCACCAATGGCGAATGGGCCGCGTTCATCGCCGATGGCGGCTATGCCGACCCGCGGCACTGGCTGTCGGACGGCTGGGCGTGGGTGAAGGGCCAGGGCATCGCCGCGCCGCTTTACTGGGAACGGCAGCAGGATGCGTGGACACGGCTTGGCCTCGATGGCCGCCGCCCGATCGACCCGGCCGCGCCCGTCACGCATGTCAGCTTCTACGAGGCCGATGCCTATGCGAGTTGGGCGGGCGCCCGCCTGCCGACCGAGTTCGAATGGGAAGCGGCCGCGGCCGCGTTCGACCCGGCCAGCGGCAACCAGCTCGACACCGCCGGCCCGGTCGAGCCGCGCCCTGCTGCGGCAGGCCCGGCCTTTTTCGGCGATGTCTGGCAGTGGACCGGCAGCGCTTATCGCCCCTATCCCGGCTTCAAACCGGCCGAGGGCGCGGTCGGCGAATATAATGGCAAGTTCATGAGCGGGCAGTTCGTCCTGCGCGGTGGCTCCTGCGCCACGCCGCGCGGCCATGCCCGCCCGAGCTATCGCAACTTCTTCTATCCGCACCAGCGCTGGCAGTTCACCGGCGTGCGCCTGGCCAAGGATCTCTGACATGCTCAAACCCGAAATCGAGGATGGCGACGTCACCCTCGCCGACCCCGCCTTCCGCGCCGATGTGCTGCGCGGTTTCGAGACGCGTCCCCGCGCCATCCCGGCGCGCTGGTTCTATGACCGGCGCGGTTCGGAATTGTTCGAGGCGATCACCGAGCTGCCCGAATATTATCCGACGCGCACCGAGACGGAAATCCTTCGCCGCGCCTGCCCCGAGGTCGCGGCGATCGCCGGCGAAGGCCGGGCCGTGGTCGAATTCGGCTCGGGCTCCTCGACCAAGACGCCGATCCTGCTGCGCAGTGTGAACCCCGCCGCCTATGTGCCGATCGACATTTCGGGCGATTTCCTGCGCGAGTCCTCGGCCGGGCTTGCCGACGCCTTTCCGGGCCTGCCGGTGCTGCCGGTCGAGGCCGATTTCCTCCGCCCGATCGCGTTGCCGGCCGCGGTCGCCGACCTGCCCAAGCTGGGCTTTTTCCCCGGCTCGACCATCGGCAACATGATTCCGCACAGCTCGGTCGATCTGCTCCGCGCGATGAAAGCGTCGCTCGGCACCGGATCGATGCTGCTGATCGGCATGGACCGGATCAAGGACGAGAAGGTCCTGGTCTCCGCCTATGACGATGCCCAGGGGGTGACGGCGGCGTTCAACATGAACCTGATCGAGCGGATCAACCGCGAGCTCGACGGCACGATCCCGCCGCACATTTTCCGCCACCGCGCGATCTGGAACGACGACCGGGCCCGGATCGAGATGCATCTCGAGGCGACGCAGGATATAGCCTTCACCATCGAGGGTCGTCCCTTCACCATGGCGGCGGGCGAGACGATCCATACCGAGAACAGCCATAAATATGGCCAGCGCGACGGCCGAATCCTGCTTCGTGCCGGTGGCTGGACGCCGATCGCTGAGTGGACCGACGCGGAAGGATTGTTCGCCGTGATCCTGGCGGAGGCCCAGCCGGCACGCTTCGCGCCGTAACTACTCCTCCCCCGCTTGCGGGAGGGGAATTAGTGTACCGGCGTCGCACGCCAGATAGTCAGCCAGTTCACCGATCCGCGGCATTCGCCCATCTGGGTCGCCTCGACCAGACGGAACATCGAGCCGTCCCACACATAGGTTTCGGCAGAGCCGCAGTCGCCGAGCCCCCGACCCTTGGCGAAACTGCCGAGCTTGCCTGTCTTCGCGTCCCAATCGGCATTGACCAGGGTAGGTGGTCCATCGCCTTCCGAGAAACCGCCCGGCGAATCGAAGCGGGCGATGACCGGTTTCCCGCCCGCCACGACGAACGGCACGCTGGAGAAATTATAAGCGCCCGCCCCGCAGGGCAGCAGCACCAGCGTCTTGCCATCGCCGAGCGCATAGCCGGTCAGCGGATCCTTGGTGTTCACATCTTCCGTCTCACAGGCCGAGGCGGCGACCATCGCGTTGCGGAGCGCCGGGCTGATTCGTGCAGGCACGCCCGAAGGCGCGATGGAGCGGACCTCAGGCAGGGGCGGCGAAGCCGGCACGGCGCTGGCCGGTTTCTTGCCCCTGGCGATCGCAGCCGTCACCGTTCCCACGCGATGCTGCCCCGCATCGATGAAACGCAGTGCGGCGGAAGACCCCGACAGCGAGGCGTGCGCAACTTCCTTGCCCGCCTTCTTGTTCAGGGTCAGCCTCCTGCCATTGGCCATCGCTGCGACGATTCGGTCGGCAGCGTCACCGGACAGCGTCATCCCGTCCTTCTCGACCGTGCCGTCGGCGATCCTTTTGCCGTCGATCCGTACCGATACCGGCCCGTCGATTCCGCCGTTGGACGATAGCTCGAAGAAGAATCCGCCATCCGGCCCTGCCGCGCGCGCGACCGAGAAAGAGGCACCCGAATCGCCGCCGTCGCCCGCGTCATTCTCGGCGATCAGCGACGTCATCTCGCAGACCTGGACATTGTCGCACGCGACGACCCAGTCACCGAAGGTCTTGATTGGCCCGAGGGCCGGACGAGGTACTGCGGCTTCGGCCGCGGCGAACAGGAGGAGCGATCCGATCATGCCGCCATCCTAGCGGCGCGGCGCGTGAATCGATAGGAGCAGCGCAACATCGTTATTCGAAAGAGACAGAGATGCAGACCATAGGCGTGATCGGGGCGGGGCAGATGGGTGCGGGCATCGCACAGGTTTCGGCCCAGGCGGGCTTCCATGTCCTGCTCACGGACGTGTCGAAGGAACGCGCCGAAGCGGGCAAGGCGGGCATCGCCAAGGCACTCGACCGGCTGGTGGCCAAGGAGAAGATCGAGGCGGCCGCCCGCGATCAGGCGCTCGCGCGAATCGAGCCGATAGACGGCGTGCACGGCATGTCGTCCTGCGGCCTCGTCATCGAAGCAGCGACCGAGCGCGAGGAGATCAAGCGCTCGATCTTCGCCGAGGTCGGCAAGGTGCTCGGCCATCAGGCAGTGCTCGCCTCGAACACATCGTCGATCCCGATCACCCGCCTTGCCCAGGCCTCGCCCGATCCGAAGCGCTTCGTCGGGGTGCATTTCTTCAATCCCGTCCCGGTGATGGGCCTGATCGAGCTGATCCGTGGCCTCGCCACGTCGGACGAGACGGTGAAGCTGGTCGAGGATTATGCGAAGGCATTGGGCAAGAAGGTGGTCCGCGCCAATGACGCGCCAGGCTTCATCGTCAACCGCGTGTTGATGCCGATGCTCAACGAAGCCTGCTTCGCGCTGGGCGAGGGTGTTGCGACCATTCCCGACATCGATCTCGCCTGCCAGCTCGGCCTCAACCATCCGATGGGACCGCTGACCCTCGCCGACTTCATCGGCCTCGACACCTGCCTGGAGATCACGCGCGTGCTGTTCGAGGGCACCGGCGATCCGAAGTTCCGCCCGGCGCCGCTGCTGGTGAAATATGTCGAAGCCGGCTGGTTCGGCCGCAAGACCGGGCGCGGTTTCTATGATTATTCGGGCGAAGAACCCGTGCCTACCCGGTAAGCGCATTCCCCTGCCCGGCACGGGGAGGCGCTCAGGAGGCCAGTGCCTCAAGCCATTTCTGGTGCCAGCGCTCCATCCGTGTCGGGAACAGCAATCGCCCGACGCGCGAGATGAGCCCATATTGGGTTTCCTCGGTGGTGATCGTGCAGCCGCCCGCGGTCGGCGTGATCAGCCACGCGTGATAGGCGGTGACGCCTATTCCCTCGGCCAGCCAGGCGATGCGCGTCTCGGGCTCAAACTCCTTCACCTCGCTCCTGAGCGCGATGCCGAAGGTCTTCCAGGTAAAACGCGCCTCGGCAAACAGGTCGGCGCCACCGCCCTCAATCGCCACGTCGCTGGCATTGGCGTAGATCGCCGGCCACCCGGCCGCGTGGATCAGACGCCGCCAGACGATCTCCGGCGCGGTCGCGGATTCGATGCGGTTGACGACATGGATCGGCGCCTCGTCCGGCGCAAAGCCCTTGAGCCAGATGATTCCCTCAGCCACTTTGGGCGATCGGGGCGAAGCGCGCGACCTGGCGGCCGACCAGGCAGAGCTGCTCATGCACGGCGGGGTCGCTGCTGCCGCCGTCTTCGTCGAACTTGGTGAGCTGCGTGTTGATCGCCGCGGCGAACGGCGTCGGCCAGCCACGCAGCGCATGGACGATAGACCGGAGCGCGGCGATCGTGCTGCCCGTCGCCTGCCAGCCATAAGCGGTTGCGATCAGGCCGACCGGCATGTCGGCGAGATAGGGCCGCTCGTCCTTCGCCGTCTCTTCCAGCAGGTCGAGCGCGTTCTTCACGACGCCCGAGATACTGCCATGATAGCCCGGGCTGGCAATGATCAGCGCCGATGCCTGGCGCACCGTGTCGACGAATTCGCGCTCATGCTCGGTCCGGTCGGTGGCACGCGGATCGTAGAGCGGCAGCCGCGCCATGTCGGCGCCACCGAACATGCGGGTGCGGAAACCCTCCTTGCAGGCAGCGTCGAGCGCGATGCGCAGCGCCCGCTCGGTTGAGGAGACGCCGCCGATCGTACCGCCTATCCCCACGACGAGGGGCGTTGCGGCGAGAGCGATATCGGTCATTCGGCATCCTTGTCATGCGGTGCTGCACGTTATGCAGATAGCCGCTGCACGGTACTGCCTCAATGGCGCTATGGTCGACGCTCGCATGGCGCGACCGCGCCTGCTAGAAGACGTTCATGTCAAAAGCTTGCGACCACTGTCATATCACGCTAATACACCTCCGGGCGGCGTAACCGGGAACGGACTGACAGGAGCCATGCGTCCTTATCCTTTCGAGCCCGCGTCGTCGCAGGGCAATTCGCCCGTCGACCTGAGCGAGGGATTGCCCCCGCCGGCCTATTCGGGCCGCTTCGACTACCCCCCAGATCCGCCCGAGCCCTACACTACCAACCTGCCGGTGGTGCATCGGCGCAATTATTGGCGCTGGTTCACCCGCGGCATCGGCGCCCTGATCATCCTGTTCGTACTCGCGGTCGGCTGGCTCGCGGTGACGGCACCGCTGTCGCAGTCGCTGAAACCCCTGACCCCGCCGAGCATCACCCTGCTCGCCGACGATGGATCGCCGATCGCGCGGCGCGGGGCAATCATCGGCGCGCCGATCGATGCGGCGAAACTGCCCAAGAACGTCACCAACGCCTTTCTCGCGATCGAGGACCGGCGTTTCCGGTCGCATTGGGGCATCGACCCCAAGGGTATCGTCCGCGCCTTCGTCCATAATATGAGCCGCGGCCGCGTGCGCGAAGGCGGCAGCACCATCACGCAGCAGCTCGCCAAGAACGCCTTTCTCGATTCGGACCGGACGGCGGCGCGCAAGGTGCGCGAGGTGATGATCGCCTTCTGGCTGGAGGCATGGCTGTCGAAGGACGAGATCCTCTCGCGCTATCTCTCGAACGTCTATTTCGGCGACAATGTTTACGGCCTGCGCGCCGCGGCGAAGCATTATTTCAACCGCGATCCGGAAGATCTGTCGATCGGCCAGGCGGCGATGCTGGCCGGGCTGGTCAAGGCGCCGTCGAAGCTTGCCCCTACCGTCAACCTGAAGGGTGCGCGCGACCGGCAGAAGCTCGTCGTCGGCGCGATGGCCGCCGCCGGCTTTATCGACAAGGCGACGGCGGAGGATGTCCGTCCAGCGCGCCTAGCCGTCGACCCGATCAAGCCGCTGCCCGACGGCACTTATTTCGCCGACTGGGTCCTGCCCGAAGCACGCGACCGCGCCGGCGAGATCGCCACCGAGACGACCGTCAAGACGACGCTCGACCGCCGCCTGCAAAATGCCGCCGAACGATCGGTCAGGCGCGCGGGCCTGCGCCAGGCCCAGATCGCCCTGGTCGCGATGCGCCCCGATGGACGGGTCGTCGCGATGGTCGGTGGCAAATCCTATCGCGACAGCCCGTTCAACCGCGCCACCCAGGCGCGGCGCCAGCCCGGCTCGGCCTTCAAACTGTTCGTCTATCTGGCGGCGCTGCGCAGCGGCATGACCCCGGATTCCATGGTCGACGATTCCCCGATCACCATCGCCGACTGGTCGCCCAAGAATGCGGATGGCCGCTATCTCGGCGAGATCACGCTGCGCCAGGCCTTTGCCAAGTCGAGCAACGTCGCCGCGGCTCGGCTGATCCAGAAGGTCGGTGTCGCCAATGTCATCAAGGCGGCGCGGGACCTGGGCATCACGACAGCGATCCCCAACGAGGCGACCATCGCGCTCGGCACGTCGAGCATGTCGTTGCTCGAGCTGACTTCGGCCTATGCGGCAGTCGCGGCCGAATCCTATCCCGTCGTCGCGCGCGGGCTGGAGGAAGTGCATGACCAGAGCTGGTATGCGGCGCTCACCACCCGCTCACGCCCGCTGACCGGCCGTATCCGCGACGACATGCTCGACCTGCTTTCCGCATCGGCGGAATCGGGCACCGGGCGGCAGGCTGCCCTGTCGGTGAACACCTACGGCAAGACCGGCACAACCCAGGACAATCGCGACGCGCTGTTCCTCGGCTTTGCCGGCGGGCTCATCACCGGCGTGTGGGTCGGTAATGACGACAATACGCCCAATCCCGGCCTGTCCGGCGGCGGCATCCCAGCGCGGGTGTGGCGCGACTTCATGCAGCAGGCGCTGAATGTCGGCCCTGCCCATGCGGCCGAGCCGGCAGCCGAGGAGATCGATCCGGACGCCGAGAATGCGATCGAGCCCGACGCCGTCTCGCTGCCGCTGGAGGGCGAACTCCAGGGCCTTGGGCTCAACCTGCATATCGGCCGAGACGGAAGCATCGAGATCAACCGGTCGAATCGCGACAATGGCGATCCCCGCCCGCGCCGCGACGACCGCGCCCCGCCGCGAGACCCGGAGGACGAGGAGCAATAGGGCATGAGACGGCATTGGGCGGCACTGGCGTTACTGCTCGCCGCCGGCGGATCAGCTGCGGCTGCCCGGGCGGAGCCCGAGTCCGCCGATCGCGGCTGCACCTATTGGCCGCGCGGCGGCGATATGGAGAGCTTCCCACATTGCGCGCGGCTCGACCGCAGCGGAAATCTCAGAATAGCGCCCGAGCATCTTCGCCGCCTGATCTATGATCGCCATGGCCTTGCGACCATCCTGATCGGCCAATGGTATGTCGTCCGGCGTGACGGCGCGCTCGCGCCGGTGATGATCATGGACAATGGTCCCGAGCCCTTTTCGAACGGCCTCGCCAGGTCGCCGGTCGGCGGGAAGATCGGCTATATCGATCGCAGCCTGAAGCTGGTGATCCCGGCACGCTATGACGGCGCCTATCCGTTTGCGCACGGTGTGGCGCAGGTCTGTCTCGGCTGCACGATCCAATCCGATGGCGAGCACAGCTGGTACGCCGGCGGGACGTCGGCGTGTATCGACCGGCGCGGCAGGACCCTGACGCCATCGAGCCGCCGGAAGGGTTGCTGACCGCCGGCTATCACGGCGTCCGCTCACCCGCCGCAACCCGATTCAGCCGGGCAACCTCGGCGAGCAGCGCGTCGACCTTTTCATGGAGGCTCGCAATCTCGCTTTCCGATCGCAGGTTGGTTTCGTAGTCGAGCCGCGCATCGAGCCTGTCCTTCGCCGCCTGGCGATTCTGGCTCATCATGATGACCGGCGCCTGCAAGGCGGCCAGCATCGACAGCATCAGGTTCAGGAAGATGTAGGGAAAGGGATCGAACGCCCGGCTCGCGAGGAGCAGCGAGTTCATGACCGCCCATGCGGCCAAGAACAGGCCGAAGCCGATGATGAAGCGCCAGGAGCCGCCGATCGCGGCGACGCGATCGGCGAGGCGGTCCCCGAAGGTCAGGCGCGCTTCGAACAGTTCGTTCGAATCGTGCACAGCCGAGGCACGGCGAAAGGGATAGGCGAAAAAACGGATCGTGCTGTTCATGGCTAACTCACTCGCCGACCGGCCGCCCGGGGCCGGTCGCGAATGAACCGATCGCGCGATCAGGTCAGTGCGACGGCTCCGGACAGTCCGGTCGGTCTACTATCGTCGTTACCGGGCATGATGGTCCCAACTGGTTGATCGAAAACGGCCGTACTGGCGCGCGCAGCGCACATGATGGGTGCGGCGTGACATTTCAAATGAAGAAACGGTCATTTTCGCAGCCCGCGCACGATCCGGCGAAGGCGCCGCGATAGTCGCCGTTGACGCCACCCCCGCGCCGTCGCAAGGCAAAGGCCATGCGCTTCTTTTCCGACAACGCCGCCCCAGTCCACCCGGCCGTGATGACCGCGATGGCCGAGGCGAACATCCTCGACACGGCCTATGACGGCGACGCCTGGAGCAAGCAGCTCGACGGGCTGTTCTCGGACCTGTTCGAAACCGAAGTTCGCGCGCTCTGGGTACCATCCGGCACCTCCGCGAACAGCCTCGCGCTTGCCGCGCTGTGTCCACCGCACGGTGCGATCATCTGCCACCGCGACGCGCATATCCAGAATGACGAATGCGGTGCTCCTGAATTCTACACGCATGGCGCAAAACTGCTGCTCGCCGAAGGAGCCGGCGCCAAGATGACGCCCGAGACGCTTCAGGCTGTCCTGGCGACCACGCGCACCGACGTTCACGGCGTCCAGCCGCACGCAGTTTCCATCACCAACGCGACCGAATATGGCCTGGTCTATTCCCCCGACGATGTCGCAGCCATTGGCGAGATTGCGCAGTCGCGGAGCCTTGGCCTGCACATGGACGGCGCCCGTTTCGCCAATGCCATCGCGCATCTGGGCTGCGCGCCGGCCGACGTAACCTGGCGCGCCGGTGTCGATGCGCTCAGCTTCGGCTTCGTCAAGAATGGCGGGATGAGCGCCGAGGCGCTGATCTTCTTCAAACCCGAACTCGCCGCCGCCACCCTGTTTCGCCGCAAGCGCGCCGGGCTGCTGCTGTCCAAGGGCCGCTATCTTTCGGCGCAGATCCTCGCGCTGCTCGCCGACGATCTCTGGCTGGACAATGCCCGCACCTCCAACGCCGGTGCGACTCTGCTCGCCGCCGCCGCCGGCGACCGGCTGATCAACCCGGTCGAGGCGAACGAGGTGTTCCTGCGCGTTTCCCCGGAAGAGGCAGCGAGCCTTCGCGCGCTCGGGTTCGATTTCTATGATTGGGGGCCCGGCGAGGCCCGGCTGGTGATCTCGTGGAACCAGCGTGAAGAGGATATCAGGCCGCTCGCCGATGCGATCGCGGCGCTTTGATAGGGCCGGCTTATCACCTGACAAGGAGATCGCCCGTCCCGTCGCCCGCCGCCGGGCGCTAGGGCGGGACGATGTCCGGCCAAACCGCCCCGCAATCGACGCGCCTCGCGGTGCTGATCCCGTTCGGCATCGTCACGCTGATCTGGAGCTCGACCTGGATCGTCATCACCGATCAGCTCGGGGTCGTGCCGCTGGGCTGGTCGGTGGCGTACCGCTTCGCGACCGGCGGGCTGACCATGATCGCCTATGCCGCCTGGAAGCGCGAGACGGTCAGGCTGGACGGGCGCGGCTGGCTCTTCGTGATGGCGCTGGCCTTCACCCAGTTCTGCCTCAACTTCAATTTCGTCTACCGGGCAGAGACGTTCGTCACGTCCGGCCTCGTCGCAGTGGTATTCGCCCTGCTGCTGGTGCCCAACGCGATCTTCGGGCGGATCTTCCTCGGCCAGAAACTGGGCAGGCAGCTGATCCTCGGATCGGTGGTGGCGATGGCCGGGGTGACCCTGTTGTTCGTGCATGAGGCACGATCGAGCCCGCACGGGCCAGCGGCAGCGCTGAACGGGATCGGTGTCGCGCTGCTCGCCGTGCTGTCGGCCTCTACCGCAAATGTCCTGCAGGGTACCGAAACCGCGCGCCGTTATCCGATGGCACCGACACTCGGCATCGCCATGCTGGTCGGGGCTGCGATGGATGCGGCCATCGCCTGGGTCTCGTCCGGTCCACCGGTGATCGAGCTGCGCCTCGGCTATATTGCGGGTGTGCTCTATCTCGGCGTTTTCGCGTCGGCGCTTGCCTTTACGCTCTATTTCGGGGTGCTGCGCATCATCGGCCCGGCCAAGGCAGCCTATTCGAGCGTCCTGGTTCCGGTGATCGCCATGCTGCTGTCGACGATCTTCGAGGGCTATCGCTGGTCGCTGCTCGCCGCCTTTGGTGCCGCACTGGCGATGGCGGGGCTGGTCATCGCCCTGAGGGCACGCAGGCCCGCCCGATAGTCGCGATAGAGCGGCCGCCAGCCGAGCACCCGCTTCGCCTTGCCGTTCGCGACCCGGCGATTCTCATCGTAAAAGGCGCGCGCCGGGGGCGACAGGGTATCGATCGGCACGAAGGCAGGCGGTTCACGACCAAGCAGGCGCGCCGCGCATTCCATCACCTCATTCTGGCTCGCCGGCATATCGTCGGACAGATTATACGCACCCGCCGGCGCATCGAACCCGGCGATCACGCCCGAAACGAGATCCTCGACATGGACGCGGCTGAACACCTGGCCCGGCAGGTCGATCCGGTGCGCCCGCCCCTGTGCGATCCGGTCGAGCGGCGACCGGCCGGGGCCATAGATGCCCGGCAACCGGAACACCCGAGCGCCCATCGCCAGCCAGGCCGCATCGGCCGCCGCCCGCGCGCCGCGTCGCCCGCCGCCGGTCGGCGCGCCTTCGTCCACCCACGCCCCGCGTGCGTCGCCATAGACACCGGTCGAGGAAAGATAGCCGAGCCAGGCATCAGCCGCTGCCAGCGCCGCCCCATAGCTGGCCAGCACCGGATCGGCGTCGCCCTCGGGCGGCACCGAAGACAGGACATAATCGGCCCCGGCGATCGCCGCCTCCACCGCTTCCCGGTCGTCGAACGCGATGGTCCCGGGCCGGCCGTCTCGGCTCGTGCCGGTTACCTGCCAGCCTCTGGCCGCCAGCCGGACCTCAAGCGCCTGGGCCGAATAGCCAAGGCCGAAGATCAGCAGCGCGGTTATTTCGCACCATAGCCGTTATAGAGCAGGCCGAAGAAATCGCCCTTGTTCCAGCGCGGCCGCTGGTCGCCATCGGCGATCTCGCGCGCGATGGCATAGTTCGCGTCGACGAAGCGGATGCCCTGGCTCCAGTCGATCGGCTGCGACATGTCGTCCGACGGCTGATGATAGCGCTTGGCGAAGAACTCGGCCGTCGCCGCCTTGCCGGGCCCGGCCTGGCCCGGCCACAGGAATACCGAGGGCACGCCCTGCTGGACGAAGCGATAATGGTCGGATCGGACGAAGATGCCCTGCGCCGGATCGGGATCGGGCGACATGGTCACGCCAAGCGTCGCGACCGCCTTGCTGACGATCGGGCCGAGCGTCGAGCGGTCAGCGCCGAACACGGTCATGTCCTCGAACCGGTAGCTCAGGATCGGCATGTCGAGATTCACGTCGGCGACGATGCGGTTCATCGCGACCGTGGGATGCTTGGAGAAATAGTCGGAGCCGACCAACCCCTTCTCCTCGCCCGTCACCGCCAGGAACATGATGCTGCGGCGCGGGGGCTTGCCGCTCGCCTTAAAGCGCTTCGCTTCCTCGATCAGCGAGGCGATGCCGACGGCATTATCCTCCGCGCCGTTGAAGATATTGTCGCCCTTCATGTCCGGGCGCACGCCGAGATGGTCGAGATGAGCGGAGAGCACCACGACCTCCGAGCCGAGCTTGGGATCGCTGCCCGGGATCATGCCGGCGACATTGCTGCTCATGCCCTGCTGGAACGCCGTCTTCACCGCGATCGCCAGGCTGCCGGGAAGCTGCTCCGCCTTGAAGCTGGTCTCGGCATTGGTCGCGCGCTTCGCGATGGTCGCCCAAGGGATCTTCGCACCTTCGAACAGCTTGGCCGCACCCGTGTCGCTGATCGTGGCGAGCTGTGGTGCGCCCGGCGCATCGCCGGTGCCGTCAGGCTTGCCCCAGGTCACGCGCGGGCGATCCCAGGTCTGCACCGCGTTTGCGAGCGGGCGTGGCTGGATCAGGATCGTGCCGACCGCGCCGCGCGACTGGGCATAGACCGCCTTGGTGGTCGAGCTGGAGAAATGCGCGCGTTCCTCGCTCTGGAAGCTGGACGGCGCCCCACCGAGATAGGCGACGATCTTTCCCTTCACATCGACGCCGGCATAGTCGTCGCGCTTGTACTGCGACGCGACGATGCCGAAGCCGACGAACACCACCGGCGCATCGATCACCGTCGACGGGGCACCGGCATAGGCGCCGGGCACATAATCGTCGCCGAACACCAGCCGCTGCGGCGGGGTGTCCTTGCGGGTCGACACCAGATCGCCCTTGTCGGCGGCGCGATAGGTGACGAGCGGTACCTTCTGCAGATAGCCACCGTCATCGCCAGCCGGGCGCAGGCCGGCCGCATAGAATTGCGCCGCGACATATTCGGCCGCGATGTCGAATTCCGGGCTACCCGCCTCGCGCCCGCGCATCGCGTCCGACGCAAGGAACATGACGTGTGCCTTCATCGCCGCCTGGTCGTCGGGGAGCACGGCATTGACGAACGTGTTGATGGCCTTCGCGTCTTTCGCGGCCTCGGGCACCGGGGCCGTCTGCGCCAGCGCGGCGCCCGCGAAACTCATCAGCGCGATCGCGCCAACCGAACGAAACATGCCTTTTCCTTGTGCAATCGGGACCATGGTGGATGGCCTAGCATCGCCATTAGCGCGCGCAAGTGCGACGGTCCGGGCAGCGATTTCGGTGGCACGAGCGGAATGCGCGCCCTACATCCACCACCATGCTCGACGTCCAGACCGCCACCGCCCTGCCCCATGTCACGCGCCGCGAGGATTATGAGGCACCCGACTGGCTGGTGCCGGAGATTTCGCTCGATTTCGACCTGTCGCCCGAGGCGACCCGGGTGCAGGCGGTGCTGCACATCATCCGCAACGGCGCGCATGACGAGCCGCTTCGCCTCGACGGCGGCGGCCAGACGCCGCTGACGGTGAAAGTCGATGGCAAGACGATCAACGACTGGACGCTCGACGACGACACGCTCGTCATCCCGCTCTCCGGCTCGGCCCACACGATCGAGACCGAGGTGGAGATCGCACCCGACCGCAACACCCAGCTGATGGGCCTCTATGCCTCGGGCGGCAATCTCTGCACCCAGTGCGAGGCGGAAGGCTTCCGCCGCATCACCTTCTTCCCCGACCGGCCCGACGTGCTCAGCCGTTACAAGGTGCGCATGGCGGCGGACAAGGCACGGTTCCCCGTGCTGCTCGCCAATGGCGATCCGGTCGGCGCAGGCGATCTGGGCGACGGTCGCCACTGGGCCGAATGGCACGATCCCTTCCCCAAGCCCTGCTATCTCTTCGCGATGGTTGCCGGCGACCTGGTCGCCAATCGCGGCACCTTCGTCACGGCGTCGGGCCGCGAGGTCGCGCTCGGCATCTGGGTGCGTGCCGCCGATGTCGCCAAGACCGCCCATGCGCTCGAAGCGCTGAAGACGAGCATGGCCTGGGACGAGCGTGTCTATGGCCGCGAATATGATCTCGACGTGTTCAACATCGTCGCTGTCGATGATTTCAACTTCGGCGCGATGGAGAACAAGGGCCTCAACATCTTCAACTCGCGCTATATCCTGGCCGATCCCGATACCGCGACCGATTATGATTTCGACGCGATCGCCGCCGTCGTCGCGCATGAATATTTCCACAACTGGTCGGGCAATCGGGTAACCTGCCGCGACTGGTTCCAGCTCTCGCTGAAGGAAGGTTTCACCGTCTTCCGCGACCAGAGCTTCTCGGCCGACCAGGGCTCTGCCGCGGTCAAGCGGATCGAGGACGTCCGGGGCCTGCGCGCCGCGCAATTCCCCGAGGACGCAGGCCCGCTCGCCCATGCGATCCGGCCGGACGAATATCTGGAGATTTCGAACTTCTACACCGCGACGATCTACAACAAGGGCGCGGAGGTCATCCGTATGATGGCGACCATGCTCGGCCCGCAGCGGTTCCGCGCCGCCACCGATCTCTATTTCGACCGTTTCGACGGCACGGCCGCGACCTGCGAGGATTTCGTTGCCTGCGTGGAAGAAGGCGGCGGCATCGACCTTACCCAATTCCGCCGCTGGTACAGCCAGGCCGGCACGCCGCGCGTCATCGCCTCGCTGGCGCATGAAGCCGGTAGTGGCCGCGCGACCCTGACCCTGTCGCAGCGCACGCTCCCGACGCCGGGCCAGCCCGACAAGTTGCCGATGGTGCTGCCGCTCAAGCTGAAACTGTTCGGCGCCGACACTGCCAGGCCGATCGGCGAGGAACAGCTGATCCAGTTCACCGATGCCGAGGAGCGGATCGTGTTCGAAACCGTCACCGAACGCCCGGTCCTGTCGATCAACCGCGGTTTCACGGCGCCGGTCATCATCGAGACCGACCGTTCGGCCGCAGACCTCGCCTTCCTCTCGGCGCATGACGACGACCCCTTCGCCCGGTACGAAGCGATGCAGCAGCTGATGCTCGACACATTGGTTAGCTCGGTCAGCCATGGCCGTACCGATCACGGACCGGTGATCGCCGCCATCGCCAATACGCTCGAAGACCCCAATCTCGATCGCGCCTTCGTGGCCGAGGCAGTGCTGCTGCCGTCGGAAAGCTTCATCGGCGACCAGATGAAGATGGTCGATCCCGAGGCGATCTACACTGCCCGTGAGGCGCTGCGCCGCGATATCGGCCGTACGCTGGACGCCAAATGGCGCGCGGAATATGAAGGCGCCCGCGCTGACAAGTTCGAATATTCGCCGATCGCCAAGGGCCAGCGCCGGCTCCGCACGGTCGCGCTCGGCTATATTGCGGCCAATGGCGGAGACGAGGCGGCGGCATTGGCCTTCGCCCAGTTCGAGGCAGCGGACAACATGACCGACCGCCAGGGCGCGCTGACCACCTTGGTCAACGGCAATTCGGACCGGCGGATCGCCGCGCTCGACATCTTCTACAACCGCTATTCGGACAATGGCCTGGTCCTGGACAAATGGTTCTCGACCCAGGCCCTGTCGTCGCGCGACGACACGCTGGCGAGCGTCAAGGAACTGGCTCGCCACCGCGACTTCACCCTCGCCAACCCGAACCGCGCCCGCTCGCTGGTCGGCGCGTTCAGCGTCAACCAGCGCGCGTTCAACACGGCTTCGGGGGAGGGCTATCGCTTCGTCGCCGACCAGCTCATCGCGCTCGACAAGCTGAACCCGCAGACGGCGGCCAAGCTGATCCCGCCTCTGGGCCGCTGGCGCCGATTCGACGAGGCGCGCGGCGCCCTGATGCGTGCCGAGCTCGAACGGATCGTCGGCACGCCGGGCCTGTCCAAGGATATGTTCGAACAGGCGTCTCGCAGCCTGGACGGCTGACTCTCAGCCGCGGATGTCGGCGACCAGGTCGAGCATCTCGAGCGCGTTGCGCAGGGCAGCGCCTGAGGCGGTGTTGTCGAAGATCGTCCAGTTCTCGGCGGCAGCGGCTCGGGCAGCCACGGCCTCGTCCTCGATCGCCGTCGCATCATAAGCCGACCAATAGATGCGCGGGGAACCATGCAGCCGCGTGTACCGCAGGCCGTGCCACCCGCCCGGCTCCCCCGCGCCCGGCACCGGTGCCGGATCGGCGGCGGCGCGAGCGACCCGGTGTTCTGCGAGCATCGCGTCGGCCTCCAGCCCGAACCATCCGGCATGGCGCGGCTCGCACACCATCTGGCCGCCCAGCGTATCTCGAGCGTGATCGAGGAAGCGTCCGACAACCACCGCATCGAAACCGAGCTTCGGCGGTAGCTGGATCAGGATCGGCCCCCGCTTCTCGCCAAGGCCGGCGACTTCTCCGGCGAAGCGTTCCAGCAACTCCCTGCAGTCGGTCAACCGGCGCTCGTGCGTGATCGCTTTGGGCAGCTTAACCGCAAAGCGGAATGCAGCCGGCACGCTGGCCGCCCAGCGCGCATAGATTGCGGGCTTGTGCGGACGATAGAAGCTTGAGTTGATCTCAACGGCGTCGAGTGTCGCTGCATAACGCTCGAGGTGACTGCCTTCGTCCGGAAAGCGCCCGGAAGGCGGCTTGTACAGCGACCAGCCGGCCGTGCCGATGCGAATCCGTTTGGAAGAGCCTGCCGTCATCTGACGGGAACGCGCGAACCCTCGGAGCGGCTCAGCGAAAACCGGCGTCAGAAATCGAAATCGACGTCGTCATATTCCTTGGGCGGGGTGATCCCGCTCATTCGTTCGGAAAGCAGCGGGCGAAAGCTGGGCCGGCTCTTGAAACCGCGATACCAGCGTGCGGTCTGCTCATGTCCTTTCCAATCGATCCCACCGAGATAGTCGGCGACCGAGATTTGCGCGGCGGCAGCGAGATCGGCGAGACTCATCGTCGTGCCGGCGATCCAGTTATGATGGTCGAGCAGGTAATCGGTATAGTCGAGATGGCGTTCCGCCGCCTTCATCGCCTCGCGCAGCACCTTCGCGTCGGGCGAATCCCTGGTCACGATCCGCTTCATCATCCGCTCGCCGAGCAGCGGCGCAGTCACGTCCTGGAAGAATTGCGTGTCGAACCACGCGACCATCCGGCGAATCTCGGCGCGGTTGACCGCGGTGCCGTTGATCATCGCCGACTTTTCGACCGTCTCCTCGAGATATTCGCAGATCGCCATCGAATCCATCAGCAGGATGTTGCGCTTTGGATCGGCCATCACCGGCACCTGGCCGGCTGGATTCATGTCGAGGAACTCGTCGCGCCGGTCCCAGGGATTCTCCTTCACCAGGTCATAGCCGACGCCCTTCTCCCCGAGCAGGAGGCGGACTTTGCGCGAAAAGGGGCACAGAGCGAATTGATAAAGCTGCCACATAAGGCTCTGTTAGGACGACCGGGCGAGCGGGGGAAGGCATGTTGATGAGCGATTCGTTCGAGACGGTGGCCATCACCTACAGTCACCCCGAGACGGCCGTGATGCTCTCGATGTTCGCCTTTTACGGAATCCCTGCCATGCCGGTAGGGCTCAACCATAGCCAGAGCGCGCCGAACCTGACGGTTGCGCTGGGCGGCATTTCGATCCGTGTGCCGGTCTGGGCGGTCAGTGAAGCGCGGACGCTATTGGCCGAGGTGGCTGAGCGGCCACAAGCGGTGCGTCCGCGATTGATCGACAATGCGGTGCTGAACGGCCTGATCCTGACGCTCTTCTGCTGCCTGACGGGTGTGATCCCGCCAACCCGCGCGGGATCGACATTCTTTCTTGACGATAAGGGCTAGCGCAGCTCCATATCCACCGTCACGCCGGAACGGGCCGGCATGACGGTGATACGGCTTGTCGCGCACCTATTCAGCCGCGACCATCTCCGACCGGTCGTCGAGCGGATGTGCCAGACGGGTCAGCATCTCTTTCGGCACGACCTGCCAGAAATGGTCGATCACCCGGCCCCAGTCGTCGAGCAACGCAGCCGACCATTTGCTGTCGGTCGCGGCATGATGCGCCCGCACCAGGTTGAGCAGCACCGCCTCCCAATGCATCGAGGACAGGCGCTGCCAGACGATGTTCTCTGGGTTGGCGCGGCGTTCGAAGCTGCCGTCGGCGTCATAGACGAAGGCCATGCCGCCGGTCATGCCCGCGCCGAAGTTCGCGCCGACCGGTCCGAGCACCACGGCGGTGCCGCCAGTCATATATTCGCAGCCATTCGCGCCGCAGCCTTCGACCACCACGGTCGCGCCCGAGTTACGCACGGCGAAACGCTCGCCCGCCTGCCCAGCCGCGAACAGGCTGCCCGACGTCGCCCCGTAGAGCACCGTGTTGCCGATGATCGTGTTGTCCTGGCTCGCGAGCGGCGAGCTCACCACCGGACGAACCGCGATGATGCCGCCGGACAGGCCCTTGCCGACATAGTCGTTGGCGTCGCCGAACACTTCGAGCGTGATGCCCTTGCACAGGAACGCACCAAGCGACTGGCCGGCCGCGCCGCGCAAGCGGACATGGACGTGCCCATCGGCCAGCTTCGACATGCCGAAGGTGCGCGTGATCTCGCTCGACAGCCGCGTGCCGACCGCGCGGTGCGTGTTGCGCACCGAATAGGTCAGCTGCATCTTCTCGCCACGCGAGAACACAGCGGCCGCATCCTTGATCATCTGCGCGTCGAGGCTGTCCGGCACTTCGTTGCGCCATGTCGACAGGCTGAAACGTCGTTCCGCATCGTCCGCATCGACCTTGGCGAGGATCGGGTTGAGATCGAGATCGTCGAGATGCTCGGCGCCGCGGCTGACCTGGCGCAGCAGCTCGGTGCGCCCGATCACCTCGTCCAGGCTCTTGAATCCGAGCCGGGCCAGGATGTCGCGCACTTCCTCGGCGATGAAGGTCATCAGGTTGATGACCTTTTCCGGGGTGCCGGTGAACTTGGCGCGCAGCCGCTCGTCCTGCACACACACGCCGACCGGGCAGGTGTTGGAATGGCATTGCCGCACCATGATGCAGCCCATCGCAACCAGGCTGAGCGTGCCGATGCCGAATTCCTCGGCGCCGAGGATCGCGGCGATGACGATGTCGCGCCCGGTCTTGAGCCCGCCGTCGGTGCGCAGCTTGATGCGGCCGCGCAGGCCGTTGAGCGTCAGCGTCTGGTTGACCTCCGACAGGCCCATTTCCCACGGCGTGCCGGCATATTTGATGCTGGTCTGGGGCGAGGCGCCGGTGCCGCCGACATGACCTGAGACGAGGATGACGTCGGCATGCGCCTTGGCGACGCCAGCCGCGACCGTACCGATGCCGGCCGAGGAGACGAGCTTCACGCACACTCGCGCAACCGGGTTGATCTGCTTCAGATCATAGATGAGCTGCGCCAGATCCTCGATCGAATAGATGTCGTGATGCGGCGGCGGCGAGATGAGCATCACGCCCGGAGTTGCGTGGCGCAACTTCGCGATGAACTCGGTCACCTTGAAGCCGGGCAGCTGCCCGCCTTCGCCAGGCTTGGCGCCCTGCGCGACCTTGATCTCGATCTCGTCGCAGGCGTTGAGATATTCGGCCGTCACGCCGAACCGGCCAGAGGCGATCTGCTTCACGCCCGAATTGGCGTTGTCGCCGTTCGGATAGGGCGCATAGCGCGCCTTGTCCTCGCCGCCCTCGCCCGACACAGCCTTGGCGCCGATGCGGTTCATCGCGATCGCCAGCGTCTCGTGCGCCTCGGGGCTGAGTGCGCCGAGCGACATGCCCGGCGTCACGAAGCGCTTGCGAATCTCGGTGATCGCCTCGACCTGGTCGATCGCCACGCCTTCGTTCGGATAGTTGAACTGGAACAGGTCGCGCAGATAAACGGGAGGCAGCKCCTCCACCCCACGCGAGAATTGCAGATAGGTCGAATAGCTGTCGGTCGCGACCGCCGTCTGCAACAGATGCATCAGCTGCGCCGAATAGGCATGGGTCTCGCCGGTGTGACGCTGGCGATAAAAGCCGCCGATCGGCAGGTTTACCACGACCTCGTCATAGGCATATTCGTGCCGAAGCGTCGCATTGAGGTGGAGCGAGGCATAGCCCTCACCCGAGATCTTTGCCGGCATGCCGGGGAAAAGATCGTTGACCAGGCTGCGCGACAGGCCGACCGCCTCGAAATTATAGCCGCCGCGATAGCTGGAGATCACGGCGATCCCCATCTTCGACATGATCTTGAGCAGGCCCTCGTCGATCGCATGACGATGGTTGGCAAGGCATTGCTCGATGCTCAGATCTCCGAACAGCCCGCGCTGGTGCCGGTCGACGATCGACGCTTCGGACAGATAGGCGTGCACCGTGGTCGCGCCGACGCCGATCAGCACCGCATAATAATGCGTGTCGAGGCATTCGGCGGTCCGGATGTTGATGCTGGCATAGGAACGCAGGCCGCGCCGGACGAGATGCGTGTGCACCGCCGCCGCCGCGAGCACGCCTGCGATGCCGACCCGGTCGGGGCCGATGTTAGTATCGCTGAGGAAGATCTCGCTCTTGCCCTCGCGCACTGCCTGTTCGGCCTCTGCCCGAATGCGCGTGATCGCAGCGCGCAGCGTCTCCGGCCCGCCACCGCTTTCGAACGTGCAGTCGATATCGGCGACCTTGGAGCCGAAATAGGCCCTGAGCCGCGCCCAGTCGGCCCCGGTCAGCACCGGCGAATCGAGCACCAGCACGCCATCACGCCGATCCTCGGTATCGAGGATGTTGGCGAGGTTGCCGAAGCGCGTCTTGAGCGACATCACATGCCGTTCGCGCAGGGGATCGATCGGCGGGTTGGTCACCTGGCTGAAATTCTGGCGGAAGAACTGGCTGATCAGCCGGGGCTTGTCCGAGATGACGGCGAGCGGCGTATCGTCGCCCATCGAGCCGATCGCTTCCTTGGCACCTTCGACCATCGGCGACAGGATCAGTTCCATGTCCTCGAGCGTCTGGCCGGCCGCGACCTGGCGGCGGGTCAACTCGGCACGCTCGAAGCGCACGGTGGCGTCGGCCGGTGCCGCCGGCAGGTCGTTCACGCCCAGGAAGTTGCCGATCATCGTCGCATAGTCGGCCTCACCCGCGATCTGATCCTTGATCTCGCGGTCCTTGAAGAGGACACCCTTGTCCAGATCGACCGCGATCATCTGGCCCGGCCCGAGCCGGCCCTTTTCGATGATGGTCGATTCGGGCACCACGACCATGCCGCTCTCCGAACCGACGATCAGCAGGCCGTCAGAGGTGCGCGTGTAGCGCAGCGGGCGGAGCGCGTTGCGATCCATACCAGCCACTGCCCAGCGGCCATCGGTCATCGCCAGCGCGGCGGGACCGTCCCACGGCTCCATCACGCTCGCCAGATATTTGTACATGTCGAGATGCGTCTTGGGCATCTCGCCCTTCGGGCCCCAGGCTTCGGGGACGAGCATCAGCTTGGCGGTCGGCGCATCGCGGCCCGAGCGGCAGATCGCCTCGAAGGTGGCGTCGAGCGCGGCGGTGTCGGACGCACCGGCCGGGATCACCGGCTTGATGTCCTCCGAATATTCGCCGAACGCCAGGCTCGCCATCTTGATCTCATGGCTGATCATCCAGTTCTTGTTGCCGCGAATCGTGTTGATCTCGCCATTATGGGCGAGGCAGCGGAACGGCTGGGCCAGCCACCATTGCGGGAAGGTGTTGGTCGAGTAGCGCTGATGGAAGATCGCGACGCGGCTCTCGAACCGCTGGTCGGTCAGGTCGGGATAGAAGACCGACAGGCTCTCAGCAAGGAACAGGCCCTTGTAGATGATCGAGCGGCAGCTCAGCGAGCAGATATAGAAGCCCTGGATCTGCGCTGCGATGACGCGCTTTTCGATCCGGCGGCGAACGAGATAGAGATTCTTCTCGAATTCGGCCGCACTCTGCTCCTCGGGCAGCGGGCCGGCGATCATGATCTGCTCGATCTCGGGGCGCGTGGCCTGTGCCTTCTGCCCGATCACCGAGACGTCGACCGGCACCTGGCGCCATCCATAGATGGTATAGCCTTCCTCGATGATCGCGCTCTCGACGATCGTACGGCAATCCTCCTGCGCCCCCAGATCGGTGCGCGGGAGAAAGATCATGCCGACCGCGAGCCTGTTGGGCATGGTCTTGTGGCCCGAGGCGCTGATCGCATCGTCGAAGAACTTGACCGGCAGGTCGACATGCAGGCCGGCACCGTCGCCGGTCTTGCCATCGGCGTCCACCGCGCCGCGATGCCACACCGCCTTCAGCGCATCGATCGCCGACTGGACGACGCGACGCGACGGCGTGCCGTCGGTCGCGGCGACCAGGCCGACACCGCAGGCATCGGATTCGAATTCGGGGCGGTACATGCCCTCCGCAGCGAGGCGGGTGCGTTCGGAGTCAGTCGCCATGGGAAGCGCCCTTCTTGTCGAGAGCCTTGAGTTCAGCCGTCAGTTTGGCGAGCTCATCGTCGGTTCGGCCCATTGATTTCTTCATGAGATCGCCCATCCAGGCAGCGACATCGGGATCACCCATGATTGTCGGCGCCTCGGCCAGATATACCTGGCCCGTAGGCGTGGCGAAAAAGGTCGCCATGTCCCGTAGCTGCTGGAGAGTGAAACGGCGCGCATAGGCATGCGCCATGGCCTCGAGCATGCTCGGCACGCCGGCCTTAAGCTGCTCGGTCGCAATTTCCTGCTGGCGTTTCAAAAAGCGGTCGAACACCGGCCGGGCGTCGGGATTTTTTTCCAGCGCAGCCGAAAGACCCGGGGTCTGTTTCAGGCTCTGCACCATGGTTTGCGTGATCGATGCCATCATCGAAGACACCATCTGATCCCGGCTCCTGGGAGGCATGATCTGGCCCATCAGCGTACGCGCCTCGGCGAGGCGTACAGGATCGACGGCAGGCGCTGCGACCGGCGCTGCCGACTGGGCCAATACGAGCGTCGGCGACACAGCAGCAGCGGCCGCCAGGAAAAGATACTTCCTCACGCTGCCTTCTTCCCAGCCTTGGCCTTCGCCTTCAGCCAGCTGTGCATCGTTGCCGCGACATCGCGGCCGTCGCGGATCGCCCAGACGACCAGACTCGCACCGCGCACGATGTCACCAGCCGCGAACACACCGTCGAGCGACGTCATCAACGTCTTGTTGTCGACCAGCAACGTGCCCCAGCGAGTCACACCAAGCTCCGGCGCGCCGAATAGCACCGGCAGTTCCTCGGCATCGAATCCGAGCGCCTTGATCACCAGGTCCGCCGGAAGCTGGAAACCACTGTCGGGCTCAGCCTCGGGCGCGCGGCGGCCGCTGGCATCGGGGGCACCGAGCCGCATCTTCGTTGCGTGAACACCCGTCACCGCCTCACCGGCGTCGAACGCCTTGGGGGCGGAAAGCCAGACGAACTCGACGCCTTCCTCCTCGGCATTGGCCACCTCGCGCTGCGAACCCGGCATGTTGGCCCGATCGCGGCGATAGAGGCACTTCACCGAGGTCGCCCCCTGGCGGACTGCCGTGCGCACGCAATCCATCGCGGTATCGCCCCCGCCGATGACCACGACATTCTTGCCGGCCGCGTTCAGCTTGCCACTATCGAAGTCGGGCACCGCATCGCCGAAGCTCTTGCGGTTGGAGGCAGTGAGGTAGTCGAGCGCATCGACGACGCCCTCGCTGCCGACGCCTGGCGCCTTGATCGCCCGAGGCTTGTAGACCCCGGTCGCGATCAGCACCGCGTCATGGCGCTGGCGCAACTCGTCGAGCGTCGCGTCGCGGCCGACCTCGAAATTCTCGTGGAACACGATGCCGCCGGCTTTGAGCCGATCGACCCGGCGGGTGACGACATATTTCTCCAGCTTGAAACCGGGAATGCCATAGGTCAGCAGGCCGCCGGCACGATCGTAACGGTCATAGACATGCACGTCATAACCCATGACGCGGCAATATTCGGCGGCGGACAGGCCGGCAGGCCCCGCCCCGATCACCGCCACCGACTGGCCGCGCGGCGCGCCGGGCACCAGCGGCTCCACCCAGCCCTCCTCCCACGCAGTGTCGGTGATGAACTTCTCGACCGACCCGATCGTCACCGCGCCGTGGCCGGAGAATTCGATGACGCAATTGCCTTCGCACAACCGGTCCTGCGGGCAGATGCGACCGCAGATCTCGGGCATGGTCGAGGTAGCGTTGCTCAGCTCATAGGCCTCGCGCAGGCGGCCGTCGGCGGTCAGGCGAAGCCAGTCCGGGATGTGATTGTGCAGCGGGCAGTGCACGGAGCAATAAGGCACGCCGCATTGTGAGCATCGGCCGGCCTGCTCCTCGGCGGCGACCGGCGCGTAGCGATCGGCGATCTCGCGGAAATCCTCAGCACGCGGCTTGGCCGGACGCTTGCCCGGATAAGCCTGTGCCCGATCCACAAATTTCAGCGTGTTGCCGTCAGCCATCGTTGCCCGCCTCGTAAAATCGAGGCTGAGCTATCGTCTTCGACGGCAAATGTCACGTCGATTCTACCATATAGGTAAGCTTTACTGTCATATTTCATCGCCATTATCGGTGTGCTTATCGGCAGGCACAGCGGAAAGAGCGTTATTGGTTCCGTATCGGCCTTAAAATAGCAGCCATGCGAGAACGGCCGAGCCAACGATGATTCGATACCAAGCGAAGGGCGCGAATCCGTGCTTTCCGACAAAGGCGACGAACCAGCGGATCACCAGCAACGCGACGATGAACGACACGACGAACCCGATCGCGATTGCGGTCAGATGCGCATCGCCCAGTTCATGCCTGCTCTTGTACAACGCTAAGGTAGTCGCGCCGAGCATGGTCGGAATCGCGAGGAAGAAGCTGTATTCTGCCGCCGTCTCACGATCGACGCCGAGCATCAGCGCGCCCATGATCGTGGCGCCGGAGCGGCTGACCCCGGGGATCATCGCCACGCACTGGATGATGCCGATGCCGAGCGCGGTCCGCCAGGTCATCGCCTCGACCGACGCGGCCGTGACGTGCTTCGACAGCCGCTCGATTATCAGGATCGCCACCCCCCCGACGATCAGCGCCAGGCACACCACGATCGGTGCGATCACCGGTGCTTCGAGCACTGCCTTGATCGCGCCATACGCAAGCGCGCCGACCGCCGCCGAGGGCAGGAAACCGAGCAACACGTTGCGGGTGAAATGGATCGCATCCGGATCGCGCTTCAGCAGGCCCTGGAGCACCCCCATGAAGCGGCCCCAGAACAGCACCACCACCGCCAGGATCGCCCCGAGCTGAATCACGATGTCGAAGGTCGCATCGGCCTGCGGCAGGCCGAACAGCCGCCCGGCGAGAATGAGGTGCCCGGTCGACGAGACGGGAAGGAATTCGGTCACCCCCTCGACGATGCCGAGCAGGATGATGATGATCAGGTCCACACGCGTTCCCCTTTTGCGGCGACCTGCCGCTACTGACTACATGGTCGACGACATCACGCCGCGGCGCGCGTTCCGAAACGGCCATGGCGGCGATACTGGACCAGCCAGCCCGGCGCGACCGCATCCATCGGCGTAGGCGACAGGCCCAATGCGGCAAGACCATCGGCGCCGGCTGAAACGACATTGTCCTTTTGCAGCATCTGCCACTGGTCGCGCGTGATCGGTGCGCCGGGCAGGAAACCGCCCATCGCGATCAGCCCGCCGACAAAGTCCGGAATCTCGACGATCGAGGGCCCGCGGCCGATCGCGCCGGCGATCCAGCGAATCAGCTCGCCCATCGACAGGATGTCGGGGCCACCCAGTTCGAAGGTCCGGCCCTGGGCATTCTCGTCGGCCAGTGCTTTCACCACCGCCTGAGCGACATCGGCTACATAGACCGGCTGGAACTTCGCAGGTGCGCGCAGCACCGGCACCACCGGCATCGACGCGATCATACCGGCGAATCGGTTCACGAACTGGTCCTCACGCCCGAATATGATCGACGGCCGCAGGATCGTCGCCCCTGGGAAGGCCCCGCGCACCGCCGCCTCGCCTTCGCCCTTGGAGCGGCCATAGGCAGATTGGCTCTGCGGATCGGCACCGATCGCGGAGATGTGCACCAGCGTCGGCACGCCTGCCGCCGACGCGGCCTTGGCGATCGTCCGCGCGCCGTCGACATGCATCGCCTGGAAATCGCCCTTGAGCACGCCGACCAGATTCACGACTGCATCGGCGCCCTGGATGGCCCGGGCAACACTGTCCGGCTTGCGTACGTCAGCCGCGACGAACTGGGTCTGGCCCAGGCCGCCGAGCGGCTTGAGATACAACGCCTCGCGCGGATCGCGTTGCGCGATCCGAAGGCGCGCACCGGCCGCGAGCAATTCCTGAGCGACATAGCGGCCGAGAAAACCACCGCCACCGATCAGCGTAACCAGCCTGTTCTTCATGCCTAGAAAGCCCTGCCTAACGTGAACCGACCCCTTGCCGCGCGACGTGCGTGTTGACAAGCCGCTCAAGCGTCCCCTAAGGGCCGCCCCCTACCCCGTGCCCAGATGGCGGAATTGGTAGACGCACCAGCTTCAGGTGCTGGCGGTCGCAAGGCCGTGGAGGTTCGAGTCCTCTTCTGGGCACCAGGGCCCCCTTCTCAGGGGCCCCCAAACGATCCCCGAACTATTGAAAAAACCACGGTTTTCTGGCATAAGCTACCTGCCACCGTCGCCGACGGTATACTCTACGACCAAACCACGACGCGCTTCGTCAACTCGCCGACCGGCCCGACGCCGCGGATGGCGAGCTTCGGTCGGGCGGCGCTGCGGTCGTCCCACGCGCATTCGAGCAGCGTCAGCGCGCACCTGCGAAACGGCCGAACAAGCGGCGTGATCGACCCGAGCGACCGAGCACGCGCGCGCGTCGGGTGCGCGATCACCCGCTCCCGCAGGGGCGAGTGTCCGAGGCTGAAACTAGCCGCTGCCGCAGGTCGTCGAGCAGCCAACGCCCGGCCGTGCCAAGGCGCCGATCACGGCGGTGCGCCGCATAGATCGGCAAACCGTCTTGCGGTGTGGGATCGTCCTCAACGTCGAGCCAGACGAGCCGCCCCTCGGAGATCGCGTCTGCGACCAGATGTTCGGGCATGCGGCACCAACCGAAGCCGGCCAGTAGGAAATCGAGCCGGCGCGCGAGATCGACGAAACGCCACAAGCGCGCGCTCGACAGCCCATAATTCGGCCCGTCTGGCTCGACCGGATCCGACAGGACCAGTTGGATGTGCGGCACCAGATCGTCGTGCTTGGCGGGTCGTCCCAGTTTGGCCAAGGGGTGTCCTGGTGCGCAGACCGCGCGCATGCGGATGCGCAACAGCGGGAAGGCGGCGATATCGTCGGGAACGGCGGGGAGCAGCACGCATATGGCGACTGCGGCAGAACCGCTCCGCAGCCGCCGCAGCGATCCGCCGAGTCCCTCGGTCGAAAAGCTGACCGGGAGGTTCGGGAACATGCCACCCAAGGCTCGCAAACTGTCGATCAGCGGAGCCGTCGGCACCAGCGGGTCGATTGCCAGCGCAAGCTCCGGCTCTAGGCCCGCCCTCGTATTAGCGGCAACCGCTTCGAATCGCGCCGCGCTCTCGAGCACCAGTCGCGCCTGGGCGACGAGCACATTGCCGATTTCGGTCAGCTTCGGTCGATGACCGCTCCGGTCGAACAAGACGACGCCCTGCGCGCCCTCAAGCGCCGCGACGATTTGGCTGATTGCCGATTGAGCTCTGCCGAGTTTGCGTCCGGTGGCTGAAAAGCTGCCCGTATCTGCGATCGTCACGAGAACTCGAAGCTGATCGAGGCTGAGGTTGCCGATCACGATCTATCACTCATACTGATGGACTTGATCATAATTTCATCGCTCCTGCAAGGCGACCCCGTCACCTAGATTGGCGTGATGCAACCAACCTATTTCATAAATCACGGGGGCGGCCCCTGCTTCTTTCTCGAGCCGGGGCCCATGCGCACCGCCTGGAGCGAACTCGAAACCTATCTCGGGGACTTTGCCGGGACGCTCACGCAGCGGCCTCGCGCCATTCTCGTCATATCTGGCCATTGGGAAGAGGATCGCCCAACCGTCAACGCGGGCGCCGCGCCGGCGCTGCTGTTTGATTACGGCGGCTTCCCTGAGCACACGTATCAGCTGACGTGGCCTGCACCCGGTTCACCGGAGATCGCCGCCCGGGTCTGCGAACTGCTGGGTTCGGCCGGGATCGACACCGGCGTCGATACGACGCGCGGCTGGGATCACGGCGTGTTCGTGCCGATGAAGGTGATGTTCCCGGCGGCCGACATTCCGGTCGTCCAGCTCTCGCTCCAGCATGGACTTGATCCTGCGCGGCATCTGGAGACCGGACGCGCGCTGAAGCCACTGCGCGAAGAAGGCGTCCTGATCGTCGCCAGCGGCCAGAGTTACCACAATATGCGCGGTTTCATGGGAGGCGGCGGTCGCGCCGACCCCGCAGCCGAGGCCTTCGACTCGTGGCTGCGCGAGGCCATGATCGATAGTAAGGCGCGAGACCGCGCCCTGCTCCAATGGGAGAATGCGCCGGGCGCCCGCCAGGCCCAGCCGCGCGAGGATCATTTGCTGCCGCTGATGGTGGCAGCCGGCGCCGCCACGGGCGAGCCGGGCCAAGTCGCCTTTCACGGTCACGCCCTCGGTAAGCCGATCTCCGGCTTCCGCTTCGGATGAACACACACTTAGGAGAAATCTGATGTCCAAGTTACTCGTGGTCGAGACCAGCCCCCGCGGCGACTCTTCCATCTCTCGGCAAATGACGATGCGGTTCGTATCCGAGTGGAAGGCGGCCCACCCGAATGGCGGCGTCACCATTCGCGATCTGGCGGAGACCGATCTGCCCTTCGTCACCGCACCCTGGCTGCATGCCTATTTTACGCCGGCCGAGCAGCATTCGCCGGAGATGGCGAGTGCACTCCGCCTCTCGGACGAGCTGGTCGCCGAGATACTGGCGGCGGATCACATCGTGATCGCGACGCCCGTCTACAACTACAACGTGCCAGCTGCGCTTAAGGCGTGGGTCGACCATATCGTGCGCAAGGGGATGACGCTCGGGTTCGACGGCGCGGGGCTCGTCCTCGGCAAGAAGGCGACGGTGCTGATTGCGTCGGGCGGGGTCTACACGGAAGGATCCCCTATCCGGGACCGCGATATCGCGACCCAATATCTCCGACTCATCCTCGGTGTCATCGGGATTACCGACGTGACCGTCATTTCGGGCGGCGGCGCAAAAGCCGTGGACATGGGAGAGCAGACGATGGGCGCGTTCATCGGCAGGTTCGACCATGAAATTGGTCAGGCTGCGGCCGGCTGAGGCTGGCGGCTCATGAAGGTCCGCTTCACTCCAATATTGGGTGAAGCGGACTTACTGCATCCGCCCAGGAGTTGCCGCGCTGCTGTCGGGTTAACCGGCCTGTCCGGAATGCGCCCCAATTCCGGTCGCTGCGACTTCCTCAAGCGAATTCGCTCCGGTGGCGCCTTAACTGGCGAGCGTCGCGACTGACGCCGGGTCCCGGTCGAAGGCGACGATCCCATGGCCGCCAAGCATCATGCTCGCGCAGCACGCCAATGATCTGGTCTTCGTTAAATCGGCTTCGCCGCATCACTCGTCTCCATCTGACGAGCTAACTTACCAATGGCATGATTTCTGGGGAGCAGGTCACACGCAGCAGCGAAGCGCTTTGGGGTCGCGGCGAGTTCAGCGATCAAATGGGTGCAGCGTGTCCGAGAGACGGGCAGCGCAGCCCCCGGTCAGATGGGCGGTCACAAGCCCAATATTCTGTCTGGCCCCAATCGCGACTGGCTGTTGGAACGAGCCGCCACGGACTTCACGCTCCGCGGCTTGGTGGTCGAGCTGGCCGAACGCGGGGTGAAGGTCGACTATGTTCAGGTCTGGCGCTTTGTTCATGCCAAGGGACTGAGCTTCAAAAAAAAGCGTTCTGCCCGCCGAACAGCTCCGGCCGCAGGTGGCCCGGCGCCGCGAGCAGTGGAAGAAGTATCAAGGCCGGCTTGATCCAGCGCGCCTCGTCTTCATCGACGAGACCTGGGCGAAGACCAACATGGCGCCGTTGCGCGGCTGGGCGCCGGTTGGCCAAAGGCTCCATGCCAAAGTGAAGGTCGCGACCTGACGAGGATGTCGGTGTCTTCGGAGCCGTGCGCGCGGTGACGACGACGGCGGCGCTCGCGTGCAGGAACACGAAGCCGCGTACATACCGACTCAAAGGGGTCCATCTCTCAGCATGCGAGGACGGCGCTTGCGGCTCGATGGATACCGGAACAAGTCCTGCATGAGCCGGTGGAGGTCGTCGCAAAGATTTCCCCGGACCGAAGCCTATCGCCGTGCGCAGCCCAGCGTCGCGGCATCGATCGCCGTCGCGGCGCCGCGTAGCGGATAGACATCGGCAAAGGGCTGGCCGCCCTTGCCCAGGGTCTCGACACTCATGCTCCGGCCGGATCGGATCGCGGCGACCACCGCCGCGTCGGTCCGCGAATCCGGCGCCCAGGCATCGGCATTGCCCGCGACCAGCTCGAAACGCCGTTCCCCGACCGACAAGGTTACCTTGGCACGCGAATCGCGGGCGCGGCTGAGTCGGATATGAAGCTGGTTGCGCGCCGCCTGGCCCGGCCAGGTCGCGATGCTGGCAAAGGGGCGCCAGCCCGATGCGCGGCCAGACCGGACCGGCTCGACGATGGCGAAACAGCGCCGTGGCGATGCATCGCTGAACGCACCCCAGCTATCGAAGATGCCCAGCGAATCGCGCGCGGCGGCGGGCGAGGCGGCGGGCGAGGCGGCGAGCAGGAGAAGAAGCACCGCCCTTGTCATGCCGGGGCATATCCAGTGCCGAGATGGACGACAGTCTCCACGCCTCCTTCGATCCTCACCACCGAGCCTTGCGGCAGGCCCGGTGCGGCAGGCGCGCCAAGGGCGGGAATCTCCGACGCGCCGGTCATCACGCCGCGCATCACCCGGCTCGAGATGCCGTGCATGATCACCAGCCGGTCGCCCGGATCGTCATGGGTATCGGCAAGCCAGCCCGATACGCGCTCGACGATCTGGGGATAGACTTCGCCATCGGGCGACGATGTCAGCATCTGGTGCACGGGATCGAACACCGGCCCCACCTCGCCGACGATATCGGCGTAATAGCGCCCGCCCCAGCTCCCCATCCCGATCTCGACCAGGCGCGGATCGGTCTTCGCCTGATGCCAGTCGAGTTCGAGATGCTCGCAGATCACTGCAAGCGTCTGCAGCGCCCGGCCGGTCGAGGAGGCCCATAGCGTCAGCGCCGGTTTCGCGCCGAGCGCAGCACGCAAAGCCCGCCCCATTTCGTCAGCCTGGGCGAATCCGGCGCGGGTCAGGGGAGTATGGAGATGATCGCCCTGCAATCTTCCGGCGATGTTGAACACGGTCTCGCCGTGTCGCGCGATAAAATCCCTGCCCTGCCGTCTCGGCGCGCCCGTTGCCTTGGAATCCATGGACCGCATTTCAACCCCGTGTGGCGCAAAAGCAACGGTTTTCCTTGTTTATCTGAGGTTCATGCAAACTCGGTCGCGACGACCTATCTCCCGCCTCCCGGCCACAGAAAACACCCGCCGGACTGTCCAACGGAGTATCGTTATGCGTAAGCTTGTTCTCACCGCCGCCACCGCAGCCCTCGGTCTCGGCCTCGCAGCCCCCGCCTTTGCGCAGGATTCGGAAAAGGCGCCTTTCACCGGCGTGCGCGTCGAAGCCCTTGGCGGTTACGACCATCTCAGCAGCGGCGACGACAATTCGACCGGCAAGAGCGGTTTCGTCTATGGCGGCGCGCTCGGCTATGATGCGCAGGTCGGCGGTGTCGTGCTCGGCGTCGACGGTGAGATCACCGGGTCGACCACCAAGGTTCGCGCCACCGACGTCCTGACCGCGGGCGACCGCATTCGCATCGGCGCTGGTCGCGATCTCTATGTCGGTGGCCGACTCGGCTTCGTCGCGACGCCACGCACGCTGATCTACGCCAAGGCCGGCTACACCAACGCCCGCGTCAACGTCGATTATGCCGTCGGCACGGCACGCATCGAGGATCATGCCAATCTCGACGGCTATCGCGTCGGTGCCGGTATCGAATACAACGTCACGCCGCAGGCCTATGTGAAGGCTGAATACCGCTATTCGCATTACGGCCAGGCCGACGATTACGACATCGACGCCAACCGCAATCAGGTTCTGGCCGGCGTCGGCTATCGTTTCTGACGCAAAACACCTGTTTACAGGCGTAAAACAGGGGGTCGGGGCGCTTGCCCCGGCCCCTTTTATGTTTAAGGAAAGGAGACGGCGAATTGCCCCCGGTGCGCATGCTCGGAGGGAAAGAAATGGGCGGCGGCCCGGGGGAATGAGATGAAGGCGACGATCGAACGCGCGACATTGTTGAAGGGTCTCAGCCACGTCCAATCAGTGGTCGAGCGCCGGAATACGATCCCTATCCTGTCCAACGTCCTGATCGAGGCGACGTCCGACGGCGGTCTGAAGCTGATGGCGACCGACCTGGACCTGCAGATCAACGAGACCATCGCCGCTGCCGTGGACCAGCCGGGCGCGACCACCGTTTCGGCCCACACCCTGTTCGACATCGCGCGCAAGCTGCCCGAAGGTAGCCAGGTTTCGCTCGCCGCCGCAGACGGCAAGATGACGATCATGGCCGGCCGCGCCAAGTTCCAGCTCGGCACCCTGCCGCGCGACGATTTCCCGGTGATCGCCGAGGGCGAGCTGCCCGTGTCGTTCGAGCTGCCGGCCGAAACGCTGAAGCAGATCATCGACAAGACACGTTTCGCCATCTCTACCGAAGAGACACGCTATTATCTCAACGGTATATTCTGGCACGTCTCAGATGATCCCCTGCCCGTGCTCAAGGCGGCTGCGACCGACGGCCATCGCCTCGCMCGCGTGACGATGCCCCGCCCCGACGGCGCCGAGGGCATGCCGGATGTGATCATCCCGCGGAAATGCGTGGCCGAGCTGCGCAAGCTGCTCGACGAGATCGACGGTTCGGTCGGCGTGTCGCTGTCGCCGACCAAGATCCGCTTCGACCTGGGCCAGGCGCTGCTTACGTCCAAGCTGATCGACGGCACCTTCCCGGATTACAGCCGCGTTATCCCGACCGGCAACGACAAGATCCTGAAGATCGATCCACGCAGCTTCGAGGAAGGCGTCGACCGCGTGTCGACCATCGCGACCGAGAAGACGCGCGCGGTTAAGATGGCGCTCGACCGCGACAAGATCATCCTGTCGGTGACGAGCCCCGAAAACGGCACCGCCGCCGAAGAAGTGCCGGGCGAATATGTCGCGCTGCCGTTCGAGATCGGCTTCAACAGCCGGTACCTGCTCGACATTCTCGGCCAGCTCGACGGCGACACGATCGAGGTCCATCTCGCCGATGCCGCCGCGCCGACCCTGATTCGCGAGAACGACAAGTCGTCCGCGCTCTATGTATTGATGCCGATGCGCGTGTGAGATCGGATTCGCCGGTTCGATCGTCGGACCGGAAGCTGCCCATTCACTCTCGCTGAGGGCTCGGTTCGGGCTCTTAGCGGCGCGCAGCAGCGCTCTTTTCGCGCACCGCCTTGAACTCAGATCCGGCCTTCCATTGCGGCCAGGCGTTCGAATGCGCGAGTTCCTCGCCGATCTTGCCGATCAGATCGATATCCTGCACCGCCCCGGCAAGGTCCCAGTCCGCACTCCATTGGTCGCAGGCCTGGTGGTAGCATTTGCCGGTATAGGCATCGATCCAGGCCTGTCCGGCCGCGGTGCCGCCCTGCTTGAGGTTCGCGGGGCCGGCGATGCCCATCAGCAGCAATACCGGAACACCACGTTTGGCCATGGAGAAATGGTCGGCGCGGTAGAACAGGCCGCGCTCGCTCAGGCTCTCGGGCGTCACCCTGCGGCCTTGCACCGCGGCAACGCGCGCCATGTCGTCCTCGAGCGTGCCCTGCCCCTTGCCGACCAGCACGACGTTGTTGGATGCGCCGGCGGTCTGGAGAATGTCGATGGCGAGGTTGGCAACGGTCCTGTCGAGCGGGAATAGCGGGTTCGCGGCATAATATTCGGAGCCGAGCAGCCCGCGCTCTTCGGCCGTCCACGCCGCAAACACCACGCTGCGCTCCGGCGCGGGGCCCGCCTTCATCGCGCGGGCGATTTCGAGGATTCCGGCGATGCCCAGCGCATCGTCATTGGCCCCGGCGCGGTAGATTCGGCCCTGATCATCCGGCTTGCCCGCGCCATAGGCATCCCAATGCGCGCCGTACATGACCACTTCATCGGGGCGCTTCGTGCCCGGAATGCGCGCCAGCACATTGTGGCTTTCGACCAGGTCATGAGTCACGGGGACATCGGCGTCGAAGGTCACCCCCTTCAACTGCACCGGCTTGAACTTCGGGGAGCGTGCGGCAACCTCCAACTTCGCAAGATCCAGGCCCGCCGCCGCGAAAAGCCTGCTCCCCGCATCGCCCGATAGCCAACCCTGCAACGCCAGGCTGGTGAGCGCGTCGGGTCTGCGCGCGATATCGTAATTCTCGCCGCCGGGGCTGATCACCACATTCCAGCCATAGCCCGCGGCCTGGCTTTCATGGACGATCAACGCGCCCACCGCGCCCTGTCGCGCGGCTTCCTCGAACTTGTAGGTCCAGCGCCCGTAATAGGTCATCGCCCGATCGCCGAACTTGCCTGCTGCCGCTTCACCGGGTTTCGCCGCGAAATCGGGGTCATTGACCAGGAAAACGACCAGTTTGCCCTTGAGATCGACCCCCTTGAAATCATCCCAGCCGCGTTCGGGTGCCTTCACGCCATAGCCGACGAAGACGACCGGCGCGTTGGCGATCCTCGCGTTATCGTCGGGTCGGAGGGTCGAGATATAGAGGTCGCGTGCGGGCTCGACCGGCATCGCGCCTTTCGGTGTGGCGAATGCGAGCGTTTTCGGCGTACCGAGCCGGGTGTGCAGCAGAGGCACCTTCTGCACCCAGGTCCCATCCGATCCGGCCGGTTCGAGCCCGAGATCCTGAAAGCGCGCAGTGAGATAGGCTATGGTGCGATCCTCGCCCGGCGTTCCGGGGGCGCGACCCTCGAACGTGTCAGAGGCGAGGGTCTTCACCGTCTCGGTAAGCCGGGCCGGATCGACATCGACCCTGGCCAGGGCGGGTTGTGCGGAGCCGGCGAGAAGCGCGGCCGCGAATGCGAAGCTGCTGTTTTTCATGGAGGCGCACTCTAGATCGCACGACAATTCGAGCAACCCCGCCTTGCATTCTCGCGGGCAACCCATTACTGACACTAATGTCAGCAAGGAATGATTCGATGGCAAAACTTCCTCCCTTTCCCGGAACGACCGGGCGGCGCGATTGGCGGACTGCGTTCGATGCGATCCGCAAGCTGCTCGCCAATGGCGATGATACCACCCAGGTGTTCCGCATCATGCGGGCGCTCAATGTCGGCAGCACCGCCGCCAATTTTGGCCGGTTCATCGCCACCGAAGAGGGCGGGCGCATGGCCTATGAGCGGGTCGAGCTGGCCGAGCGCTTCGTGGACAAGGCCTATGTCGCGTCCTTCGCGCCGGGCACGGTCGGCGCCGCCTATCGCCATTTCCTCGAGTCGACGGGATATTCGGCCGATGGCCTGGCTGACATCAGCAAGATCAACCGGGAAGAGGACATGCTCCATCCCTATGCCTGGTTCGGGCGGCGGACGCGCGACACGCACGACATCTGGCATGTGCTGACTGGCTACAAGGCCGATGAGAGCATGGGCGAGGCGGCGCTGGTCGCGTTCAGCTATGCTCAGGTCGGCGGGCTCGGCTGGGCGTTCATCGGCGGGGCGGCGGCGCTGAAGAGCCTGCGCGTCACCGGCGGCACCTTGTTCGCCCGGGCGGTGATCGAGGGGTATCGCAACGGCCGCAAGGCGAAATGGATCTCCGGCGAGGACTATCTCACGCTGATGCACGAACCGCTCGACGCGGCGCGGGCCCGGCTCGGCATCGTGACGCCGACCGCCTATCTGCATGCGCAGCGCGAGCTGGGGGCCGAGCTTGCGTCCTATCTCAGCGCAGGCAAGGCGAAGGCCGAAGCAGCACCGGAACGACTCGCCGCCTGAGCCTTTGCCGGCATCTAGGGTTCGGGCCTATTCGCGTTCGGGCACCGGCACGTTGAAGCCGTTGAGCGTCATCGAAACGAGCGCATACAGGCCGACAAGGTAGATCAGCTCGTTCGCGCCGTGCTGGCCGAAGGTGTCCACCGCCAGCCGGTAGCAGGGCTCGGGCAGCACGCCGCCGTTGACCAGCGCGAACGCCACATCATAGGCGGCGCTTTCCTCCGGATCGAGGTCCGCAGGCTTCACATTCGCGCACAGCTCCGACAGGCGCCTGGCCGACATGCCTTCGCGCTCCGCGACCGCGATATGCGCATAAAGCTCATAGGCGGCATCGAAATGCGCGCCCGTCACCAGGATCGCGACCTGGCGGGCGGGATCGGGCAGGGTCGCCTGCATCGACATTGCCTTGGTCAGATCCCACACCGCCTTGCCGATCACCGGTTCGTGCAGCCACGGATTCCAGGGGCCCATCAATGCGCCATTGTCCGCCACCGTCTCGAAATCGCTGAAGTTCGACGCGATCCCTTGTTTCATATCGGCATAAAGCGGCTTCTGGGCATCGGTCAGGTCGGCAGGAGCGATCAGCGGCAGGCGCATGGGCAATTTCCTTTGCGAAACGACTCGGGCTCAGGACGAACGCCTTGCCCGAGGCTTCGTATATCGACTCTTCGCGAAAACGGCGCGACAGCCCGGGAAACGCGCTAAGGCTGCCGCAATGCTCTCGCGTCTCGTCCTCACCGATTTCCGCAATCACGCCGATGCCGCGATCGAACCCGGGCCGGGTTTCGTCGTGTTGACCGGCGAGAATGGCGCGGGCAAGACCAATATCCTCGAGGCGGTGTCGCTGCTTGCGCCGGGGCGGGGGCTGCGCCGCGCGCCGCTCGGCGAGATGGCGCGACAGGGCGGCAGCGGCGGTTTCGGGGTGGCGGCGACCCTGCTGCCTGTTTCTTCATCTTCATTGCCCCCCTCCGGCTTGCGAGAGGGGTCGGGGGAGGGACTGTCCTGGCAAACTTCCGGCGACGTCGATCATGGACAGCCCCTCCCGCAAGTGGGAGGGGAGATTCAGGTCGCGACCGGCACCCAGCCTACCGCGCCGGAGCGGCGTATCGTCCGTATCCAGGGCGCCGCCGCCGCGGCGACCGCGCTCGCCGAATGGCTCACCGTGCTGTGGCTGACCCCGGCGATGGACCGGCTGTTCGTCGAGCCCGCGAGCGAGCGGCGTCGTTTCCTCGACCGGCTGACCCTGGCGCTGAACCCCGGACACGCGGTCCATTCCAACCGCTATGAGGCGGCGATGCGTGCGCGCAACCGGCTGCTGGCCGAAGCGAGCGAGGGCCTGCGCCCCGCCGATCCGGAATGGCTGGGCGCGCTCGAAGCCCAGATGGCCGAGCATGGCGCAGCGATCGACATGGCGCGGCGCGATGCGGTCGCGGCGCTGACCGAACGGCTCACCGATCAGCCCGAAGGTCCGTTCGCCCGAGCCGGCCTCACACTGGAGGGGTGGACGGGCGCCGGCGACACGCTGGCCGTCGAACTCGCCAGGGGCCGGCGTCGGGACACTGCGGCCGGTCGCACGCTGGTCGGCCCGCATCGCACCGATCTCGCCGTTACCCATCTCGGCAAGGGGCAGGCGGCCGCCTTGTGCTCGACCGGGGAACAGAAGGCATTGCTACTCGGTGTAGTGCTCGCCCATGCCGATCTGGTGGCCGAACGCACTGGTCAGACGCCGATCCTGCTGCTCGACGAAGTAGCAGCGCACCTCGACCCGTTCCGACGCGCCGCGCTGTTCGAACGGCTCGCCGGCAAGGGGCAGGTGTGGATGACGGGTACCGAATCCGCGCTGTTCGACGAGGTCGGTGCCGACGCCTTCCGCCTGACGATCGGCCAGGGCGCGCGCTGAGCCCTGCCCCCGAACCTTGGCCCTGAACCTTGCCCCTGAACCTCCGCTGTCGGACCGGCTCACACCGCGTTCAAACGCCGGGCGGCAGGAAGCACTCCATGGCGGGGGCCATGGAGAAGAACAATGAAGACACCGATGATAGCCATAGCGATCGCCCTGACGGCCGGTGCCACGCCGGCGATGGCGCAGGACCGCTGGGACTGGGGCGGCGGACGCCCCGGCGACCGTGAATACGGCCTGGTCGGCGCCGGCGTGCCGATCCTCTACCGCGAGTTACGCACGACGAATCGTGGCCGCGCCTTCGTGATGCGCAATTTCGATTTCAATCGTGACGGTCGGGTCAGCCCGCGCGAGGCGAACGCCGCCAACCGCGCCTTCGCCCAAGTCGCCGGCCAGCGCCGTGACCGGTTCGACTGGAGTTCACGTGACCGGACGGTCGTGGTCGAGGAGCGCGGCAGCGGATGGGATCGCGGCGCGATGCGCGGCTATGGCTTCCGCCAGACTTCACGCGGCGCGACCCTGAGGCTGCAGGAGGATGTGCTGTTCAAGACCGACAGCGCGGTGCTGCGCCCCGGCGCGATCGAGAAACTGCGGCCGCTCGCCTCCTATCTGCGCGCTGAACCGGGTGTGCGGGTGGCGATCGACGGCTATACCGACAGCCGCGGCACCGATGCGCACAACCAGGATCTGTCCGAGCGGCGTGCCGCCAGCGTGCGCACTGCGTTCGACGAGCTTGGCGTGACGCGCGCGCGATTTGCCGTGGTTGGACATGGCGAGGCTGACCCGGTTGCGACCAACGCGACCCCGGCCGGAATGCGGCAGAACCGCCGTGTCGAGGTGACCCTGCTCGGCCAGCGTGCCGACCGGTTCGCCCGCGCCGACTAAGTACCTGACAATCGGCCATTCCGGGACGGTCGTCCGCCGAGCGCAGGCGGCCGTCCAAACACGGCATTTTGCTTCCGTTTCCGTGCCTGAATCCCTATATGCTTGGCATGGCAGAAGATCCCAACAAGAACGACTATGGCGCCGATTCAATCAAGGTGCTGAAGGGCCTCGACGCGGTCCGCAAACGCCCCGGCATGTATATCGGCGATACCGACGATGGCTCGGGCCTCCACCACATGGTGTTCGAGGTTTCCGACAACGCGATCGACGAGGCACTGGCCGGCCATTGCGACCGCATCGACATCACCCTGAATCCCGACGGTTCTGTCTCGGTGACCGACAATGGCCGCGGCATCCCTACAGGCATCCACACCGAGGAAGGTGTTTCGGCGGCCGAGGTCATCATGACCCAGCTCCATGCCGGCGGTAAGTTCGAGAACACGTCCGACGACAATGCCTACAAGGTTTCCGGCGGCCTGCACGGCGTTGGCGTCTCGGTGGTCAACGCGCTCAGCGAATGGCTCGACCTGACGATCTGGCGCGACAATGAAGAACATTACATGCGCTTCGCGTTCGGCGATGCCGTCGCACCGCTGAAGGTCGTCGGCGCGGCCGAGGGCAAGAAGGGCACGCGCGTGACCTTTTTCCCGTCGCCGGCCACCTTCAAGATCACCGAATTCGATTTCGAGAAGCTCGAGCATCGCTATCGCGAGCTGGCCTTCCTCAACTCCGGCGTGCGCCTGTTCCTGAGCGACGCGCGGCATGAAGAGACCAAGACGATCGAGCTTTATTATGAGGGCGGCATCGCCGCGTTCGTGAAATATCTCGACCGCAACAAGGTGCCGCTGATGCCGGATCCGGTCGCGATCTCCGGCACCCGCGACGACGTGACGATCGATGTCGCGCTGGAATGGAACGACTCCTATTACGAGAACGTCCTCTGCTTCACCAACAACATCCCGCAGCGTGACGGCGGTACCCACCTCGCGGCGTTCCGCGCAGCGCTGACGCGCACGCTCAACAATTATGCCGAGAAGTCGGGTCTCCTGAAAAAGGAGAAGGTGACGCTGACCGGCGACGACATGCGCGAAGGCCTGACCGCGATCGTCTCGGTAAAGCTGCCCGATCCGAAATTCAGCTCGCAGACCAAGGACAAGCTGGTCTCGTCCGAGGTGCGCCAGCCGCTCGAAAGCCTGATGGCGGACAAGCTGGTCGAATGGCTCGAGGAGAATCCGGCGCATGGCCGCGCGATCGTCGCCAAGGTGATCGACGCCGCCGCCGCGCGCGAAGCCGCCAAGAAGGCGCGCGAGCTGACCCGGCGCAAGGGCGTGATGGACATCGCCTCGCTGCCCGGCAAGCTCGCCGACTGCCAGGAACGTGATCCCGCCAAGTCCGAGCTGTTCCTGGTCGAGGGTGACTCGGCAGGCGGTTCGGCCAAGCAGGGCCGCGACCGGCATTTCCAGGCGATCCTCCCGCTGCGCGGCAAGATCCTCAATGTCGAGCGCGCGCGCTTCGACCGGATGCTGTCCAGCCGCGAGATCGGCACGCTCATCCAGGCGATGGGCACCGGCATCGGTCGCGACGACTTCAATGTCGAGAAGCTGCGCTACCACAAGATCGTCATCATGACCGACGCAGACGTGGACGGCGCCCATATCCGCACCCTGTTGCTGACCTTCTTCTACCGGCAGATGCCTGAGATCATCACCAACGGACACCTCTTCATCGCGCAGCCGCCGCTGTACAAGGCGACGCGCGGCCGTTCCGAAGTGTATCTGAAGGACGACAATGCGCTCGACGAATATCTCGTCGAGAACGGCGTCGCGTCGAGCGTGCTGGAAGGCGCGGGCGGTGCCCGCAGCGGGGCCGACCTTCGCAGCCTGGTCGATCACGCGCGACGCATGCGCACGCTGATGCGCTACGTCCCGCGCCGCTACGACCCGACCATGGTCGAGGCGCTGGCGATGAGCGGCGTGCTCGATCCGTCCCTGTCCAACGAGGCGCGCGGCGTCCTGCTCGAAACGGTGGTGCGCGGGCTCGACGCGGCGGATGCGGATGCGCGCTGGTCGGCCTCGGTCACGGAGGAAGGCAGCATCCAGTTCAAGCGGATCTGGCGCGGCGTGACCGATCACCACATCATCGAGGCGGCGTTCCTCGGCTCGGCCGAAGCACGCAAGCTGCACGCGCTGGCAGCCGAACAGGGTGATGCCTTTGTAAACACCGCCAAGCTGGTCTCGACCAAGGCGGCCGCCGCCGCCCAGGCCGAAGCCGATGCGGCCGAGGAAGAGGATGACGCACCGGTCGCGCTCGGCAAGGGCGAGACGATGGTCGCGCGGCCGAGCCAGTTGCTCGACGCGATCCTGCTCGCCGGCCGCAAGGGGCTGGCGATCTCCCGCTACAAGGGCCTGGGCGAGATGAACGCCGAGCAGCTGTGGGAAACCACGCTCGATCCGCAGAACCGGTCGATGCTCCGCGTCGAGATCGAGCAGGCCGATGTGGCCGATGAGATCTTCACCCGGCTGATGGGCGATGTCGTTGAGCCCCGCAGGGAGTTCATTCAGGACAATGCGCTGAGCGTTGTGAATCTGGACGTATAGAAGACCAATCTAGGGAGACGGGCATGAGGGTTGCACTGACAGGCGTCGCGATGGTGGCGCTGATGGCGACGGCGGCGATCGCGAAGGATCATCCCGCCGCCGAGACGAAAAAGGCCGTCACCGCCGCCCTTGCCGATCCGGCGCGTGCCGACCAGGCGGTCGACGATGCCCGGCGCAAGGCGGCCGAGACGCTGATCTTCGCTGGCGTCGGCCCGGGCGACACGGTGATCGATTACCTGCCGGGCCGCGGATACTGGACCCGGATCCTGACCGGCGTGGTCGGGCCCAAGGGCCATGTCTATCCGATGTGGCCGGCGGGGGCTGGCACACGCGCCACGGCGACGATCGACGCGCTGAAGGCCAAGAATCTGGCGAACGTCACGCCGGTGGTCGGCACGACCGACATCCCGACCAGCGACAAGCCGGTCGACCTGTTCATGACGGTCGAGAATTATCACGACGTCGCCAATTCGGGCGGCGAGGCTGCGCTCGCGGCGGTGAACAAGGGCGTGTTCGGCCTGCTGAAGCCGGGCGGCACCTATATCGTGATCGACCATGCCAGCGCAGCCGGCACCGGGGTCACCACCACCAAGACGCTTCACCGCATCGAGGGCGCGGCGGTGAAGGCACAGGTGATCGCCGCCGGCTTCAAGTTCGTCGGCGAGAGCGACGTACTGCGCAACCCGGCCGACGACCACAGCCTCGGCGTGTTCGACGAGAAGATTCGCGGGCACACCGACCAGTTCATCTACAAGTTCCGCAAGCCGGGCTGATCCTGCACGCGGACCGATAAGGGGAGGACGGCATGATCGCTCGATCGATTGCCTTGCTGCTGGCGGCAAGCATGCTCGGCAGCTGCGGGCAGGGCAGTCCTCCCAAACCGGTCGATGCGGCGGCGGCAGCCGCCGATCCGGCGAGGGCACAGGATGTGACGCAGGACGCGCGTCGGCACGGGCCGGAGATCCTGGCCTTTTCCGGCCTGCCCAAGGGCGGGGTGGTGATCGACCTGATCCCAGGCGGCGGATACTGGACCCGGCTGTTCGCACGGGCGGTTGGGCCTGAGGGCCATGTCTACGGCCTCTGGCCCCGGCCCTATGCGATGGAGGCACGGGGCGACGTGGTAGCCTATGGCAAGCTCGCCGCGTCTTCCGACTTCGCCAATGTCAGCGGGTCGGTCAAACCAGCGACCGAGATCAGCGCGCCGAAGCCGGTCGACCTCGTCTTCACCTCGCAGAATTATCACGATTATCCCGACAAGTTCATGGGCCCGCTCGACCCGGCGGTGTTCAACAAGGCCGCGTTCGCCGCGCTTAAGCCTGGCGGCATCCTGCTGATCATTGACCATGTCGCGGAGGCCGGATCGGGCATGCGGGATACGGACACGCTTCACCGGATCGACCCCGCTATAGTGAAGCAGCAGGTGACGGCGGCTGGATTCGAGTTCGTCGGGGAGAGCAGGCTGCTCGCCAATCCTGCTGACGACCATAAGCTCGCGGTGTTCGACAAGGCGGTGCGCGGGAAGACCGACCAGTTCATCTACAAATTTCGGAAACCCGTTTGAGGATGTCCGGTCGATCCGGCGGGAACCATAGCGGTTCCCGGCTCGCCTGAGGCCGTGCTACCTGGCGCCGGTCCGCTGCCGTACGAACGTCACGCGGTCGGCGACGGAGACTTTGGGCAGTTCGATCAACTCGTAGCCATAGTCGCGATAGGTCTCGACCATGACCGCGAAGGTCGCCTCCGCGACCTCCGGCGACTGTTTGCGTTCGGCGTTACCGGTGAAGATCTCCGCCCAGAAAGGGGCGATGAAGACCCGCGGGTTGTAGCGACAGGTGCGGGCGGCTTCATCGATGCGCGGCGGGACCGGCAGGCAGGAGACGCGCAGGAAACCCGCCACATCGGGCACGCCGCGATCAAGCAAGGTGAGGGCTCCTGTCGCCAGCGCCTCCCGGTGCGCCGCAACGTCGCGGATAAGCATCAGATCGGCAAAGGCCTGCTGGTCGGCCCAGGGCAAAGCGTCGCCGCCGGCTGCCAGTTGCTCTCGGATCACGGCCCTGCCGACTTCCGGGCTGGTGGCCACGCCGGCGGCGGCGAGCGCCTCGATCAGGGTCGTCTTGCCCGAGCCCGGACCGCCGGTGAGAATGTGGAGGCGATCGGTATCCATGGACCGAGTCTTACCGGGCCAGCAACGCGGGAGTAAATCCCGCGTCTCGTCGGTCGGGGCTATGGCCGCGCCGGCCGGCCTTTCGCGTGCGAACTGGCTTCGCCGTTCGCATCGGCGCGCAGCTTGCGCTGCGCGCCTCGCTTCAGGCCAGCTTCTCGGTCAGCTCCGGCACGATCTTGAACAGGTCGCCGACCAGGCCGATGTCCGCCACCTGGAAGATCGGGGCGTCCTCGTCCTTGTTGATCGCGATGATCGTCTTGGAGTCCTTCATGCCCGCCAGATGCTGGATCGCACCGGAGATGCCGATCGCGATATAGACTTCCGGGGCGACGATCTTGCCGGTCTGGCCGACCTGATAGTCGTTCGGAACATAACCGGCGTCCACCGCCGCCCGCGAGGCGCCGACACCGGCGCCGAGCTTGTCGGCGAGCGGCTCGATGATCGAGTGGAAGTTCTCGCTGTTCTGCAGCGCGCGGCCGCCCGACACGATGATCTTCGCGCTGGTCAGCTCGGGACGCTCGGACTTGGCGATCTCCGCACCCGCGAAAGTCGACAGACCCTTGTCTCCGGTCGAGGCGACTGCCTCGATCGTACCCGAACCGCCTTCGGCCGCCGCCTTGTCGAACGCCGTGCCGCGCACGGTGAGGACGAGCTTCGCATCCTTGGTCTGGACCGTGGCAATGGCGTTGCCGGCATAGATCGGCCGGGTGAAGGTATCCGCGCTCTCGACCGAGAGGATGTCGCTGATCTGCATCACGTCGAGCAGCGCGGCGACGCGCGGCGCGATGTTCTTGCCGTTCGAGGTAGCCGGGAACAGCACCGCGTCATGATGCCCCATCAGCTCCACGATGAGCGGCGCGACATTCTCGGCGAGCGCATGCGCGAACGCGGCGTCGTCGGCGACATGGACCTTGCCCACGCCGGCAATCTTGGCGGCTTCGGCCGCGACGCCGTCGACACCCTGGCCGGCGACGAGCAGATGGACCTCGCCAAGCCCCGACGCGGCGGTGACCACGGCGAGCGTTGCGTCCTTGACGGCTGCACCGTCATGTTCGACCCAGACGAGCGTCTTCATTTCGCGACTCCCATCGCCTTGAGCTTGGCCACGAGTTCATCGACATCGGCGACCTTGACGCCGGCCGAGCGCTTGGCCGGCTCGACCACCTTCAGCGTGGTCAGGCGCGGCGCGACATCGACGCCGTAATCGGCGGGCGTCTTCTGCGCGAGCGGCTTGGACTTCGCCTTCATGATGTTCGGCAGCGACGCATAGCGCGGCTCGTTGAGGCGAAGATCGGTGGTGATGACCGCGGGGAGCTTCAGCGTCTCGGTCTCCGAGCCGCCATCGACTTCGCGCGTGACGGTGACCGAGTCGCTGGTCAGATCGACCTTCGAGGCGAAGGTCGCCTGGCCGACGCCCAGCAGGCCGGCAAGCATCTGGCCGGTCTGGTTATTGTCGTCATCGATCGCCTGCTTGCCGAGGATGACCAGATCGGGCTTTTCCTCCTCGACGATCTTGGCGAGCAGCTTGGCGACACCGAGCGGCTCCACCTTCTCGTCCGACACGACCAGGATCGCGCGGTCAGCACCCATGGCGAGCGCGGTACGCAGCGTTTCCTGGGCCTTCTGCTCGCCGATCGAGACGACCACGATCTCCGTGACGCCCTTGTCCTTGAGGCGTATCGCCTCTTCGACCGCGATTTCGTCGAACGGGTTCATGCTCATCTTGACGTTGGCGAGGTCGACCCCCGTCCCGTCGGCCTTCACCCGCGGCTTTACGTTATAGTCAAGCACACGCTTGACCGGGACCAGCACCTTCATTGCAATCCACTCCTGTAACCGAAACTCTTCCCGGGGAGGAAAAGAGCTCAGGCGGCTGCCTTCACCTCTGCCACGATCTTGCGGGCGGCGTCGCCCAGATCATTGGCGGGGACGATCGCGAGACCGGACGTCGAAAGGATCTTCTTGCCCTCCTCGACATTGGTGCCTTCGAGACGAACGACCAGCGGGACCGAGAGGTTCACTTCCTTCGCCGCGGCGACGATGCCCTCGGCGATGATGTCGCACTTCATGATGCCGCCGAAGATGTTGACAAGGATGCCCTTCACGGCGGGATCGGCGAGGATGATCTTGAACGCCGCGGTCACCTTCTCCTTGTTGGCGCCGCCACCGACATCGAGGAAGTTGGCCGGAAACATGCCGTTCAATTTGATGATGTCCATCGTCGCCATGGCGAGGCCGGCGCCGTTGACCATGCAGCCGATGTCGCCGTCGAGCTTGATGTAAGCGAGGTCGTACTTCGACGCTTCGAGCTCCGAAGGATCCTCCTCGGTCTCGTCGCGCAGCGCGAGCAGATCCTTGTGGCGGAACAGCGCGTTGGTGTCGAAGCCGACCTTCGCGTCGAGCACCAGCAGCTTGTTGTCGTCGGTGACGGCGAGCGGGTTGATCTCGATCTGCGAGGCGTCGGTGCCCATAAAGGCATCGAACAGCTTCGACGCGACATTGGCCGCCTGCTTGGCGAGATCGCCTTTCAGGCCGAGCGCATTCGCCACGGCGCGGCCGTGATGCGGCATGAAGCCGGTCGCGGGGTCAACGTCGAAGGTCTGGATCTTTTCCGGCGTGTCGTGCGCGACGGTCTCGATGTCCATGCCACCCTCGGTCGACACCACGAAGGCGACTCGGCCGGTGGCGCGATCGACGAGGAGCGCGAGGTAGAATTCCTTGGCGATGTCGACGCCGTCGGTGACATACAGGCGGTTGACCTGCTTGCCATGCTCGCCGGTCTGGATCGTCACCAGCGTGTTGCCGAGCATGTCGGTCGCCGCCGCGCGAACTTCGTCGGCGGTCCTGGCGAGACGGACACCGCCCTTGGCGTCGGGGCCGAGTTCCTTGAACTTGCCCTTGCCGCGGCCACCGGCATGGATCTGCGCCTTCACGACATAAAGCGGCCCGGGCAGCTTGGCCGATGCGGCCACCGCCTCATCCACGCTGAGCGCCGCAAAGCCTGCCGGTACGGGCACGCCGAATTTCGCGAGAAGCTCTTTGGCCTGGTATTCGTGGATGTTCATGGGGCTCACTTGCCTTTCGAAGATCGGGGATGCAGGAGCCTTAAGCACAGGGTGGACGGGGAATCCACCCCTTGGGTGGCATGTCCGGGCTTGAGCTCGATCGTATAGGATTCCGGCCATGACGGCCGCTCGACATCCGGCCTGCGAGATCGGGCAGCCAGCATCAGCAACGCACCGCCAGGCAAAGCCCCCCGCGCCAGCATCATCCGCATTCGACCATCCCCTCCTTTGACCCCATTCGTTTAAACCCCACTCGTTTAACAGGCGCCGCGCGGCTATATCGCCGGGGATGCACTGGACAACCGGCCTTATCCTGTTCGCGCTGACCGTGATGGGCATGGAAGGCTTTGCCTATGTCGCGCACCGCTGGATCATGCATGGGCCGGGCTGGTTCCTGCATGAAAGCCATCACCGGCCGCGCACTGGCCATTGGGAACTGAACGATCTCTATGCGGTGATCTTCGCGGTGCCGTCGATCGTGCTGCTGCTCGGCGGGGTCCAGCTCGGCTGGTGGCCCGGTTTCACCTGGATCGGGGCGGGCGTCGCCGCCTATGGCGCGATCTATTTCGGCTTCCATGACGTCATCGTGCACAAGCGGCTGAACCACCGCTATCTGCCGAAATCGGCCTATATGAAACGGATCATCCAGGCACACCGGCTTCACCATGTGGTCGAGACCAAGGCGGGCACGGTGAGTTTCGGCTTCCTCTGGGCGCCGAAACCCGAGGCGCTGAAGGCCGAGCTCAAGCGGCGCGGCCATGCCGGGGTGCGTGCGCCGACGGGTGATGGCGGGGCGCGATAGATGTTCGACTGGATCGGCCGCACCTTGTTGCTGGTCCTGAGCGGGCTCGCCACCTTCGCGATCATCGCCTCGCTCGAATCGACCTCCCGCGGCAACGGCACCCTGCGCAGCGGCATGCCATCGACGGAAGCCGCGTCCGACCAGCGCGCGACGCCGGATTCGACAGGCGAGGCTCAGGCGCCCGGGGGCGACCCGAAGCCGGCGCCCATGCCCGGCGGCCAGGCCGGGCAGCGCGTGGCGGTGCCGGGCGCAGCGCCCGTCCAGGACACGGGCGTGGCGCAATTGCTCGAGGCACTGACCTACGCGGTGCTGGCGCTTGCCGGGTTCGCGGCGGCGATCCTGATCGTGCTGCTGCGCATCACCGCGCATCTCGCCCGCATCGCCGGGCGGAGCTGAGCCATTCCCGACTGGTATTTCTACGCCCTGGCGGTGCCTGCCGTCACGCTGATCGGCCTGTCGAAGGGCGGTTTCGTCGGCATGGGAGCCTTGTCGCTGCCGATCCTGGCGCTGGCGATCTCCCCGGTGCGCGCCGCCGCGATCCTGCTACCGATCCTGATCGTTCAGGACGTGGTCGGCGTCTGGGCATTCCGCAAGCAATGGGACGGGCGCATCCTGGGCTGGATGCTGCCCGGGTCGGTCATCGGCATCGCGCTCGGCTGGTTCTTCGCAGCCCGGGTATCGGAAAGCGCGGTGCTCGGCGTGGTCGGCGCGATCTCGATCCTGTTCGGGCTCTACCGCCTCTGGCTCGACCGCCGCGGGGTGATCGCGGCGCCGGCGCGGTCGCCAGGCTGGGTCGGCACCCTGTGTGGCATCGCCTCGGGCTTCACCAGCCAGATCGCCCATGCCGGGCAGCCGCCCTTCCAGATATGGGTATTGCCGAAGAAGCTGGAGCGCGACGTGCTGGTCGGCACCACCGCGATCTTCTTCGCCGTTACCAACTGGCTGAAGGTGCCGGCCTATTGGGCGCTCGGCCAGTTCAGCCGGGAAAATCTGCTGGCGGCGGCAACCTTGCTGCCGGTGGCGATCGCCTCGACCCTGGCGGGCGTGTGGCTGGTGCGGCGGGTGTCGCCGGCGCGATTCTATACCGCGATCTATGTGCTGATGGTGCTGGTCGGCGTAAAACTCGTCTGGGACGGGGTGGCGTGAGGTAAAGACGGCGAGCCGCCAAATCGAGACGGCTCGGGGACCATGTCTTCACGCCACGACCATCAAGAACAGATCGAATTTCGCGAGCCAATCGCCTGTGAGCCGAATCCGGGCCTTACTGTTGGAGTGCGCGCCACTCCAACATGGATACCAAGCGACTTCGTGGCGCAAGGCACGACATAACGGCAGCGACCTGTCACCATTACGGCCCATGACGTGGCCAGCAACTTCCGTATTTATGCGACCCCTATCGGAATTTCATGCGGCTTTACTTGGCGACCATATCGGCACGGCGGCACGCCGCGCGAAACATTCTTTACCAGGTCAAAGAGCGGCGGCGCCGTGTCGCCCGCGATCCGCTCGCCGCGGCGCGTCCGGCATAGTTCACCATATCGTGCCGGCATGTGAATCGAGGATGGCGATTCGCTCTGCGCTATGGGCTTCAGCGGCGCCGCACCCATTCCAGCTTGCGATGCGTTTGACCGCGCGAGGAGAGCATCATGTCGAACCACCCGAAAAAGCCCGGTAACGAGCCCGATCCCGATACGTCGACTCCAGAGAACGACCTGCCCGACACGAGCCACGATGCCGAAAACATCGAGGAAATCGGCGAGCCATTCGAAGGCAATTTTGCCTAGACCGTCAATGCATCAATCTGGCCGACGGCGAGCGCGATCCCGTTCCTTCTTTGCTTCCTCCGCGCGGCCGGGGTCCAGTCGGGGGAGGTAGTAACTGCCGTCGCGCTCCGTTACCCCTGCCTTCCCAACTGGGCCCCGGCCTTCGCCGGGGAAGCAAAAAGGGCCGAAGTCGTCGGTACGTGCCGTGGCAACCTCCGGAGCGCGTCCGGGCTACCCTTCGAAGCTCAGTCGAACAGCGACGAAACGGAGGTTTCATCGGCGATCCGCTTGATCGCCTCGGCGATCAGGGGCGCGATGGTTAGGTGGCGGATGCGCTTTGCGTTTTCCACCACTTCATGGCTGCCGATCGAATCGGTGATCACCAGTTCCTCGAGCGCCGACCCCTCGACCCGGGCGACGGCGCCGCCCGACAGGACGCCGTGGGTGACATAGGCGACCACGCCCTCTGCACCGGCTTCCTTCAGCGCGGCGGCGGCGTTGCAGAGCGTGCCGGCCGAATCGACGATATCGTCGATAAGGATGCAGAAACGACCCTCGACCTCACCGATGATGTTCATCACCTCGGATTCGCCGGCGCGCTCGCGGCGCTTGTCGACGATGGCGAGCGGGGCGTTGTCGAGGCGCTTGGCCAGCGCACGGGCACGGACAACGCCGCCGACATCAGGCGAGACGACCATCAGGTTGCGGTCGCCGAAGCGGGTAAGGATGTCGGCCGACATCACCGGCGCGCCGTAGAGATTGTCGGTCGGGATATCGAAAAAGCCCTGGATCTGACCGGCATGGAGATCGACCGAGAGCACGCGGTCGGCACCGGCGACGGTGATCAGGTTGGCGACCAGCTTGGCCGAGATCGGGGTGCGCGGGCCGGGCTTGCGGTCCTGCCGGGCATAGCCGAAATAGGGGATGACCGCGGTGATACGCTTGGCCGAGGCGCGGCGCAGCGCGTCGATGCAGATCAGCAGCTCCATGAGATTGTCGTTGGCCGGGTAGCCGGTCGACTGGAGCACGAACACGTCCTCGCCGCGGACATTCTCCTGGATCTCGACGAACACTTCTTCATCGGCGAAGCGACGAACGCTCGCGTTGGTGAGCGGGATTTCGAGATAGTCCGAGATGGCGCGTGCCAGCGGCAGGTTCGAATTGCCCGTCATCAATTTCATACGCGTATCCCCACCAGCCGACGTGGCCGTTGCCCGGCGCTCTTAGCCACCACTTCGCCCAGGGGAAAGGCCCGTTGCGACCCGGGTCGCGAGTGCGTCTTCATGGCCACAGTCCGATAACCAGCCCGAACAGGGCAAATTGCACGATATGATAGCCGGCATTGATCGCCCAGAAAGCCAGGCTGCGGGCTTCGAACACATATTGAATCGAGTTGAATCGAGAAGGCGGCGGCGATCAACCTGCCACAGGCGAGCCCGAGCAGCAGGGCGTGGCACAGGCCGGGCGCGGGGCCCGCGATCAGCGCGAAGACGATCGCCGCGACGATCGAGGTGGCGACCCCGATCGCGATCCTGGGGCCCAGGCCACCCGCCGGTTGCGTGTCGATGTCGATGCCCGACTCGCGCGCCCAGCGATGCAGGAACATCGCCTTCGAATACCAGAGGCCACCCGGGAAATAGCCGAGGATACCGGCGGCGATTGCGGCGATGACGTTGATCTGGTGCATCGCATCTTCCCCGTGACCTCTCCTGACGGGCACTTGGTCCATGATCCGATCCAGCGTCACCGGTTGTTGCCCCCCCGGCAGCGCGCCTGTACGGCGCAGCCGTTGGTAGGGCGGACGGATGAGGCGATATGAGCGGCAAGATCAGCTTCACGCCCGACGCGGATGATTATGTCGCAGCGTGCCGGGCCAATTTCCTGGTGGCGTGGCGGCGACCGCTGGTGCTCAGGCGGTTCGCCATCGTCGTCGGCGTGTTCACGGTACTGGGTGCGGCGTTCGGATGGTACACCGAACGTGAGATCGTCCCCACCCTGATCGTTGCCGCTGGAGCCGGCCTGTATGCGGCCCTGTTGCTCTCGCTCATAATGGGCATCACCCTCCTCCTGCTGCCCCGACGGACCAAGAAGCTGTTCGCGCAGCAGCGATCGATCCACCGCCGGTTCGAGTACGGCTGGTCTGACGAAGGTCTCGAAGCGTCCTCCGACCTGGGGAACATCCGGCGAGGATGGGACGAGTTCCATGGCTGGCGCAGGGTCCCTTCGGCCTTCCTCATCTATCACAATACCCAGATGTTCGAGTTCCTGCCGCTGCGCGCGATGACCGGGGAGCAGGCGGAGGACCTGCGTGCTACGATGATCCGGTCCGGCCCGCCATTATTCTAGGCTCGGTACAGGCCGCCTCCCGCTCGACCGGGTTGTCGCGGGTGACGCCGCGCTCTAGGCCGCGTTCATGACTGTCCTTACCCGTTTCGCGCCGAGCCCGACCGGCCGGCTGCATGTCGGCAATATCCGCACGGCGCTCCACAACTGGCTATGGGCGAAAAAGCGCGGCGGGCGCTTCATGCTGCGCATCGACGATACCGATGCCGAGCGCAGCCGGGAGGATTTCGTGGACTCGATCCGGGCCGACCTCGCCTGGCTCGGGCTGGACCCGGATGGCGAGGCACGGCAGTCGGCGCGGTTCGCGCTGTACGAGGCGCGCTTTGCCGCGCTTCATGAGGCCGGGCATGTCTATCCGGCGTACGAAACCCAACAGGAGCTCGACCTGAAGCGCAAGATCGCCGCGGGGCGCGGGCTGCCGCCGGTCTATGACCGCGCGGCGCTCAGGCTGAGCGAGGCCGATCGGGCTGCGTTCGAGGCGGAGGGGCGTACGCCGCACTGGCGCTTCAGGCTCGATCACGGCGCCGCGATCGAATGGGACGATCTGATCCGCGGGCATCAGCGGTTCGACCCGGCCACGATGAGCGATCCGGTGATCCGCCGCGCCGACGGCTCCTGGCTCTATATGCTGCCCTCGGCGATCGACGATGCCGAGATGGGCGTGACCCATGTGGTGCGCGGGGAGGACCATGTGTCCAACACCGCGCTCCAGCTCCAGATGTTCGCCGCACTCGGCAGCACGCCGCCGGCCTTTGCGCATGAGGCTTTGCTGGTCGGCAGCGAGGGCAAGTTGTCGAAGCGGCTGGGGTCGGTCGGCGTCGACCAGTTCCGCGAGGCGGGGATCGAACCGGAAGCGGTGCGCGCGCTGCTCGCAAGGATCGGGACGAGCGACCCGGTCGAGCCGCTGGTCGATACCGGCAGGCTGATCGAGACCTTCGACTTCGCGCGATTCGGGCGCGCCCCGGCGCGGTTCGACGAGGCCGAGCTGAGCGCGGTCAACACGCGCATCGTGCATCAGCTCGATTTCGACTCCGTTTCTGCACGGCTGCCCGCTGGCATGGGACGGGCCGAATGGGACGCGGTGCGGCCGAACCTGACCATCGTCGCCGAGTCGGCCGACTGGTGGCGGGTGATCGAAGGGCCGGTCGAATCGGCTGCCGATCCGGCCGATGCGGACTTCCTGGCCGAGGCGGCGCAGGTGGCGGAGACGATCGACTGGTCGGCCGACCCCTGGCATGCGCTAACCTCGGCGCTCAAGGCTTCGAGCGGGCGGAGCGGCAAGACGCTGTTCCTGCCGCTGCGGCGGGCACTGACCGGGCTCGACCATGGGCCGGACATGAAGGCGCTGCTGCCGCTGATCGGACGCGAGCGGGCGGTGGCACGGCTGAGGGCCTGAGGTTTTCGAACGGTACCCGCTCTGGCTTCTTTCCCGGCGAAGGTGGGATCTGGAGTCCGACTCGCCTTATTTGAATCGTCACCTCGGACTTGTGTTTTTCCATCTGGCCGTCAGCCGGCATAGGCCTTCACCAGATCGTACAGATAGTCTCGGCCCTCATAGAGCGATCTGGTGCGGATTCGCTCGTTCAGGCCATGGATGCCGTTGAGGTCGGAATCGACGAAGATGCCCGGCGCGCCATAGACCGGGATGCCGATCGCCTGGAAAAAGATGCCGTCGGTCGCGCCGGTCGACATCAGCGGCAGCATGGGCAGGCCGGGGAAATATTTCGCGGCGACCGTCTTGGCCGGGCCGACGATCTTCGGGTCGAGCGTCGGTGGGATCGCGGTCGGGCGGATCGGCTGGTTGATCGTTACCTTCACCTTGGGGCCGGCCAATTCCTTCAGCTTGGCAAAGGTTTCGTCGACCGTCTCGCCGGGGAAGATGCGGCAATTGACGTTGGCGGTCGCGCGCTGCGGCAGCGCGTTCTCGGCATGGCCGGCATTGACCAGCGTGGCGACGCAGGTGGTGCGCAGGGTCGAATGCATCGCCTTGTCGCGGCTGATCAGCGCATCGGCCGCCTTGTCCTGCGGATTGGCGAGCAGCCGGGTGATCGCATCGCCCACCGGCATCGCCGTGGCGGTTGCGCTGAAAAAGGCGCGGGTGGTGTCGGTGAACTTGATCGGGAATTCATAGGCGCGCACCGCTTCGAGCGCGTCGGCCAACTCGTAGATCGCGTTGTCGGGCGTGGGCTGGGAGCTGTGGCCACCGGCATTGGTCGTCTCGAAGGTATAGTTCTGCGCCGCCTTCTCGCCGACCTGGATGGCGAGAAGCTGTGGTTTGCCGGCCGGATCGTACCGGCCGCCGCCGCCCTCGTTCAGCGCGAACTCCGCCGCGATCAGGTCGGGCTTGTTCGCCGCCAGCCACTGCGCGCCGTTGAACGCGAAGGTCGTCTCCTCGCCGCAGGTCAAGGCCAGCTTGATCGTGCGCTTCGGCTTGTAGCCGCTGGTCTTGAAGCGGATCATGCTGTCGGCCCACACGGCCGCCATCGCCTTGTCGTCGACGGTGCCGCGCGCGTAATAATAGCCGTCTTCCTCGACGAGCTTGAACGGGTCGCGCACCCAGTCCTCACGCTTGGCCTCGACCACGTCGAGATGCCCGAGCAGCAGCATCGGCTTGGCCTTTTTGTCCGATCCGGCCAGCACCGCGACGATGCCGCCGTCTTTCGGATGTTCGGGCACCGAGAAATAGGTGATGTCGCCATCGGCGAAGCCCGCCGCCTTCAGCCGCGCACCGATTTGCGCCGCCGCCTGGGTGCAACTGCCCGACGACAGGGTCGTGTTGGTCTCGATCAGCTCCTTGTAGAGCCCGAAAAACTGTTGCTGGTCGGGGCGAAGCGCCTGTGCCGAGGCGGTGGAGAAGGGAAGGATGGCGATCGCCGTCGCCGCGCACACGGATAGAGCTCGAATTATAGCCTTCACCCCTGATTGAAGATTGCTGGTAAGATCAGTGCCCGAACGGAATCGACCCCGCCGGCAAGGACGGCGGAGTGCCGGCCCTGCCCTTGTCGAGCATAAGCCGGACTTCGCGATTCGGGAAATCGATCCTCACCCGCTGGAACAGGCGCAGCGCGTCCATGCCGAGGAGCAGGGCCGGCTGCTTGGTCAGGCCGAAATGGCGGAATGGCTCCGCGTCGGAAAACGCCACCGGCAATTGCGAAAAGGTGACGCCGGCGAACTGCACCTGGTCGATCTGGGTATATTCCACCTGCATCGATTCGCCGGTAACGCCCCATAAGGCGATCGGCCGCACCTTCTTCGTACCGCGCGCAACCTGTTGCTTCAGCGCCAGATTGCCCATGGTGACACCCGATCCGGTATCGAGGATCACGCGGATCCTCCGCCCGCGATAGCTTGCGTCGCTCACGATGAGCTGGCCGTAGATATTCTTGCCATGGACGACGATCTCGTCGCGCATCGGGCTTATATAGTGTTGCCGCTTGACCGACGGGGTCAGGGTCATCGTCTGCTTGCCGAAATCGATCGTCAGGGCATGGCCCTGCAGCGTGTCGAGCCCGAGCATACCTGGCGCGCCTAGGTTGCGCGACTCGAGCGAAGGCGCCTCGATGCTCGATGCGCCGATCGTGCTGACGCTGATCTTCGGGATGACCACCGTCTCGACATTGGTGGTGCCGGTCATTGCGGTCAGCCGCACATTCCTGCCGGCGGCGAGGCCGAGAGTCCCGGCCAGCTCGCGCGAGATGACTGTGCGCTGCGCCCCTGTATCGACGACGAACGCGAAGGGGCCCTTGGTGCCGATCGACACGGGAACGGTCATCCGGTCGTCGGCAGTGCCGATGTCGAGCACGATCGACGGTGGCGGCGGCAGATCGGGATCCTGCGCGACCGAGGCCCCCGGCGCGGCCGCGGCGGCGGCAAGGACGAGCGAGAGGAGGATCAGCCGGCGCGGCGTCCCCGGATATGCCCCGTCCGGGTCAGAAGGCATCGGGACGAAACCCCCGCGGCAGGGCGAAGCGAACCTCGCGGTTGGCGAAATCGACATCGACCTTCCGGAACATGCGTAGCGCATCCATGCCGAGCATCAGGGCGGGTTCCTTGGCCAGGCCGAACCGTTTGAACGGTGCGACGTCCGAAAAGGCGATGGGCAGGTTCTTGAACGATACGCCGCCAATGTCGAGCTGAGTGACCTGGGTATAGTCGGCGACCATCGAATCGCCCGTCACGCTGGTCAGGGTGATCGGCATCGGTGTCTTCAGCTCGCTGCGCATCCGGGCGCGCAGGGCCGAATTGCCCATGCTGACCGAGGCTCCGGTGTCGATGATCACACTGATCCGCCGGCCCTTGTAATAGGCCTGGGTGACGATGAGCTGGCCATAGACGCTTTTCGCACGGACGACGATGTCGCCGGTGTGGATCGACTCACGACCCCGTTTCGTCGAGGGCCGCAGGGTCATGCTGTTGGTTTCGAAGTCGATCGACAGGGAATGGCCACTCAGCGCGTCGATACCAAGCATGCCGGGCGCGCCGAGATTGGCCGAGAACAGCGCCGGCGCCTCGATCGGCTTGCTGGTGATCTTGCTGACATTGAGCGACGGGATCACCATCGTGCCGACATTGCTGGTGCCGGTCATCGCCGTCATCCGCACGTCGGGGCCGGGCGACAGGCCAAGCGTCGCAGCAAGCTCGCGCGAGATCACGGTGCGCTCGGCACCGGTATCGATGATGAAGGCATAGGGGCCGGTACTGCCGATGGTGACCGGCACCGTCATGCGCGATGCGGCATCGTCGAAGGCAAGTGTGTTCTCGGTCGTGGTGGCCGGCGGAACCTCGCCTTGCCGCGCAGGCAACGCCCCGGGGGCGGCGGCCGCGATAATGATGGCAAAGGCGGTTATTCCGCGCATGAGACGAAGTTACGCCCGTTGCGGACCTTCAACAAGAGACTTTTCGACCGGCGAAATGCGACGGTCGCCCGGCAAGGGATCAGTCCAGGCGCATCGCCTCCGCAGCCAGAGATTCCGCCTCGATCAGTAGCGCATCATCGGCCAGGCCCATGGCGATCCTTTCGCGCCCGATCAGGGTCAGCACCGGCACGGCGAGGGGCGAGACGCGGTCGAGATCGACATGCAGCATCGTCTCGGCGGCGCGGTCGAGCAGACCGGCTAGGCGCCCGACATCGGTCATCTTGGCGCGGGCATCGGCCCAGGCTGCCTGGAGCAGCAAATGGCCCGGCTCATATTTACGCAGCACGTCGTAGATCAGGTCGGTCGAGAAGGTGACCTGCTTGCCAGTCTTGCGTTTGCCGGGATGCTGGCGCTCGACCAGCCCGCCGATCACCGCGACCTCGCGAAACGCGCGCTTGAGCAGGGCCGAACTCTGCACCCAGTCGACGAACTCGTCCTCCAGGATATCGGGCGAGAGCAGGGCGGCAGGGTCGGTGACCGGATCGAGCGAATAGCAGGCGATCGAATAATCGGACGCGACGAAGCCGAGCGGCCTCAGTCCCTGCGTCTCCATCCGTCGCGTCAGCAGCATGCCGAGCGACTGGTGCGCGTTCCATCCCTCGAAGCTGTAGACCACCATGTAATGCCGCCCCTCCCGTGGGAAGGTCTCGACCAGCAGCTGGCCCGGCGTCGGCAGCTTGGAGCGATAGGACTGCACCTCGAGCCATTCGCGCACGTCCGCCGGAAAACGCGGCCACTCCTCGGGATCGGCCAGGAAGTTGCGTACACGGTCTGCCAGGTTGGTCGAGATCGGCATGCGCGCGCCGCCATAGGTCGGAATACGCGCCGGCCTGGTCGTCGCCCGAACGATCAGGTCCTCGGTGTCGATCTTCTCCACCTCAAGGCTCATGCCGGCGAAGAAGAAGGTGTCGCCGTGGCGCATCGAGGCAGCGAAGGCCTCTTCGACCTTGCCCAATGTTCGGCCGTTGCGGAAGCGGACGGTCAGCATCGTCGCCTCGACGATGATGCCGGCGTTCAGCCGGTGCTGGCCGATGAAGCTCGGATGGCTCACCCGCCAGCTGCCGTCGGGGTCCTGGGTCAGCCGCTTGAACTTCTCATATGCCTTCAGCGCGTAACCGCCGTCGCGGATGAAGCCGAGCACGCGCTCGAAGGTTTCGGCGTCCAGCGCCGAATAGGGCAAGGCGGACCGCACCTCGTCGAGCATCTCCTCCTGCCGGAAGGGCGCGGCGCAGGCGCAGGCCATGATATGCTGGGCGAGCACGTCTAGCGCCCCGGCGCGGAAGATATCGGGGTCGAGCTCGCCCGCTACCACGGCGTCGAGCGCTGCCCGGGCTTCGAGATATTCGAAGCGGTTGCCGGGCACGATCACCGCTTCCGATGCTTCGTCCAGCCGGTGGTTCGACCGCCCGATGCGCTGGAGCAGACGCGACGAGCCCTTGGGCGCGCCCATCTGAATCACGCAGTCGACATCGCCCCAGTCGACCCCCAGGTCGAGGCTGGCGGTCGCGACCAGCGCGCGCAGCTTGCCCGCCGCCATCGCCCCCTCGACCTTGCGCCGCGCCTCCAGCGACAGGCTGCCATGATGGATGCCGATCGGCAGCTGCATGTCGTTGACCTTCCACAAATCCTGGAAGATCAGCTCGGCAAGGCTGCGCGTGTTGCAGAAGACGATCGACGTCCGGTGAGTCTCGATCTCGGCCATCACCTGCTCGGCGGCGTAGCGCCCCGAATGCCCGGCCCAGGGCACCCGGCCCTCGGGCAGCAGGATGGCGATGTCGGGGTCCGCGCCGGGTTCGCCCTGCACCAGGGTGACCTGGTCGATATCGCCGTCGGGCGCCAGCCAGGCACGATAGCCGTCGGCATCGGCGACCGTCGCCGAGAGCGCGACCCGCCGTAGCCCCGGCGCGAGCCGCTGCAGCCGCGCCATGCACAGGGAAAGCAGGTCGCCGCGCTTGCCGGTGGCGAAGGCATGAACCTCGTCCACCACGATCGTCTTCAGCCCCTCGAACATCAGCAAGCTGTCGGGATAGGACAGCAACAGGCTGAGCGATTCGGGCGTGGTCAGCAGGATCTGGGGGGGCTTCACCCGCTGGCGCGCCTTGCGGTCGCTCGACGTGTCGCCCGTCCGGGTCTCGATCCTGATATCGAGCCCCATCTCCTCGACCGGGGTCAGCAAATTGCGCTGCACATCGACCGCCAGTGCCTTGAGCGGCGAGACGTAGAGCGTGTGCAGCCCCTCGGTCGGCGCCTCGATCAGCTCGGTCAGGGTCGGCAGGAAGCCGGCCAGCGTCTTGCCTGCGCCGGTGGTGGCGACGAGCAACCCGTGCCGGCCCGCGCGCCCGACCTCGAGCATGTCGAGCTGATGGCTCCGCGGTGCCCAGCCGCGTGTCGCGAACCAGTTGGCAAGAGGGGCGGGAAGATCGGTCACTGGGAACCCAAGGTCATCCCATCCATATAGGTATCATGGCGAAACTCGGCGACTGGATCGATCCTCAGCCCCATGGCATCTATGTAAGACCCGCGGACGCGTGGATCGATCCCTCGCGCCCATCGCCCAGGGCGCTCGTCACCCATGGCCATGCCGATCATGCGCGCGGTGGCCATGATGCGGTCTGGGCCACGCCCGAGACGCTTGCGATCATGGAAACGCGTTACGGTCCGCAGCAAGGTCATCCGGTCGCCTATGGCGCCGCGATGCGCATGGGCGATGTCGATATCCGCTTCGTGCCCGCCGGCCATGTGCTCGGCTCGGCGCAGATCGTGCTTGCGCATCGCGGCGAGACCATCGTGGTCTCGGGCGATTACAAGCGCCGGCCCGATCCGACCTGCGCGCCGTTCGAGCCGGTCGCCTGCGATGTGTTCGTTACCGAGGCGACCTTCGGCCTGCCGGTGTTCCGCCACCCCGACACCGGCGACGAGATCGACAAGCTGACCGCGGCGCTCCACGCCAATCCCGATCGCTGCGTGCTGGTCGGTGCCTATGCGCTGGGGAAGGCGCAACGGGTGATCGCGGAACTGCGCGCGCGGGGCTTCGACGATCCGATCTATCTCCATGGCGCGCTGCAGCGGTTGTGTGACCTCTATATCGAACACGGCGTCGCTCTCGGCGAACTGCGCCCGGCGACCGGCGTGCCCAAGGCCGAGCTGAAGGGGCGGATCGTGATGGCGCCGCCGGGCGCGCTCAACGATCGCTGGTCGCGCCGCCTGCCCGATCCGATCACCGCCATGGCCTCCGGCTGGATGCGCGTTCGCCAGCGCGCGGTCCAGCGCAATGTCGAGCTGCCGCTGATCCTGTCCGACCATGCCGACTGGGACGAACTGACCGACACCCTGACCGAGATCGCGCCGAAGGAGGTCTGGGTGACCCATGGCCGCGAGGAGGCGCTGGTGCACTGGTGCATGACCCGCCAGATCAAGGCTCGCGCGCTGGCGCTGCTGGGCTATGAGGACGAGGACGACTGAGCGCCCAAAGCAGGGCTGGTGGCAGCCTCAGGCCGCCCGGCTGGCCCTGCGCGGCGAAACGGGCACCTCGCCCGCATCTGCGGAAAACAGCCACGCCTCGGCGGCCGCATAGTCGTCGAAGCACTGCGCGTTGCGGTTCACCAGCGTCCGCATCAGTTGCGACCGCGCAAGCGTCGGCCCGGTGACGAACGCTAGCCGGCGCGACTGATATTCGGGAGCCGAAAGCATGTCGCGGAACGCGGCGACGATCTCCTGCGACTGGATTTTCATGCCTGTCACGTCGTTGATCGTCAGGTGCTGGTTCCGGCCACAGCGCAGTTGCGCGTGCGCTACCCTGCGCGCGTCGAGAAACGCCTTGATATCGTCCTGCGTGAAGAACCCCGACAATCGAATCCGCACGAGATCGCGAGTCGGATCGGCCTCAACATGGAAATTCGCGCTCATTCGTCCCGATTATCGGACAATGTTTAGAAAAGGCTGAACACGCTCAGCCCGCAGGACTTGCCTCATACATCGAGATACTGTCGCTCGCGGTCGCAAGACTGCGAGCCGCCGCGATGAACAGAGCCGAACCCGGCTGAACGAAATGCGCCTTGAGCGACGCCATGTCGCTCCAGCGCTCGAAGAAGAACAGCCGCAGCGGATCTTCGCAATCGACCTGGACCGAATGGCTGATGCAGCCGGGCTCGGTGCGGGAGCGGTGGACATGATCGAGGCTCGCCTGGCGCAGCTCCTCGAACGTATCAGGCCGTGCGGTGACGCTTCCCGTAACGATGATCATGTCGTTTCCCCTTCCCGATGTCAGCGTCGATAGATTCCCGAAAAGGTCACGTTCACGCCGCCGCATGTCATGGCATCGTTCGCAATGAGATAGGGGCCGATCAGGCGGAGCGACACGCGGCAATCGGGTGGTTCCTTGTCCACGATCGTCATGCTGTCGCCCGCCGGGCGCACTTCTCCCGAAAAATTGCCGTAGTTGACGCCCCTGCGAACTCGCTCGGGGTCGTGGGAACCCCAGCTTGCCTCGCCGCTGACCGTCAGGTGGCCGGGCCGGGGCGCGGGTGCGATGTCGATCTCGGCTTCGTCGCTCGACCAGGAGCCAAGCCAGTCGGACGACGTCACGGTGGACGGGGTCGGTATGCGCTCGATCGCCCCCGCCGGCAGCCAGCCGATCGTGACCCGCCCGGAGCCGGTGGCGAAGCCGGCTTCGACCAAGGCACCGTTGGACGTTCCGATCAGCACCAGATCGCCGGCAACGAGATAGGCACGTAACCGGCATCGCGCCGTCAGCGCCGGACAGCCTGGTGTCTCGTCGCCCCGGTAGAACGAGACTCGCGCACCGTGCTTGATGCGGGCGAGCGTGAAGCCTGGTTTTGCGATGTCGGGCGCATAGAAGTCCTGCGCGGGGGCCGGCCCGGCGGCGACGCCGATCAGGCCCAAACAGGCCAGAAGCCCGGCCCGGATCAACCCACGCCTTCCAGCGCCTTTTGCCGCCGCCGCTGCACCGAACTGCCGATCCCGAGTGCCTCGCGATATTTCGCGACGGTGCGCCGCGCGATGTCGAAGCCCTTGGCGTTGAGCAGCTCCACCAGGGTGTCGTCGCTCAGGATCGCCTTGGGCTCCTCGGCAGCGATCAGCGCCTTGATCGCGCTCTTCACCGCCTGGGCCGACACGGCGTCGCCGCCATCGGACGACTGGATCGCGCTCGTGAAGAAATATTTCAGCTCGTAAAGTCCGCGCGCGCAGCTCAGATATTTGTTGCTGGTCACGCGGCTGACGGTCGATTCGTGCATCTCGATCGCGTCCGCCACCTGGCGCAAGGTCATCGGCTTCAGCTGCGACACGCCGTGGACGAAGAACGCCTCCTGCTGCTTCACGATCTCGGTCGCGACCTTGACGATGGTGCGCTGGCGCTGGTCGAGCGCTTTGACCAGCCAGTTGGCGCTGGCCAGGCATTCCGACAGCCAGGCCTTCGACGCCTTGTCCTGCTGTCCGCCCGACAGTTCAACATAATAGCCGCGATTGACCAGCAGCCGCGGCAGCGTCGCCGCGTTGATCTCGATCGCCCAGCCGGTCTTGCGCTTCGCGACGAAGATGTCGGGCACCACTGCCTGCATCGCCTCGCCGCCATAACGGCAGCCCGGCTTGGGATCGTAATTGCGCAGCTCGCGGATCATGTCGGCCAGATCCTCGTCGTCAACGTCGCAGATCCGCCTGAGCCGGCCAAGATCGCCGCGCGCGACGAGATCGAGATTGTCGAGCAGCCGCGCCATGCACGGATCGTAGCGGTCGGCTTCCTTCGCCTGCAGCGCGAGGCATTCCGAAAGCGATCGGGCACCGACGCCGGTCGGATCGAAGGTCTGGATGATCGCCAGCACCTCCTCGACCCGCGCGAGCGCGACACCAAGCCGGTTGGCGATCTCGAGCAGCGGAACCGTCAGATAACCGGTCTCGTCGATCTGGTCGATCAGATGCGCCGCGATGAACTTGTCGGCGCCGTCGACCACCGGCCCGGCCTGGGCCAGCAGATGATCGGCAAGGCTCAGGCCGGTATCGGCGAACCCGTCGAGATCCGGTCCGTCCTCGCCCATGCCACCGCCGCCGGTGGTGCCGTTCAGCCCGAGCGATCCGTCCATGCCGCCGCCATCGGCCGGACTGTCATGATGGAAGCTCTCGGCATTGAAATCGACGTCGAGCGATGCCTCGCCGGTGCTGTCGCCGCCCATCAGCAGCTCGTCGGCGCTGGCCGGTTCGTCGCGCGGCTCGGGTGGCGCCTCGCGCTCGATCGTCGGACCGTCATCCTCCGCCGCACTTGAGTCGAGCAGCGGGTTCTTCTCGATTTCCTCGGCGATGAAGCCCTCGACCTCAAGGTTCGACAGCGCGAGCAGGCGGATCGCCTGCTGCAACTGCGGCGTCATTACCAGCGATTGCGACTGGCGCAGATCGAGGCGCGGGGCGAGACTCATGAGGTTAGAGCGAGAAGCCTTCGCCCAGATACAGCCGCCGGACATTCGCGTCCGCAACCAGCTCGGCGGGCGAGCCGGTGAACAGCACGCGGCCGTCATAGATGATGTACGCGCGGTCGACGATCTCGAGCGTCTCGCGGACATTGTGATCGGTGATCAGCACGCCGATGCCGCGCTTCTTCAGCTCGCAGATCAGGTCGCGAATGTCGGCGATCGACAGCGGATCGATGCCGGCGAACGGCTCGTCGAGCAGCATGATCGACGGATCGGCAGCCAGCGCGCGAGCGATCTCGGCGCGGCGGCGCTCACCGCCGGACAGCGCCATGGCCGGAGAATCGCGCAGCCGTGTGAGCCCGAATTCGTCGAGCAGCCTGTCGAGCTTCTGCCGGCGTATGACGGGGTCGGGCTCGGACAGCTCGAGCACGGTCAGGATGTTCTTCTCGACCGAAAGGCCGCGGAAGATCGAGGTTTCCTGCGGCAGATAGCCAAGGCCGAGGATCGCGCGGCGATACATGGGCAGGCCGGTGATATCGTCGCCGTCTAGCATGATCCGGCCCGAATCGGGCTTCACGAGGCCCATCACCGAATAGAAGCACGTGGTCTTGCCGGCGCCGTTCGGGCCGAGCAGGCCGATCACCTCGCCCTCGCCGACCGAAACCGACACGTCGGACAGCACGACGCGCTTGTCATAGGACTTGGCGATAGAGACGACCGACAGGCCCTTCATCACCGGTGCTTCGGCGATTGGCTCGATGGCGTCGAGGGTGGTCACATCGGTCATTCTGCGTCCCGTGCTCGCATCATATGGTTACGAAAGCCTGTCCGAACCGCGTTTGGCAGGCTTTGTGCATGACTGCACTGAAATCCTGCACCAGCCGCGCCGGCAAGGAAAGGGGTGCGCGGCCAGACCGGTGAAAAAGCCGGTCGATTGCCGGCAGCTTAATTGCGTTTCGGTACGGAGAAAGTGCCGGTCACGCGGCCGCCACGGCTGCTGGTGGTTCCGGGTGCCGCCGCGCTGCTGCTCCCTACCGCCGCGCCATCGATCACGGCGCGGCCGGTATCGAGGTTGATCGTCAGCCGCCCGCCGTTCACGGTGTTGCCGCCCTGGAGTAGCGACACCGTGCCCAGCATGGTGATGACACGCTTGTTCAGGTCGTACACTGCATATTGGCTGCGCGCGGTCTGCTGTGGCCGGGTGACGGTGACGCCGCCGGCCGCGTCGAGCCGCGATACCTGGGGCGATCCATCGACGACCTGACCGGTATAGGCGACGGTCATGCGGGCCGAATTCAGCGTCATCTCAGCCTGGCGGACCGAGACGTTGCCGGACAGGATCGCGCGATTCGCCTTGTCCTGAAGCTCGATATGATCAGCGCCGAAATCGATCGGCGCAGCCGAATCATGGCGATTCTGCGCCATCGCGCCCGAGGCGGCAAAGAGGGCGGCGAGCGCGATCAGGCGGGGCGTGCGAAACATGGCCGCCTATCTCGTCCTTCGCGGCGCGATCCGCAAGCGCGCGTTGCCGTCGAGCTTGACGATATGCTTTTCCAGGTCGGCGGTCAGGCGCGCGGCGCTGAACGTGCCCTGCGGCACCTTGCCCGTCACCGCGCCACCGCTTTCGAGCTGGCGTGATTTCAGGTCGATCGTCGCATCATGGGTGTCGAGCTGATAGCCGTCGGTGGTGTTGAACCGGACCGGCCCGTCCACCATGACCTGCTGGCTGTCCATATTATAGCGCCCGCGATCCGCGACCAGCCGGGCCGGGCCGTCGGCCAGCCCGATCTCGGCCGACAGCTGGTTGAGCTGGACGACCGGTTCGGCCGATGTCTTCTGCACGGCCGATCCGGCGTTGAGCCTGAAGGGCTGTCCCTTGCCGTCCTCGCCGCGATAAGTCGCCGACTGGATGCGCAGCCGCTCCTTGGCGACGTCGACCTTGTTCTTGTCGAGCAGAAAGCTGACATCGCCGGTCCCGGCGAGCGGCATCATGACGAGGAATGCCGAGAGGATGCCGATCGCCAGCGGCAGCACGACGCGCAGCGTGCCGACGACGCGGTCGTGGCTGCTTCCGGGCGACGCCCAGATCTGCCGCGCCGAGCGCACGCTGACGGCGGCTTCAGACATGCGAGTCCCCGTTGGAAGAACGCGTAGCGTCAAACATGCGCGAAGATATCGATCTCCGGCCAGCCGGCCAGATCGAGATCGGCGCGCGACGGCAGGAAGTCGAAACAGGCCTGAGCAAGCGCGGTGCGGCCCTCCCGGGCAAGGCGGCGGTCGAGCTCCTCGCGCAGCCTGTGGAGATACCGCACGTCGGACGCGGCATAATCCTTCTGCGCGTCGGACAGCACCGGCCCGCCCCAGTCGGACGATTGCTGTGCCTTGGAGATATCCTGGCCGAGCAACTCGCGGACAAGCTCCTTCAGGCCGTGCCGGTCGGTATAGGTGCGCACCAGCCGCGAGGCGGTCTTGGTGCAATAGACCGGCGCGGCGTCGACATGCAGATAATGCTTCACCGCGGCGAGATCGAAGCGCGCGAAATGATAGAGCTTCACCCGGCTCCGGTCGGCGAGCAGCGCACGGAGATTGGGCGCTGCATAGTCGCTGCCGGGCGAGAAGCGCACGAGATGCTCGTCGGGCCCGCCATCGGAGAGCTGGACGACGCACAGCCGGTCGCGCGGCGTGATCAGCCCCATGGTCTCGGTGTCGACGGCAATGTCCACGCCTGCCTCGAACAGGCCGGCGGGGATGTCTTCTTCGTGCAGATGAACGGTCATCGGGTTCGCCTAGCCGTGAACGCGCCCGCGCTCAATGCCCGCCGCCCGACGCCTTTTTCCGCTCGCGCGCATTGCGCGACCAGATGTTGAGCATTTCGACCCCGGCCGAGAAGGCCATCGCGCAATAGATATAGCCCTTGGGCACATGGACGCCGAAGCCGTCGGCGATCAGCACGGCGCCGATCATCAGCAGGAAACCGAGTGCGAGCATCACCACCGTCGGGTTGCGCGCGATGAAATCGGCAAGCGGGGTGGCGGCGAACATCATCACGCCGACGGCGACGACGACCGCGATGATCATCACCGGCAGATCGTCGGTCATGCCGATCGCGGTCAGAATCGAATCGATCGAAAAGACCATATCGAGCAGCAGGATCTGTACGATCGCCGACCAGAAACTCATCGCGACCCGGCCCTTCTTGTCGAGTGTCGCCCCCGAGTCGTCTGGATCGACGCTGTGATGGATTTCCTTGGTCGCCTTCCACAGCAGGAACAGGCCGCCGCCGATCAGGATGAGGTCGCGGATCGAGAAAGCCGTCTCGAAGCTCGGCTCGCCACGCGAATCGAGTCCGCCGGTCAGGCCAAGGTCGAACACCGGCACGGTCATGCTGGCGATCCACGCGATCGCGGAGAGAAGCCCGAGTCGCAATACCAGCGCAAGGCTGATGCCGACGCGGCGGACCTTGGCCCGCTGGCTCTCCGGCAGCTTGTTCGACAGGATCGAAATGAAGATCAGATTGTCGATGCCAAGCACCACTTCCATCACGATCAACGTGGCCAGCGCCGCCCAGGTGGCGGGGTCTGAGAATATGGCGAGAATGGACATGGTGTGGCTCTGCCGCCTCACCTGAGCGGAAGCAAGCGAGCTGTGCCGCAATTCGGACGAATTTATTCGCAGGCTAGGGTGAATTACGCTACACCGACTCGGTAACGCGATAGGTTTGGCGTTCGAACAACCGCGCTTTTCGTCCAGCGCGGGCGTGTTGATATGGCGATTTGGGCGAGCCGGGAAGACGAACAGGGCATGAGTTTCGATAAAGGACGCCGCGGGGATCGCGGTGGGCGTGGCCGCGATAAGCGCGACGGTTTCGGCGGCGACGATTTCGGTGGCGGCGGCGGCTTCGGCGGCGGCGACCGTTTCGGCGGTGGCGGTGATCGCTTCGGCGGCGGTGGCGACCGTTTCGGCGGTGGCGGTGATCGCTTCGGCGGCGGCGGCGGTGGCGGTGGCTTCCGCAGCGGCGGCGGTGGTGGCGGCTTCGGTGGTGGCGGCGGCGGTGGCCGCGGCATGCCGCCGCAGGTCGTCGGCGAAGGCACCGGCGTGGTCAAATTCTTCAACGGTCAAAAGGGCTTCGGCTTCGTCGTCCGTGATGACGGCGGCGAGGATGTGTTCGTGCACATCTCCGCAGTCGAGCAGGCGGGCCTGACCGGTCTGGCCGAGGGGCAGCCGCTCGGCTTCACCCTGGTCGATCGTGGCGGCCGCATCTCGGCGACCGACCTCAAGATCGAGGGCGAGCCCCTTCCCGTCACCGACCGCGGCCCGCCGCGTGAGCGTGACGCGGCGCCGGGCGGTCCGCGCGGTGGCGCAGGTGCCGGCGGTGCCGGTCCGGCGCGTCAGCTGACCGGTGAGAAGGCGACGGGCACCGTCAAGTTCTTCAACGCGATGAAGGGCTTCGGCTTCATTCAGCGCGACGACGGCCAGCCCGATGCGTTCGTGCACATCTCCGCGGTCGAACGCGGTGGCATGACCAGCCTCAACGAGGGCGACCGGCTCGAATTCGAGCTGGAAGTCGATCGTCGCGGCAAATATGCAGCGGTGAACCTCACCTCGATCGCATAAGGGCGGGGCAAAACCCTGTTCCCTAGGCGATAAGATCAAAACCCGGTGTGCCTCTGATTTGGGGCATGCCGGGTTTTTCTTTGCAGATTTACGGGCCGAACGGCGTTAATCCCTAGCTAACCGCTATGGATAAGGACCGGCTCATGCGCGCGCCCATCATTGCCCTGCTTTCCCTTGCGCTGGCCGCGCCCGTTGGCGCCACGGCGCCGCGCGTGCCGATCGCCAGCTTCGAACAACTCGCCAAACCGCTGCCGCTTCCGTATGACGAACAGGCCAATGCGCAGGCCGTGGTCGCCGCCGCCAAGGCGCGCGCCAGGGCAAAGCACAAGCTGCTGCTGATCGATCTCGGCGGTAATTGGTGCCTGGACTGCCGCCTGCTGGCCGGCACCATGGACCTGCCCCAGCTCCAGAAATTCATCGCCGCCAAATATGAAGTGGCGGTGGTCGATATCGGCCGGTTCGACAAGAACCTCGATATCCCGGCGCATTACGGCATCAAGGACCGCATGGAAGGCGTGCCCAGCGTGCTGATCGTCGATCCGCGAACCGACAAGCTGATCAACCAGGGCCACACCGCCGCCCTGGCCGACGCCCGCAGCATGACGCCCCAGGCACTCGCCGACTGGCTAGCCGGCTGGACCAAATGATCCGACGGTAAGCGGGGGCGTTGGCTCGGCCTCTTCCTTCTTCTGTTCCCCGGCGAAGGCCGGGGCCCAGTTGGGGGGCTTTTCTGGTTGTCGTTGCGCGTCGTTACATCGACCTTCCCAACTGGGCCCAGTGTCGGGTTGAACATGCCCCGCATGCTCAAGGATCGTCCGGGGGACGATCCGACCCGACACTCTTCGCCGGGGAGCAGAAGGGAAGCAAGTTAGCCGGTAAGAACCAGCGCAGCGCCGCCCAGTATCCCAAGCACCCCGATCACCCGCCCGGTAGTGGCGCGCTCCTTCAGCACCACGATCGAGATCACCAGCGCCGTGACCATGCCGGTCTCACGCAACGCCGCGAGCGGCGCGGTCGGGCCCATAGAGAAGGCGGTCAGCGCCAGGCCATAGGTCAGGATCGACAGGCCGCCGGCGATCACCCCCGGCCGCCACTGCGCGCGGGCCGCGGCGAACATGGTGCCGCGTGAGAGGATGCCGAACATAACGACCACCACCACGCCCATCTGGATGAACACCCACACGATATAGCTGTTCGCGCTCGGTGCTGCGCGTACGCCGATCGCGTCGATCACGGTGTAGGCGGCGATGCACAGGCCGGTGAGCACCGACCAGCCGAGCGCAGCACGGTCGAGATGACGCCCGGCGATCATCACGAACATCGCGGCACCGATCAGGGCGATACCGGCGATCTGGCCGGTCGTGGCGTGCTCGCCGAGCAGACCGATCGTCACGCCCGCGGTGACCAGCGGCGCGGTGCCGCGCAACACCGGATAGACGGCGGAGAGGTCGCCGACCTTATAGGCGCGCACCAGCGAATATAGGTAGACGCCGTGGATCAGCGCGCTGGCGGCGAGATAGCCCCACGCGCCGTGCGGCAACGGCACGAACGGAATGGCGGGCAGCAGGATCAGCGCGCTCGTGCCGTCGGTGATGGCGCGTCCGGCAGCCTTGTCCCGCCCGCCCTTCACGATCGCATTGACCACCGCGTGGATCGACCCGGAGGCGATCATCATCAGCGCGGCAAGCGTGTAGGTCGGCATTGGGCAGCCATGCAGGGTGGCGGAGACCCGGGCAAGCGGCGCAGCCTCGATTCAACCATCCTCCGAATCGCTGCAGCGTGCAGACTGGCCGTTGCGCGACAAACTCCGGCACGCTCTTTCCCATGATGGTTGAAACCTTGGCGTTTCTTCCGTCCCTGTTTTCCCGAAAACTCACCCTGTTCCGGGAATCGACGCGCCCTGTTCCGTGCGAGTTCTACCCTGTTAATCGGGAACAGGGCGAACGCCCGTCAACAGACGAGACTTTAAAGAGACTATCTCCAACGAAGTTGGAGATAACAGGGTGAGAAAAAAGTGTCGCCCTGTTCCACCCTGTTATCGGCCAATAGCAGGGTGGCCGGCGGCGGTGGCGTCAGGTGATCAGCCGCCGCAGCGCCGCGACCGTATCCGCTTCAGCCGCCGGCTTGTCGGTGCGGATGCGGGCGATGCGGGGGAAGCGCATGGCGACGCCCGACTTGTGGCGTTTCGACTCGTGGATCGAATCGAATGCGATCTCCAGCACCAGGGTCTTCTCCACCTCGCGCACCGGGCCGAATCGGTTGAGCGTATGCCCCCGCACGAAGCTGTCGAGCATCTTCAGTTCCTCGTCGGTGATGCCCGAATAGGCCTTGCCGACCGGCAGCAGTTCGCCGTCATCGGTCCAGCAGCCAAAGGTATAGTCGGAATAGAAGGAGGATCGGCGTCCGTTGCCGCGCTGCGCGTACATCATCACGCAATCGGCGGTCAGCGGATCGCGTTTCCACTTGTACCACAGGCCGACACGGCGCCCGGTGACATAGGGCGAATCGCGACGCTTGAGCATGACGCCCTCGATCGATGCATCCCGCGCCCCGGCGCGGATGCCTTCGAGCTCTGTGAAGTCCGCCGCATCGATCACCTGGCTGACATCGAACCGCTCCGGATCGAGCTGGGTCGCGAATGCTTCCAGCCTCGGCCGCCGCTTTGACCAAGGCAGTTCGCGCAGATCCTCCGCCCCGTCGAACAATATGTCGTAGAGCCGGACGAACGCTGGATAGTCAGCCAGCATCTTTGCCGAGACGATCTTGCGCCCGAGCCTTTGCTGGAGTGCGTTGAAGCTGGCCGCGCCGCCCGCCTCGTCCAGTCCCGCGCCCTGCACCTCACCCTTCACCATCAGCTCGCCGTCGAGCACACCCGGCGTGGTGAAATCGCGCGCTACCTCGGGAAAGCTGCCGGTGATGTCGTCGCCGGCGCGGCTGTACAGCCGGGTCTCACCGCCGACATGCACGATCTGCACCCGGATGCCGTCCCATTTCCACTCTGCGGCATAATCATCGAGACTGACGCGCAGGTCTTCCAGCGGATGGGCAAGCATGAAGGGGCGGAACACCGGCACATCGGCCGCGGTCGGCTGGACCCCGCGGCCCTCGGCCCAGGCAAACAGCGAGGCATAGGGCGCGGCGATGCCGTGCCACACCTCCTCCACCGCTTCGACGTCGAGGCCGAAGGCCTGGGCGAGGGCCGTCTTGGCGAGGCGAGCGGAGACGCCGATGCGCAGCGCGCCGGTCGCCATCTTGAGCAGCGCGAAACGCTCATCGGCGTCGAGCCGGTCGAGCATGCCTGCCAGCGCAGCCGGCGCGTCGGAGCGGGAGAGCGAGCCGAGCCGGTCGACGACTTGCGCAACGGTGAGCGGCTCTCCGTCCTTCGGCGGTATCTCGGGCGCGGGCCAGAGCAGGGCAACCGTCTCGGCGCTGTCGCCGACATAGTCGCGGCTCATCCGGAACAGCACCGGATCGACCCGCTCCTCGATCAGCGCGCGAATCATCGCGGGCTTGATCGCGGGCAGGTCGAGATCGCCGGTCAGCGCCGCCATCGCCCAGCCGCGATCGGGGTCGGGCGCCGACACCAGATAATCGGCGATCAGCTTGAGCTTCGCATTGCGGGACCGGGTATAGATCAGCCGGTCGAGAAGGTCGGCAAACGCACGCATCACTGGGGAACATGGTCGCGCCGCAAGGGTTCCGCCAGCATCATCGCACTGGCATCGGACGGCGGCCCGGCTAAGGTCGCTTGGTGCGCCGTTTCCTGCTCCTTCTCGCCTCCCTTCCTGTTGTCGCGCTCCTGTTCTTTGGCTGGGGCTATCTGAATGCGCGCGCCGATCCGGTGGTGCGCCGTGTCATCGTTGCGCTCCCCGGCTGGCCGCAAGGGGCCCCGCCCGTCCGCGCGATATTGCTGAGCGACATGCATGTCGGCGGCGCGACGATGGATACCGGCCGGCTCGCGCGCATCGTGGCACAGGTGGAGGCGCTGAAGCCCGATCTGGTGCTGATCGCGGGAGATTTCGCCTCGGGTCATGATTCGGCGAAGGTCGACCATCTCGCGGAAAGTCTCGCGCCGCTGTCGGCGCTTCGCCCTCGGCTCGGTGTCATCGCGACCCTCGGCAATCATGATCACTGGACCGATCCCGCGTTGATCCGGCATGCGCTCGAGCGGGCCGGGGTAACGGTGCTCGAGAATCAGGCGGTGCAGCGCGGTCCGCTCGCGATCGGCGGGGCGGGAGACGCCTATACCAGGCATCAGGACATGGCGAAGCTGGCGGCGGCGATGCGGGGACTGGCTGGCGCGCGCCTGATGGTGACCCACTCGCCGGATATCGCGCCGCTATTGCCGAAAGAGGTAATCCTGCTGCTCGCAGGGCACACGCATTGCGGGCAGATCGTGTTGCCATTCTATGGGCCGGTGGCCCAGGTCGCGGCGCCACAATATCGCTGCGGCATCGTCCATGAACGCGGCCACACCATCGTGGTGACGGCCGGGCTCGGCACCAGCACGGTGCCGATGCGGTTCGGCGCGCCGCCGGACCTCTGGGTGCTCACCCTCGGTCCAGCGGCGCAGCCGGTCGCGCACTAGTCGATCGCGTTCTTCACACCCTTGCCCGCCATCAGGCCGAGCACCAGCAGCACCACGAAGACGGCGATGGCGACGAAGAACAGCAGCTTGGCGATACCGATAAAGGTGCCGCCCAGGCCGCCAAAGCCGAGCAGCGCAAGAACGGCCCCGACGACGAGGAAGATGATAGCCCAGCGAATCATGTCACTCTCCTGATAATATGGAAGCGAAACGATGCGCCGGGCCTGCTTGTTCCGGATCAGCCCTTCCGGCTTGCCTCGAACAGGAACCAGGCGCGCTCCTCGGCCTCGTCGGTCCAGGTGTCGAGAATGCCGCTGGTCGCATTGTCCTTGGCGGTATCCACGATATCCTTCGCCTCACGCAGGCTCTCGACCAGCTTCAGATTGTCCTCGCGCAGCTCGGCCAGCATGTCCTCGGCCGACACGAAGGCTGCATCATTGTCCTTGATCGACTGGTGACGCGACACATCGCCGATCGAGCGCAGCGTGGTGTTGCCGGTCTTGCGCACGCGCTCGGCGATGGCGTCGGTCGTGGCGAAGATCTGCGCCGCCTGGGCGTCGAGCATCAGGTGGTAATCGTGGAAGTGCGGGCCGGACACATGCCAGTGGAAGTTCTTGGTCTTGAAATAGATCGCGAACGAATCGGCCAGGATGCCGTTCAGCGCCTCGGCGACGGTCTTCGCCGCATTGGTCTTGATGTCGGTCGGGGTCTTCAGCGGGGCGGGTGCGGCTGGATCGGCCATGGTGCGGTTCCTCATTTTTTCGGTTCGTTGCGTGAACGGTCCGATAGCGCAAATGCTCCGCTTTCGCTTCCGGATTTGTCCCGATCACCGCAATCGAGACACTAGATAAGACGCAACGCCGAGAATCCGAGGATCGCGCCGATGATCAGGAAGAGAATCCCTATCGTGACGCGGATTGCCGTAAGCGGCAGTTTCCTGCGGGCATGCTCGCCGGCAAGGATCGCGGGCACGTTGACGACCAGCGCGCCGATGGTCGCGCCGACTGCCGCGAGCGCCGGCGCCGGGCTGCGCGCAGCAAGGGCGGCGGTGATGAACTGGGTACGGTCGCCGAATGCCAGGATCGCGACGCCGAGAAAGCTGGTGAGGAACGCGCCGATCCGCCAGCCGGACAGGCGGTTGGGCGGCTTGATCGGGAACAGGGCCGATCCGCCGGCGGACAGGAGCGCGAGCGCGAGCAGCAGCGATTGTGCATTGGGCGTCAGGCGCGGGCCGATGATCGCGCCACCGACCGCGCCGATCGCATTGATCAGGACAAGCGCCAACACGGTGCCGGCGATTACCGGGCCGGGTTTGCCGAATCGGGTCGACAGAATGCCGGTCAGCCAGGGCGTCCGGTCGCTCGCCTGCGCGAGGATCGCCGCGACGAAGGCGGCCATCAGCGCATCCATCGAGTCGTCCTAGCTTGAGAGGCGGACTGAGCAGGCGGCGGCGAACGTCTCGCACGCGGCGCGGTCATGCCGGTCACAGCCGACCGCATCGCCCAGGATCGACAGCCATCCCTGGATCAACGCACCGCGCTCGCCGCGCGCCAACGCCGATTCGAGCGCCTGGGTCACGGCGACCGCGGGAAACAGGCCGTTGCGATGGGCGATCTGGCGAATCGCGTCGATCTCCACCGCGATGTCGCCGATACGCTGTCCGGCCACGCGCGCACCGATCATGCCGATTCGCGCCGCCAACTCGGATTGTACCTGATCGATCGAGACCTGTGCCATGCCATCACCCCCGTCTTCGGGAGGAAAGCTGCGCCCTATACGGTAAACAGGGCGTTAAACAGCCTCTCAGGGTTGACATATCGGCGACTCTCCGCCATCGGGCAGCGCTTGAGAGCGGCGGCTTGTTCGCCGCTTTTGCTTTTTCAGCATACAGGATTTCAGGTCATGGCAAAGCCGACCACCGTCAAGATCAAGCTGCTCAGCTCGGCAGACACCGGCTTCTTCTACGTCACGAAGAAGAACCCGCGCACCAAGACCGAGAAGCTTAGCTTCAAGAAGTATGATCCCGTCGTGCGCAAGCATGTCGAGTTCAAGGAAACCAAGATCAAGTGATCTTGCCGGCGGCCCAGGCCGCCGCGCGATCATCCGGGCCCAAGGCCCGGAGCTGGAGCCGCGAGGGACGCCCTTCGCGGCTTTTTTGCGGTTCTGCCGTGCACGGGCGGCGGAAACGCAGGGCCTCAGCCTTGCCCCGGCCTCAGCCTTGTGCGGCCTCGTCTGCCGGGTCCGGCGATTTCTGCACCAGTCCTGCCACGGCATCGACGAAGCGCAGCAGCGAGATCGGCTTGGACACATAGGCATCGGCCCCCACTGCGCGAATTCGCTCTTCGTCCTCGCGGCCGGCATAGGCGGTCACCGCCATGATCGGGATCGCCTGCAGTGCCGGATCCGCCTTCAACTGGCCGATCAGCTCGAATCCGCTGACATGCGGCAGCTGGATGTCCATCACGATCAAGTCGGGCATGAAGTCGCGGGCGCGCTCGACCGCCTCGCGACCGTCACGGACCGGTTCGGCGGCATATTCATGCGCGCGGAGCAGGTCGCAGAAAAGTTTGAGGTTGAGTTCGTTGTCCTCGACAACGAGCACCTTCTTTGCCACGTCCGCTCGTCCCCATTGTTCCGGATCGCTGATAGGCAATGCGCGCGCCAGAGACAAATCACGATGCCGCAGCCCTTGCGCTGCAGGCGCTCGTCTGGACGCTGGGCGAGCCGTCGCGGGCGGAGCGGCTGCTCGACACGACCGGGCTCGACCCCGCCGAACTGCGGGCCCGGGCGACCGATCCCGCCGTACTGGCCGCCACATTGGTCTTTCTTGAAGCCTATGAGCCCGACCTTGTCGCCTGCGCCGCAGACCTCCAGGTGAAACCCGAGGCGATCGTTGCCGCCCGCCGTGCCCTGGAGTCCGAATGAAGCCCCTGCTGATCTGCGATTGCGATGAAGTGCTGCTGCACATGGTCCGCCATTTTGGCGTGTGGCTGGGCGAGACGCACGATATCGACTTTTCCCCCAACGGTGCCGACTTCGCGACGAGCATGAAGCGCCGCGACGGCACCCCGGCGCCGAGCCGCGAGGAAATGTGGGGAATGCTCGACCAGTTCTTCCCGGCCGAGATGGACCGCCAGACTCTGGTGCCCCATGCCCGCGAGGCGCTGGCGGCGTTGGCCGAGACGGCGGACATCGTCATCCTGACCAACCTGCAGGATATCTGCCGCCAGCCGCGCATCGAGCAACTTGCCAAGTTCGGCATCGAGCACCGGGTCGAATGCAACCAGGGCGGCAAGGGTGGCCCGGTGGCGCGGCTGGTCGCGGAGCATGGCGATCCGGTCACCGTGTTCGTCGACGATCTGGGCGTGCATCACGACTCGGTCGCAAAGCATGCGCCGCAGGTTCACAGGCTGCACATGGTCTCGGAGCCCGCGCTTGCGCCGAACGTGCCCCGGGCGCCCGCTGCGCATGCGCGGATCGACGATTGGCGCGAGGCTGAGGCATGGATCGCGGCGCGGTTTGACGCAGGCCTGCCCGCCGTTTGACCGGGGCCGACTCGCCCTGTCTTGTCGCGGGGGCAGGTTTCCTGCATCGGCAGGGACCATATTTCAGCACCGAAGGGGCGTAGGCATGACCGATCGAATCGACCGAAAGCTGGCGGAGCTCGGCCTTGCCCTTCCCGCACCGGCCGCGCCGGTCGCATCCTATGTTCCGGCCGTCGAATCGAACGGGATGCTCTATGTGTCGGGGCAATTGCCGTTCAGGGACGGCGCGATGATGACCGGGCGACTGGGCGAGGATGTCGAGCTGGCGTTCGGCCAGGAGGCTGCACAACGCTGCGCCCTGATGATCGTCGCGCAGATGAAGGCGGCGCTGGGCGGACTGCACCGTGTCGAACGGATCGTGAAGCTCGGCGTGTTCGTCAATTCTGCGGGCGATTTCACCGATCAGGCCAAGGTGGCGAACGGCGCGTCGGACCTGATGTTCGCGCTGTTCGGCGAACCGGGCCGGCACGCCCGCAGCGCCGTCGGCGTGCCCGTGCTGCCGCTGGGCGTCGCCGTGGAGATCGACGCGATCGTGCAGATCGCCTCGGCGTAGCACTAGTCTGGCAGATTCTTGGGATCGAAAGTTCTGCAGCGTTGGCAGAACGGTTGTGGCCGCTCCGCTCATCGCCTCTACACCGGCGTCACGCAATATAGTCGGTGATGCCCTTCACGAGATGGTCGAAGGTCGCCCTGATTCGCGCAACGCCGCGCATGTCCTCGTGCATCACCACCCAGGTATCGAGATCCAGGTCGAAGGCGTCGGGCATCACGCGCACCAGCGCCGGGTCGCGAGCGGCTAGTGGGATCTGGCAGATGCCGATGCCGATCCCCGCGCGAATCGCGGCAAGCTGGGCAAGGTCGCTATCGCTGCGAAAGATGAAATCCTCACGGCCGATCGCATAGCGCGCCTGAAGCGCGCGCAAGGTGACATTGTCATGCTCGACACCGATGATGCCGATCGCCCTGAGCTCGTCGAACGTCTGTGGTGTACCGTGCGCGGCGAGATAGTCGGCCCGGGCGTGCAGCCCCAGGGGCACCGCGCCGATTCGACGGGCGACCAGCGCATTCTGGGTCGGGCGCACCATGCGGATCGCGATATCGGCCTCGCGCCTCAGCATGTCCTCATTGCGGTTGCTCGGGGACAGCTCGATCACCAGTGCCGGATGCGCCCGGCGCAGCGACGCGAGCATCGGTGGCAGCACCTCGACCGCGATCACCTCGCTGGCCGAGATACGCACCGTGCCGGCAATCTCCCGCGCGCCCGCCGATCCGGCGCGGACGAATGCGTCGGCGGCCATCGCCATCGCCTCGGCATGATCTCGCAGGGCGAGTGCGGCCTCGGTCGGTAACAGCCCGCCAGCCGACCGGGTGAACAGCGGCAGCCCGAGAGCCGCTTCCAGTTCCTCGATCCGACGCCGCACTGTCGGCTGGGCGACGGACAGCGCCCGCGCCGCCGCGGAAAGGCTGCCTTCGCGCAATACGGCAAGGAAGGCGCGCTGTCGTTCCCAGTCGATGCTCATTAGAAATGTATAGGCCGCCTGCACATCTATGACAATTTTCAATGAGGGTGCGCCGCCGCATATCACCAGCATCAGACATGGAGGCGGTGATGATGAACGGAAAGACGGCTTTGGTGCTCGGCGCGACAGGCGGCGTCGGCGGGGAGACAGCGCGCGCGCTGATCGCGCATGGCTGGGTGGTGCGCGGCCTGACCCGGACACCGCGAACGAGCGATGACGGTATCGCGTGGATCACTGGCGACGCGCTCGATCGCGCGGCGGTGCTGCGCGCGGCCGAGGGTGTCTCGGCGATCGTCCATGCGGTGAACCCGCCGGGATATCGCGACTGGGAAAAGCTGGTGATGCCGATGCTCCACAACAGCATCGCGGCGGCGGAGAGCGCAGGCGCGCGGCTGGCACTTCCGGGCACTGTCTACAATTATGATCCGCGCTCGGTGTCTGTGGCGCGGGAAGATACGCCGCAGCGGCCCAACACGAAAAAGGGTGCGTGGCGGGTCGAAATGGAACGCGCGATCGAGGCGGCCTGCGATCGAGGCATGCGCGCGGTGATTCTGCGCGCGGGCGACTTCTTTGGGCCGCGGCCCGGCAATAGCTGGCTATCGCAGGGGCTGGTCACGCCCGGCAAGCCGGTGAAGCGGGTAACGTGTCCGGGATCGCGCGGCGTCGGCCATGCCTGGGCCTATCTGCCCGACGTCGCGGAGACCTTCGCGCGGCTGCTTGATCGCGATGCCGATCTGCCGGCCTTTGCCCGCTATCATTTTGGCGGGGTGTGGGATTCCGACGGCACGGTCATGGTCGATGCGATCCGCGTCGCCACGGGCAATCCGGGTATCAAGACCGGCGGTTTCCCCTGGGCGTTGCTGCCACTGATCGCGCCGTTCAATGCGACGATGCGCGAGATGATCGAGATGCGTCCCTTCTGGCAACATCCGGTTGCGCTGGATAACCGCGCCCTGGTGGCGGTGCTCGGCGAGGAGCCGCATACGCCGCTGGCCGAGGCGATGAAGGTCACGCTTACTGCCCTGGGGTGCCGTCCATAACGCTTTCCCGGGCTCTGACGCAGGGTCGCGAGCCGCACATTGTGGCTCGCGACCTGCTTCCGAGTGGTCACCGCGGATAATCCTGGGGCACTCGAACTTGAAACGCTGCTGCGCGACGAGATTCGCTGGCCGCCGGCGAGCCTGCGCGACATGAGGGTAGGTCAGCCGAGTAACGGTTCGCCCGGATACGGCTTGCGGTGCGCCCGGATACCGAGCACGCCGCCTGCGATCGGCAGCAGGACCGCGCAGGCCTGCATCCAGAGCGGGTGCGGCAAGGAGACGATGTTGACGATGCTGCCTACCAGCACGACGAGGGTTACGATCCACGCAGCCATGCGCCAGTCGCTGATGCGCAGCGCAAGCCAGGCGCCCGCCAGTGCGCCGACGAACCAGCCGCCGGCAACCAGGATTTTCGCGGTGGGCGCCATGCTACCCACCACTGCAGCAAGCGCTGCCGGATCGTCGCTTTCCAGCTCCGGGACCGGATAGAGATAGCCAACGGCCGATACGATCAGCATCGCCACGAGCGCGCCCAGAATGATGCTCAGAATCTTGCGCATTACCCGCCCCGTTTGTCCGGTCGCCCAACCTAGCAGGGGTTGGCGAAACCGGTAAGGCGCTATCAGCCTGCGCGGCGCTGGCGGTCCATCTGGACGAGCTGCGGTCGGTTGGAGCGGCAGGCGGCGCTGATCACCGGATAGTCGATATCGCTGTTGTTCTGGAGCATTGCGGGCATCGCAGCCTGGCATTGCTGGACCGTCGCATAGCGCACCGGCACTACCCGCGCCTCGGCGCATTGAGTCGAGCCGTCGGCGCAGCCCATGATCGCCATGACGAAGTAGAACGGTTCCATGCCTCGGCTCCCAGTCAAGGTATCAATCGACGAAGCGAGACTCTTGTTCCGTGAAATGCTTCCGATTGAGGGCAGGACGCCTATATTGGCTGGCAATGCCCCCCATGTCCGAACCGACCCGTATCGAGCGCCCGCTGATTCCGACGCTCCGCCGCTTCCTGCCCTATCTGTGGCCGGCCGATGCGCCGATGTTGCGGCTGCGCATCGTCGTCGCGTTGCTGCTCGTGCTCGCCTCCAAGCTGGTGCAGGTTTATGGCGCGCCTTTCGCGCTTCAGGGCGCGATCGACGGTATGGGCGCGGGCGACCGGAGCGCGACCACGCTGATCCTGTTGCTGGTGATCGGCTATGCCGCGGCGCGCTTCGGATCGGTGGTGTTCGACAATCTGCGTAATGCGGTGTTCGAGCGCGTCGGGCAGGAAGCGACACGACGGCTGGCAGCCGCGGTGTTCAGGCACCTCCACCGATTATCGCTGCGCTTCCATCTCGAGCGGCGCACCGGCGCCGTCACCAAGGTGGTGGAGCGCGGCACCAAGAGCATCGACACCATGCTCTATTTCCTGCTGTTCAACATCGCGCCGACCGTGCTGGAATTGAGCCTGGTGCTCGGCATCTTCTGGACAAAATTCGGTTTCGGACTGGTCGTCGGCACCTTGGCGATGGTGGCTGGCTATATCGTCTTCACCCGCATCGTCACTGACTGGCGCGCGGCGCTCCGATCCCGGATGAACGATCTCGATACCGGCGCGGTAGCGCATGCGGTGGATTCGCTGCTGAATTTCGAGACGGTCAAATATTTCGGCGCCGAGGAGCGCGAGGCGAAGCGGTATGACGAGGGCATCGCTGCCTACGCCAGTGCGGCGGTGATCAGCGAGAATTCGCTCGCCTGGCTCAACATCGGTCAGGCGCTGATCACCAATCTGATGATGGCAGGCGGCATGGCCCTGGTCGTGTGGGGCTGGAGCGAGGGACGCTATACCGCCGGCAATGTCGTGCTGGTCAGCACCCTGCTCGCCCAGTTGTTCCGGCCGCTCGACCTGCTCGGCATGGTCTATCGTACGATCCGCCAGGGCGTGATCGACATGGGCGCGATGTTCGACCTGATCGACACGCCGTCCGAAGTAACCGATGCGCCGGGCGCCAAACCTTTGGTGGTCGGCGCGGGGCATGTTCGGTTCGAGGATGTGCGCTTCGGCTATGACGAGGGCCAGCCGATCCTGAAGGGCATCGATCTCGACATTCCCGCCGGTCACACGCTGGCGGTGGTCGGGCCGTCGGGCGCGGGCAAATCGACGCTCGCGCGGCTGATGTACCGTTTTTACGACCTGACGGGCGGCCGCATCATGATCGACGGGCAGGATATCGCACAGGTGACGCAGAATTCGCTGCGGGCGGCGATCGGCATCGTTCCCCAGGACACGGTGCTGTTCAACGACACGATCGGCTACAACATCGCCTATGGCCGCGAGGGCGCGACCCAGGACGATATCGAGCGTGCAGCGCGCGGCGCCGCGATAGCCGAGTTCATCGAGCGCCAGCCGCTGGGTTATGAGACCCGGGTCGGCGAGCGCGGGCTGAAGCTGTCGGGTGGCGAGAAGCAGCGCGTCGCGATCGCTCGCACCCTGCTCAAGAACCCGCCGATCCTGATCCTCGACGAAGCGACCAGCGCGCTCGACAGCCGCACCGAGGCCGAGATCCAGGCGACGCTTGAGGATATCGGCCGTGGCCGTTCCACCATCGTCATCGCGCACCGCCTGTCGACCGTGGTCCATGCCGACGAGATCGTCGTGCTCGAGTCCGGTCGGGTGGTCGAGCGTGGCAGCCATGCGACGCTGCTGCGCAGGGACGGGCTCTATGCCGAAATGTGGAATCGCCAGGCACAGGAACGCGAAGAGGGCGCGCTGGCGGCGGAATAGGCGTCAGGCCCCGGCGAGCAGATCCTGCCATTCAGGATGCTGGCCGATATAGGCGCGGACGAAGGAGCATTCCGGCCGCACCTTCAATCCACGCGCGCGGACCTGTTGGAGCGCGCCCTCGACGAGACGGCTGCCGACGCCGGTGCCCTGCAATGAGGGCGGGACGATGGTGTGGGTGAAGGTGATGACATCGCCGTCGAGCGCATATTCGCTGAAGGCGAGATGGCGGTCGACCACAAGCTCGAAGCGGTGATGGTCGGTGTTGTCGCGGACTTCCTCGGTCATACGCCTTCGCTAACAGGAAAGCCCCGGCCGACGCCAGCCAATCAGGCGGGGCAAGGCGAATTTTTGACGAGCGGCAGCCGTCCGCGCGATATATCCCGGCGGGCCGCATGGCTTTTTGATTCAGCGGGGCTATTTGAGCAGCGTGAACGATCCGCTTCCCGTCCTGCAATCCACCTTCGGCTTTCCCGAGTTCCGCGGCGTCCAGCGCCAGGTGGTGGACCGCGTGCTGGCTGCGCAGAACACGCTTGCGGTGATGCCGACGGGCGCCGGCAAGTCGCTCTGCTATCAATTGCCGGCGGTGATGCTCGACGGCACCTGTGTGATCGTGTCCCCGCTGATCGCGCTGATGCACGATCAGTTGCGTGCGGCCGAGGCGATCGGCATTCGTGCCGCGACGCTGACGTCGGTCGATACCAACCAGATGGAGACGATCGCCAAGTTCAGGGCGGGCGAGCTCGACCTGCTCTATGTCGCGCCGGAGCGCGCGTCGGGCGAAGCCTTCCGCAATCTGCTCGGCCAGGCGCCGCTCGCCCTGTTCGCGATCGACGAGGCGCATTGCGTATCCGAATGGGGCCATGATTTCCGCCCCGACTACCGACTGCTGCGGCCGCTGTTCGACCATTTCCCAGACGTGCCCCGGCTTGCGCTGACCGCAACTGCCGATGCGCATACCCGCGCCGATATCCTCGAACAGCTCGGCATTCCGCGCGACGGCATGATCGTCGCTGGCTTCGACAGGCCCAATATCCGCTACATGATCTCCCCGCGCGACAACACCGCGCGGCAGATCGCCGACCTGATCGCCGAGCAGCCCGGCCCGGGCATCGTCTATGCCCAGACGCGCAAGGCGGTCGAGCAGCTCGCCGAGAAGCTGGCGGCGACCGGGCGGGCGGCGCGACCCTATCATGCCGGGCTGGAGCCACATATCCGCGCGCGCAACCAGGCCGATTTCGTCGCATCCGAGGATATGGTGATGGTCGCCACGGTCGCGTTCGGCATGGGCATCGACAAGCCCGATGTGCGCTTCGTCGCGCATGCCGGCATGCCCAAGTCGATCGAGGCCTATTATCAGGAGACCGGCCGCGCCGGGCGTGACGGCGACCCCGCCATCGCGCATCTGTTCTGGGGTGCGGAGGATTTCGCCAAGGCGCGCCAGCGCATCAGCGAGGTTGAGCCGCACCGGCAGGCTGGCGAGCGTACCCGGCTGACGGCACTCGGCGCGCTGGTCGAGACGGCGGGGTGCCGGCGGCGCATCCTGCTCAAGCATTTCGGGGACGACAGCCCGGAGACCTGCGGCAATTGCGACAATTGCCTGAGCCCGCCGCGCGCGGTGAATGCCACCGAGGTCGCGGTCAAATTCCTCTCCGCCGTGTTCCGCACCGGCCAGAGCTTCGGCGTCGGCTATATCGAGAGCATCCTGACCGGCCAGTCGAGCGAGCGCAGCCTGATGAATGGGCATGAGGCGCTGAAGGTGTTCGGCATCGCCTCCAGCCCCGAAGAAGCCATGCTGATCAAGCCGGTGGCGCGGGCGCTGCTGCTGCGCGATGCGCTGCGCGCCAATGATTTCGGCGGGCTCGAATTCGGGCCCGAGGCGCGCGCGATCCTGAAGGGCGAGTCTGAGGTGGCGCTGATCCTGCCGCCCAAGCGCGAACGGCGGCGGCGTGGCGGCGGGAATACCGCAGCGAACCCGACCGGCGATCCGCTGTTCGAGGCGCTGCGCGCCAAGCGCCGCGAGCTGGCACAGGAAGGTGGCGTGCCGCCCTATGTGATCTTCCACGATTCGGTGCTGCGCGAGATGGCCACGACAAGGCCGGCCAACCTCTCCGCGCTCGGGCGGATCTCGGGGGTCGGACAGCGCAAGCTCGAAGCCTATGGCGACAGCTTCCTCGAGGTGATCCATGGCTATTGACGCAAGGCAGGTCGCTACGCGGCTGATGCTGACGACATTGCTGGTGGCGGGTCCCGGCGTGGCGGCAGCGAAACAGCGTGCGCCGAAGCCGCTGACGGAGGCGCAGCTCAAGGCCTATCCCGAGGCACGCGGGCTGCCCGCCGATGTCCAGCAGTTCATCGTCAAACACAGTGACTGCGAGCATTGGGCGGGCGAGGAACCCTATGATGCAGCGCGGCGCCGCGAGATCGATCGGGGCATCGCCGCGTCGTGCAAGGGCCTGGACGCAAGCGCCGTGACTTTGCGCAAACGCTACGCCAAACATCCCAAGATCACCGCGCTGCTGCGCAACTATGAAACGGTAGGGTTATGATCCGACGCATCGACGATTCCATCTCCGTCGCCCCCCAGATCACGCCGGAAGACGTGGCGGAGATCGCCGCGGCGGGCTTCACCGCGATCGTCAACAACCGGCCCGATGATGAGGAAGGCGGCCAGCCCGAGGGCGAGGCGATCCGCGCGGCGACCGAGGCGGCGGGGCTCCGCTACACCGCGATCCCGATCACCCATGCCGGCTTCTCGGGCAACCAGGTCGACGCGATGGTCGCGGCGCTCGAGGCGGCGAACGGGCCGGTGCTCGCCTATTGCCGGTCGGGCACCCGATCCTGCAATCTCTGGGCGCTGGCGCGTGCGAAGATGGGCGACAATCCCGACCGGCTGATGTCCAAAGCCGCGGCGACGGGATATGACCTGACCGGCATTCAGCCCCTGCTCGACACGCTCGCGGGCGGCAGGTGAACTGGGCCCAGCTGGTCGGGTCGATCGCCGCGATCCTGGCCCTGGCCGGGATCGCGCGCTGGCTCCGACTGGGCGAGAGCCGGATCGGCAGTGTCGCCGAAGCGCGCGAGATCGCCGAGGACATGCTCGTCGGATTCCGCGCCCATGACGCGCTGGTCAGCCTTGACGGCGGCGCGGCGATCGTCGCGGGCAACGGCGCGATCGCGGTGCTCAAGCGGCACGGAGCGCGAGTCGTCGCGCGCCGGCTGCTCCCGCCGCTGGCACTGGGCGTTGCAGTGGAGGGCGTGACCGTCCGGACCGGGGAGCGGCTATTCGGCGACGTGACCCTGCTCGGCGTGCTGGAAGCCGATGTCCGTGGGCTGGAAGCGTCGCTGACAAGAGTGTAAGCAGGCGGCATGACGCTGCCGAATCCAGTCGATTATGCCGTGCCCGCCTTCGTATTGCTGGTGCTGGCAGAGATGCTGGTCGCCTGGGCGAAGGACCGCAAACGATATGAGCCGAAGGACACGCTGACCTCGCTCGCGCTCGGCACGGGCAGTACCGTGGCGGGCGTGCTGACCGGCGGTTTCGTCTACACGCTGGCGGTGTGGCTGTCGCAGTACCGGCTCTTCGACATCGGCTATGCCTGGTACTGGTTCGTGCTGTGCTTCGTGATCGACGATTTCGCTTATTATCTGTTCCACCGGTCGGCGCACCGGGTGCGGTGGTTCTGGGCCAGCCACGTCATCCACCATTCGAGCCAGCATTATAATCTGTCGACCGCGCTTCGGCAGACCTGGACAGGCTTCATCTCCATCGCCTTCATCTTCCGACTGCCGCTGTTCCTGGTCGGTTTCCCCCCGGCGATGGTGTTCTTCGTCGGCGGCATCAACCTGATCTATCAGTTCTGGATCCATACCGAGGTGATCCACCGCATGCCGCGCTGGTTCGAGGCGGTGATGAACACGCCATCGCACCACCGCGTCCATCACGCGACCAACCCGCGCTATCTCGACAAGAATTATGCCGGCGTGTTCATCGTGTGGGACAAATGGCTCGGCACCTTTGAGCCGGAGCGCGACGACGACCGGCCGCGTTATGGCATCGTCAAAAATCTGGGCAGCTTCAACCTGATATGGGCAGCGTTCCATGAATGGGTGGGAATCGCGAAGGATGTGTGGGCAGCGCCGGGCTTGCGCGCCAAGCTCGGCTATATCGTGCAGCCGCCGGGCTGGAGCCATGACGGCAGCCGCGACACGTCCGAGACGATCAGGGAGCGCTGGCTCGAGCGGGAGCGCGAACGGGGCGCCGCACCATGATGCCGAAGGCGTGGCGTGAGATGGGACATGCCAGGGACATGCCATTCACCATTGTCGCGCACGGTACGAACGCTAGCGTCGATCGATAAAAACAGCCTTGGGGAGGGTCGCACATGGAAGAAGCCGATATCGTGGTTGTCGGGGGCGGATCGGGCGGCGCGGCGGCGGCCGGCCGGCTGAGCGAGGACGGGCGCTATAAAGTCGCCCTGCTCGAGGCGGGCGGCCGCAACACCGGGTTCCGCACGCGCATCCCCGGGTTCATCGCCTTCCAGACGCCACGGACCAACTGGCAGTTCGAAACGGTGCCCCAGGCAGGACTGAACGGGCGGCGCGGCTATCAGCCACGCGGGCGCGGGCTTGGCGGGTCGAGTGCGATCAACGCGATGCTCTATCTCCGCGGCAACAAATGGGATTACGACAATTGGGCAGCGATGGGCTGCCCCGGCTGGTCCTATGACGAGGTGCTGCCCGTCTTCAAACGCAGCGAAAGCAACGAGCGCGGCGCCGATGCCTGGCATGGCGGGGACGGCCCGATGCATGTCTGCGACCAGTGCGACCCGCATCCGGGATCGATCGAATTCGTCGAAGCGGCGCGGCAGCTGCAGATCCCACTCAACGAGGATTTCAATGGCGCCCGGCAGGACGGTGTCGGCGTCTATCAGGTGACCCAGAAGGGGGGCGAGCGCTGGAGTTCGTCACGCGCCTATATCGAGGGCGCAGTGAAGCGGGCGAACCTCGAAGTGCTGACCGAGGTGACGGCCGAGCGCGTGCTATTCGACGAAGGCCGCGCCTGGGGCGTCGCCTATCTGCAGGACGGCCAGGCCAAGGTGATCCGGGCGCGGCGTGCGGTCGTGCTGGCAGGCGGTGTGTTCGGCACGCCGCAATTGCTGATGCTGTCGGGCATCGGGCCGGGCGGGCATCTGCGCGAACAGGGCGTGGCCGTGCGGATCGACCGGCCAATGGTCGGCGCCAACCTGCAGGACCATGTCGACTACGTCGCCGGGTTTGAGACGAAGGGTACCTATTTCATCGGCCAGTCGCTGAAGGGCACGCTGAAATCGGTCGGTGCTATCCTGCAATGGATGCGCCACCGGCGTGGCGCGATGACCACGCCCTATGCCGAGTCCGGCGGCTTCCTGACGGTCGACCCGGCCTCGCCGGCGCCCGATGTCCAGCTCCATTTCGTGCCGGTGGTGCTCGAGGATCATGGGCGGACCAAGGTGAAGAGCCATGGCTTTTCCTGTCATGTCTGCGTGCTTCGTCCGGAAAGCCACGGTACGGTGCGACTTCAGTCGATCGACGCGCGCGCCGCACCGCTGATCGATCCGGCTTTTCTCAGCGACCAGCGGGACATGGAGCTGATGAAGAAGGGCATCCGGGCGATGTACCGGATCGTGGAGACGCCGCCGATCGCGGATCACAAGGGCCGCGACCGCTATCCGATCGACCTGAACGACGATGATGCGCTGGAGCGACTGATCCGTGCGCGGGCGGACACCATCTATCACCCGGTCGGCACGGCGCGCATGGGATCGGACGACATGGCGGTGTGCGACCCGAAGCTGCGGGTGCGCGGCGTAGAAGGGCTTTATGTCGCCGATGCCTCGATCATGCCCAAGCTGATCTCCGGCAACACCAATGCTCCCTCGATCATGATCGGCGAGCGCTGCGCCGATTTCGTGAAGGCCGATCTGGCGGGCTGACAGGATTCATATGACGCGCGTTCAGCGTTTCGGGTGTAGCGCCGGCCGATGGAAAGAAAGACCCTGAACCGCCTCGGCCTCGCGGCCGCGATCCTGCTCGTGCCCGGCGGCTTCATCCTGGGCGCGACCTTGGCCGCCCAGCGCTATCGCAAGCAACAGGCGGATGCGGGAAGCGACTCGACTCCTGACGAAGTCGAGGACGAAACGACCGCGCATCCCTCAACGATGACTGATCAATAGGGCAGCCGTATGCCCTCCTTCTTCAAAGCAGCCTCATAGCCGTCACGGATGGCGTGCAGTCGTTCGACGATTTCTTCGAAGCAAGCCGCCTGCTCTTCCGGATCGGACTCGGCAATTGTCGTCTCGAGGTCGACGATAAGGCCGTTCAGGCTGTCGCCCTGAAAGACGACGCCCGGAAAATGCCGCTCCGGGAGCTGCACCACCGCATAATTGTGGGGAGGCGTCAGCAGGCGCGCCGTGTTCATGCAACTTCTCCAGGTCCGGGCGTCACGCAGAGTGCGTTGACGCGCGCCGCCCGTCAAACACCGCCCGACGCAAAAAAAGGGCCGGTGCGTTGCCGCACCGGCCTTAGGTCGTCCGCAGGAGGAACGAATTGGGGGGCCGGCCCCTATGCTCGGCTGGATACCGGCCCCGAACTTGTCAGTAGTTGTAGGCGCGCTCGCCATGCTCGCCGACGTCGAGGCCTTCCTGCTCGACTTCGGGAGTGACGCGGCCACCCGTGACTGCCTTGGCGATGAACACGGCGATCGTGGTGCCGATGGCGGCCCAGATGATCGTGGTGCCGACCGCCTGGATCTGCACCAGGAGCTTAGCGCCCATGTCGTAATCGGCTGCGCCCGGGCCGCCGAGCGACGGGGCATAGACGATGGCGGTACCGATTGCGCCGATCATGCCGCCGATGCCGTGCACGCCGAACGCATCGAGCGAGTCGTCATAACCGAGCTTCGGCTTCACCTTGGTGACGAAGATGAAGCAGACGATCGATGCCACCGCGCCGAGCACGATCGCGCCGAAGGGGCCGGAGTTGCCCGCGGCCGGCGTGACGGCGACCAGGCCGGCGATGATGCCGGAGCAGAAGCCGAGGGCCGATGCCTTGTGGCCCGAAACGCGCTCGGCCAGCATCCAGAACAGACCTGCCGAGGCGGTGGCGACGAAGGTGTTGATCATGGCGAGGGCGGCGGAGCCATTGGCTTCGAGCGCCGAACCGGCGTTGAAGCCGAACCAGCCGACCCACAGCAGGCCGGTGCCGACACCGGTGAGCGTCAGCGAGTGCGGTGCCATACGCTCGGTCGGGTAACCGGCGCGCTTGCCGATGATCAGGGCGAAGACCAGCGCCGAGACGCCGGCGTTGATGTGAACGACCGTACCGCCGGCGAAATCGAGCGCGCCGAGCTTGAAGAAATAGCCGCTCGCTGCCCAGACCATGTGGGCAATCGGGAAATAGACGATCGTGAGCCACACCAGGGCGAAAACCATCACCGCCGAGAATTTCACGCGCTCGACGATCGACCCGAGTACCAGCGCGACGGTGATCGCCGCGAAGGTCATCTGGAAGCAGATGAACACATATTCCGGAATGGCGACGCCGGCTGTGAAGGTCGCTGCCACGCTGGTGGAGTCGACACCCTTCAGGAAGAGCTTGTCGAAGTTGGAGACGATGTTGCTGAGACCGCTGGTGTAGTCGGGACCGAAGGCCATGGTGTAGCCCCACATCACCCAGACGAGCATCGCGAGCGCCGCGACCGCACCGATCTGGGTCATGACCGACAGCATGTTCTTGGTGCGGGCGAGGCCGCCATAGAACAGGGCCAGGCCGGGAAGGATCATCATGAGGACGAGGACCGTAGAGGTCATCATCCAGGCGGTGTCGCCCTTGTTGACGGTTGGCGCGGCGGGTGCTGCAGCCTGCGCCCAGGCAGGGAGCGCTGCGAAAGCCGCGGTTCCGATGAGGCCGGCGACGCCGGCGTATTTCAATGCATGCTTCATCACTGCCCCCTTACTCACAGCGCGGTTTCATCGGTTTCGCCGGTGCGGATGCGCACCGCTTGACCGACATCGAGAACGAAGATCTTGCCGTCGCCGATCGCGCCGGTGTTCGCCGAGGCCTGAACCGCCTCGACCACCTTGCCCGCCAGGTCGGACGAGCAGACGATCTCGATCTTGATCTTAGGCACCATGTTGGTGCTGTACTCGGCCCCCCGATAGATCTCGGTCTGGCCCTTCTGTCGGCCAAAGCCCTTCACTTCCGTCACGGTCATGCCCGCGACGCCGATCTCGGTAAGGGCCTCGCGGACCTCGTCGAGCTTGAATGGCTTGATGATGGCAATGATGAGTTTCACCGGCGCCCCCTTTTGAGAATTGTCCCGGGGGTCATTCAGCAATGGTCGTGCCAGAGTCGAAAACACGCGTTTCCGCGCGCTTTTCCGCAATGAAATATTACGCGGAGGTAAATTTTTGTGCAGCTGCGAACAGCTGCTTAAGAATCAGGCAGTGTCGGACAGGATTTTGCGGGCAGCCGCCAGATCATCGTCATCGACCATCACCCTGACCGGGATGAACAAATAGCTGCCATCGGCAATGCTCGAATTGCCGTCGAGCGCGACCGCATAGATGCCTTCGGAATCGAGCCTGCCAATCACGATATGCGCTTCGTTGCGGTTGAAGCGACCAAGTTCTGCAAGTGCCATTATCGGGCTGACCTGGTTGGATTACGGACGGGCAGGCCGTCGATGCTGTGGGTCCGCCGGGCATATTTTCCGAAGCGCTCTTCGTCGGTAGATTTCGCGTGATATTTGCTGAGCGTCTCTCGCTCGCGCTCGAAGTTCATATGCGGCACGCCCCAGCCGCAACTGGTCTGCACCTGATCGATCGCGATCTCGAAAATCTGGCGCGTGCCGGGGAGCAGGGTGAAATGCGCCGCCAGTTCAGCCCAGCGATCGTCCTGCGGCAGGATCGGCGCGCCGCGGCCATAGAGGCGGAAGATCAACGCCGGGCTTTCGAACGCGCAGAACATGATGGTGATGCGACCGTCGGCGAGCAGGTGCGCGTTGGTCTCGTTGCCCGAGCCAGCGACGTCGAGATAAGCGACCCGCCTGTCATCCAGCACCCGGAAACAATCCATGCCCTTTGGGCTGAGATTGACCCGCGCCCCGAGCGCGGCGGTGGCGACGAAGAAGATCGGCTGGCGCGCGATAAAGGCGCGGTGGTCGTCGGTAAGCGCGTCGAAGAACTCGGCCATGGGGTCTCCATACCCCTCCCCGTGAAAGGAGGCGGGAAGTTTTTAGACCTGGCGCGGCACCCGGGGGCGGCCGAGCGGGCATTCGAGCGCATCGCGGTCCCAGGCGCCGAGATCGGCGGCGGCATCATAGGTCGACCGGCAAAAGGCGAGCAGCGCCGCATCGGGATCGGCCGCGGTGCGGACGGCTTCGTAGGACAGGAGGAATTCCCCCATCTCGCTGCTGTAACTCGCCTCGGCCGGCGCGACCTTCGCATCGGCATAACCGGGCGGCGCCGGATAGGCATAGGCGTAGAAGGAGGCATGCGGATACGCATCGCTGCCGGGCCAGAAGCCGACACTCGATTCCTCATGGCTGTACGCCTCGCACGTCACATCGTCGGGCAGGCCCGGAAGGCCCCCGGGATGGCGCGGGGCCGACCGGCCGGAGAAGCGGGTCGAGGCAAGATCGAAGCTGCCCCAGAAGAAATGGGTCGGGCTGGCCTTACCGAGAAAGCCGGTGCGGAACTGGCCGAACACCCGCTCAGCCTGGATCAGCGCGCGCCAGAAGCGGCGGGCGGCGTCGGCATCATAAGGACGGTCCTGATGATCTTCAGCGAACGGCAGCACGCCGGGCATCTCGCTTGGCGTGCCGTCGAACGCGGTCGCGATGCCGAGTTCGGCCAGCACCTCGACCACCTCGGCGTGGAAACCGGCGATGCTGCCTGGCGCGAGCGGAATGGCCTTCACCCCGCCATCGCTGGTGGCGAAGACAACCGCCTCGTCGATCAGATCGAAATCGATCTGCAGGATGCGGTCGCCGCACGGAATGGCCGAAGTGCCGAGCCCGCGCGCGGTGACATAAAGCGGGACGTGCCAGCTATGGTTGAGCCACGGCGTCAGCGCGAGGCGAACCTTGCCCACGATCTGGCTACGAAGCTGAAGGCCGATCGCGGTTTCGCGCCAGGACGGCCAGTCGAGTTCGGGCCAGGTGGCCATTGTACGCTCCTTTTTCCCTCTCCCCACGGCAGGGAAAATCAGACGGCGGTGCCACCCACCGTCAGCCCGCTGACCAGCAGCGTCGGCTGGCCGACGCCGGCGGGCACGCTCTGACCGCCCTTGCCGCACATGCCGACGCCCTCGTCGAGCGCGAAATCATTACCGATGCCGGTGACCTTGGTCAGCACGCTCGGACCGTCGCCGATGAGGGTCGCGCCCTTGATCGGGGCGCCGAGCTTGCCGTTCTCGACCTTGTACGCCTCGGTGCAGGAGAAGACGAACTTGCCCGAGACGATGTCGACCTGGCCGCCGCCGAAGCTCTTGGCGAAGATACCGTTCTTCATGCGGCTGAGCAGCTCGGCCGGATCATCGTTGCCGGCCCGCATGAAGGTATTAGTCATGCGGGGCATCGGCGCATGGGCGAAGCTTTCCCGCCGGCCGTTTCCGGTCGGCGCGACGCCCATCAGGCGCGCATTGAGCCGGTCCTGGATATAGCCCCGCAGAATGCCGTCCTCGATCAGGATATTCTCCTGGGTCGGTGTGCCTTCGTCGTCGATGGAGAGCGAGCCGCGTCGGTCGGCGATCGAGCCATCGTCGACCACCGTCACGCCGGGTGCCGCGACGCGCTCACCGATGCGGCCGGAAAAGGCGCTGGTACCCTTGCGGTTAAAATCGCCTTCGAGGCCGTGGCCGATCGCTTCGTGCAGCAGGATGCCGGGCCAGCCCGGGCCGAGCAGCACGGTCATCTCGCCGGCGGGTGCCGCGACCGAATCGAGATTGACCACTGCCTGGGCCAGCGCCTCATCGATCGCGCGGTTCCACGTCTCGGGCTGCATCAGCGTGTCGTAGAGATAGCGGCCACCAAGGCCGAAACTGCCGGTCTCCCGACGGCCATTCTGCTCGACCACGATCGAGACGTTGAGGCGGACCAGCGGGCGGATATCGGTCGCGACGAAGCCGTCGGCCCGGACGATCTCGACCACGCTCCAGGTGCCCGACAGCGAGACGGAGACCTGCGCCACGCGCGGATCGCGGGCGCGAGCCGCCGCGTCGATCGTCTGGCAGAGATTCACCTTGTCGGCGAAGGGAATGAGATCGAGCGGATCGGCATCGGTATAAAGGTGACGGTTGGTCGCCCGCGGCGGCGGGGCCTTGGCCGCGGCGGAAGGGTCGATCAGCGCCATCGTCTCGGCCGCGCGTCCGATCGCGGCGGCGCTCAGCTCGTTAGCATGGGCGAAGGCGGTCGTCTCGCCCGACACGGCGCGCAGGCCGAAGCCCGAATGCGTATCGTAGCTGGCGGTCTTCAGCCGGCCGTCGTCGAAGCCGAACGCTTCCGACTTGCGATATTGGAGATAAAGCTCCCCGTCATCGGCCTTGGCAAGCGCCGACGCGGTGAGGCGCTGCGCCTCAGCGGGATCGAGCTGGCCATCATGATAGAGGAACGAGCGGGGGTCTGAGAGGCTGGTCATGTCCCGCAATATAAGAGCGTTAGACGCTCGCGCCAGCCGGATGATCGGGAAGAGTCGATTGATCGACCCCGTCGGCCGGTCCGCCGATCAGCACGAAGCGCCGGTCGCAATAGCCGCAATCGACATAGCCGAGCTCGTCGATCTGCAGGAACACGCGCGGATGGCCGAGCGCGGCACCGCCTGGAATGTCGGTCGCGCCGTCACAGGCGACGCGGCGATGGGAGACGCGGAGGGTTTCGGGCGGTGCGATCATGAGGCGGCGCGATAGCAAGGTGGGGCGAGTCGGGCAATTCTTCCTTTCCTCCTCTCTCGCTTGCAGGAGGGGTTGGGGGATGACCGGCGCGAAGTCGCACGCTATGCGCTCGCGTATGACCGAAGCCGCCATCGTCATCGACTCGCTGTGCAAGACCTATAAGGGCGGCAAGCGCGCCCTGGACGATGTGTCGTTCGAGGTACCGCGCGGGCAGATCTTCGGGCTGCTCGGGCCGAACGGCGCGGGCAAGTCGACGCTGATCAACATCCTGGCGGGGCTGGTCAACAAGACCGAGGGCAAGGCCTCGATCTGGGGCTTCGACATCGACCAGCATCCGCGCAATGCCAAGGCGTCGATCGGCATCGTCAACCAGGAGATCCTGTTCGATCCGTTCTTCACGCCGTTCGAGACGCTTGAGATCCAGGCTGGGCTGTACGGCGTGCCCAAGGCGAAGCGGCGCTCGATGGAGCTGCTCCGCGCGGTGCATCTGGAAGACAAGGCCAATGCCTATGCCCGCACCCTGTCGGGCGGCATGAAGCGGCGGCTGATGGTGGCCAAGGCGATGGTCCATACCCCGCCGGTGCTGGTGCTCGACGAGCCGACCGCCGGCGTCGATATCGAGCTTCGCCAGCAGCTCTGGGCCTATGTACGCAGCCTCAACGAGCAGGGCGTGACGGTGGTGCTGACCACCCATTATCTCGAAGAGGCCGAGCAGCTGTGCGACCGGATCGCCATCATCAATCATGGCAAGGTCATCGCCAACGAGCCGACGCGCGAGCTGGTCGGCAAGGCGACCGAGAAGCTTGTCGAGGTCACGGTCGACCGTGACGTCGTGACGCCACCCCAGTCGGCCCGTTTCCAGAAGATAGAGCTGAAGGGCAGCCGTGTGCTCGCTATCACCTACGCCAAGGACAAGGTGAATGCGGGTGAAGTGCTGGCAGCGGTACAGGCCGACGGTTACGGTATTGTCGACGTTTCGACCCGCGAAGCCGACCTCGAAGACGTGTTCCTGAACCTGACGCGAGCATCCAACGGATAAGCTTCCGTTCGTGCCGAGCTTGTCGAAGCACCGTTGTTTCTTCTAACGCAGGCGAAGAAGGACAGGGCTTCGGCGAGCTCAGCCCGAACGGAGGTTGGGTTGCCCGATCAAAAAACCAGTGATGTCCTGATTATAGGTTCCGGCGCGGCCGGCCTTACTGCGGCGCTCAATCTCGCCGACCGGGTCAAGGTGATGGTGCTTGCCAAGGGCAAACTCAACGAAGGGTCGACGGCTTGGGCGCAGGGCGGGATCGCCGCCGTGCTCGAACCGGGCGACACGTTCGAAAGCCATATCGAGGACACGATGATCGCCGGCGCGGGGCTGAACAACCGCGCAACCGTCGAATTCGTGGTCGAACGCGCGCCCGCCGCGATCCAGCGGCTGGAGGAGTTGGGTGTGCCCTTCGCGACCGAGGGTGACGCGCTTCACCTGACGCGCGAAGGTGGACACAGCCACCGGCGGATCGTGCATGTCGCCGATGCGACAGGCTGGGCCGTGCAGGAAGCGCTCCAGCGCGCGGCCGAAGCGCATCCCAACATCACCCTGGTGCCGGACATGGTCGCGATCGACCTGGCGACCGGGCGGCATGAGGAACGCTATTCGGGGTCGGGCCATGTCTGGGGCGTCTATGCCGTCAACCGGGCGACCGGCCGGGTCGAGCTCTACACCGCACGAGCGACGATCCTGGCGACGGGCGGCGCGGGGCGGACCTATCTCTTCTCCACCGCGCCGCGCGGCGCGACGGGCGACGGCATCGCCATGGCCTGGCGCGCGGGATGCCGCGTATCGAACATGGAATTCATGCAGTTCCACCCGACCTGCCTCTACAATCTCGAGGTCAAGAACTTCCTGATCACCGAGGCGGTGCGGGGCGAGGGCGGGCATCTGCTGATCCCCGACACCGGTTATCGCTTCATGCCCGATTTCGACGAGCGCGCCGAGCTGGCACCGCGCGACATCGTGGCTCGTGCGATCGACCATGAGATCAAGCGGCTCGGTCTCGATTATGTCCATCTCGACATCAGCCATCGCGGGCCCGAGTTCGTGAAGGAGCATTTCCCGAACATCTACGAAAAGCTGCTCGGGCTCGGCATCGACATGACGAAGGACCCGATCCCGGTGGTCCCGGCGCAGCATTATACCTGCGGCGGCGTCGTGATCGACCTCCACGGCAAGACCGACCTGCCCGGCCTGTACGCGGCGGGCGAATGCAGCGAATCCGGATTGCACGGCGCGAACCGCCTCGCGTCCAACTCGTTGCTCGAATGTTTCGTGTTTGGCGAAGCGGCGGCCGACCATATCCTGGAACATTGGGACGAACTGCCCACCCCGCCGCCGATCCGCCCCTGGGACGAGAGCCGGGTCGAGGATTCGGACGAGGAAGTCGTCATCAAGCAAAACTGGACCGAGATCCGGCGCTTCATGTGGAATTATGTCGGCATCGTACGCACGACCAAAAGACTCGAACGCGCGCAGCATCGCATCCGCATGCTCACCGACGAGGTGAACGATTATTACGGGCATTTCCGGGTGACGCCCGACCTGATCGAGCTGCGCAACCTGCTCCAGACAGCCGAGCTGATCGTGCGCTCCGCGCTTCACCGCCATGAATCGCGAGGGCTTCATTACACGCTCGACTATCCCAACATGCTGCCTGAGGCGGTCGATACGATCCTGGTGCCTTGACCGGGTAAAGGTCGCCGTAAAACTCCTGAATGGATTCAGATCGCTGCCGTGCGATGCTGCGACGACCGTTTCACCTTGTGCCAGCCGCGGTTCGTCGCAAGCTCGCGCTCCGGGGATTCCTCGTGGAGATTCCGTGTCTAAGGTCGCGAACGGGGCGGGACTTTATTGGTGACACAGATTCTACCATCTGATTTTCCACGGCCGGTATCGGTCATCTTTCTCGCAGCGGCGCTCTGCGCCTGCGGCCATGACACCAGCAGACACCTCGCCGTGATCCCTCCCGCCCGGGTCGCGCCGGGCTATCAGGTCGTTGTCCCCGTTCCCCCGCCGTCGGCGCCCAGGCCGCTGCCACCCAGGGCACCCGAAGGACTGATCGCCAACATCTCGTCGCTCGGCCGGACCTTCAACGGCAAGGTCGGCATCGCAGTGCGCAGCATCGACCAGGGATGGACCGTTTCGAGCAATGGCGAGACGCGGATGCCGCAGCAGAGCGTGAGCAAGCTGTGGGTGGCGATGACCGTGCTCGATTATCGCGACAACGGACGGCTGACGCTCGACGATCCGGTCGTGCTGACCCGTGACGATTTCACCCTGTTCCATCAGCCGATCGCGGCGCTGGTGAAGGGTGACGGTTATCACACCACGATCGGCGAGCTGCTGCGTCGCGCGCTGACGATGAGCGACAATACCTGCAACGACCGGCTGCTGCGCTATGTCGGCGGCCCCGCCTCGGTACGTGATTTCATCCGCCGCAAGGGGCTTGGCGATATTCGCTTCGGCCCTGGCGAGAAGCTGTTGCAGAGCGGCACCGCCGGCCTTGAGTGGAAACCCGAATACGCCTTTGGCAACGCCTTTGCCGTCGCCCGTGCCCGCCTGCCCCAGGCGACGCGGGTCGCCGCATTCGACCGCTATGTCGCCGACCCGATCGACGGTGCGGCGCCGAGCGCGATCGCCGGTGCGCTCGCAAAGCTCAAGACCGGCCAATTGCTGTCGCGGCAATCGACCGATTACCTGATCAGCACGATGGAATCGTCCAAGACCGGCAAGCAGCGCATGCATGGCGCGGTCCCGGGCGACTGGAGCTTCGGCCATAAGACGGGCACCGGGCAGGATCTGGGCGGACGCACCGCCGGCTATAACGACGTCGGCCTACTGATGGCGCCCGACGGCCGCAGCTATGCCGTCGCGATCATGATCGCCGACACGCCCAGACCGATTCCCGCGCGCCAGGCGCTGATGCAGGCGGTGGTGAATGCGGTGGTCGATAGTCATCGCGGGCCGGGCTATTCGGTCGCCAGCGGTAACCGCCCGACCGATGGCACGGTGGTGCCGAACAACTAGGCCCAACAAGCACCGTTGGAGGCAAGTCGGGCTTGGGGCGGACGCTCCACGCTGCTATCCCCCCGCCATGCCTCATCTCTATCTCGTCGACGGCTCGGGTTATATCTTCCGCGCCTATCACCGGCTTCCCCCGCTGACCAACGTGCACGGCGAACCCGTCGGCGCGGTCTATGGCTATACGACAATGCTGTGGAAGCTCGCCGACGAGTTGCACAAGGCCGACGGGCCGACGCATATGGCCGTCATCCTCGACAAATCGAGCCACACTTTCCGCAACGAGCTTTACGACAAATACAAGGCGCATCGTCCGCCGCCGCCCGAAGACCTGATCCCCCAGTTCCCGATGATCCGCGACGCGACGCGTGCCTTTTCGCTGCCGTGCATCGAAGAGGACGGGCTCGAGGCAGACGACATCATTGCCAGCTATGCCAAGGCGGCGTTGCGTGAGGGATGGTCGGTCACCATCGTTAGCTCCGACAAGGACCTGATGCAGCTGATCGAGCCGGGGCTCGACCTGTACGACACGATGAACAACCGGCGGCTCGGCGCCGAGCATGTCATGGAGAAGTTCGGCGTGATGCCGGACCGGCTGGGTGACGTGCTCGGCCTGATGGGCGACAGCGTCGACAATGTCCCCGGCGTGCCGGGCGTGGGCCCCAAGACCGCGGCCAAGCTGATCCAGGAGCACGGCGATATCGAGGGCGTGCTTGCCGCCGCCCCTTCGATGAAGGCCGGCAAGCTGCGCGACAATCTGATCGAGCATGCCGACAATGCCCGGCTCTCGCGCGTGCTCGTCACGCTGAAGGACGATGCGCCGCTGGCCGAGCCGCTGGAAGATCTGGCGCTGCAGGGCATTCCAGAGGCACCGCTGCGGGCGTTTCTGGAGCATCACGGGTTCAAATCGTTGCTCGCCAAGCTCTCCGCCGTGGCGGATGCACCGGTCGAGGCGCCGAAGAGCATGCTGCCGCAGGAGGAGGACCCGCCCTGTAACCACGACGGCTATGAGACGGTGATCGACGAGGCGACACTCGACGATTGGATCGCGAAAGCGCGGCACCAGGGGTGGATCGCGATCGATACCGAGACGACAGGTGTGGACGCGACACGCGCAGAACTCGTCGGGGTCAGCATGGCACTCGAGCCGAACAAGGCGTGCTATATTCCGCTCGCGCATGGCGGCACCGGGCTGTTCGCCGAAAAGCCGGACCAGATCGCACCGGCATTGGCGCTAGCCAAGCTCAAGCCGCTGTTCGAGGATCCGGGCGTGCTCAAGATCGGGCACAACCTCAAATATGACATGATCGTGCTCGGACGCCTCGGCATCGATGTCGCACCGCATGACGACACGATCCTGATGAGTTTCGACCTGGATGCCGGCCTGCACGGCCACGGCATGGACGAACTGGCGGCGACCCACCTTTCGCACAGCTGCATCGCGTTCAAGGACGTGGTCGGTACTGGCAAGAGCCAGCTGCAGTTCAACGAGATCGATCTGGTCGCCGCCACGCGCTACGCCGCCGAGGACGCCGATGTCACCCTGCGGCTGTGGCGCCGGTTCAAGCCCCGGCTGCCGGCCGAGGGCGCGACGCGGGTCTATGAGATGGTCGACCGGCCGCTCGCGCCGGTGATCGCGCAGATGGAGCGGCACGGCATCAAGGTCGATCGAGAGAAGCTGTCGCAGCTCTCCACCGAGTTTGCTCATTCGATCGCCGCGCTGGAAACCGAGATTCATGGCCTGGCCGGCGGCCCCTTCACCATCGGCAGCCCCAAGCAGCTTGGCGACGTGTTGTTCGAGCGGATGGGCATCAAGGGCGGTCGCAAAGGCAAGTCGGGTGTGTATTCGACTGACGTCAACGAGCTGGAACGGATCGCCGCAGACAAGGATTCGCCGGGCAAGGTGATCGCGGAACGGGTGCTCGACTGGCGCCAGCTGTCGAAGCTGAAATCCACCTATACCGACGCGCTGCAAGCGCAGATCAACCCGGAGACGGGCCGGGTCCACACCAGCTATTCGCTGACCGGCGCGCAGACCGGGCGGCTGTCCTCGACCGACCCGAATTTGCAGAATATCCCGATCCGTACCGAGATCGGTCGCCAGATTCGCGATGCGTTCGTGGCGGAGAGCGGCAATGTCCTGCTTGCGGCCGACTATTCGCAGATCGAATTGCGGCTCGCCGCGCATATGGCCGACGTGCCCGCGCTGAAGGCGGCGTTCGCGAATGGCGACGACATTCACAGCCTGACCGCGCAGGAACTGTTCGGCGAGGTCAATCGCGACACGCGCGGCCGGGCCAAGACGATCAACTTCGCGATCCTCTACGGTATCTCGCGCTGGGGTCTTGCCGGGCGGCTCGACGTCACCGCGGACGAAGCGCAGGGTATGATCGATCGCTATTTCGAGCGCTTTCCGGGTATCAACCATTATATCGTCGAGACGACAGAGAAGGCGCGTGAGAAGGGCTATACCGAGACGCTGTTCGGCCGGAAGACGCATTTCCCCCGGCTGAAATCGAAGGTCCAGCACGAACGCCAGGGCGCCGAACGCGCCGCCATCAATGCACCGATCCAGGGCACCAGCGCCGACATCATCAAGCGTGCGATGGTCAGGATGGGCCCGGCGTTGATCGAGGCCGGCCTACCAAATGTGCGCATGCTGCTGCAGGTGCATGATGAACTGGTGTTCGAATTGCCCGAAGGCGATGTCGAGGCGGCGAGGCCGGTGATCGAACGGGTCATGGCGACCGCGGCCGAGCCCGCCGTCCAGCTCAGCGTCCCGCTCGGCATCGAGATCGGCGTCGGCGCCGGCTGGGGAGCCGCGCATTGACCAACTCCGGCGCCGCCGGTGACGGGGGCACCGAGGATCTGAAGGCGCTCGCCAAGGGCGGGCGGACCAACATCCTCGGCTTTGCGTTGCGGCTTCTGGCGCGACTGCCTTTCCTGTTCATCGCCGGCCGGGTCTATGGCCCGGACATTGTCGGCCGGTTTGCACTTGCCGTGGTGGTGGTCGAGCTGGCGGCGCTGCTCGCCACGCTTGGGCTGAAGCGCGGTCTGGCGCAGGCGCTGTCCTCCGCCGAGGACAAGCCGCATGCCCATATCGCATGGGACGCGCTGGCCGTGGTCCTGTGCGCCTCGCTGATCGCGAGCGGCGTGCTGATTGCGATCCCCGAGATCATGTTCCCGAACAGCCCGATCCAGGGAATGGACCGATGGCTGCCCTGCATCGTGTTCGCCGTCGCTTGGTCGGATGTCAGCCTGGCCGCGCTTGCCTATCGTCGCAATGTGAAGGCGACGGTGACGGCCCGCGCCGTGGTAGAGCCCTGGACGATCAGTATCGCCGCCTATGGCTTCTCCTTCGTGTCGCTGCACGACGGGCTGTTCTATTCCTATATCCTGTCGATGGCGGCAGCGCTGGTCGCGTCGCTGATCCCCTTCATCCGCAGCTATGGCCTTCCTTATGGCTGGCGACCGGCGCCAGCGCGGTTGTTCGAGATGGCGCGCCGCAACGTGCCGCTCGCGGGCGCAGATGCGATCGAATGGAGCACGCGCAACGTCGATCGCTTCATCCTGGGCGTGATGTTCGAGCCGAAGATCGTCGGCATCTATTATATGGCGCAACAGGTCGCCTCGCTGCCAGCCAAGCTGAAGACCAGCTTCGACCCGATCCTCGGACCGGTTATCACCGCCAGCCTGGCCAGGAACGACCGCGAGGCGGTCGCAGCGCAGGTGCGGCAGGTGGGTTTCTGGATCATGGCGGCACAGGCCGGGCTTGCACTGATGGGTTCGATCCCCGGCGAAGCGGTGATGGGCGTGGTCGGTCCGCAATTCGTGGCGGGCACCGCCGCGCTTGGCTTTCTGCTGACCGCTGAAGTGGCTGCCTCGACAGGGGCGGTGTGCGAGTCCGCACTCGTCTATATCGCGCGCCTGCGGAATCTGGCGATCTCGCTGTTCATGCTCGGCTTCCAGATCGCGCTGAGCTTCGGCCTGATCTTCACGATGCGGTGGATCGGCTGGCCGGTCAATTACCAGGCGGCGGGACCGGCGGTGGCGCTGCTGGTGTCGCTCGGGATCGGATCGATCATCAAGGCGAACCTGTTGTCGCGCCTGCTCAAGGCGCCCGTGTCCGGGTTCCGCCGGCCGCTTATCTGGGCCGCGCTGGCGGCAATCGCGGTCGGGACTGCCTTTACCTCGCTGCCCAAGCGCTACGAATGGGCGGAGCTGGTGATCGGCCTGCCGATGATCCTCGCCAGCTACGTCTTCGTGCTGCACCGCTGGGCCTTCGGCCCCGAGGATCGCGCCCTGTTCGGCAAGATCCCCGCGGCGGAAGACGCGATCCCGACTTGACCCCCAATCAGTGGCGGAAGTGGCGCATGCCGGTGAACACCATCGCCAGGCCAGCCTCGTCCGCCGCCGCGATCACCTCATCGTCGCGGATCGAACCGCCCGGCTGGATGACGGCGGTCGCACCCGCCTCGACCGCGGCGAGCAGGCCGTCGGCAAAGGGGAAGAAGGCATCCGACGCGACCGCCGAGCCGATCGTACGCGGCGTAGCCCAGCCTGCCTTGTCGGCGGCATCCTTCGCCTTCCATGCCGCGATGCGCGCCGATTCGAGGCGGTTCATCTGGCCCGCGCCGATGCCCGCGGTCGAACCGTCCTTGGCATAGACGATCGCATTCGACTTGACGTGCTTGGCGACCGTCCAGGCGAAGCGGCAATCGGCCAGCTCGGCCTCGGTCGGCTGGCGCTTGGTCACCACCTTCAGGTCTGGCGCAGCGCCATTGTCCCGGGTCTGTATCAGCCAGCCGCCGGCGATCGACTTGGCCATCAGGCCGTTGCGGACGGGATCGGGCAGCTCGCCGGTGAGCAGCAGGCGCAGATTCTTCTTCGCGGCGAAGATGGCGAGCGCCGCCTCGTCGGCATCGGGGGCAATCACCACCTCGGTGAAAATGCCCGAGATGGCGCGCGCGGTCGCTTCGTCCAGCGCGCGGTTGAGCGCGATGATGCCGCCAAAGGCCGAGACGGTGTCGCAGGCAAGGGCCTCGGCATAGGCCTGCTCGATCGTCGCGGCGGTGGCGACACCGCAGGGATTGGCGTGCTTGACGATGACGACGGTCGGCTGCGCGTCGCGGAATTCGCTGACCAGCTCGAGCGCGGCGTCGGCGTCATTATAGTTGTTGTAGCTGAGCTCCTTGCCCTGCACCTGCCGCGCCTGGCCGACGCCCCGCGCCGCCGGGCCGGTCGCAGTGTAGAAGGCCGCCGACTGATGCGGGTTCTCGCCGTAGCGGAGCGACGCGCCACGCTTCAGCGTGATCGGCAGCGTTTCGGGAAAGGCCTGACCCTGATCGGCAAAGCCGAACCAGCTTGCGATCATGCCGTCATAGGCGGCGGTCGCGGCAAAGGCGCGCGCGGCGAGGCGCTTGCGCAGATCAAGCGTCGTCGCGCCGCCCGACTCGTCCATCTCGGCGATCAGCGCGTCATAATCGGCGGGGTCGGTGGCGATCGCGACAAAGGCGTGGTTCTTCGCGGCCGAGCGGACCATCGACGGGCCGCCGATATCGATATTCTCGATGATCTCCGGCCGGTCGGCCCCCTTCGCCACGGTCTGGGCGAAGGGATAGAGATTGACGATCACCAGATCGATCGCACCGATGCCGTGCTCCTCCATCGAGGCGACATGCGCCGCATCGTCGCGCACCGCGAGCAGCCCGCCATGGACCTTGGGGTGGAGCGTCTTCACGCGGCCGTCCATCATCTCCGGGAAACCGGTGAGATCGGAGATGTCGCGCACCTCAAGCCCGGCGTCGCGAAGCGCCGCAGCGGTGCCGCCGGTCGAGACGAGTTCGACCCCGTGGCGGACGAGCGCCCGGCCGAGATCGACGATGCCGGTCTTGTCGAACACGGACAGGAGCGCGCGGGAAATCTTGATGGACGACATGGGATCTTCCGATTTTCGGTTCGCCCTGAGCTTGTCGAAGAGCTGTTTTCCCGCCCAGGAGAAGAGGAGCAGGGCTTCGACGAGCTCAGCCCGAACGGGGTGAGGAGTCGCGCGCTCCTCTGCCGCCTCAGGTCGCGCGCTTCAAGGCCCAGCTGACGCTGGCACCGCCAGCCGGTGATTCTCCCGAGACGACGAGCTGGTGAGTCTGTTGCGGCCGGCCGTCCCCGTCGATCCACAGGCTGTCCTCGACCGCCAGCGTACCGCCCCGGCAGCGGAACTGCCACAATACCCCGCCCGGCAGGCGCAGCAGCGCCGCCATACCGTCCGCGGTGGGTGAGACCGAGACGCCCTGGCCGAGATGGAAACGGATCGCAAAGGCGGTCGCGGCGATCTTGCGCTTCTTGCTGGCGGGCAGCAGCATATCCTCGCCGCGTACTTCACGGCCATCGCCCCCCAGAACGAGCTGGCGGCGATGGATGAAGCCGTAGCGCCTGGCATAGCCGTCATGGCTTGCCTCGATTCGGCTCGACGTATCACTTTCCTGCCGCGCGAGCTCGACCTCGGCGACACCGCGCCCAAGCGTGCCATCGGCGTGGATCGCGGTCGAATTGCTGTCCCCGACGATCAGGGTCGAATGCGCCGCCGTCGTGCGCAGGCCATCGGCGAGCGCCATCGGCAGCTGCGCGACCGCAGAGCGGGCGCCGCCGCAATTGACGATCAGGCGGTGCTGACCGTCGGAAAGCTCGAAGGCGAGGGTCGAGGCGCAACCGCCTTCGACCAGGCGGGCGATCGGCGGGGGAGCGGCGTCCATGATCAGGATGGCGCTGCCCGCCGCGAGCCGCTGATAGCCCCAGTCGCGCGCCTGGCGGAGCGGCCGCGCGCGCACCCCGGTCGCCGCGATGATCGGGTCGAGCACGTCGCCCGAGGTGGGACCGCCGCCCTGCCAGCTCGAAAGCCCCCGATCGCCGTGACACACGCCGAGCAGCGCCGGCACCATGCGCGCCAGCACGGCGGCGACCGCCGCCGGCTCGGGCAGGCGGCGGGCGGCATAGACATGCTTCAGACTGGTCAGCAGCATGATGATGTCGATCTGCGCCATCGGAGACCGCGCCACGCTGCCGCCATCCTCGAACACCGATACCGACAGTGCCTTGGCCAGGGCGGATTCGGCCGCGGAACGGCGGGCATCGCCGCCGGGGATCAGCAGGCCGGCCGTCACCACGCCGCACAGCGCGGCGACGCGTTGAGCACCTGGCGGCAGCTTGTCCGCGCCGCGATCGATATGCCGGGCGCCGCGCGCGAGCGTATTGAGCACCAAGCTGCGATAGACGAGATCGGTGCTCGACAGGATCAGCGGCGCATGCGCCGTCCAGAACATGATACGCCGGCCCCACAGATCGGCGCGCCATGCCGGCTCGCTGACCGTATCGGCATGGGCGGCGAGCCAGCGGCGCATCAGTTCCTCGGCGACCGGCGTCGCCTGGGTCCTCGTCGCCACGGTCGACAGGTCCCGCAGCCATAGGAAACTGTGCAGATAGTCGCTGAACGCGCGCGAGAAATCCGGCTTGGCGAAGTTGAGCTCGGCAACGGCGCGGACCTCGCCGCGCAGGTTGAGCTTGCCCTCGAGCAATGCCTTTCCCCGACGCGGATCGCCGAGAAAGGGATCATCGGGGACGGCGATCAGCTTCAGTGGATGGCGCCCCTTCAACCGCATGCCGTGAATCGGGGTCCTCCAGGTCAGGCGATGAAAATATTCGGTCATACGTTCGGCAAGCGACAGGCCCTTGTCGCCCCCCAATCGAATCAACCGCTTGCCTTCCTCGATGCCGTCGGCGCCGGAATCGCGACCGCTATCGCTCACCCGCCTCTCAGGGCCCGGATATTGTCGGCATAGGCCGATGGGCCACCGCGGAAGGTGGCGGTGCCGGCCACCAGCGCATCGGCGCCGGCAGCGATCGCTTCACGCGCGGTGACCGCATCGATTCCGCCATCGACCTCGAGGTCGACGCTGAGCCCCGCCTTGTCGATCATCTTGCGCACGCTTTCGATCTTGCGCAGCGCACTGGGGATGAAGCCCTGGCCGCCGAAACCGGGGTTGACGCTCATCACCAGCACAAGATCGACATCCTCGATCAGATAATCGAGCGCCTTGGCCGGGGTCTGCGGCGTCAGCACCACGCCGGCGCGCTTGCCGAGCTTTCGGATGTGCTGGAGGCTGCGGTGCGTATGCGGCCCCGCCTCGACATGGATGCTGATGATGTCGGCACCCGCTTCGGCGAACTGATCGAGGAACGGATCGACCGGGGCAATCATCAGATGCACGTCGAGCGGCTTGGTCGTGTGCGGGCGCAGCGCCTTCACCACTGCCGGGCCGATCGTGATGTTGGGCACGAAATGACCATCCATCACATCGACATGGATCCAGTCGGCGCCGGCTGCGTCGATGGCGCGCACCTCCTCGCCAAGGCGCGCAAAATCGGCGGAAAGGATGGAAGGGGCGATACGGACAGGCTGTTGCATGACCGATTCCTGTAGCACGCGTGACTCGCCCCGCAAGGCAGGTCAGATGCTACGGCGTAATCTCGCAACGAAGAAGCCGTCACAGCCGCCTTCTTCCGCGAGCATGCCCGGCAAGGTGCGGACCCAGCCGCGATCATGCGGCGCGATGCCTGCCGGCAGTGCCGCAGGGTCGACCGGATCGATCGCAAAATCCGGCTGGCTCGCCAGGAAGGCCATCAGCTGCTCCTCACCCTCGGCGCGTTCGAGCGAACAGGTGGCATAGACCAGAGTCCCGCCCGGCTTCACCCATTTGGCGGCGCGGGCGAGAAGTTGCGCCTGAACGCGCGCCATCTCGGCGATCACGCGGGGATTCACCCGGTGGAGCACGTCGGGGTGGCGGCGGAAGATGCCGGTCGCGCTGCATGGCGCGTCGAGCAGAACCGCATCGGCAGGCTCGGGCGGCGACCATTTGAGCAGGTCGGCGGCGATGACCGTCGCATCGAGATGGGTGCGGACGAGATTCTCGCGAAGTCGCGCCAGACGACTTTCCGAGGAATCGACGGAGGTGACCGTCCAGCCGGCGCTGGCCAACTGCATCGTCTTGCCGCCGGGCGCCGAACACAGGTCGAGCGCACTGCCCTGCCCTTTCCCGATCAGCCGGGCAGGCAAGGATGCAGCGATATCCTGGACCCACCAGGCGCCGTCCTCGAACCCGGGAAGCTCGCGTACGCTGGCGCTGGCGAGACGGATATGGCCTGGCATCAGCGAAGTACCGCCCATCTCCTCCGCCAGCGCGGCCGTTCTTGCCGAGTCGCCCAGAGTCAGGTCGAGAGGCGGCGGCGCGGCGATCGCCTGCTCGGCCGCTGCGACCCGCTCCTCGCCCCAGGCATTCTGCCAGCGCGCCTCGACATCTTCCGGCAGGGTCGGGAATTCGTCCAGGCTGGCATTGCCACGCATCAGGGTGCCGAAGACGCCGTGGACCAGCTTGCGTGGTCCGCCATCGACCAATGGCAGCACCGTCGAGATGGCCGCATGGGGCGGTGTGCCGAGCGCAAGCGCCTGGACCAGCGCGATTCGCAACGCGAATCGGGCCTTGGCATCATCGGGAAGGCGGTTGCGGGTGGCCGAGTCGATCAGCGCGTCCAGATCGGGCAGGCGGCGCAGCGTCTCCGCGGCGATGGCATGGGCAAGCGCGCGGTCGTCGCCACGATCGATCCCCTGAGTCGCGCGGTCGAGCGCCGCCTCCAGCGGCAGGCCCTGGCGGAGTACCGCGTCGAGCAGCTTCAACGCCGCGCGGCGGGCCGGCATGCCGGGCGGATCGGCAGGACGGTCGGCGGATCGGTGCGGAGATCGAGATGGGGGTCGGGTCAAATCGCTTGAACTCGTATCGTGACGGGTGGATGGGGTGGCGAGCAGCATCCGGGATGAACCGCCATGGGCCGCCGCCCGCCACATGTGAAGCCACCAGCCTATCTTTCCAAGAGCCCGCCGGTGCCGAAACCCGATCCTAAACCGGCGCCCGAGGCCGAAGGCGACCCGCTCGGGCTCGATCCGACTCGTTATGGCGACTGGACGCTCAAGGGCGTCGCGGTCGATTTTTAGGCGAGCAGATCCCGCAATTTGCCGACCGTGTTCCAGTTGCGCATCGTCGCGAGCCTGGGAAATTTCAGCTTCGCCATCGCCGGCCCAAGCTTCGAATGGCCGACATCCTCGGGATAATCGATATAGAGTTCCCGCCCGATCGCCTTCAGCCGTTCCGGCCCGTCATAGACGGTGGGAATCTTCTCGATCAGCCCGTCAGGCACCGGATCGCGGTGGAAGGACACCAGCAGATGGTTGGGATGATCCTTCGCCGCATCGGGAAAGGGGTTCGCGGCGATCACCGCCTCCAGTTCCTTGCGGTTGCGCACTACCACGTCGGTCTTCAGCCCCCAGGCGGCAAGCGCCTCCTCCAGTGTCTTTTCCAGTGTCGCGCCATCGGTCTCGGCGGCGGTGAATACGACGTTGCCCGAGGCGAGCAGCGTCCTGACCTCGCCATGGCCCATTTTCTCGACCAGCGCCTTGAGATCGGTCATCGGGATCTTCTTGCCCCGATATTGATGCCCTTGAGCAGGGCAGCCCAGCGCATCACTGATGCTCGCGGGTCAGCGGCCGGGCGAGCAGCGCGCCGACCACCTCGCGCACGTCCGCCCCTTCGAGCAGCGCGCAGACGGCCTCCGCCACCGGCATGTCGACGCCGACATCCGCCGCGGCCTCGCGCAGGACCGGCGCAGTGAACGCGCCCTCGGCAACCGTGCGGCGATCCGCCATCAGGTCACGCGCCGACTTGCCCTGCCCGAGCCCCATGCCGAGGGAGAAATTGCGCGAGCTGGTCGAATTGCAGGTGAGCACCAGGTCGCCAAGGCCCGACAGGCCGGCCAGTGTCTCGGCCCGCGCACCGCGCGCCATGCCGAACCGGGTCATCTCGGCAAAACCGCGCGCGATCAGCGCCGCACGCGCATTCTGCCCGAGCCCGGCGCCCTCGACCACGCCGCAGGCGATGGCCAGCACGTTCTTCACCGCGCCGCCGATTTCTGCGCCGATCACGTCGGACGAAAAATAGGGGCGAAAGGCCGGACCGGCGAGCCGGTCGGCGAGGCGTGCACCCAGATCCTCATTGTCGCTGGCCAGGGTAACGGCAGTCGGCTTGCCCTGAGCGACCTCGAAGGCAAAGGTCGGCCCGGAAATCACCGCGATCGGCGCGTCCGGATGCACCGTGCGGGCGACCTCGCCGACGAGCTGGCGCGATCCCGCTTCGATCCCCTTGGCGCACAGCACCAGCGGCGTGGCGCCGACCGGCATCGCGCCGAGGATGCTCCTTATATGCTGGGCCGGCACGACGATCAGCAGCGCGTCGCATGCCGAGACGGCGTCGAGCGAGCCGGTCGCCGCGATCGAGGCCGGCAGGGGAATGTCCGGCAGGAACAGGGGATTCATGTGGGAAGCGTTGATCGCCTCTACCACCTCGGGCTCGCGCGCCCAGAGCAGGACGGGCTCGCCCTCCCTCGCCGCGACGCTGGCGAGCGCTGTGCCCCAGGCGCCACCGCCGACGACTCCAATCTTCATGCCTTCACCCCAGCGCCTCGTACTGCCTCAGCCCCCGGATCGAGCGGCCAGCGCGGGCGCGCCGGCACGTCGAGCGGATCGGTCAGGCCGGCGGCGAAGCGCTCCGCGCCGGCCCAGGCGATCATCGCGGCATTGTCGGTACAAAGCCACAAAGGCGGTGCGACGAAGCGCAATCCGTTCGCCGTCGCCAGGCCCTGCAGCGCGGTGCGGACCGCCCGGTTCGCAGCAACGCCGCCCGCCACGACCAGTGACGTCACGCCGTCAGCGCGGCCGAGCGCGCGCGTGGTGCGGTCGATCAGGCAATCGACCACGGCGGCCTGGAAGGACGCGGCAATATCCTCGGCACGCCAGGTGCCGGTATCGCGGGCACGTGCGACGGCGCTCTTCAAGCCAGCAAAGGAGAAATGCGGCTCGGTCGAGCCCTTGAGTGGTCGCGGCAGCGGCACGGCGGTGGGATCGCCCAGTTCGGCAGCGCGCTCGACCGCCGGACCGCCGGGGAAACCGAGACCGAGCAGTTTGGCGGTCTTGTCGAACGCCTCGCCCGCCGCATCGTCGATCGTGGTGGCGAGACGGCGATAGGTCGCGACACCCTCGACCAGCAGCAACTGGCAATGCCCACCCGAGACGAGCAGCAGCAGATAGGGGAAATCGAGATCGGGATCGGAAAGGCGCGGAGACAGCGCATGGCCTTCGAGATGGTTGACCGCGATCAGCGGTTTGCCGACCGCATGGGCAAGCGCCTTGCCCGTCACAAGACCCACCATGACGCCGCCAATCAGGCCTGGCCCGGCGGTCGCGGCGATCGCATCGACGTCGGCAAGCGTCACCCCGGCATCGGCCAACGCCCCCTCCACCAGTGGTATCAGCGCCTCGACATGGGCACGGGCCGCGATCTCCGGCACCACCCCGCCATAGGGGCGATGTTCCGCCTCCTGCCCGAGCAGGCGATGCGCGAGGACGCGGCGGTCGCTGGTAACCAGTGCTGCCGCGGTTTCGTCGCAGCTCGATTCGAGGCCGAGGATCAAACTCATGTCGGAGAAACCCCTACCCGGTCGCCCCGAGCTTGTCGAAGGGCTGCTCTTTCTTCTAGGCCGGAAGAGATGACAGGGTTTCGTACGAGCCCGGTCGAACGGAGTGAACAGTGTCCGGCCCGAAGCTGAAATTAGGTACCCGTGGTTCGCCCCTGGCATTGGTCCAGGCTGGCATGGTGCGGGATGCGTTATGCGTCGCCCATGGCTGGAACGCCGAATCGGTCGAGATCGTGCCGATCAGGACCACCGGCGACAGGGTGCAGGACCGGGCGCTGGCAGAGATCGGCGGCAAGGCATTGTGGACCAAGGAGCTGGACCGGGCCTTGATTGACGGCGAGATCGACTGCGCCGTGCATTCGATGAAGGATGTCGAGACGATCCGCCCCGCAGCCATCGCCATCGCCGCGATGCTGCCGCGCGCCGATGTGCGCGACCGGCTGATCGGGGCCGACACTATCGACGCACTCAGGCAGGGCGCCGTGATCGGCACCTCTTCGCCCCGACGTAGCGCTCAGCTAAAGAGGATTCGGCCCGATCTGAACACGGTGCTGTTCCGCGGCAATGTCGATACACGGCTCGCCAAGCTGGCAGCCGGCGATGTCGACGCCACACTGCTGGCCGCCGCCGGGCTCGACCGGCTGGGACGGATCGATATCGGCGTCGCGATCCGGAATGACGTCATGCTGCCAGCGCCTGCGCAGGGCGCGGTCGGGATCGAGGCGCGCGCGGACGATGGGCGAGCGCTGGACTGGCTGAGGGCGATCGATCACGCGCCGACCCATTGCTGCGTGCTGATCGAACGTGCGCTGCTCGCCGCGCTGAAGGCTGATTGCCATTCGCCAGTGGCGGCACTGGCGACCGTTGATGGCGACCAGGTGAGGATTCGCGCCGAACTATTGGCCGAGGATGGCAGCGCCCATGTCGCTGGCGAGGGATCGGGTCCTGTGGGCGACACCAACATCGCCGCGGATCTGGCGCGGGATCTGCTCGACCGGGCGCCGCCCAAAGTGCGGCGGCTGTTCGCGGCATGACTCCGGGCTTCGCGGTGCTGCGCCCGGAGCCGGGCAACGCTGCGACCATGAGACGTGTCGAGGCGGACGGCCTGCGCGCGATCCGGTTGCCGCTGTTCGAAATTCGTCCGCTCGACTGGGCAGCGCCCGACCCCATGGAGTTCGACACACTGCTGCTAACCAGCGCCAATGCGGTACGCTTCGGTGGGCCCGGACTGGAGACGCTCCGACACCTGCCGGTGCTGGCCGTTGGGGCGAGAACCGCTGAAATCAGCCGATCGGCAGGGTTTGACGTCATGGCGGTCGGAGAGTCTGACGCCACCTCCCTGCTGGCGGGCAACCATGGCTTTGCCCGCTTGCTCCATCTCGGCGGGCGCGACCGGTCGATTGAAGCCGGTGGCGCGGTAGCCCGCGCGATCGCCGTTTACGCAAGTGAGCCCCTGCCGATGACGGCAGATCAGCTGGATTCGCTGGAAGGCGCGGTCGCGCTGCTGCATTCGGCCCGGGCGGCGACCCGGCTGGGTAGTCTGATCGATGACCATGGCCGCGCACGGTCCTCGATCGCCATCGCGGCGTTCAGCCCGGCAGTCGCCTCGGCCGCCGGAAACGGATGGGCGTGGATCGCCACTGCCGGGGCACCCAATGACGCGGCACTGATCAATGCAGCGCGCGCGCGATTGACCGGGTGAGCATGGGCGGGGATAAGGTGACATGAGCGACGACTTGCCGACACCGACGGCTCCCCCCCGCAAGCTCGGCTGGCGCACCACGGCGATCCTGGGGGCAATCGCCTTCATCGCCGGCCTGGCTGCGATGGCGTTTGGGCTCTACGCCTTCCCGCAATGGTTCGGTCCGAAGCCGGTCGCGACCGTGACCCTGCCGATCGCCTCGACCACCGACGGCAAGCGCACGCCGGTCGTGATCGTGCCCGGCAGCGGCACCGCGGCACCTCCGGCGATCGACCTCGACGCGCTGTCGACCCGCGAAACCGAGCTGGCGACGCGCCTTTCCGACCTGGAGGCGCGTACTGCCAGTGTCGGTGGGCAGGCGCGCGCCGCTTCAGGCTATGCCACCCGCGCGGAAGGGCTGATGATCGCCTTCGCCGCGCGGCGCCAGATCGATCGCGGCCTGCCGCTCGGTTATATCGAGGAGCAGTTGCGCGAGCGCTTCGGCCCGATCCAGCCCCAGGCGACCGGCACGATCATCCAGGCGGCGCAGCAACCGGTGACGATCGAGGATCTTCGCGTCGGGCTCGACGCCATCGCGCCCGACCTGAGGACCGGCCTGGCACGCGATGGCTGGCTCGCCAGCCTGCGTCGAGAGCTGGGCAATCTGGTCGTCCTGCACCATGCGGACACGCCTTCGCCGCTACCTGCCGACCGGCTCGCCCGGGCACGGCGCACGCTTGAGGCAGGTCATGTCGAGGCGGCCCTGGCCGAGGTGGCGCGGATGCCGGGCGCCTCCAGCGCCGAACGCTGGACCACGGCGGCACGGCGCTACATCGGCGCACGCCAGGCGCTCGACACGATCGAAACGGCGGCGATCATGGGCCAGGGCGCAGCCGGCCCCCGTTGATCAGGCGGCGTTGATCCGTTCGAGCAGCGCCATCGCCCCTGCTGGCGCCCTCACCTTCGCACCGTTGATGAAGAAGACGAAGGTATCGCGCGCCTTCTTCGCCGGCTGCTCCGGCGAGGCATAGGGCAAGCCGTCGGGCTGTCCGCCAGCCGACCAGCCCCGAGCGATCTCAAGCCAGCGGTCGAGCTCCCCGGCGGTATAGCCGGTCGGTACGCTTTCGACGGCCTTTTCCAGCCGGGCATAGACAAAATCGCCCGTGACGTCGGCAAGCGCGGGATATTCGGCCGAATCGGCAAAGACCAGCGAGACGCCGGCAGCGCGCGCCATGGCGACGAATTCGGGCACATGGAAACTGTCGTGCCGGACCTGGATCGCGTGGCGGAGCGCGACGCCCTCATGCGACGCGGGCAGCAGCTTCAGGAAAGCAGCGAAATCGTCCGCGTCGAACTTCTTGGTCGCCATGAACTGCCACAGGATCGGGCCGAGCTTGTCGCCCAGCTCAACGATGCCCTGACCGACGAACTTGGCGATCGACTCGCCCGCCTCGGCCAGTATCTTGCGGTTGGTGCAGAAGCGCGAGGCCTTGAGGGCGAAGACGAAGCCATCGGGGGCAGTCTTGGCCCAGGAGGCGAAGGTCGCCGGCTTCTGCGATCCATAATAGGTGCCGTTGACCTCGATCGCCGTCACCGCGCGGGAGGCATATTCAAGCTCCCGCTTCTGCGCCAGGCCATCGGGGAAGAAGGTCCCGCGCCAGGGTTCGTAGGTCCAGCCGCCGATGCCGGTGCGAATCATGCCGTTGCTCATGCCATTCTCCTGGGAGCGGGTTCTAGGACGGCAATCGGCTTTCGCGAAGACGGCCGACGCTGCTAGAACCATATCGGACATGGCACGGGGAAGACGATGGCGACCAACCGGACGGAGTTCGATCCGACTGATCCCTATGAACGGACCGCACAGACCTTTCCGGTCCTGAGCGAGGCGATGGTGGCGCGGATGCTGCCCTATGGCCATGAAGAATCGGTCGCCAAGGGTACGGCGCTCTACACCCGCGGCGAGCGCGGGGTCGATTTCTTCGTCGTGCTGGAAGGATCGATCGAGGTCCTCGACACCGACGAATGCGGCGTCGCGAGCGTTTTCACGACGCACCAGGCGCGCCAATTCACCGGCGAACTGGACCTGTTCAACGACCGCGCAATCCTCGTCACCGGGCGCACCGGCGAGGACAGCCGCGTGCTGCGGATCAGCCGGGTGGATTTCCGGCGCATGGTCTCGACCGAGGCCGACATCGGCGAGATCATCATGCGCGCGTTCATCCTGCGCCGAGTCGGCCTGATCAAGCATGCGCATGGCGGCGCCACCCTGATCGGATCGGGGCATTCGGGCGATACCCAGCGGCTGCAGCGCTTCCTCGAGCGCAACGGCTATCCGCACCGCCTGCTCGATACCGACACCGATCCCGATGCCGATGGCTTCCTGGAATGTTTCTCGATCACACCCGATCAGCTTCCCGTCGTCATCCCGACCGGCCAGGCAGTTTTGCGCAACCCGCCGACGGGCGAACTGGCCGACGCCCTGGGGCTGACCGAGACGCTCGATCCCGCACGCATCCATGACGTCGTGGTGGTCGGCGCGGGGCCTGCCGGGCTGGCCGCAGCGGTCTATGCGGCGTCCGAGGGGCTGGACACGATCGTGATCGAAGGGCTGGCACCCGGCGGCCAGGCCGGCACCAGCTCGAAGATCGAGAATTATCTGGGTTTCCCCACCGGCATCTCCGGCCAGGCACTGGCCGGGCGTGCGCAGGTGCAGGCGCAGAAATTCGGTGCGCGGCTTGCGCTGGCCCGGCCGGCGGCGGGGCTCGACTGCAGCACCGATCCCTATGTCGTGACGATGGAGGATGGGCAGCGCGTCTCGGGCCGCTCCGTGATCGTCGCCAGCGGCGCGCGCTACCGCCGGCTGGACGTGCCCGATTATGCCCGGTTCGAGGGTCAGGGCATCCATTATGCCGCGACCGCGATGGAGTCCAACCTGTGCGCCGGCGAGGAGGTGCTGGTCGTGGGCGGCGGCAATTCCGCCGGGCAAGCGGCGGTGTTCCTTTCGCGCACCGTGCGCCACCTGCATATCCTAGTCAGGTCGCGCGGACTGGCGGAGACCATGTCCGACTATCTCGTCCAGCGTATCCTGTCGTCGGCGCAGATCACCCTGCACACCCATTGCGAGGTCACCCGGCTGGAGGGCGACGCCTATCTGCGACACGTTACCTGGACCAACATGAAGACCGGCGAGCCGCAACGCCACGACATCAGCAACATGTTCGTGATGATCGGTGCCGAGCCCAATACCGACTGGCTCGATGGTTGCCTGGCACTGGATGAAAAGGGTTTCGTGCAGACCGGCATCGACGCGCCGGGCGCGACGTCCCCTTATGCCACCAGCAAGCCCGGCATCTTTGCGATCGGCGACGTTCGCGCGGGATCGGTCAAGCGGGTCGCCTCGGGTGTCGGCGAGGGATCGGTGGTGGTATCCTCAGTCCATCGTTTCCTGCACCCGATGGAGTAGGGTCGCTCAGGCGTGCTCTACGAACGGATAGTGGTCGCGGATCCGGCGGTTGAACAAGCCGCCCTTCGACGTGACCCGGCGCATCGCGTCGACAACCGATTCGGGCACGTCGAGATAGGAATAGCGCCGGCCGCTGACGAACTCGATGTCGAGCCGCTGACCGGCCGGATCATAGTCATAGGAGCGGATCACGCTTGAGGGCATGCCGCTTCAACGTGGAACGGCGCGCACCGGTTGCCGGCCCGGATGAAAAGGCCTGGGTCCGATGGACACGTCCGGCCCTTCGATCGTTACGGGGCTGGGCATTTCACGCACGAAATGCCGCGTGAAGGGAATTTATATGAACGAGGACACGCTCGCGGGCGAAGGCCGCAATCTCGGCGGCAAAGTCAAGGAAGTCGTAGGCAAGGCGACGGGTGACCAGGCCACCCAGAATCAGGGCGTTGCCGACCAGGTCGCCGGTAACCTCCAGCAAAGCTATGGCGCCGCGAAGGATGCGATCGTCCAGGGTGCCGGCCCGCTGGCCGACAAGGCGAAGGCCTTTGCCAAGGAACGCCCCTGGGCGACGGCAGCGCTCGTCGGCACGATAGCGCTTGCGGTGATCAATACGCTGCGCGGCAAACGCCCATGACGCCAGAGCCCGCCCTGCCGACTGGCCCGGGACACCCTGATTCCCTATCTTTGCGGGGAAACAGTCGGGCAGGGTGAGGCGTGGCGGATTATCAGCTTTTCGACACGGCGAACGGCGTCGCGGCGATCGCCTGGACCGAGGCGGGGGTGGTGCGCTTCCGCCTGCCGTCCCCCTCGGCCGGGGCGAGCGAACAATCGCTGCTCCGCCGCTTCCCCGATGCGATTCGCCGCGAACCGCCACCGGAGATCGCCGCGACCATCGCAGCGGCGCAGCGCTATTTCGATGGCGAGGAGACTGATTTCTCCACGGTGAAGGTCGATCTTGGAGAGCAAGGTCCGTTCTTCACGCAAATCTACGAACTCGTCCGGAGGCTCGGCTGGGGCCAGACCACCACCTATGGTGCGGTGGCAAAGGCGCTTGGCGCCGGCCCCGAATCGGCGCGCGCCGTCGGCCAGGCGATGGCGTCCAACCCGGTGCCGCTGATCGTGCCCTGTCACCGCGTGCTGGCGGCAGGCGGCAAGGTCGGCGGGTTCTCCGCGCCGGGCGGTTCCGACTCGAAGATCAGGATGCTGGGGATCGAAGGAATCGACCTGCGACCGCCCGAACCGGCGCAGCAGGGCTTTGTTTTCTAGGATATCGTAGGGCTGAAAGAAAAAGGCCGCTTGCGCGGCCTGTCCCTAATCTCGTGTCCGCACGAGAAACTGGAGCGGGCGAAGGGATTCGAACCCTCGACCCCAACCTTGGCAAGGTTGTGCTCTACCCCTGAGCTACGCCCGCTCTGGCGCTTGACCGTTCGGCGAACCGGGCGGGTCAAGGCGGCGGCCTCTAGCATCGGCTTCCGGGTCCGGCAACCCCTTGATGCGAACTCTACGAAAAGGGTTGGCTTGAGCGCCTGCACACCCACATAAGGCGCGACGTAGAAGCACGGGAGCGACACTTGGCCAGTTTGGGAATGACCGCCGCGGAACGCGAGGCAGTCGAAGGGTTCCGACGCGACGTCGTCGAACCGTCGATGACGAAGCTCGTCATCATCGATTTCTGGGCCGAATGGTGCGGGCCGTGCAAGGCGCTGACCCCTGTGCTGGAGAAGGTCGCGGCCGACTATGCCGACAAGGGCGTCGTGCTGGCCAAGGTCGACACCGACAAGAACCAGTTCATCTCGGCCCAATTCCAGATCAAGACGATCCCGACCGTCTATGCGATGTTCCAGGGCCAGCTCGTTGCCGACCTGACCAGCGCCCGCACCGAATCGCAGCTGAAGGCGATGCTCGACCAGATCCTGAAGCAGTTGCCGATCGAGAGCGAGGCGGCGAGCGCCGAAGCCGAGCTCGAACCGTTGATCACCATGGGCGAGCAGATGCTGGCGGAAGGCGAGATCGAGCGCGCCTTGTCGGTATTCGGCCAGATCGACGAAATGGTCCCGAATCATCCCGCGGTTCTTTCCGGCACGGTGCGCGCGCTGGTTGCGGCGAATCGGATCGACGAGGCCGAGGCGGCGATCGCGACCCTACCCGAGGATCTGGCCAAGCTGCCCGAGATCGAGCGCGCCAAATCGGCGCTGGCGCTGGCCAGGGACGCCAAACCGGTCGACGACCTGGCGGGGCTTGCAGCTGAAGTAGCGGCCAACCCGGACAATCTCGACAAGCGTTTCGAACTCGCTGGCGGCCAGATGGCGGCGGGCGACCGCGATGCGGCGGCCGACTCATTGCTCGGCATCATTGCCGCCGACAGGGACTGGAACGACGGTGCCGCCCGCCAGCAGCTATTGAAGCTGTTCGACGTCGTCGGTCTCGAGGATCCCTGGGTTTCGGCCCAACGGCGGCGGCTTTCGGCGATCCTGTTCGGATGACCGACACGCCGACCATCACTCGGCTTTCGATCTTTCCGCTGCCCGGTGCGCTGCTGTTTCCGGGCATGCACCTGCCGCTCCACATCTTCGAGCCGCGGTACCGCGCGATGGTGTCCGATTCGATGGCGCGCGACCGGCGGATCGGCATGATTCAACCGCGCCCGGGCCCGCTGGCGCCCGGCGAGGCACCGGCCCTGTTCGACATCGGCTGTGTCGGCAAGATCGCCGAGTTCGAGGCGAGCGAAGACGGGCGCTACAATCTGGTGCTCGAAGGCCTGTCGCTGTTTCGCGTCCTGCGCGAACTCGACGTGACCACCGCGTTCCGCCAGGTGGAGGCGGCGCTGCTGCCGGTCGCGGCCGAGGCCGAGATCCTGTCATTGTCACGGCGATCTTCGCTCGAGATGGAATCGCGCCGATTCGCCGATTCGCAGGGCTATGCCGTCGACTGGGAGGCGGTGAATCGGCTCGACGACGAGGCGCTGGTCAACGGCATCGCCCAGATCGCGCCGTTCGACGTGGCGGCGAAGCAGGCGCTGCTCGAAGCGCCGGGCATCGAGGATCGTGCGGAGTTGATCATCCAGCTGATGCAGTTCTTCGGACGCCATGATGGCGAGGATTCGGTGACGCTGCAGTGAGCGCGGCCGACAGTCTCAGCGGCGAATGGGACGGCATCTTCAACTATCCGCGCCACATGCCGCCCAATGCGTTCACCGCGGTGCTGCGTGAAGCAGCCGGCGCCATCACCGGCGAGACGACCGAATCGGGTGAGGAAGCCGGCGACCCGACCATGCTCCATGCCTGGCTGGAAGGCCGGCGCAACGGCGACGCCGTGCGATTCGTGAAATCCTATGATTCGGCGTCACGTGCCCATTATGTCGTCCGCTATACCGGAACGGTCGCGCCCGACGGCAACGAGATCAACGGAAGATGGGACGTGCCCGGCGTCTGGTCCGGCACCTTCATCATGGTGCGCAAATCCGCCAAGGCCGAAGCGGTCGAGCGCCAGGCCGCGGAAACGGTCCGCTAGACCGTAAGCCCCTGCAGCAGCTTCGGCACCTCGCCACTTTCGCCCCGCGCTTCAGACATGAAGCGATCCTTGAGCGGCGGCAGCTTCTGCACCGCGGACAGGCCGAAGCGGCGCACGGCGGAGGCGGTGCGGCCGGGAATGCCGAACAACCGGGTCAGGCCGTCGGTCGCAGCGGCGACCATGAAAGTGTCGAGGCTGCGCCAGCGCTCATAGCGCGCGAGCAACTGCGGGTCGCCGAGATCGAGGCCGAGACGCTTGCCGTCGACCAGCACCTCGACCAGGGTCGCCACGTCGCGGAAACCAACATTGACGCCCTGCCCGGCGATCGGATGTATGCCGTGCGCGGCGTCCCCCACCAGCGCGAGCCGGTTCGAGGTGATCGTCGCCGCATGGTGGAAACCGAGAGGATAGCTTGACCGGGCACCGAGCGGTCCGAGACGGCCGAGGAAACCGCCCATCTTCTTCTCGGCCTCGGCCAGGAAGCCGCGATCGGATAATTTGAGCATGCCCGGCGCCTCGTCGCGCCGCACCGACCAGACGATCGCCGAGCGATGGCCCTGCTCGTCATCGTTCAGCGGCAGGATGGCGAAGGGGCCCTTGGGATAGAAGATTTCATAGGCGACATTCTCGTGGCTGACCTCGTGATGAAGCGAGGTGACCAGTGCCGCATGGTCATAGGTCCAGCGCGCGACCTTCAGCCCGGCCGACTCGCGCGTCGGCGAATTGCGGCCTTCGGCGGCGATCAGCAATGGCGCCGTGACCACGCCCCCCGAATCGAGCGTGACGGTGACGCCATGCTCACCCCGGTCGACTGCGACCGCGCGGGTCTTCATGCGCACATCGACGCCCGGCGCCGCCTCGGCCGCTGCAAGCAGCGCACCGCGCAGCCGGCGATTCTCGAACATATGGCCGAGCGCGCCGCTGTCGGTATCGGGCTCGAAATCGAGCGCGCCGGGTTCGAGCCCGTCACTGACCCGGATTCCCCGGATCGGGCAGCCATAGCCAGCCAGCCGGTCGATCACCCCGATCGCTTCGAGCATGCGGTAGGGCGCACTGGCGATCGCCGAGGCCCGGCCGTCGAAACCCGCCGCAAGGATCACCTGCGGATCCGCAATGTCGATGACGATGGCGGTAAGGCCATGCGCGTCGAGCGCCACGGCAAGCGCGCTGCCGACCAGGCCACCGCCGAGGATGATGACGTCTGCTCTATCCATTGGCTCGCTCTAGCGTGGGTGAGGCACGGTGCCAATGCGTCCACCTTGACGCCGGACTCGCCAGGGGCGATGATTCCATGCGTACAGACAGCGAACAATCAAGGACCAGATCATGGCTAGCCGGGCGCAGCCGCCCTTGTGGCGCGAGACGGTGAAGGCAGGTGCCGCGCGCAGCGGTGCGCTGATCGGCGCGATCGCGATCGCCATCGCCGCGATCCTCGTGCTGATCTCGCTCGTCACCTATCATTCGGGCGATCCGTCGCTGAACACCGCCTCGGGCGGGCCGGCCGAGAACTGGCTTGGCACGCCGGGCGCCTGGGTCGCCGATATCGCCTATGCGCTGTTCGGCTTCCCCGTCTTCCTGCTCCTGCCCCTCGCGCTGATGATCGCGGCCCGGCTGTGGAGCGACGTGCCGGTCGGGCGCTGGAGGCTGATGCTGGCGGCGTCGCTCGGCGGGATCGTGCTGATCGACACGACCATCGCGATGATCTCGCGCGCCGCGCTGCACGGCATGCCCGCCGGTTTCGGCGGGATGATCGGCCTTGGCTTCGCCGATCTGCTGCGCTGGGGCATCGGCTTCATCGGTGACGCCACCGCGATCCTGTGGACGTCGCGCGCGGTTGGCGCGGTGATCGGCCTTGCCGGCGTCGCGACCTGGGCGTGGAGCTTCATCATCGACATCGGCGAGCGACCGCGGCGCCTGCCCAAGCCGATACCGATCAAGGCCGAACGCCGCACGCCCGAGCAGGAAGTGCTCGCCCCGGAGCCAGCGCGCAAACCGACGCCCCGTGCCGTCGCGACACCCGATTCGCGGCCGGGCCCGGTCATCGCCGAACGCACGCTCGCGCCGTCGGTGGCGAAGCCCAAGTCGCAACAGGCGTCGTTCGATCTCGGCGACAATTCTCAGCTTCCGCCGCTCGACCTGCTCAAGCCCGCGCCGCCCGCGCCGGGCGGTCCGGTCGACAAGGCGGCCCTGGAGCGCAATGCCCGGCTGCTCGAATCGGTGCTCGACGATTTTCACGTCAAGGGATCGATCATCAACATCCGGCCCGGGCCGGTGGTGACGATGTACGAGCTCGAACCCGCTTCCGGCATCAAGGCGAGCCGGGTCATCCAGCTCGCCGACGATATCGCGCGCAATATGTCCGCCATCTCGGCCCGTGTGGCGACCATCCCGGGACGCACCGTGATCGGTATCGAGCTGCCCAATGTCCGGCGCGAGACCGTCGGGCTGCACGAGTTGATCGGATCGCAATCCTTCGACGATCAATCAGCCTCGCTGCCGCTGGTGCTTGGCAAGAATATTGCCGGCGACCCCGTCATCGCCGACCTTGCCCCGATGCCGCATCTGCTTGTCGCCGGCACCACCGGTTCAGGCAAGTCGGTCGGGCTCAACTGCATGATCCTGTCGCTGCTCTACCGGCTGCGGCCGGACCAATGCCGCATGATCATGATCGATCCGAAGATGCTCGAGCTGAGCATGTATGACGATATCCCGCATCTGCTGTCCCCGGTCGTGACCGATCCGGCCAAGGCCGTACGCGCGCTAAAATGGGCCGTCGAGCAGATGGAGGACCGGTACCGCCAGATGTCCTCGGTCGGCGTGCGCAGCCTCGCCAGCTTCAACGAGAAGGTGCGTGCGGCGCGACAAAAGGGCCAGCCGCTCGGCCGCCGCGTGCAGACCGGCTATGATTCGGAAACCGGCCAGCCGGTCTATGAGGAGGAGACGCTCGACTTCCAGCCGCTGCCGCAGATCGTGGTAATCGTTGACGAGCTTGCCGACCTGATGATGACGGCGGGCAAGGAAGTCGAATTCCTGATCCAGCGCCTCGCGCAAAAGGCGCGCGCGGCCGGCATCCACCTGATCATGGCGACTCAGCGCCCCTCGGTCGACGTCATCACCGGCGTGATCAAGGCGAACCTGCCGACCCGGATCAGCTTTCATGTCACGTCGAAGATCGATTCGCGCACCATCCTGGGCGAACAGGGCGCCGAACAGCTGCTGGGCAAGGGCGACATGCTCTACATGCCGGGCGGCAAGGGCATCGTGCGTGTACACGGCCCGTTCGTCAGCGACGACGAGGTGCGCGCGGTCGCCGACCACTGGCGGGCGCAGGGTCGGCCCGATTACATCCAGTCGGTCACCGAGGAGCCGGAGGACGGCTTCGCCCTAGACGGCGCGCCCGACGGTGAGGATTCGGCCGAGGACCAGCAATATCGCTCCGCCATCCAGCTTGTCGTCGAAAGCCAGAAGGCGTCGACCTCCTGGCTGCAGCGCCAGCTGCGGATCGGCTATAACAGCGCGGCCCGGCTGATCGAGCGCATGGAGAAGGACGGCATCGTCAGCCGGCCAGATCATGTCGGGCGGCGCGACGTGCTGCGCGACCGGGACGGGAACCCGCTCTAAGCCCTGCGGTTCAGAAGGGGTTCAAGCCGGCGCGGCTAGCGCCGGAGCCTGTCTCGGGAGAATATCGTGATCCTTCGCAACCTGTCCGTGCTTGGGGCGCTCGCCGTCCCCGCACTGGTCGCAGCGGCCCCGGCCACCGGCGATCTCGCGCTCGTCCAGACTCATCTCCAGTCGGTGCAGAGCATGACCGCCGCGTTCAGTCAGACCGACCGCGCCGGCAAGGTGCTGACCGGCACCCTCACCCTGAAGAAACCGGGCAAGGTGCGTTTTCAGTATGAGAAAGGCGTGCCGATCCTGATCGTGGGCGACGGCAAGGCACTGACCTTCATCGATTATTCCGTGAAGCAGGTGCAACGCTGGCCGATCGGCAATTCGCCGCTTGGCGTGCTGCTCGACCCCAGCAAGGACATCACCCGCTTCGCCAAGTTGGTGCCCGGATTCGATCCGCGCATCATCTCGGTCGAGGCGAACGATCCCAAGCACCCCGAATATGGCCGCATCACGCTGGTCTTCATCCGCGACGCAAGCGCGCCGGGAGGGCTGATGCTGCAGGGATGGGTCGCCCTCGATTCACAGAATAATCGCACGACGATCCGCCTGTCGAATCAGCAGTTCAACGTGCCGGTCAGCGACAGGACGTTCAATTGGAACGACCCGCGGCGGAGTTTGGGCCGAAACTGATCCTTCGTTCATAGTAGTGACAGGTTCGGGTCCCTAAAAAGACATTGCGGATGTGGGGCGGATCGGGATTTTCCCCCTGTTGCTCGAACGGCCCACTTCCCGCCTGCGTGACGAACGCTAGGTCGGCCCTCGCTCCATGCCCCCGGAGCGAGGGCCTTTCCTTTTCTGCACCGTTTCCGGCCCTTTCCACGTCCGCCCGTTCCTTGTCGGCCCCCCTTCCCCCCGCTACATCGCCTTGATGGCGCTCAAGATCGTTTCCTGGAACATCAACTCGGTTCGTTTCCGTATCGAGATTGTCGAACGTTTTCTGCGCGAGGTGTCGCCCGACATTCTGTGCCTTCAGGAAACGAAGGTGATCGACGGGGATTTCCCGACCGCGCCGTTCCGCGCGCTCGGCTATAACCACATCATCCTGCATGGGCAGCGCATGCACCACGGCGTGGCGATCATCAGCCGGGTGCCGTTGATCGAGGATGACCGGTTCGACTGGCAGGCCAATCGCGAGGCACGGCATGTCGGCGTACGACTCGAAAACGGCGTACGACTCGAAAATGTCTATGTTCCGGCCGGCGGCGACGTGCCCGACCGCGAGGTGAATCCGAAATTCGGCCAGAAGCTCGATTTCGTCGAGCGCATGACGCGCTGGTCCGAAGGGCTCAGGGTACCGACGATCCTGGTCGGGGATTTCAACATCGCTCCGCTCGAAGCCGATGTGTGGAGTCACAAGCAACTGCTCGACGTGGTGAGCCATACGCCGATCGAGGTCGCGGCGCTCGATGGGCTGAAGGCTTCGAACGATTGGGTCGATCTTGGCCGGCATTTCGTGCCGCCCCCCGGCCGGCTGTTCACTTGGTGGAGCTACCGGGCGAAGGACTGGCTCGCTTCGGATCGCGGGCGGCGGCTCGACCATATGTGGGCAACCGCCGATGTCGCGAAGACGGCAACCAGCCATATTGTGTTCGAGGACTGCCGAAGCTGGCTCAAACCATCGGATCACATTCCCATCATGACCGAGTTCGCAGTGTGAGCGACGCCCGTACGACTGCCAGCGCGATCGATGCCTTGCGGCGCGGATGGCCAATCTCGATCGCCGGATCGGACGGGATACTCGCCCTGCTGCCGATCGAGACGACCGATCCCGAGCGGCTCGCCGCGTTCGATCCAGACGGGACCGCCGCCGTTCTGCTGACCGCCGGCCGGGCCGCTACGCTGAAGCTCGCCAACCAGCGCGACGCGGCCGCCCCCGACTCGCCTGTGGTGGTCGAGCGCGCGCCCTGGCTCGATTTCGCCACGGCGACGGCACTGGCCGACCCGCAATTCGATCTCCAGACGCCGCTGAAGGGCCCCTTCCGTGCGATTCCAGTCCCCGCATCCGAAGCGGCCGGTGCGGCATTGCGCCTGGCCCGAATTGGCGGCGTGCTGCCCGCCTTTTTCGCGAGCGGCACCGCATCGACCGACCTGACGCTGACCCCGGCCGATATCGACGCGCATGAAGATGCCGCCCGGCTGACCATCGCGACGCGAGCGCGCCTGCCAGTGTCGGGCGCCGAAGATGCGGAAATCGTCGCCTTCCGCACGCCGGAAATGCCCGGCGAGCATATCGCGCTGCTGATCGGCGCGCCGAACGGCCAGCCCCCGCTGGTCCGCCTGCACAGCGAGTGCCTTACCGGAGACGTGCTGGGCAGTTTGAAATGCGATTGCGGGCCGCAGCTCGACGCGGCGATCCGGGCGATCTCGGACAGCGGCTGGGGCATCCTGCTCTATCTGCGGCAGGAAGGCCGCGGGATCGGCCTGATCAACAAGCTGCGCGCCTATGCACTGCAGGATCAGGGGTTCGATACGGTCGACGCCAATACCCGGCTCGGCTTCGCGGTGGATTCGCGCAATTTCGGCGTAGCGGCGCGTATGCTCGAATTGCTCGGGCAGCGATCGGTGCGGCTACTGACCAACAATCCCGAGAAGGTCGCGCAACTCGAAGGGGCAGGAATCCGGGTGATCGAGCGCGTGCCGCATATCCTGCCGGCAAACCCGCATAACGAGCGCTACCTGGCGACCAAGCGCGACCGCACCGGGCATCAATTCTAGATGCGCTATTTCCTCGACGTCGAATTCAACGGGTTCGGCGGTGAGCTGATCTCGCTCGCGCTCGTCCCGGAGGCGGAGGATGCACCGCCCTTTTACGAGGCGGTCGAGTGCGACCGGCCGACGCCCTGGGTCGCCCAGCACGTTCTGCCGGTGCTTCGGACCGATCCGGTAAGCCGCAGGGAAATGGCAGCGCGGTTCGAGGTATATCTCGGCAACGATCCCGACCCCGTACTGATTGCCGACTGGCCGGAGGATATCGCCCACGCCGCGATGCTGATGGTGATAGCGCCGGGCAGGCGCATGGCGCTCGACCGGATCAGTTTCCGGATGCTCGATCCAATCGGCTTCGATTCAGCGGCGAGGAGCGCCGTGCCGCACAACGCCTATCATGATGCCCTGGCGCTGCGGACTTACACCCTCGAACGCGAGCGTTAGACGAGTAGCCGCGCGACCTCGTCGAAGTCGGTCGCGATATCCCGCACGCCAAGCGCCCTCAGCCGGCCGGCGTGATCCGGCCCGCAATGGGAGCCGCCGCAAAATCCGATGACATAGGCGCCCGAGGCAACGGCACCGGTCGCGCCCACGGGCGAATCCTCCAGGATCGCGCAGCGTCCGATATCGACGCCGAGCGCGGCCGCGGCATGGAGATAGAGGTCGGGCGCGGGCTTGCCGCGCGTGACATGCTCGCGGCCCGAAAAGATCTTGTCGCCGAACGCATCGCGAATGCCGAGATGCTCGAGATGGCGTTCGATCCAACGGGTCGAGCTCGACGAAGCGATGGCGCGGGGGAAATCCGCCGGGAGACTCCGCACAAAAGCAACCGCGCCGACAACCGCGTCGAGTCCTTCGCGCATCGCCCGGTCGTCTTCCACCTGGCGTGCCGCATGGAAGTCATCGGGCAGCGCCCGGCCGATCCAGCGCTCGACCGCCGCGAGAAAGTCGCCGCCCGCCAGCCCCATGAAATTGGCCATGGATTCCTCCGGCGTGATCGGATGACCGGCCCCGGTGAGATAGTCGGCAATCTGCTTGTTGCCGGCATATTCGCTTTCGAGCAGCACCCCGTCGAAATCGAAGATCAGGGCATCCACTTTCACGCGCGCTCTCCGAACAGCGCCGTGCCGACGCGCACATGGGTGGCGCCGAGCGTCACGGCCGTCCCGTAGTCTCCCGACATGCCAATGCTCAGGCCCGACAGGCCGTTGTCGCGCGCAAGCTTGGCAAGCAGCGCGAAATAGGGCGCTGGCTCCACATCGGCCGGCGGCACCGCCATCAGTCCGACGATCGGCAGGCCGGCCGTACGCGCTTCGGCGAGCAGATCCGGCAAGGCGTCGATCGCACAGCCTCCCTTCTGTTCCTCGTCGCCGATATTGACCTGGAGGAAGCAGTCGGGGCGCCGGCCCTGCCGCTCCATCGCGCGGGCGAGTGCCGCGATCAGCGATGGCCTGTCGACCGAATGGATCGCATCGAACAGTTCGACAGCCTCTTCCGCCTTGTTCGACTGGAGTTGGCCGACCAGATGAAGCTGAACATCTGGCCGGGTCTCGCGCAGTGCCGGCCATTTCGACTGGGCCTCCTGCACGCGATTCTCGCCGAAGACGCGCTGGCCGGCGGCGAGCAACGGCTCGATTTCGTCGGCGCTCTTCGTCTTCGAGACGGCGATCAAGGTGACCAGATCGGGCTTGCGGCCGGCAAGTCGTGCGGCATGGGTGATTGCCTCGCGCGCGGCATTGAGGCGGGTCTCGGGGTCGTCGGGCTGCATCGGCAGCGCTATAGGCAGGGGTGTGCCGCACCGCCACCCCAAGCGCCCGTCGATTCCCACGCTGTGGCTGATGACCGACGAGCGTATGGGCGACGATCTTTGCGCGGCGGTCGGAGCGCTACCCCGCGGGGCGGGCATCGTCTTTCGCCACTATCGGACTCGGCCGGCCGAACGCCGGGCGCTGTTCGCGCGTATCGCACGACTGGCTCGGCGCAGGGGGTTGGTCCTCGTGCGCGCGGGATCGACACCACTACCGGGCGAAGCCGGCGTACACGGGTCCGGTCGGGTCCGGTCCGGCGGTATCCGCACCTGGGCTGCGCATTCGCGCGCGCAGGCGATGGCAGGAAGAAGCGCCGGCGCCGACGCGCTGTTCGTATCGCCGATCTATCCGACGCGCTCCCATCCCTGCGGCAAAGCCCTGGGGCCAGTCCGCGCGGCGATGGTCGCTCGCAACCTGGATATCCCCATCATCGCGCTAGGCGGCATGGACGCAGCGCGATTCAGGACAATAGGAAAATGGGGATTTCATGGCTGGGCGGCGATCGACGCCTGGCTGCCGGGTCAGAAGCGGAATGCGGTTCCGATATAGACGGCCTGGCTGTCGCGGCGATCGTCCGGTGCAGGCTGGAGCCGGTAATCGCGCTCTGCCTTGTAGCGGACACCCGCCGTCACATCGAGATTGCGGGTCAGGCGATAGGAGCCGCCAACATCCAGCGAATAAGCGGGCGCTTCCTCGACCAGCGTGGGGCCGTTCGGCAGCGGCCGATCAGCCCCGGCCTTCACACGACCCGTGAAGCGGTTGCCGGAATAGCTGACGCCGACATCGACCGCTTCGCGGCTGCCCGGCAGGCCGGCGAGATCGACCTTGGCGACATCACCCGACAGCGCAAACCGGCGCCAGCCGACGGCGACACCCAGATTATAAGCGATCGGCGCGATGCTGACCGAGGACGGCGTATCGATGAACGCTCCCGCCCGCTCGGCAGCGAGCGCGGTGCGGGTCGAACGCGCGCGGACCGCGACGGTGATGGCGCGGTTACCGTTACGGCGCGATTCGGTGGGCGTGAAGCGGAAGCTGCTGGTATCGAGCCCGCCCCGTGCGAAGACCGCAGCGAGCCTGGGGTCGGCCGCAGCCGGGGTGAAGGAGGTGATGTCGCCGATGTTCAGCGGTGCTGCGCGCTTGACGGTCAGGCGCGAATCACCCGGGGCGCCGATTGCCGGCGCCATGGCGAGGCCGGCGGCGACCAGCGCCCCCACCCCGATTCCGGACATCCAACGCCTTGAAAACACGTGCGACCCCTCACGATGCCCGGATTCGGCACCTTCACTCTAAATGGGCGCCTATCACGATTCGATCCAGCCCTGCCACTGTCTTGACGCATTTTCCCCCGAAGTGTTGCCCGCGGCACACAGGCCGCCCGCGCGCGCCATGCTTGCGGCAGGCGCGAGACCATCTATAGATGCCCGAGATCTTCATGAAACCGTCCAGGAAACCGCCGATGAACCGCCTTTTGCGTACCGCGATTGTGGTTTCGCTTGCCCTCCCGCTCATGGCCTGTGGCCATCGCGGCAAGGACCGCGCCGCCCCCGATCTGGCCGCCGCAAAGGTGACCACGATCGGCGTGAACTCCTATTTGTGGCGCGCGAGCCTGGATACGCTGAGCTTCATGCCGCTGCTCCAGACCGATTCCAACGGCGGCGTCATCGTCACCGACTGGTATGTGAACCCGGCCGCCCCGACCGAGCGGATGAAGGTCACCGTGACGATCCTCGACCAGGATCTGCGCGCCGACGGCCTTCGGGTGGCTGCGCTGCGTGAGGTCAATCAGGGCGGACAATGGGTGGCATCGCCCGTCGCCGCCGCGACCGTGCAGAAGCTGGAAGACATCATCCTGACGCGTGCGCGCGATCTGCGCCGCGCGGCCATCGCCAACTAGAATCGGTTTTCCCTTATGGCGTCACGCTTCAACGCGCTGAAGGCTGACGCGGCATGGCAAGCGGTGTGGGACGACCGCCGCACCTTTGCCGCGCGCGACGATTCGGCCAAGCCGCGTACCTATGTGCTCGAGATGTTTCCGTACCCGTCCGGTCGGATCCATATCGGCCATGTCCGCAACTATACGATGGGCGACGTGCTCGCCCGGTACCGCCGGATGACCGGGCATGAAGTGCTCCATCCGATGGGCTGGGACGCGTTCGGCATGCCTGCCGAGAATGCCGCCATGGAAAAGGGCGTTCATCCCGGCGGCTGGACCCGCGCCAATATCGCGACGATGAAGGCGCAGCTGAAGCGGCTCGGTTTCGCGCTGGACTGGACGCGCGAGCTGGCGACCTGCGAGCCCGAGTATTACGGGCACGAACAGGCGCTGTTCCTGGACCTGTTTGCCTCGGGCCTGGTCTATCGCAAGGAATCCTCGGTCAACTGGGATCCGGTCGACATGACCGTGCTCGCCAACGAGCAGGTGATCGACGGCCGCGGCTGGCGATCGGGCGCGCTGGTCGAGCGGCGCAAGCTGAGCCAGTGGTTCCTGAAGATCACCGATTTCGCCGACGAGCTGCTCGAAGGGCTGGATAGTCTGGAGCATTGGCCCGACAAGGTGAAGCTGATGCAGGAGAACTGGATCGGCAAGAGCCAGGGCCTGACCTTCCGCTTCACGCTGTCGGACGGCGAGCAGGTCGAGGTCTTCACCACCCGGCCCGACACCATCTTCGGGTCGAGCTTCGTCGCGGTGGCGGCCGACCATCCGATCGCGCGCGCCCTGGCGGAGCGCGATCCGGCAGCGGCCGAGTTCATCGAGCTGTGCAAGCGCGGCGGGACCACCGCGGCCGAGATCGAGACGCAGGAAAAGCTGGGCTTCGATACCGGCCTGCGTGCGGCACACCCCTTTGACCCTGACTGGAAACTGCCGGTCTACATCGCCAATTTCGTGCTGATGGAATATGGCACCGGCGCCGTCTTCGGCGTGCCGGCGCACGACCAGCGCGATCTTGATTTCGCGCGCAAATATGATCTGCCGGTGCGACGCGTCGTCTCAGACGGCGAGGTGACCGATCCTGTCTTCAAGGGCGACGAAGCCTATACTGGCCCTGGCACCCTGGTGAACTCCCACTTCCTCGACGGCATGGACGTCGAGGAGGCCAAGCGCACCGTGATCCGCCGTGCCGAGGAAGAGAATTGGGGCAAGGGCTCGACCGTGTTCCGCCTGCGCGACTGGGGCGTCTCGCGCCAGCGCTACTGGGGCACGCCGATCCCGATCATCCATTGCGACGCGTGCGGCGCGGTGCCGGTGCCGCGCGACCAGCTGCCGGTCGTGCTGCCCGAGGATGTCAGCTTCGACATTCCCGGCAATCCGCTCGATCGCCATCCGACCTGGAAACATGTCGATTGCCCGAGCTGTGGCGGCAAGGGCCAGCGCGAGACCGACACGCTCGACACTTTCGTCGATTCGTCCTGGTACTTCATTCGCTTCGCCAGCCAGCCGGGCAACGCGCCATTTGACCGCACCGTCGCCGAGAAATGGCTGCCGGTGGCGCAATATATCGGCGGCGTCGAGCATGCGATCCTGCATCTGCTCTATGCGCGCTTCTGGACCAGGGCGCTGCGCCATATCGGCATGCTCGACGTGGCCGAGCCCTTCGCCGGGCTGTTCACCCAAGGCATGGTCACGCACGAGACCTATTCGCGCGGCGAAGGCGGCGAACGCGTCTGGTATGGGCCTGACGACGTGCAACTCGCCGACGGCAAGGCGACGCTGAAGGCCGATGGCGAGCCGGTGGCGATCGGCCGCGTCGAGAAGATGTCGAAGTCGAAGAAGAACACTGTCGACCCGACCGGCATCGTCGACCAGTATGGCGCTGATGCCGTGCGCTGGTTCATGCTCTCCGACAGCCCGCCCGAGCGCGATCTGCCGTGGAGCGAGGCGGGCATCGAGGGTTGCTGGCGCTTCATCCAGCGCCTGTGGCGGCTGTTCGACGGCCTGACCGAGACCGAGGCAAGCACCGCCCGCGACACCCCGCTCGACCGCAAGACTCACCAGACCATCGCCGGCATCGCCGTCGATATCGAGGCGCTGTCGTTCAACAAGGCCGTCGCCAAGCTGTACGAACTGGTCAACGCGATCGAGCGCGCCGGTCCTTCGGCATCGCGGATCGAGTCGATCCGGACGCTGATGCGGCTGGTATCGCCGATGGCGCCGCACCTCGCCGAGGAAGCCTGGGCGGCCAATGGCGGCGAAGGCCTGATCGCCGACGCGTCCTGGCCAGATGTCGACCCTGGCCTGCTGGTCGAGGATGAAGCGACCATCGCGCTTCAGGTCAACGGCAAGCTGCGCGACACCGTCAAGGTCGCCAAAGGCACGCCACGCGACGCGATGGAGACGATCGCCTTGGCCAATGCCAATGTGCAGCGTATCCTGGATGGCGCCACGCCCAAAAAGGTAATCGTCGTGCTCGACCGTCTCGTGAATATCGTCGCATGAAGCATTTCCCGCTGATCGCCGCGCTCGCGCTGACGCCGGCGTTGGCGGGCTGCGGGCTGCATCCGCTCTATTCGGGTGGCGGGTCGGGCACAGTGGCGACTGCGCTGACTCGGGTCGAGGTCGGCGCGATCGAGGGCAAGGCCGGGTGGCTGATGACCAACGCGCTGAACGACCGGTTCCACGCGAGTGGCACGCCGCTGTACCGGCTCGAAATCAAGCTCGACGACCAGATCATCGGGCTCGGCGTTCGGCGCGACGACAGCGTCTCGCGCGAGCGCCGGACTCTGCGCGCGCGCTACCAGCTCGTTGACCTATCCAAGGGCACGGTGTTGCTCGATGCGACTGCTGGATCCGACGCCGGCCTAGACGTGGTCAATTCCGAATATGCGACGATCGCGGCCGAGAATACGGCGCTCGAACGGCTGACGGAAATCGTCGCCGACCAGATCGTCTCGCGCGTCGCGCTGTATGCGCAGCGGACAGCCGAACCCGCAAAATGAGACACTGGCTGTGAAGGCCAACGCCAACCAGATCCGTGCCGCGATTGATGCGGCGAGCCCCGATATCCGCCTCTATCTGCTCCACGGCCCCGATGAGTCGGGCGCGCAGGAGATCGCCGCGCGCCTCGCCCGCACGATGGGGCCCGATGCGGAACGAGTCGATATCGAACCCTCGACGCTCAAGTCCAATCCGGGCCGGCTGGCGGACGAAGCGGCATCCATGTCGCTTTTCGGCAGCGCTCGGCATATCCGGATCAGCGGCGCGGGCGACGAATGCACCGAGGCTTTCACCCTGCTGCTCGACTCCGAGCGGGCGGGCAATCCGGTCGTCGCCATCGCGCCGTCGCTCAAGGCGACGTCCAAGGCGGTGAAGCTGGCGCTGGGTGCGCCGCGGGCGATGAGTTTCGCCTGCTATCTGCCCGAGGGTGGCGACGCGGAGAAGCTCGCCACGGCGATCGCGCGGGAGCAGGGCCTGCGCACCACCGGCGACACCGCGGCGCGGCTAGCGCATGCCACCGGGGGGGATCGGGCGGTGATGACGCGGGAGCTGGAGAAGCTGGCACTGTATCTCGACGCGTCGCCGGAGCGCCCGCGGGAGCTGGACGACACGGCGCTCGACGATGTCGGGGCCGATCTGGGCGATTCGGAGATCAGCCGGGCGATCGAGGCGGCGATCGACGGCCATCCAGATACGCTGGGTGGCGAGCTCGCGCGGCTGGAGGAGGCCGGGGTCTCGCCTATCCCGGTGTTGCGCCAGCTGGTCCGGCGGCTGATGACCCTGGCCGAGCTCCAGGCCGAGATTGCTGCCGGTGCGAACCCGGGGACGGTGGTCGAGCGCGTGTTCTTTCGCGAGCGGGCGTCGACGGGGCGGGCGCTGCGGACCTGGTCGGCGCCGAAGATCAACGAGGCGATCCAGCGGGCGCGGCTGGCGGAGCGGGCGATCATGAGCTCGGCCAATGCCGGGACGGTCCTGGCCCAGTCGGCGATCGTGGCGGTGGCCAGGATGGCGGCGCGGCAGCGCTGAACCGGATACCGGGCCATTGTTTCAGCCCGCGCTCATGCCGATAATTTACTTTATTATCAGATAGATAGATGGATATCGGCCGGAAGGCTAGATTCGTTCCCCGGTGAGGCGCTGGCAGAGCATGTCGAGCTGGTCGAGCGTCGAATAGGACAGGGTCAGCGTGCCGCCCTTGGGGCTGTGGCCGATGCGGACGGCGAGGCCGAGCAGATCGGCGAGATGATGCTCGAGCGCCGCGAGGTCGGCGTCGCGGCCGGAGTCCCCGCTGCGGATGCGCGCCTCGGCCGGCTTGGCCGCGCGCGCCAGGCGCTCGGTATCGCGCACCGAGAGGCCCTTGGAAATGACCTGATAGGCAAGCTGCTCGACATCGGGCGCACCGATCAGCGCGCGGGCATGGCCCATGCTGAGCTCACCCTCGACGACCTTGTCCTGCACCATCTTGGGCAGATCGAGCAGGCGCAGCAGATTGGCGATGTGGCTGCGCGACTTGTGGACCAGCTTGCCCAGCGCCTCCTGGGTGTGGCCGTAATCGTCGATCAGCCGGTGATAGGCCTCGGCCTCTTCGATCGCGTTGAGATCCTGCCGCTGGATATTCTCGACCAGCGCGATTTCGAGCGTCTCGGTGTCGTTGAACTCGCGGACGATAACCGGAACTTCGTGCAGCCGCGCCCGCTGCGCCGCGCGCCAGCGGCGTTCGCCGGCGACAATCTGATAACCCTTGCCGTGCGGGCGGACCACGATCGGCTGGATCAGCCCACGCGCCGCGATCGATTCGGCCAGCTCCTCGAGCGCCGCTTCGGCGAAATGACGGCGCGGCTGCCCCGGATGCGGCGTCAGCGAGCCGACCGGCAGAGTGCGCACCCCAGTCGAGAGAGCAGCCTCGCCGCCACGAACCGGTTCCTCGCGGGCGATATCGCCCATCAGGGCATTGAGACCGCGGCCGAGACCGGCGCGGGGCTTGGGCCGCGGATGCTGCGGCGTCTGATCAGTAGCGTCGTCGGTCATGCGGCCCTGGCAGGTTCTGCGGGAGCGGGTCGGCCCGGCAGGCGGACGATCAGTTCGCGGGCAAGCGCGATATAAGCCTCCGAGCCGGCACAACGATAATCATAGATCAGCGCCGGCAGCCCGTGGCTGGGCGCCTCCGACAAGCGGACGTTGCGCGGGATGACGGTGTCGAACACCACCCGGCCGAGCACGGCGCGCACATCGGCCGAGACCTGATCGGTCAGGCGGTTGCGGCGATCATACATGGTCAGCGCGACCCCGAGGATCGACAGGCCGGGGTTGAAGCGCTCCCGGATCCGCTCGACCGTGTTGAGCAGCTGGCTGAGCCCTTCGAGCGCGAAGAATTCGCATTGCAGCGGCACGAGCAGCGAGTTGGCCGCGACCATCGCGTTCAGGGTGAGCAGGCCGAGCGACGGCGGACAATCGATCAGCACCACGTCCCAGCGCTTGTCCGACCGTTCGAGCGCGCGGTTGAGCCGATGCGTGCGCTCCTCATATTCGACGAGCTCGATCTCCGCGCCGGACAGGTCGACCGTTGCCGGCACGATATCGAGCTTCGGCACGCAGGTCGGAATCGCCGCCTCGGTCACCGACATCTCGCCCAGCAGGATGTCGTAGCTCGACTTCTCGCGCTCGGCGCGATTGATGCCGAGGCCGGTCGACGCGTTGCCCTGCGGGTCGAGATCGATGATCAACACCCGCGAGCCGGTCGCCGCGAGCGCCGTGCCCAGGTTGATCGCAGTGGTGGTCTTGCCCACCCCGCCCTTCTGGTTCGCGACGGCAATAACGTTCATCGGCGTGACACCCCTTTGGCGAGGACGATGAGGGATTCAGGATCAGTGATGCTCTGTTCCACGTGAAACACACCATGCCATGTCTGCTCGACCACCGCCACCTCTTCGCGCGCCGTTCGTCCCTTTGGGAGAATCCACAGCGTCTTGCGACGGCTGCATTGGACGGCAGAGGTAAACAGACTGCCAAGATAGGAAACGGCACGCGCCGAGATGACGGCGACGGGTTCGTTGACGGATTCGACCTTGCTGGCGACGACCGAAACCCGGTCGGCAATGCCCAGGGCATCAGCCGCCGCTTGCAGGAACTCGACCCGGCGCTTGCGCGGTTCGACCAGGATCGTGCGGCGCCCGGTCAGCGCGGCAACGACAAGGCCCGGGAAACCGGCACCGGTCCCGATATCGAGCCAGTCGCCTTCACTCTCCACGGCGAGGCCGATCAGCTGGGCGGAGTCGACGATATGGCGCGACCAGATCGAGTCGAGTGTCGACGGCGCGATCAGATTCTGGCGCGCGGATTCGTCGATGACCAGGTCGGCGAACCGGGCCATGATCCCCTCGCCTCCCGCACCGAAGCGCTCGCGAATCCAGGTCCTGGCTTCGTCCTCGGTCATGCCGCACGCCGCCGGGCATGAAGCAGGATGGCGGTCAGCGCAGCCGGAGTGATACCGCGAATACGGCTTGCCGCCCCCAGCGTCGCCGGACGCACCTGGCTGAGCTTCTCAACCATCTCGGTGGAGAGGCCGGGGATGGCGGGATAGTCGAGATCGCCGTGTAGCGTGATCGCATCATTGGCGCGAAGCTGTGCCACTTCCTCATCCTGCCGCCGCAGATAGGGCGCGTAGCGGGCATCCTCCGCGATCTCGGCAACCAGCGCCGGATCGCGCGCCGCCATCAGGCCCGGCGCGACGTGATCGATCGTCACGCCGGCGAAGCGCAGCCATTCCGCGCCCGATCTTTTCTGACTGTCGAGCGGACCAGCCGCGCCATTGGCCAGCACAGCCGCAGCGGAAAGCGGCTGATCGAGCAGTGCCTCGATCTCGCGGCGCTGCGCGGTGCGCCCGGCGAGCCGCGCGGCGCGGGCCGGGCCGAGGCACCCGATCGCATCGGCGATCGGGCCGAGCCGGGTTTCGGCATTATCGGCGCGAAGCCGTAGGCGATATTCAGCCCTGGCGGTGAGCATACGATAGGGCTCCGTGATGCCCTGCAGCACGAGATCGTCGATCATCACGCCGAGATAACTGGTCGCCCGGTCGAGCACCACCGGGTCCGCACCGAGCGCGACGGCAGCGGCGTTCAGGCCGGCGACCAGTCCCTGCCCTGCCGCTTCCTCATAACCGGTCGTGCCGTTGATCTGCCCGCAGCAGAACAGCCCGCGCATCGCGCGAACCTCAAGCGTCGGATCGAGCGCGCGCGGATCGATATGATCATATTCGACGGCATAGCCCGCCGTGATGATCCGCGCCGCCTCCAGGCCCGGAATCGAGGCGATCATCGCAGCCTGAACATCGGCCGGCAGCGAGGTCGAGATGCCGTTGGGATAAATGGTCGCGTCGTCCAGCCCCTCGGGTTCGAGGAAGATCTGGTGTCCGTCACGATCGCCGAAGCGGTGGATCTTGTCCTCGATCGACGGGCAATAGCGCGGGCCCGGCCCGGCGATCGCGCCGCCGAACAGTGGGGACCGATCGAGCGACGCACGGATGATCGCATGCGTCTCTTCGGTCGTGCGGGTGATCGCGCAGAAGAGCTGCGGCAAGGACCGGCCCGGCGTGACCGGCGACATGGTCCAGGGATCGTCGTCGCTGCGCTGCTCGGCGAGGCGGCTCCAGTCGATCGTCCGGCCGTCGAGCCGGGGCGGCGTGCCGGTCTTCAACCGCGCCATGGGCAGCCTGGCGTCGCGCAGCTGAACCGCGAGAAGCGAGGCGGCCGACTCGCCGATCCGGCCGCCGGTCAGTCGTTCCTCGCCGCAAAAGATGCGGCCGCCGAGGAAAGTGCCCGTGGCAAGGACAACAGCGCGGGCGTTGAGAAGGGTTCCGTCAGCCAGCGTCACGCCGGCAACTGCCCCATCCGGGCCAAGCGACAGGGCCGCTACCTCGCCGGGAACGATGTTCAGACCCGGCTGATCGGACAACATCTGCTGGATCGCGGCGGCATAGAGACGGCGGTCGGCCTGGACGCGCGGGCCCTGCACGGCCGAGCCCTTGCTGCGGTTGAGCATGCGATAATGGATGCCGGCCGCATCGGCAGCGCGGGCGATCAGGCCGTCAAAGGCGTCGACCTCGCGGACGAGATGGCCCTTGCCCAGGCCGCCGATCGCCGGGTTGCAGGACATGGCGCCGATTTTTGCCGGGTCGAAGCTGACCAGCGCCGTGCGCGCACCGCGGCGGGCAGCCGCAGCTGCGGCTTCGGTGCCGGCATGGCCCCCGCCGACGACGATCACATCGAAATCCATGCTTGTTTCGCTAGGTGGGCGCTTGGCGGCTGTCAAAGATGATCGACGGAATCGGGGGTTAATGCGCACTATCGGCTCTCTTGCTGTTGCGAGTCGGCCTTCGAGGGCGGGCGAATAAACGGTCGCGCAGAGGAGCGGATGCGCGGAGAAGGTTTGCGCGGGCGCTTCAGATTTCGCTGTCTATGCGTACGATCAATATTTTTTGCCGGTCCTAGCGTCGAGAGTCGGGCAGGTTTCTCGACTTCGCTCGAAACGAACGGGTTGGGGAGTTCGAATGGAGGGGGCTCCCAAATCTTTCGAACGTTCCACGTGGAACGTACGGATGGTCGCTGGCGGACCTGTGTGTGGATGGGTCGTTCCACGTGGAACATTATTTTCCGAGGCAGAAGCGTGTAAACAGCGCGTCGAGCATGGCCTCGACATCGCTTCGGCCGACTAGCTGGTCGAGCGCTTTCATGGCCAGGCGCAGGTCTTCGGCGAGGACGATCAGGTCTCCCTGCCCGCTCGCGGCATGCAGGCTGTCCGCGCTCATTGCCAGCAAACCACGTTGGCGCCGGTTGATGGCCACCGCATCTTCGCGGGGGAGCAAGGCCCCGGCCCGGCTCCGCAACAATGCCCATAGCTCGGGGATACCGTCGCCGGTCGCCGCGGACAAAGCGAGGTCGGCATTGGCTGGTGTCGCGAGCCGTCCCGCGACGTCTGACCGCGCGTGGATGCGGATCGCCTCCGGGTCGGGTGCCGCATCGTCGCCCAGCCAGAGGATCAGATCGGCCGCGCGCATCGCTTCTTCGGCGCGGGCGATGCCGATGCGTTCGATCGGGTCGGGTGTCGCGTCGAGCAGCCCGGCTGTGTCGGTCAGGACATAGGCGATGCCGTCGTGGATCACGGGGGCCTCGATACGATCGCGGGTCGTGCCCGAGATGGGCGAGACGATCGCGGCGTCGCGTTCGGCAAGCGCGTTGAGCAATGTCGACTTGCCGCTGTTCGGCGGGCCGGCGATCACCACGCGCAGACCGTCGCGCAGGCGTTCGACGGGCGGCACCGCGAGCAGCGCATCGATCTCTGTGGCAAGCGCCAGCGCCTCGGCCGCGAAGCCCGGCGGTGCTGCCTGATCGACTTCATCTTCTTCGGCGAAGTCGAGTTGTGCCTCGACCTGCGCGGCCAGTGCCACGAGGCGATCGGTCCACTGCTCGGCCCGTTTGCGCACCGCACCCTCAGCCATCGCCAGTGCCGCGCGGCGCTGTCCTTCGGTCTCGGCGGCGAGCAGGTCGCCCAGCCCCTCCGCCTCGGTCAGGTCGATGCGGCCGTTCGACAGGGCGCGCCGCGTGAACTCACCCGGCTCGGCGCGGCGCAGGCCGGGCTGCTCCGCCAGCGCCGCTTCGACGGCCTGGACGACGGCGCGACCGCCATGGACATGGAATTCGACCAGGTCCTCCCCCGTCGCACTGTCGGGTCCGGGGAAAACAAGGACGAGCGCACGGTCGAGCAACAGGCCGTTCCGGTCGCGCAGCGCGCGCAACGCGGCGCGGCGCGGCTGCGGCAACGTGCCGGCCAGCGCGCGCGCCGCCGTGAAGGCCGCCTCCCCACTCAGCCGGACGATCGCGATCGCGGCAGGCGGGGCGCCGCTCGATACGGCGAAGATGCTGTGCATCGGCGTTACTTGGACGAGGTCTCGAACATCTTGCGCCAGAAGCTCATGCCGGCCTCGCCCATCGGCGACCAGCTCTTCATCATATTCTCGATCATCTCGGGCGGCACGGCCCCGTCCATCGCGCCCATCACGCCCTGGATATATTTCTCATGCACCGGCGTGAAATCGGGCAACCCCATGACACGGCGTGCTTCTTCCGGGGTGCAATCGACTTCGACATTGATCTTCATTGGCCATCTCCGCTTGAGCGGGCGACGGCCGCGCTGCATAAGCTTCACGCATGTATGCGCGCGACTTGGGCCTGATCGCAACGCCCATCGGCAGCATACGCATTTCGGGCGGGCGCCGCCCTTTCAGCCGAGGACAGTCATGACCGCAACGATCACGATCGATACGCTCGACGGCACGGGCGATTTCACTGCCTATTGCGCCGAGCCCGCCGGCCCGCCCCGCGCGGCGATCATCGTCATCCAGGAGATATTCGGCGTGAATGCCGGCATCCGCCGCAAATGCGACCGGCTGGCGGAGGACGGCTATCTCGCCATCGCCCCCGACCTGTTCTGGCGGCTCGAGCCGGACACGCAACTCGACCCCGATATCCCCGAGGAGCTGCAGCAGGGACTGGCGATGATGGGACAGTTCGACCAGGATATCGGCATCAGGGACATCGAGGCGACGATTCGTACCGCGCGCGAGATGCTCGGCGCGGGAGGCAAGGTCGGCGCGGTCGGCTATTGCCTGGGCGGGCGCCTCGCCTTCATGACCGCGGCGCGCACCGATGTGGATGCGAGCGTCGGCTATTACGGCGTCGGGATCGACGGGCTGCTGCGCGAGAAGCATGCGATCGCCCATCCGGTGCTGTTGCACGTGCCGCAGGAAGATCACTTCGTCGACAAGGCAACGCAGCAGCGCATGCATGAGGGGCTGGACGATCACCCCAGGGTGACGCTGTTCGATTATCCCGGCGAGGATCATGGTTTCGCGACCGAGTTCGGGCTGCGGCGGTCGGAGGCTTCCGCGACCCTGGCGGATGAGCGGACGGCGGCGTTTTTTGCGGAGAATCTGGGGTAGCTGGTGACCCCTGCCGGACGCTGCTTCGATTCTTCCTCCCTGCTTCCACGGTGAAGGCCGGGGTTCAGTTGGGAAGGCAGAATAACGTAGCGCAACGATGATTATTGTCGTTCCCCAACTGGGCCCCGGCCTTCGCCGGGGAGCAGAGGGGGGAGAGGGGCGCCGTGCTGTAACGGCCCTCCCCCGCCCTCACCCCAGCAGGTGGAGGATGCCGACGTCGTTATCCACGATGCCGTGGTAAATCATTGATCCAGATACATAAAGGATCACCGCCAGGCCGATATAGGCGATCCAGTGATAGCGTTCGATCAGGCGTGCGATGTAGTTTGCGGCGACCGCCATCAGGGTTACCGACAGGATCAGGCCGAACAGCAGCACCGTGGGGTGCTCCCGCGCGGCGCCGGCGACGGCGAGGACATTGTCCAGGCTCATCGAGAGATCGGCAATGGCGACCTGGATCGCGGCGCGCAGGAAAGTCTTGGTCGGCTTGACGCCTTCCACCGCCGGGGTCGCGGGATCGTCCACCGGCACGGCGGCAGGCGCCGGGTGAAGCTCGCGGAAGAGTTTCCAGGCGACCCAGAGCAGCAACAGCCCGCCACCGAACAGCAGGCCGACGACATGGAGCAGCTTGGTCGCGATCAGCGCGAAGCCGATCAGGCAGATCATCGCGATGACGACACCGAAACCGAGCACCTGCTTGCGCTGTTTTGCCGGCAGGCCGGCCGCCAGGGCGCCGAGCACCATGACGTTGTCGCCGGCCAGCATCAGGTCGATCATGATCACCTGGCCGAGCGTCGCAAGGCCCGCGGCAGTGAACACATCCGCAAAATTGATCACAGACTCTCTCCGAAATAGGTCACGACCGGCATCGGCTCATAAAAGGGATGAAGCAGCGCCCGCCACTGCGCATACCGCGCCGACGTGCGAAAACCATCACGATGACTGGCGATATCCTGCCACTCGACGAGCAGCAGATAGTGGTCGGGGTTTTCACAGGCCTTTCGCACGGCGATCGACCGGAAGCCGGGCGAGGCGGCGATCAGCGGGCGGGCCTGCGCCATGGCGGCTTCGAACGCGGCCGACTGGCCGGGTTTGATGGTGAGGAGGGCGTGTTCGAGGATCAAACGACTGCTCCAGATACACAAGCGGCGCGGGCAAAGCCCGCGCCGTCGACCGGGACTTCGTCCCGCCGGCCGTGCTTGTGCGAGTCTTGCGGCAGCATGCCGCAAGCCGCACTGCTCACTGATTCATAGAATCGAAGAAATCCTCGTTGGTCTTCGAATCCTTCATCTTGTCGAGCAGGAACTCCATCGCGTCGATGGTGCCCATCTGCATGAGGATGCGGCGAAGGACCCACATCTTGGAGAGCTTGCTCTTGTCGACCAGCAGCTCCTCCTTGCGGGTGCCGGACTTGCCGACGTCGAGCGCCGGGAAGATGCGCTTGTCGGCGACCTTGCGGTCGAGCACGATTTCCGAGTTGCCGGTGCCCTTGAACTCTTCGAAGATGACCTCGTCCATGCGGCTGCCGGTGTCGATCAGGGCGGTGGCGATGATCGAGAGCGAGCCGCCTTCCTCGATGTTGCGGGCGGCGCCGAAGAAGCGCTTCGGCCGCTGCAGGGCGTTCGCATCGACACCGCCGGTGAGGACCTTGCCCGAGCTCGGCACGACCGTGTTGTAGGCACGGCCGAGACGGGTGATCGAGTCGAGCAGGATCACCACGTCCTTTTTGTGCTCGACCAGGCGCTTTGCCTTTTCGATAACCATTTCAGCGACTTGCACGTGGCGGGTGGCCGGCTCGTCGAAGGTGGAGGACACGACCTCGCCCTTCACCGAGCGCTGCATGTCGGTCACTTCCTCGGGCCGCTCGTCGATCAGCAGCACGATCAGGAACACTTCGGGGTGATTGTCGGTGATCGCCTTGGCGATGTTCTGCAGCAGCACCGTCTTGCCGACGCGCGGCGGGGCGACGATCAGGGCGCGCTGGCCCTTGCCCTGCGGGCTGATGATGTCGATCACCCGCGCCGACTTGTCCTTGATCGTCGGATCCTGCGGATCGAGCGTCAGCTTCTCGTCGGGATAGAGCGGGGTGAGATTGTCGAAATTGACGCGGTGGCGCACCGCGTCCGGATCGTCGAAATTGACCGAGGTCAGGCGGGTCAGTGCGAAATAGCGTTCGCCGTCCTTGGGGCCGCGGATCTCGCCTTCGACCGTATCGCCGGTGCGCAGGCCGAATTTACGGACCTGGTTGGGCGACATGTAGATATCGTCAGGCCCGGCGAGATAGTTCGCCTCCGGGCTGCGCAGGAAACCGAAACCGTCCGGCAGCACCTCGATCGTGCCGAGGCCCATGATCTGCTCGCCATTTTCGGCCTGGACCTTGAGGATCGCGAACAGCAGGTCCTGCTTGCGCAGGGTGGACGCGCTCTCGATGCCGAGTTCTTCGGCCATCGCGACCAGCTCGGCCGGCTTGTTCTTCTTGAGGTCTTTGAGATGCATGGGTGGCGTCCGGACGTAGGATGGTGCTGGGAGCTAGCGTCTGTCGGCGAAAGGGGAAACGCGACGATGCTGGAGGAGGGTGCCGCGGCCCGGAACACATGGCTCCGCGCGCGTCGACAACCCCGGACCTAGGTGCCGGTCCGGTTCAAGTCAAGACGCGCGGAGGGGAAAGGCGTGTTTTGGGAAGCGAGCTTCGCCGGACGTTTCCCGTATCCGCCATTCCGCAGAGCCGCGGAACAGGTCGGTACTATGCCTCACCCACACATAGTGCTCCCCGGCGAAGGCCGGGGCCCAGATGGAAAGGCTGTCGTTGCGAGGCGCAGCGTCAATATCGCAGCGTCCCCCAACTGGGCCCCGGCCTTCGCCGGGGAGCAGGTGGAGTAGCGAACACGTCCCGCTCACGGGCCTGCCGATACGGCCAGCGCGTCAGAAAGGCCGGACGATGACCAGGACGACGATTACCGCGATGAGGATCGCCGGCACTTCGTTGAGCAGGCGGAGCTGTTTGCCGGTCAGGGTCGGTTTGCCGGCCGCGAGCTTCCGCGCATAGCCGACCGCCCAGCCATGATAGCCGCTGAGGATCACCACGAAGAGAAACTTGGCGTGGAGCCAGCCGAGGCCGGCCGCGCCCGAGAACATGCCGGCATTGGCCGCGAGCGCCAGGCCGAGGATCCAGACCAGGACCATCGATGGCGTCAGGATCATGTTGCGAAGCTTGGTCTCCCGATCGACCCATTTCTGCGCCTCGGCCGAACCCGGCCCCTCTTGGAAAGAGACTAGGGCTTCCTGATGATAGACCAGGTAGCGCGGCAGCGCGAACATGCCCGCCATCCAGAAGATCACGAAGACGACATGCGCCGCCTTCACCCAGAGATAGGCGTTTCCGAGGACGTTCATCGCGCTCTCCGCACATGCGCCAGCAGGCGCTCGACATGGGCGATCGGGGTATCCTGCAGGATGCCATGACCAAGATTGAAGATATGCGGCCGATCGGCCAGCGCCTCAAGCACGCGTGTCGCCGCGGCATCGAGTTCCTCGCCGCCGGCGATCAGCGCGAGCGGATCGAGATTGCCCTGCACCGGCAAGCCCTGAGGCAGACTGGCATGCGCCCAGACCGGATCGACCGTTTCGTCCAGGCCGATCGCATCGGCGCCGGTCTCGCGCGCATAAGCGGGCAGCTTACCGCCCGCGCCCTTCGGAAAACCGATGACCGGCGTATCCGGATGCAGGGCGTGGAGCGCGGAGACGATCTTCGCCGTCGGTGCGATCACCCAGCGTTCGAACTGAGCGGGGGACAGACTGCCCGACCAGCTATCGAACAACTGGACAGCCTCTACGCCCGCCGCGATCTGGCGGGAGAGATAGGTGATGGTCGTGTCCGCGATCGCATCGATGATCTCCCCGAACGCCTTGGGATCGGCATAGGCGAAACGGCGGGTCTCGCCCTGATCGCGGCTGCCATGGCCGGCTACCATATAGGTGGCGACCGTCCAGGGGCTTCCCGCAAAGCCGAGAAAGGTGGTGTCGGCCGGCAACAGCGCCGCGACCTTTGCCACCGTCGCATAGACCGGTTCGAGCCGCTCAGGGACCGCCTGGAGCCCCGCCAGCGCATGATCGACCAGGGGTGGGGCAAGGGCAGGCCCCTCGCCCGCACCGAAGCTCAGCGCCTGTCCCAGCGCCCAGGGGACCATGAGGATGTCCGAGAAGAGGATAGCACCGTCGAAACCGAAGCGCCTGATCGGCTGCAGCGTCACCTCAGCCGCCGCTTCGGGATCGGTCGCGAGCGCGAGGAAGCCGCCCTTCTCCGCCCGGAGCGCGCGATATTCGGGGAGATAGCGTCCGGCCTGGCGCATCAGCCAGACGGGAGGAACGTCCTGCCGGACACCCTTGAGGGTCGCGAGCAGGCGCTTTTCGGTCACGGGAGTCGGGATCGGAACCGTCCTTCTATCTAATAAGAAGAGAATCTAGAAAGGATGTAGCAGTCGTTGGCGCGTGGATGCCGGGGCTTATGCGTTCATCCCGAAAATGCCAACAGCTTGACGGCGCGCGCGCCCTGACTCGGCTCAGAGTCGTAGCGCTCGTCCCCGTTATCCACAGGCTGTGCGTGGAACCATGGAGCTGTGCAGGCAATTGTGGGCAAGTCGGCAGTTTTCCACGGAAGCGGGTCGCTTTGCGTGACGGGAAAGTTGCGCTAGCGATTTTCCGGATGTTTTCCACAGCCCCATCCCCACCCGCCCTTTTCGCCCAAAGCGTGCGGCGCTGATGCGGCTGCACCTCCATCTCCTGTCGGATTCAACCGGCGAGACGCTCGAGAATATCGCCAAGGCGGCGCTCGCCCAATATGACGATGTCGAGACGATCCGCCATTTCTGGCCGATGGTGCGCACCGAGACCCATCTTGAGCGGATCCTGCAGGAGATCGCGCAGAATCCGGGGCTGGTGGTGTTCACCCTGGTCAACAGCGCGACGCGGCGGACGCTCGAGACGCGCTGTCGGGCATTGGGGCTGCCGGCGGTCGCGCCGCTCGATCCGGTGACCGATGCCTTGTCGAGCCTGCTCGGCCAGCAGGCCAAGGCGCGGCCCGGGCGGCAGCATGTGCTCGATGCCGCCTATTTCGCGCGGGTCGACGCGATCCAGTTCACCATGGCGCATGACGACGGCATCAACTGGGAGGATTGGGAAGAGGCGGATATCGTGCTTGCCGGCGTCTCGCGCTCGTCCAAGACGCCGACCTCGATCTATCTCGCCAATCGCGGGTTCAAGACGGCGAATATCCCGATCGTGGTGGAAAGCCCGCCGCCGTCGAGCCTGTTTTCGCTGAAGCATCCGCTGGTCGTGGGGCTGACCACCAGCGCCGACCGGCTGATCCAGGTGCGGCGCAACCGGCTGCTGTCGCTCAACCAGGCGCCGGAGACCGCCTATGTCGACCAGGAGGCCGTCACGCGCGAGGTCGCCTATGCGCGCCGGATGTTCGCCGACAATGGCTGGCCGGTGATCGACGTCACGCGGCGGTCGATCGAGGAAACGGCGGCGGCGATCGTGCAATTGGCCAATGAGCGGGATTCGGCATGAGACTGGTACTGGCGTCGAAAAGTGCGTCGCGCCGCGCGATGCTGACGGCAGCGGGCGTGCCGTTCAAGGCGGTGTCGGCCAATGTCGACGAGGAAGCGGCCAAGGCGGCGATGCGCGCCGAAGGCGTGGCGCCGCGCGACCTGGCCGACCGGCTCGCCGAGCTGAAGGCGTTGCGGGTGTCGCACCGTGACCCCGAGGCGCTGGTGCTGGGCAGCGATTCGGTGGTGGCGCTCGAGGACGGGTCGATGCTCGACAAGCCGGTCGACCGGGCCGATGCGGCGGAGCATCTTCGCCGCATGTCGGGCAAAAGGCATGAGCTGATCAGCGCGGCGGTGATGGCGATCGACGGGCGGCCGGTCTGGCGCGTGGTCGACCGGGCCAAGATGTTCGTGCGCATCCTCTCGGAAGAGTTCATCCAGGGGTATCTCGATGCCGAATGGCCGGAGATTTCGGGCTGTGTCGGCTGCTACCGGATCGAGGGGCCGGGGGCGCAATTGTTCAGCCGGATCGAGGGCAGCCAGTTCACCGTGCTTGGCCTGCCGCTGCTGCCGGTGCTCGATTATCTGCGGGTTAGAGGTGTTCTGACGTCATGACTGTTCCCTATGCAGAGGTGATCGGCGATCCGATCAAGCACAGCAAATCGCCGCTGATCCACCGGTTCTGGATCGAGGCGCTGGGCATGGACGCCGATTACCGGGCGCACCACGTCACGCCCGACGGACTCGCGGCCTATTTCGAGGCGCGCAAGACCGATCCCGCCTGGCGCGGGTGCAACATCACCCTGCCGCACAAGGAGGCCGCGCTCGACCTGGTCGAGGATCGCGGCGGCGTGCGCGGGACGATCGGCGCGATCAACCTGGCGATGCGGGCCGAGGACGGCGTGCTGATCGGCACCAATACCGATGCCGGCGGATTCTACGCGCCGATCGCCGAAGTGCCGCTGGCCGGTGCGCCGGTGGTGGTGATCGGGGCCGGGGGCGCGGCGCGCGGCATCCTGTTCGCGCTGTCGCGGATCGGTGTGGGCGAGGTGACGATCCTGAACCGCAACGTGCTGAAGGCGGCCGCCTTGCTGTCCTCCTTCGGGCTGAAGGGCAAGGCGCTGCCGCTGAGTGCGCCGATCCCGCCGGCGGCGCTGCTGGTCAATACCAGTTCGCTCGGCATGACCGGCCAGCCGCCGCTCGACATCGACCTGACGCCACTTCCCGAGGACGCGGTGGTCTATGACATCGTCTATGCGCCGCTGGAGACCGGGTTGCTGAAGGCGGCGCGGGCGCGGGAGCTGGACACGGTCGATGGCCTCGACATGCTGATCGGCCAGGGGGCGCTCGCCTTCGAGCTGCTGTTCGGTGCGGAGCCGCCGCGCGACCGTGACGACGAGCTTCGCGAGCTGCTGACGTCGTGACGCCATGCTGACCCCTCCCCGCCTGACTCTTGGGCTGACCGGGTCGATCGGCATGGGCAAGTCGACCGTCGCCGCGATGTTCGAGGAGCTGGGCGTGCCGGTGTTCGATGCGGATGCGGCGGTGCACCGGCTCCAGGGCGAGGGCGGGCGACTCGTCGCGGCGATCGAGGCGATGTTTCCCGACACGACCGGGCCGAAGGGGATCGACCGGACCCTGCTCGGCGAGGCGGTGCTGGCCGATCCGCGTGCGCTGAAGCGGCTCGAGGCGCTGATCCACCCGGCGGTGGGCGAGGAACGCGCCGCCTTCATCGCCGCGCATGCCGATGCGCCGTTGCTGGTGTTCGACGTGCCGCTGCTGTTCGAGACGGGCGGGGAGAAACGCGTCGACAAGGTGGTGGTCGTCTCGGCGCCGGCCGACATCCAGCGCGCTCGCGTGCTGGCGCGGCCGGGCATGACGGCGGCCAAGCTCGACGCGATCCTCGCGCGGCAGATACCCGATGCCGAGAAGCGGGCGCGGGCCGATTTCATCATCCCGACCGGCGGCAGTTTCGCGGAAACCCGGGCGGCGGTCGAGTCATTGGTCTCTTGCCTACGGACCCCGCAATCCCGATAACATCAGTAATGCGCGAGATCGTCTTCGATACCGAGACAACCGGATTCAGCTTCGCCGATGGCGACCGGATGGTGGAGATCGGCTGTGTCGAGCTGGTCAACCGGGTCGAGACCGGGCGCACCTTCCACGCTTATTATCATCCCGAGCGGACCATGCCGGCCGAGGCGCAGCGCGTTCACGGGCTGAGCGACGCCTTCCTGTCGGACAAGCCGCTGTTCGCGCATGGGGTGGAGGATCTGCTCGAGTTTATCGGCGATGCACCCCTGGTTGCGCACAATGCCAGCTTCGACTTCGGCTTCCTGAACGGGGAACTGGCGCGGTGTGGGCGCGCGGCGGTCAGTCTCGACCGGATGGTCGACACGATCGTGATCGCCCGCACGCGGCATCCCGGCGCCAAGCACAGCCTGGATGCATTGTGCAGCCGCTACGGCATCGATCGCAGCCACCGTGTGGTGCACGGCGCATTGCTCGACGCGCAGCTCCTGTCCCAGGTCTATGTCGAGTTGACCGGCGGGCGCCAGATCGGGCTGACCCTGGTTACCGAGACGATCGAAGTACAGGCCAGCTTCGTGGCGGCCGCCGCGCCGGTGGTGGTTCGCCCTGCCCGGCATTTCGCACCGAGTGCCGAGGAACTCATGCGCCATGCCGCGTTTATGGAGAAGATCAAGAATCCGCTTTGGGGGGCCGAGGCGTCCGGTTGACGCAGCTATGGGGCCGGGCCTAGCTGTCTGGTTCTGTTGAAGGAGAATGCTCATGGATATCCGGATTTCGGGCCATCAGGTCGCTACGGGCGACGCGCTGAAAAGCCATGTCGAGACTCGGCTCCAGGGTATTGCGGCCAAATATTTCTCCCGGGCCATTTCGGCCCAGGTCACGTTCGGCAAGGGGCCGCACGACAATGGCTTCACCTGCGACATCGTGGCGCATGTGATGCAGGGCCTGGTGCTGAAGGGCAGCAATGACGGCATGGATGCGCATGGCGCATTCGACGGCGTGGCCGACAAGATCGAGAAGCAGCTGCGCCGCTATATGCGCCGCCTGAAGGACCGCCATTCGGGCCAGGCCAATGGCGCGGTCAACGGCGCCGACAGCATTGACGACAATGCCGGCTACACCGTGTTCCGCGAAGCCGCCGAGGAGGTGACGGAGGATTATCCGCTGATCGTGGCGGAAACCCGGGTCGACGTGCCCGATGCGACCGTTTCCGACGCGGTGATGATGCTCGATCTGCGCAACACCACCGCCCTGCTGTTCCGCAATGCCGGATCGGGAGCGTACAACATGGTCTATCGTCGCGGCGATGGGACGATCGGCTGGGTCGAGCCGCACCGCGCCGCCTGAGCGATGTGCTATCGCACGGCGCCAAACGGCGCTATGGGCGCGCGCCAGGGTGGCGTGGCCCAAGGATGACGATGACCGATCTGAGTGACCTGCTGCTGCCCGAGACCGTTCTCGAACGGCTCGCGGCAGCCAACAAGAAAAGCTTGTTCCAGCAGCTCTCCACGGCTGCGGCGGCGGCGTACGGACTCGATTCCGCCGCCGTCGCCGAAGGCCTGACCAAGCGCGAGAAGCTCGGGTCGACCGGGTTCGGCAACGGTGTCGCGACGCCGCACGCCCGGATCGCCGGCCTCGGCCATGTCGTCGGCGTGTTCGCCCGGCTGGCGCAGCCGATCGATTTCCAGGCGGTCGACGATCTGCCGGTCGACATCGTGTTCATGCTGCTGTCGCCGGTCGATGCCGGCGCGCTTCACCTGAAGGCCCTGGCCAGGGTCTCGCGGCGCCTGCGCGAACATGGGTTCGTCGACAAGCTGCGCGGCGCCGGGTCGCGCGACGCCATCTATGCGCTGCTGACCGCCGACGAGGCCCGTGACGCCGCCTGACCTTCCGGCCGAGGGTGAGGAGGCGCATTTCAGGGCGCTCGAATCGCTGTACGCCGCGGCGCCGATCAACCGGCTGTTCGATTCAGTGCTCGAGATTCCTGCGCCCGGCATCGCGCGGATCCGCTTCACGATCGACGAGCGCCATTTCCATGCCGGCGGCGCGGCGCATGGCACGAGCTATTTCAAGATGCTCGACGACGCCGCCTTCTACGCGGCCAACAGCCTCGTCACCGATCGATTCCTGCTGACCACCGCGTTCAACCTGCTTCTCACCAAGCCGCTCAAAGCGGGCCCGGTGGTGGCCGAAGGCCGCTGGGTCAGCGGCCAGCGCCGGGTGTTCGTCGCCGAGGCGCGGCTGATCGATGGCGCGGGCGACGAGGCGGCACGGGGCACCGGCACCTTCATGCGCAGCCGTATCCCGCTGGCGGGCCTGCCCGGCTATCGGGCAGCGGCGTGAGCGCCGATCGATGAGTGAACGCCTGCCGAGCGGGCTGCTGGTGGGCGCCATGCTCAGGCGGGTGAACGACGCGGGCGGGATCGGCACGGTGCTGGCAAAGGGCGATGCCCAGGCCGGCGCAATTCTGGTCATCACATTGGAAAAAGGGGTTAATTCCGGCGCTTTCGAACGTGGAATCGGGCCTGACGGTTCGGTTCAGCTGATGCCGGTCGGCCCGAAAACCTTTGAGAATCCGGCGGACGTTTCCGACTATTGGCGCCGCAGACGCAGCCGCGACCCCGATTTGTGGGTCATCGAGCTGGACATCGTGTCGGCAGAACGATTCGCCGCAGAAACGATGTTGTCAGGTTGACTCGAGTGCGTTGCACAACGAAAGGGCCCGCTCAGTCACGCGCGTTGTGCCGTGCCGGGTGCGATCCGGCTAGGTTACGCAGTCGGGGGGACGTCCGGGCGATCGCATCATTCTGATCCGATCCGCTTCCGCACACCACCGCATATTTCGAAGTCTTAATGTCGTTTTTCACTCGCGCCGCAGCCATCGCGGCGATGTCTCTGACCATCACCACCCTGATCGGTGCCAGCACGCCGGGCTTCGCTTTCGAGCTCGACAGCTCTCTTAAACTCCCGATCAGCGCAGCAGTTCCCCCCGTTTCCCCGATTACCGGCGCCAGCCCGACGCAAGAGGCCGCCCAAGTGGCCGTGCCCGCGAACGCTGCCGACCAGGTCGCCAAGACCGACGCCGATGTCGCTGCCACCCAGACCGACGACGATTTTAACAGCCTGGCCGACGCCGTCGCCGCGCAGGACACCGAGACGCGCGACCGCGATCTGACCTGCCTTGCCGGCGCGATCTATTTCGAAGCCAAGGGCGAGCCCCTGTCGGGCCAGCTCGCGGTTGCGGAGGTGATCCTCAACCGCACCAAGTCCGGTCGCTTCCCCAAGTCGATCTGCTCGGTCGTGACGCAGCGGGGCCAGTTTTCCTTCGTCCGCGGCGGCGAGGTTCCGGCCATCGGCAACAATGCGCATTACCGTACCGCGATCGCCGTGGCCCGCGTCGCCATGTCGGATTCGTGGGACAGCCCCGCGCCCGACGCGATGTATTTCCACGCCCGCCGGGTTTCGCCGGGCTGGCGCATGACCAAGGTCGCGTCGATCGGGAACCACGTCTTCTATCGCTAAGCGATAGCACAGCCCATAAGAGCGACCCGCGGATTTGACCCGCGTTCGTGAAATGTTCTAGATTGGGGGGATGCTGCAGCGTCCCCCCGAATCATGCGTAGAGACCCCCGGGTCCCCGCTTTGCGCGGCAGACGTCGCCCGTGGCACGGTACGCATGTTGCTCCGCCACGATCTGGTCGCCATGGCCGAGGTACCGCTCGACGGCGGCCGGCGCGCCGACCTGATGGCACTCGATTCCCGCGGCAACATCATCATCGTCGAGATCAAGGTATCGCGCGCCGATCTGCTCGGCGACGGCAAATGGACCGATTACCTGGCCTGTTGCGATCGCTTCTACTGGGCGATTCCCGCCGGCTTCGACTCATCGCCGCTCGACGGGGAAGCGTTCCTGCCCGCCCGCACCGGGGTGATCGTCGCCGACCGCTATGACGCGGCGATCGTGCGTGAAGCGCATACCGACCCGCTGTCCAGCGCGACGCGCAAGCGCAACACGCTCGCCTTTGCGCGGCGTGCCGGCCGCCGGATGATCGGATTGATCGACCCGGAGGCCGGGGCGCTGCTCTAGCTTTTGTGGACCGGTTCTTTCGAGGCGATGGGTGGGACGGCCAGTTCGGAAGCGCCTGAGTCGTCTGAGTGAATCGTCGCCGCGGACTTGTTCGGTAGCGATCCCCTTGGAGCATGTGCCTTACGTGTTCCCCGGCGTAGGTCGGGTCCAGTTGGCGGACGCTTGCAAACTGGCGCCCCGCTTCACAACGACAGCCTTTCCACCTGGCCCCCGGCCCTCGCCGCGGAACAAGTACATGTCGGGAAGGGTATGATTACCGACTTGCTCTGGAGGCCACCGTGCCGCAAATTCTTCGGCGGAGGATATCCCGGCCCGGTGGATGCCGGAACAAGTCCGGCATGACGGACTTGTGCGCTTCCCTCCCGGTACCGTCCGGATGGACTGGACCCTAGAGCCGCGGTCCGGAGACGGCGCGGCGTACCTTTTTCGGGGTTTCCGCCAGCAGCTTGGCCATCGCGGTCGAGCGGGTATCCTCGTTCGCATAATCGCGCGCGGTCTTGCCGGCGAGGATGTCGGCCTGGTCCGGATCGGCACCGGCAGCGATCAGGCTGCGGGCGATGCCGAGGTCGCGGCGCTGCACCGCGCGGATCAGCGGCGTCTCGCCGCTCGAATTGGCCAGGTTCACATTGGCGCTCTTGTCGAGCAGGACCTGCATCATGTCGGGGGCACCCATGCCCACGGCAAGCATCAGCGGCGTATTGCCCTGGCCGTCCTTGATGTTGGGGTCGGCGCCCTGGGCCAGCAGATAGCGCAGATAGGTCGCGTCGCTGCGCTTCACCACGATGTGCAGCGCACCCTCGCCGGTCGAATTGTTGCGCGTGTTGAGCACCGTCGTCCCCGGCACCCGCAGCATCTTCTCGACGTCCGCGCCCTTGGCGTCCTTCACTGCCTGGAGGAATTTATAGCCCTCGGACTGGTTCTGCGCCTGGGCGGGAACGGCGGCTGCGCCGAGCAACGCGGCGGTGAGCGCGATGCCGAATATACGTGCGATCATCTGGTGGACGGATCCCTGCTGTGCCGAAGGCGCTGTTTCGAAACGGCTTCGGGTCGAACTTGCGCCGAGGGCTTTAACAGATCATGGCTGGCCACGCCATGAATGAGATCGTCCGCGCAACCCGCACCGCCGTTGCTGCCCTTGCGGTGGCAATGCTCCCCGCCGCCTGCTCCGGCCCGGCGACGCCGGCAAAGCCACCGCTCGAGGGCGCACGGATCGGCGGCCCGTTCACGCTCACCAACCAGGACGGCAAACAAGTCACCGACCGGGATTTCGCGGGCAAATATCGCATCGTCTATTTCGGCTACACCTTCTGCCCCGATGTCTGCCCGGTAGATGCGCGCAACATCGGCCTTGGCCTGAGCGCAGTGGAGAAAAGCGATCCGGCGCTGGGGGCGAAGATCGTACCGATCTTCATCTCGGTCGATCCGGCGCGCGACACGCCCGCGGTGCTCAAGAGCTTCGTCGCCAATTTCCACCCGCGCATGGTCGGCCTGACCGGCAGCGCGGCGGCGATCGACGCCGTGGCGAAGGAATATGCGGTCTATTACAAGAAGGGCGAGCTGACGCCGGGTGGCGGCTATATGGTGGATCATGCCCGGGCCACCTATCTTATGGATCCCGAGGGCAAACCGCTTGCCCTGCTGCCGCAGGATCAGTCGCCCGAGGCGATTGCGGCAGAAATCAAACGCTGGGTGAAATGAGCGACCGCTTCTGGGAAACGACCCCGATCGACGAGCTGGACCGGGGCCAGTGGGAAGCATTGTGCGACGGCTGCGGCAAATGCTGCGTGCACAAGCTGGAGGATGAGGACACCGGCGAGCTGATGGCGACCAACGTCTCCTGCCGGCTGCTCGACCGCAAGACGGCGCAATGCTCCGATTACCGCCATCGCCACGCTTATGTCAGCGAATGCGTGCGCCTGAGCCGCGACAATGTGCGGGAAATCGACTGGCTGCCCTCGACCTGCGCCTATCGCCTGCGCGCTGCCGACGAACCGCTGCCGCGCTGGCACTATCTGGTCTGCGGCGATCGCGACGCGGTCCACCGCGCCGGGGAATCGGTGCGCGGCTGGACCATCTCCGAGGACGAGGCCGGCGACCTGGAATATCATCTGGTCGATCGCCGGCTGTGACCGGGTCGGGGAGCGGATCGGGTTCCGCCCCGGTCGAGGTCGTCCGCAACGCCCGCGCGCGCCGCGCCAAATTGTCGGTCGATCCGGCGAGCGGCCGGGTGCGGCTTACCCTGCCGCTACGCGCCCCGGTCAAGCCGGCGCTGCTTTGGGCCGAAGGGCAAAAGGCCTGGATCGAAGCGCAGCGTGCCCGTCTGCCGCGGCCGCGACCCCTGGTGCCCGGCGGCGTGGTGCCGTTCGGCGATGCCCAATTGACGATCGACTGGCAGGAAGGCCGGCCGCGTCGCATCGAGCGCGACGGTGATGTCCTGCGCTGTGGCGGCCCAGGCGACGGCCTGTCGCGCCGGATCGAGACCTGGCTGAAGCGCGAGGCGCTGCGCGTGCTGAGTGCGGAGACGGCCGAGTTCGCCGCCCGCGCCGGCGTCGGCGTCACCAGGGTGGCGATCGGCGACCCGCGCGGACGCTGGGGGAGTTGCGCGTCGAGCGGGGCGATCCGCTATAGCTGGCGGCTGATCCTGGCGCCGGATTTCGTGCGCCGGGCCACCGTCGCGCATGAGGTCGCGCACCGGATTCACATGAATCATGGGCCCGACTTCCATGCGCTGGTCGAACGGCTCGACGAAAGCGACCCGGACAGGTCGCGGGCGTGGCTGCGCGCCAACGGCGCGGCGCTTCACTGGGTCGGGCGCGAGTCCTGAGGGCGCTGGGCGGGCCGCTCTGACGGCGGCACGGCATTGGGGCGCTCGCGCGGGGCAGGGCGGCCGGGCTGCTGGCCGCGGCCCAATACCTGATCCATCCAATCCTGGTCGAGCCGCTCGGGCGGCGCTGCCCGCACGGGCGCTTCCTGCTGGCCCTGCGGTAACGGGTTGCCGTTCGGATCGACCATAGGCGGGCCGGCATCGGAGGGTGCGGTCGTGCCCGGTTCGACCGGGTTGCCGTCCTGATCGACGAACAGGCCATTGTCGGGCTCGCCGAAATAGGATTCCTGATCGGGCTCCAGCTGCCATTCGGGCAGGGTCACCTGGGTCTCGAACTGCTCGACCGGGCGATTGGCGACGGCCGGCTTCATGAAGGCGGCAAAGGCGCGCGCCGGCGCCGTGCCGCCCTGCAGGCCGGGCACGACCTTCGCATCGTCGCGGCCCATCCACACGCCGGTGGTCAGCCCGCTGGAGAAGCCGAGGAACCAGCCATCCTTGTTCGACGTGGTCGTACCGGTCTTGCCGGCGACGGGGCGCCCGATCTGCGCTGCCTTGCCGGTGCCGGTGCTGACCGCGGTCTGCAGCAGGTCGGTCATCTGCGCCGCGACGTAAGGGGCGACCAGCACATGGCTGCGGTCGACCTGCTGGGCATAGATGGTCTCGCCATTCGCGGTCACCTTGGTGATGCCGTACGGCGTCACCGCGACGCCCTTGTTGGCGACGCTGGCAAAGGCACGGGTCATGTCGAGCAGCCGCACGTCGGAGGTGCCGAGCACCATTGCGGGATGGGTATCGACCTTGGTGGTGATGCCGAAGCGGCGGGCCATGTCGGCGACCGTGTTGAACCCGACTTCCTGGCCGAGCTTGGCGGCGATGGTGTTGACCGAATAGGCGAAGGCGGTGCGCAAGGTCATCTCGCCGCGATTGGTGCCCGAGCTGTTGCGCGGGCTCCAGCCGTTGATCGAGATCGGCTCGTCGACCATCGTGTCCTCGGGCTTGTGCCCGGCTTCGAGCGCCGCGAGATAGACGAACAGCTTGAACGCCGACCCCGGCTGGCGGACCGCCTGGGTCGCGCGGTTGTAGATCGACGAGACATAATCCTTGCCGCCGACCATCGCGCGCACCGCGCCGTCGCGGTCGATCGAGACCAGCGCACCCTGTGCGTTGGCCGGCGCATTGGCGCGGATCGCCGCATCGGCGTCACGCTGCATGTTCAGGTCGAGCGTGGTCCATACTTCGAGCGGGCGGCTGGTCTCGTCGATCAGCAGCTCGAGCTGGGGCAGCGCCCAGTCGGTGAAATAGCGTACGCTGTTCTGCTTCGGCTCGGGCGCCAGCGCGACGCCCTTGGGATCGGCGGTCGCTGCTTCGGCGGCCGTGATCTTGCCGGTTTCGACCATCAGCTGGATCACCACCCCGGCGCGGCCGATCGCCGCCTCGGCATCGGCGGTCGGGGAATAGCGCGAGGGCGCCTTGACCAGTCCGGCGATCACCGCCGCTTCGGACAGGCTCAGCTTGTCGGCGCCATGGCCGAAGAATTTCCGTGCGGCCGCATCGATGCCATAGGCGCCGCCGCCGAAATAGACCTTGTTGAGATAGAGTTCGAGGATCTGGTCCTTGGTGAACTTGCGCTCGATCGCCAGCGCGAGCAGCGCCTCGCGCGATTTGCGGCCGACATCATATTTGTTCGACAGGAAGATCGTGCGCGCCACCTGCTGGGTGATGGTCGATGCGCCCTGGAAACGCCGGTCGGTGCCGCGGTTGACGAAGGCGAGCTTCACCGCGCGCATCACGCCGATCGGGTCGACGCCGATATGCGACCTGAACCGGCGATCCTCCACCGCAACCATCGCATCGCGCATGACCGGCGGGATCTTGTCGTAGGACAGCCATTCGCCATAGCTCGGCCCCATCGACACGATCACGGTGCCGTCGGCCGCATGGACACGAATCATCTGGCCGTTGGGCGAGGATTTCAGTTCCTCGAAACTCGGCAGCTGCGCGCGCTGGACATAGACGGCGACGACCAGGGCGATGAGCCCCAGTATGGCGAGCACGCCCGAGATGCGCAGTGCCAGCATCAGCCGGCGGCGCCAGATCGGGGGCGGGGTTGATCGGGAACGGCGGGCCATGGGGCTGGGTGGGAATAGGCTCTATTGGTTCAGCAAACAAGCGGCCTGCTTGTGGGCATGTGGTGCAGATCGGATGAAGCGCCGGTGAACCGATCGCGGTCAGGCGGCGCCTTCCCGGCTATTTTCTGCCGAGCGCGCCCGGAAATCCAGGCTCAGCGAGTTCATGCAATAGCGCAGGCCGGTCGGCGGCGGACCATCGGGAAAGACATGGCCGAGATGCCCGTCGCAGCGGGCGCACCGCACCTCGGTACGGGTCATGCCGTGGGTGACATCGCTGTGTTCGGTCACTCTTTCGGGCGAGAGCGGCTGGGTGAAGCTCGGCCAGCCCGATCCCGATTCATATTTGTCGGCGCTGTCGAACAGCGGGGTCGCGCAACCGGCGCAGCGATAAAGGCCGTCGGCCTTGTTATTGGTGTAGCGGCCGGAAAAGGCCGGCTCGGTCCCGGCCTCGCGCAGCACGTGATATTGTGCGGGGTTGAGCCGCTTGCGCCATTCGGCTTCGGATAGCGTGAACAGGTCCATGGGCATCAGTTTTCCTGCGCGGTGACGGCACGGTCAAGGCGGGAATGGGTGATCCGGGTGAGCCGCGCCACAACATCGATCAGCACCGGGAGGCGCCGGGCGACCGGCACCGCCGCGGCGGCGATCTTCGGGCGTTCGGCGAGGCCGCGAATCGCATCGGCGATGCCGATCGGCCGGGCGAGATCGCGCGCGAGCCGATGCTGGAACGGAATCGCCGCGTCATTGCCCCCGTCGCGATAGGCATGGGCGGCGCGGATGCCACTGGCGATCGCGATGCCCATGCCTTCCCCGGCGAGCGAGGGGATCACGCCCGCCTGGTCGCCGAGCCGGAACAGGCCGGCGACACCGCTCCGCACCCGCCAGCCATAAGGGACGTTGGCGACCGCATCGATCGTCTCGCCGCCCCTGCGCCAGGCAAGACGCTCGCCCAGCCGGGGCGATTCGGCTGCGAGCGATTCGATCAGGCGTTCCGGGCCACCCGCTTCGGCCAGGCGCGACCGGTGGACCGCCATGCAGCAATTGGCGCTGCCATCCTCCTGAAGGACGACGCCCATATAGCCGCGGTCGAACAGGTGAAGCTCGATCGTGGCGCCGATCAGGCGGGAAAGCGCGGGCGCGGGGGCAAGCCGAATCCGCAGGCCAAGCGCGGGATCGTCGCCGCGCGCCGCCGCTGGGCGGGCCAGGCCGCGAATGTCGTGCTTGCCGCTCGCCAGGAACAGCGCCTCGGCCCGGACCACGCCCTCGTCCTGCAGCCGGACGACGGTGCCGTCGATCGCCCTGACCGTGACGCCACGCTCCACCGCCGCGCCGGCCCGCACCGCCCGGTCGATCATCAACGAATCGAGGTGCCGCCGCGACACGCCGATCGCCGGGCGCGGCAATCGTGCCTCGGCGACGGTCCTGCCGGCGAACAGCCGCACATGGGTGACGCGGGCGGCGCCGAGCGATTCGGGCTCGATGCCCAGGCTGGCCAGCGATTCGATGGTGCGCCAGCTCAGGAACCCGCCGCACAGGGCGTCACCGGTCTCGCGGCTGCGCTCGACCAGCAGATGCGGGACGCCGGCGCGGGCGAGCAGGATCGCGGCGCTCGCGCCCGCCGGCCCGCCGCCGACGATCAGCGCAGATGTTCGACGCACAGCCGGAAGGGGAAAGCGCGGTAGATTCGTGCATCGACCCCGGCCTCGGCCAGGATCGGCGGCCATTCGGCCGGGCGATAGGACCTGGCGATCGACAGCGTGCCGTCGAGCCTGACGATCCGGTGCCAGCCGGCGATCCGTGCGAGGACCGGGAAGCCCCAATGCGCAAAACCATGGCGGTGGAGATCGTTGACCAGCCATCCGCGCCGCGATTCCGCGTTCATGAAGCGCAGAAAGGCGACGAGCTGCCGATGCGTCATGTGATGGGCGACCAGGCTCGAGACGATGAAGTCCCAGCCATCGCCGGCGAGATCGGCATAATCGCCCGTGACATAGCGGATACCGAGCTCCGGGGGCGTGTGTGCTACCGCCGCCAGCTCGCTGCGCGGGTTGAGGTCGACCCCGACCAGCTCGGCGGCGAGACCGCGCTTCCTCGCCCAGTGTGCGATCCGGCGCAGCATGTCGCCGTCGCCGAATCCGACATCGAGCAGGCGGAACGACGTCATGCCGCGGGTCGCCCGGGCGAGGAAATCGATCGTCGGGCGGCCAGCCATCGTCACGCTGTTGACCGTGGCGAGATCGCCGACGACCTCCGCATAGGTCGCGGCGTCGAGATCGTCGGCGTCCATCAGTTCCTCGGCGATGGCGCGTTCGGCGAGACTCATGCCGGCGTCCTGAAACCGAAACCCTCGGCAGCAAGGCCGGGGCCGAAGGCGAGCGCGACGCCGTCCTTCACCGGCGGCCCGGCGAGCAGCCGCGCCAGCACGAACATCAGCGTGGCGGACGACATGTTGCCATTGTCCGCCAGCACGCCGCGCGACGCGGCCAGCGCTTCCGGCGCGAGGCCAAGGCTGTGCTCGACCGCATCGAGGATCGATCGTCCCCCGCCATGCACCGCCCAGCCATCGATCTCGGCGGGTGCACGCCCGCCGGTCGCGGCCGAGGCGAAATCGGGATCGGCCAGCCCGGCGGCGATCCGGCCGGGTACTTCGCCCGACAAATGCATCGCAAAGCCGCTGTCGGTCACGTCCCAGCGAATCAGCGCCTCCGAATCGGGCAGGGTGGTGGCGAAGGGTTGCTCGAGGGCGAAGCCGCGCGGATCGGCAGTGACCAGCGCCGCGGCGGCGCCGTCGCCGAACTGGAGCATCGCCAGCAGGGGCTCGACCTCATTCTCCGCCTGGAGGTGCAGGGTCGACAGCTCGACGCACAGGACGAGCACCCGGGCCTCGGGCTCGGACCGGACGATGTGGCGCGCGGTCCTGAGCGCCGCGACCGCCGCATAACAGCCCATGAAGCCGATCAGCAGCCGTTCGGTCGAGGGGGGCAGGCCGATCTGGCGGGCGATGATCTGGTCGATCCCCGGCGCGACGAAACCGGTGCAGCTCGCGACGACGAAATGGGTGATGCCCGCGATCGGTACCTGCGCGGCGAGCGCCTCGATCGCGGCGATGCCGAGCGTCGGCGCTTCCCTGGCATAAAGGCGCATGCGCTCGGTGGTGCCGGGCCATTGCTGCTTCGCATAGAATCCCTCGGTCGAAACCGGGGATCCGCCGCCACTGGTGCGCCTCAATACCGACCAGCGATGCCCGATGCCCGACCGGTTCGCCATGCGTGCGAACAGCTTCGCGGCGTGGTCGTCCTCGATTCGGGCCTGTGCCCAGGCGATGAAGGCATGGTGGATGTCGTGATCGGGAACGGCAGTGCCGATCGCATTCAGATAGGCTGTAACGTCAGGCAAGGGCGGCTTTCGGGCTGATCCGGCGGGGGCCGATCAGTTGCAGAACGCCACTGTAGCGCGGACGATCCAGCGTTGCCAAAGCAAAGCTTCGGAAGGACGCCTCGCCAAAACAAGCTTTTGGGGCGCCCGAAGGCGAATCCGACAAAGAAACGGAAAAAAGTGGTGCGGCCGAGAAGACTCGAACTTCCACGGGCTTTCGCCCACAACGACCTCAACGTTGCGCGTCTACCAGTTCCGCCACGGCCGCACGTGAAACACCGCCGGCAATCCCCGGCAGCTGGTAGGCGAGCGCCCCTAGCAAGGCATTGCGGCGATGGCAACTGCTCTATCCACTGTCCGGTTCGATCGTTAGCAGGGCGCATGCCCGGCCCCACCCTGTCTTATCCTATCGGACCCTCTCCGATCTTTGGGGAGACCCGGCGAATCCTCGCGCTCGCCTGGCCGGTGATGCTGACCAGCCTCAACTGGACGATCCTGCACGTTACCGACGTGGTGGTGGTCGGGCTGGCCGGCACCGAGGAGGTGGCGGCGCTCGGTGCGAGTCGGTCCTTGACCTTCGTCGCGATCGTGGCCGGGCTGGCCGCGCTTTCGGGCGTGCTGGTCCAGGCCTCACGCGCCGATGGCGCGGGCGACCTGAAACGCACCGGGGCGGTGTTGCGTGAAGGGCTGTTGCTTGCGCTGGTGCTCGGCACGGTCGCCGCGCTTGTCCTGTTGCTGTTCGCGGCGCCGATGCTCTCCGGCATGGGCGTCGCCGACGAGCTAGTGCCACGCTCGTCGCGGGTCGTGCAGGTCATGGCGCTCTGCTTCCCGTTCCAGCTGATCATCGTCGCGGCCAGCTTCTTTCTCGAAGGCGTCAGTCGTCCGCGCCGGGTGACGACGGTCAATCTCGCGATCCTGCCGATCAATGCACTACTCGCCTGGGCGCTGTCGGGTGGGCATCTCGGCCTGCCGGCGCTTGGTGCCGTCGGGGCGGCGATGGCGACCGCCATCGCGTCGGCGATCGGTGCGGTCGGCATGGTCTGCGCCGTCTGGACCCTGCCGCGGGCAAAACTGCGCGGTGTGCACGACCTGTCGCTTGCCGCCTGGCGCGGCGTGCCGGCGGGGGCGGCGCGGCTCGCGGCGTTCGGCCTGGTGCCGGCGATCGCCTCGGGGCTGGAGCTTGCCGGCTTCTCCATCCTGATCGCGCTGTCCACCCGGCTCGGCGACCCGGTCGCCCATGCCTTCCAGATCGTGTTCGCGATCCACAACGTCACCTTCTCCGTCGCGCTCGGGCTGGGATCGGCGGCGGGCGTGCGGGTCGGCAATGCGGTCGGCGAAGGCGTGCCGGGACAGGCCTTTCCGCGCACGATGATCGCCGCCTCGGTCGCGGCGATGCTGACCGGGCTCCTCGCGCTGTTGCTGGTGTTCGGAAATGCCGGGGTCGTCGCGCTGTTTCCGGCGACGGACGAGGTGCACCGGCTCGCGCTGGCGATGGTGCCCTTATGGGCGCCGTTCATCCTGTTCGACGGGGTGCAGGTGGTGTTCGTCTATGCGCTGCGCTCGCTGGGCGACCAGGTGGTGGCCGGGGGCAACAGCGTCATCGCCTTTTTCCTGGTGACGGGCGGCGCCGGCTGGTGGCTGATCCAGCTCGGCTGGGGGCTGACCGGGCTGGTCTATGCCTCGGGCATCGGCATGGTCGCCGCCACGCTGCTGCATGGCAGCCGCTTCCTGCTGGTCAGTTGGCGGATTCGCCGGAGAAGCTCAGCACCAGCTGCTTCGAATTGACCGGCACATCCAGCTTGGCGCTGTTGAATTCGACCGCGCCGCGGGGCGGCAGCGACACCGTTTCCGGCCTGATCGTCCAGCTATAGACCAGCCGGTTCTGCGCATCCTTCAGCTCGACCCGGATGTCGGGCACATGCTGGCGCTGATCGGTCGGGTTCACCACCTTGCCGCTGACCGCGAACATCTCGCTGCCATTGGCCAGGTCGCGCCGGTCGATCGGGTTGTTGACGATCTTCAGCGGGGTCGGCGGGGTGCCGATGGGCAGGCCGAACTGCTGGGCGAGGCCCGGGGCGCCCGAATAGAGGATGGCGGCCACCCCGACCAGCATGGCGAGTCCGGCGGCGACGGCGATCATGGTCCAGCGCCGCGCCGGGTTGCGGCGCGGGCGAAACGGCGGTTGATGGGCGAAGGCGTCATAGTCCGGCGCGGTGCCCGGCGGGGCGATCTCGACGTCGGGTGGGGCTGGGGGTGGGGCTGGGGGTGGGGGTGGCGATGGTGGCGGCGGTGCCGGGGACACAGCGGGCGGCGCGGCCGTGACCTGCGACACTACCGGCTGTGAAGAGGTGGTGACGTCTGCTTCGGCGCGGGCGACCAGATCGAGCACCTGGCCTGCCTGGAACCAGCTATGCTTGCAGCTCGCGCATCGCACGGTCCGTCCTTCGGGCCCGATCGCCGAATCGGGTACGAGGTAACGGGTCCGGCATTGAGTGCATTCGAGGATCATCGTTGGCCGCTTCCGCCGCCGCGGATCGCGCGGCGCCTGTCCCGAATCTAAGCACGCACCGGACACCTAAGGCAAGTCTTTCAGGCCGATGACGCCACTCCCGCGCTTGTGGCGCGCGCCCCGAACGTGCGATGGCGGGGAGTGGGGCATCAGTAGAAGCGAGTGTTGCGCCGGTAATGGCGAATATCGTCCAGTTCGAGAATGTGGGGCTGCGCTACGGCACTGGCCAGGAGACGCTGTCCGACGTCAGCTTCACGCTGTCGGCCGGCTCCTTCTATTTCCTGACCGGGACGAGCGGCGCCGGCAAGACCTCCCTGCTGAAGCTCCTCTATCTGGCGCAGCGCCCGACGCGCGGCCTCATCCGGCTGTTCGGCGAGGACGCGGTGACGCTGCCCCGCAAGAGACTGCCCGGGTTTCGCCGGCGGATCGGTGTCGTGTTCCAGGACTTCCGGCTCGTCCCGCATCTGTCCGCCTATGACAATATCGCGCTGCCGCTGCGCGTGTCGGGTGTGCCCGAAAACGATGTCGAGGCGCCGGTGCGCGAGATGCTCGCCTGGGTCGGCCTGTCCGACCGGGTCGATGCCAAGCCGCCGACCCTGTCCGGCGGCGAGCAGCAGCGCGTGGCGATCGCGCGCGCGGTGATCGGCCGGCCCGAGATCCTCGTCGCGGACGAGCCGACCGGCAACGTCGATCCTGACATGGCCGAACGGCTGCTTCACCTGTTCGAGTCGCTCAACCGGCTCGGCACCACCGTCGTGGTCGCGACTCATGACTTCCACCTGATCGGCCGGATTCCCAACGCGCATATGATGCGGCTCGACAAGGGGCGGCTGCTCGATCCGACCGGATCGCTGCGGTTCCCGCCCGTGGCCGCCGAGTCGCACGGATGAGCGTCCGGCTGATCCCCTCGGCCGCCGACCGGCGCCTGCTCGACGAGAGCAAGGGCACGCGGGCGATGATGTGGATCATGGCGATCATGCTGTTCCTGACGGTGCTCGCCGGGGCGCTTGGGCTCGGCACGCTGAGCGCGGCGACGCTGCTCGACCGGCAGCTTGCGGGGCGGCTGACGGTGCAGATCGTCGAGCCGGCCGATCGCGCGCGCGAAGACCAGACGGTCAAGGCGCTCGCCGCGCTGCGCGGCCTGCCCGAGGTGTCGCGCGCGGTGGAGGTGAACCGCGCCGAGCTTGCCAGGCTGCTCGGCCCCTGGCTCGGGCCGGACGGCGCCGATCCCGATTTGCCGGTGCCGGCGATGATCGATGTCGACCTGGGCAGCACCGGCAACGCATCGGTGACCCGGGTGACGAACGCGGTCCGGGCGGTCGCGCCGGCCGCGCGGGTCGACCGGCATGAAAGCTGGATGTCGCCGGTCAGCAATTTCATGAACATGGTGACCTGGCTCGCCGCCGGGCTGGTCGCGCTGATGGCGGCGGCCACCGGTGCGGTGGTGATCCTCGCCGCGCGCGCGGGGCTCGAGACCCACCGCGAGACGATCGAGGTGCTGCACATGCTCGGCTCTACCGACGTCCAGGTCGCGCGGCTGTTCCAGCGGCGGATCGCGCTCGATACGTTGTTCGGCGGGGCGCTGGGCACCCTGGTTGCGGCCGGCATGATCGTGCTGGTGGGGATCCAGCTCGCGACGCTCGGGTCGGACCTGCTCGGCGGCCTGCAACTCTCGACGCGCGACTGGCTGCTGCTCGCGCTGCTGCCGATCGCCTTTGCCCTGCTCGCCACCTGTGCGGCGCGGCTTGCCGTGCTCGGTGCGCTGAGGCGTATCCTGTGATCGTGCGGATCCTCGGCACGCTGGCGCTGCTCTGGGCGGCGGGGTTCGCGCTGTTCCTGCTCGCCATGCCCAAGCCGCTGGAGAATGCGAAGACCGACGCGATCGTGGTGCCGACCGGCGGCGCGGGGCGGATCGATCGCGGTATCGCGGTGCTGAAGGCGCATGGGGCGAAGCGCATGCTGGTGACCGGCGTCGCGCCGGAGGTCCGGCCGGGCGAGCTCGCGCACGAATATCGCGAGGCGCCGTCGCTGTTCGCCTGCTGCATCGATCTCGGCCGCGAGGCGGTGGATACCCGCTCCAATGCCGAGGAGACCGCCGACTGGGTGAAGACCCACCAGTATAAATCGGTGCGGCTGGTGACGTCGGACTGGCATCTGGCGCGGGCGCGGCTCGAGCTGACCAACGCGCTGGACGACGATGTGGTGGTGCTGGGCGACGGCGTGCCGAGCCATCCGCGCTTCGGCCTGCTCGTCGCCGAGTATAACAAGCTGCTGCTCAGGCGGGTCGCATTGTGGGTGGGGATCGGCGCATGACCTGGCTACGGACGATCCTGTTCATGATCGTCTTCTACGGCATCTCCGTGCCGATCGTGCTGCTGACGCCGGTCACGGCGCTGTTCGGCCGCAAGGCGCTGATCGTGCACACCCATATCTGGACGAAGTTCCATGGCTGGGCGACCGAGCATATCCTCGGCATCCATCGGCGGATCGAGGGCGAGTTGTTCGCCGACGGCCCGGTGATCTACGCCGCCAAGCATCAGGCGATGTACGAGACGCTCGAGCTCGGGCGGCTGCTGCACACCCCGGCGATCGTGATGAAGCAGGAGCTTGCCTCGATCCCGGTCTGGGGCTGGGCGGCGCGGCGGTACGGCGTGATCGTCGTCGATCGCGAGGCCTCGGCGGGCGCGCTCAGGCGCATGGTGCGCGAGGGCCAGACCGAGCTGAAGCTCGGCCGGTCGATCCTGATCTTCCCGGAGGGAACGCGCGTTCCGCCGGGCGAGCAGCCGCCGCTCCGCGCCGGTTTTGCCGGGCTCTACCAGATGCTCAAGATACCGGTGATCCCGGTCGCGATCGACAGCGGCAAGGTCTGGCCGAAGCATGGGCCGAAGCTGCCCGGCACCGTGACCTTCCGGTTCGGCGAACCCATTCCCCCCGGCCTGCCCCGCGCCGAGGTGGAGCGCCGGGTGCACGAGGCGATCAACGCGCTCGACGTTTAGGGTCGGTCAGTCGTGGGTGCGGCCGAAATCGGGGGCCGGATCGTCCTGGCCCTGCTCGATGATGTTGCGCCGGACCGCCCGGGTCCGGGTGAACAGGTCGAACAGTTCGTCGCCCTTGCCCCAGCGGATCGCGCGCTGCAGCGCCGACAGATCCTCGGAAAAGCGCTGGAGCATGTCGAGCACCGCCTCGCGATTGGCGAGGAACACGTCGCGCCACATGGTCGGGTCCGACGCGGCGATGCGGGTGAAGTCGCGGAAGCCGCCGGCCGAGTATTTGATCACCTCGCTGCGCGTCACTTCCTCCATGTCGGAAGCGGTGCCGACGATGGTGTAGGCGATGAGATGCGGCAGATGGCTGGTGATGGCGAGCACGCGGTCGTGATGGCCGGGCTCCATCGTCTCGACCTCGGCACCGAGCCGGCGCCAGAATTCGCTGACCCGCTCGACCGCGACCGGATTTGCGCCCTCGGGCGGCGTGACGATGCACCAGCGCTTGTGGAACAAGGTCGCGAAGCCCGCCTCGGGCCCGCTATGCTCCGTGCCGGCCACCGGATGCGCCGGGACGACGGTCGCGCCGGGCAGCACCCTGGCCAGCGCGCGGACGACGTCCTCCTTGCACGAGCCCACATCGCTGACGACGGCATCGGCGGGCAGGTCGGCGGCGATCTCTTCCCCGACGGTGCCCATCGCACCGACGGGCACGCACAGGATGACCAGGTCGGCATCGATCACCGACGCGCCGGCCGTGTCGGTGATGTCGTCGAACAGCTGGAGCCGGTCGGCGATCGCGCGCACGTCGCCATCGGCATCATAGCCGGTCAGGCGCACCGTCGGCATCTGGGCGCGGACGGCACGGGCGATCGACGATCCGATCAGGCCTATGCCGATGATGGTGATACGGGCGAAGGGCAACATGGCCGCCCGCATGGCTCAAGGCCGGGGTTTAGGCAAGGTTCCGCTAAGGCACGCTGACGCTCGGCCGTACTCCTGCTAGGGAACGGCGAAATGGGGGGATGGCCGAATGCGGGGCAGTGCGACTTTCTGGGGGGCGCTGGAGGCGGCGCGCCGGATGAATCTGGCGGCGGCGGGGGAGAAGCCACCGATCGCGGGATCGCCGGGCGTGAGCCGCCGCGCGTTGCTCAAGGCGATCGGCGCCGCGGGCCTCGTCACCGCCCTGCCCCGCCCGCTGCGTGCTGCGCCGCTCCACGGGCCAGTCGCGATCGTGGGCGGCGGCATCGCCGGGCTCACCGCTTTGTGGCACCTCACCCAGGCCGGTATCGATGCGCGCATCTATGAAGCGCGGCCGCGGCTCGGCGGGCGCATGTTCACCCACAAGCCGGCCGACGGCGTGCCGATGGAAATCGGCGGCCAGCTCGTCAACACCGACCATGACGACATGCACAAGCTGGCCAAGGCCTTCGGCATCGGCCTGATCGACCGCAAGGGGGAGGCGCACCGGACGATGGTGCTTGCCAACGGCACGGTGTTGTCGCCAGCCGCGCTGGCTGAAGGGCTCCGCCCGATCGCCGCGCAGATCGCGCTGGATTCGGACCGGCTCGACAAGGATTACGACCGCACCGCGCGCGCGCTCGATCGCCTGTCGATCAGCGGGTATCTCGACAACCATGCGGACAAGCTGCCCCAGCCCTGGGTACGCCAGCTCATGGAGGCGACCAGCCGGACCGAATATGGCGTCGAGCCAGGCCAGGCCTCGGCGATCGAACTGATCTTCAACCTGCCCACGGTCGATGGCGAGCGGGTCGATGTGCTCAGCCATAGCGACGAACGATATCTGATCCAGGGTGGCAGCGGCGCGTTGATCGCCGCGATGCAGGCGACGCTCGGCGACCGGATCGAGACCGGCAAGCGCCTGCTCAGGATCGACACCGAGGGCGCCGGTACACGACTGACCTTCCTCGACGGCACTTCGGTGAGCGCAGGGGCGGTGATCGTCGCGGTGCCCGCGCCGCTGACGCGCCAGATCGATTTCCGCGTGCCCCTGCCCCCCTTGTGGCGCCGCTTCATCGCGGAGGTCGATCTCGGCCATAACGAGAAGGTCCAGGCCGTCATGACGTCACGTCCCTGGGAGGGGCCGTTGGGGCGCGGGGGCGAGCTGTGGCAGACCGACGCGTCGGCCGGCGCGGCGCTTGGCTGGGACGGTGGCATCCGACCCTCCGGCGATGCCGGCAGCGTCTGGACCTGGTTCCTCGGCGGCGACGAGGTCGAGGCGGCCGCTGCGGCCGACCCCGTCGGGCTCGCGCGCGGCTTTGCCGGCATGGCCGAGGGCGGCGTGCCCGGCTTCGGTGCCGCGATGAGCGGCGTGGTACGGCGCACCGGCTGGCACCGCGATCCGCTGACGCTGGGCGCGTATGTCAATTTCCGCCCCGGCCAGCTCACCCGCTTCGGCGAACTGATCTGGGTCGAGGGCGAGAGCGGACCGAAGCATCATGCCCTGTCGGGCCGCCTGCAATTCGCCGGCGAACATCTGTCGGATGCCTATCCGGGCTATATGAACGGTGGCGCGCAGACCGGGCGGATGGCGGCGCAGGCGATCATGGCGGTGCACCACGGTTGAGAGGCTCCTGAACGGGCCGCTTGAACGGTGGGGCATGGCGGCCTAACGCCCGATCAATGTCGGACGATACGCGTTTCGGGCTCAATCGCCGCGTCACCCTGCCCGGGCCATTGAAGCTCGACGGCGGTGCGCTGCTGTCGCCGGTCGACATCGCCTATGAAACCTATGGCACGCTCGCGGCCGATGGCGGCAACGCGATCCTGATCTGCCACGCGCTGACCGGCGACCAGAATGTCGCGAGCAACCATCCGATCACCGGCAAGCCCGGCTGGTGGACCCGGCTGGTCGGCCCCGGCAAGCCGGTCGATCCGGAACGCCACTTCATCATCTGCAGCAACGTGATCGGCGGCTGCACCGGCTCGTCGGGCCCGGCGACGGTCAACCCCGCGACCGGCAAGCCCTGGGGCATGACCTTCCCGGTCATCACCATCCGCGACATGGTGCGCGCCCAGGCGATGCTGCTCGACCATCTCGGCGTCGAGACGCTTGCCGCGGTGATCGGCGGGTCGATGGGCGGCATGCAGGCGCTGAGCTGGTCGGCGACCTTCCCGGACCGGGTCAGGGCGGCGCTCGTCATCGCCTCGGCCGCGCGGCACACCGCGCAGAACATCGCCTTTCACGAGGTCGGCCGACAGGCGGTGATGGCCGATCCGAACTGGCGCAGCGGCGAGTATTACGAGACGGGCGATCCCCCTGCGGCCGGCCTCGCCGTCGCGCGCATGGCGGCGCATATCACCTATCTGTCGGAAGCCGGCCTTACCGAGAAATTCGGCCGTCGCCTGCAGACGCGGAACGCCAAGAGCTTCGGCTTCGACGCCGATTTCCAGGTGGAGAGCTATCTGCGCCACCAGGGGATCAGCTTCGTCGACCGGTTCGACGCCAATTCCTATCTCTACATTACCCGGGCCACCGATTATTTCGACCTGGCGGAGGAACATGGCGGGTTGCTCGCCAACGCCTTCCGGGGGAGCAAGGCGCGATTCTGCCTGATCAGCTTCGATACCGACTGGCTCTATCCCACGTCTGAATCGCGCGCGATCGTCCATGCGCTCAACGCGGCGGGGGCGCCCGTCAGTTTCGTCGAGCTCAACAGCCCGTTCGGCCATGATGCCTTCCTGCTCGATTCGCCCGGCATGAACCGGGTGATCGATGGCTTTCTGCGGGCGGGGCAGCATTGATGCATGCCGATTATCGCCTGTCCGACGATCCGGCCCTGCTGCAGATCGACGCGATCCACGCCTATCTGACGCGCAGCTACTGGTCGCCAGGCATCGGTCGCGATCTCGTCGCACGGGCGATCCGGGGCTCGCATTGCGTCGGGGTCTATCGTCTCGCCGATGGCGCCCAGATCGGCTTTGCCCGCGTGATCACCGATCACGCGACCTTTGCGCATCTCGCCGATGTCTATGTGCTCGAAGAGCATCAGGGCAAGGGTGTGGCCACGGCCATACTCGGCTATTTCCAGGCGCACCCGGAGTTACAGCGGCTGCGGCGCTGGACGCTCAATACGCTCGACGCGCACAGCCTGTATGAGCGGCATGGCTGGACCCGCATCACCGGCCCCTTCATGCAGCGCCACGATCCCGATGCCTCTCGGGAGCCGTCGCATGGCTGATCTCCGTCCGGACCTCGCCATCATCGCCGACAATGTCGCGCCGGGGAGCCGGGTGCTCGATGTCGGGTGCGGCGACGGGGCGCTGATGGCTGCCTTGCGCGATGCCAAGGGTGTCGATGCGCGCGGGCTCGAGCTCGATTCTGGCAATGTCGCCGCCGCCGTCTCGCGCGGGCTGTCGGTGATCCAGGGCGATGCCGATTCGGATCTGGCGGGCTATCCCGAGGCGAGCTTCGACTATGCGATCCTCAGCCAGACGCTGCAGACGACCCGGCGGCCGGACATGGTGCTCGATCACCTGCTCCGGATCGGCCGGCGCGCTTTCGTATCCTTCCCGAACTTCGCCCATTGGCGCGGGCGTACGTCGCTGATGTGGGGCGGGCGCATGCCGGTGACCCGCCTGCTGCCCGAACAATGGTATGACACGCCCAACATCCATCATGTCACGATCGACGATTTCCGGAGCTTCGTGAAGGATCGCGGAATCACCGTCGAAGGAGCCTGGTTCCTGTCGGGCGACAAGCGGACGACCTCGGCTGCGGCCAATTTCTTCGCCGAGCACGCGGTGTTCCTGCTGAAGAGTTGATTTCGATCAAGGAACCTTTGGCATGTTCCGACTGTTGGGCGGCATGAAGATTCGAGGAATCAATGTCCACCACCGCCCTTATTGTCGAAGATGAGATTTTCGTGGCGCTCGATCTCGAGCGAATCCTGACCGATGCCGGCTATCATGTGAAGGCGATCGCGGCCGATCGTCTCGGTGCGATCGAGGCGGCTCACGACTGTCACTTCGCGCTTGTCGACGTGAATCTACGCGACGGCCCGACCGGCCCCGATCTCGCCGCGACGCTGGCGCGCGATTACGGCGTGAAGGTTATTTTCGTCACGGCCAATCCGTCGCAGATCGGCGCGGCCAACGGCGCGCTCGGCTATATCCGCAAACCCTTTTCGGAGGCCGCGATCCTGGCCGCCGCAGCGATGGCAAGCGCCGGCACGCCGCATGGCGATGCCGCCAATGACGATCTGGTGCTGCTCGACCGCGAGATCAGCGGCGGCTGAACGCCCGTAACGGCACGCCGATCGTCACGACCAGTCCTTCCGGCCGCCAGTCGCGTGCGATGGTGCCGCCAAGCTGGCGAACGGCGCTCATCTCCATCAGCTGCGAGCCGAAGCCCGCCATCGCATCGGGCGAGATCACCGGCGGCCCGCCGGTCTCGGTCCAGCGCAGCGTGATGCCAGTGTCAGCGGTGGTGATATCGAGCGCGATGCGCCCGCTATCATTGACCAGCGCGCCATATTTGGTCGCGTTGGTCGCAAGCTCGTGGAACAGCAAAGCGAGCGGTGTCGCCGAGCGGTCGTCGATCTCGACATCGCTGCCGCTGATCGCGATCCGCGCCAGGTCCGCCGACTGATAGGGCCGGAACAGCTCGCCGAGCAGGCCGTGCAGGCTGTTCTGCGAGACCGCGGGCCGCGAATTCGCGCTGTGGGGCCGGACGAAGTCGTGCGCGCGGCCGAGCGCCGTGATGCGTTCGCGCAGATCTTCGGCGACGCCCGTCAGTTCGGGTTTGGAGCGCGCGGCGAAGCCCACCAGGCCGGCGATCACCGCGAAGATATTCTTGATGCGGTGGCTCAGCTCCTGGGTGATGACCTCGCGTTCCTCGCTCGCCTGTTTCTGCTCGTGCACATCGGTGCAGGTGCCGAACCAGCGGACGATCGCGCCCGAATCGTCGCGCAGCGGCAGCGCCCGGCCAAGCGTCCAGCGATAGTCGCCATCGGCGCGGCGCAGGCGGTATTCGATCTGATAAGGATCGCCCGTCGCCAGCGAGTGGCGCCATGCCTCCCAGGCGTGGGGCTGGTCCTCCGGATGGAACATGCCGTTCCATTCCTCGCCGTCGGTCGATCCTTCGGGCATGCCGGTGAACTCGTACCAGCGCGCATTGTAATAGTCGTGATAGCCGTCGGGCAGGGTCGACCAGACCATCTGCGGCATGGCATCGGCGAGCACGCGAAAGCGGTTATGGCTTTCGGTGAGCGCGCGGTGCGACGCATTCTCGGTCTCGCGCCAGGCAGCGGCGTCGCGGCTGTCACGCAACCGCGCCATCACCGCCTCCGCCAGGGTCAGCAGGCCCTGGCGCTGGAGTGGCGTCAATCCGTCGCGCGGCTTTGCGTCGATCACGCACAGCGAGCCGAGTGGCGTACCGTCGTCCGCAACGAGCGGCGCGCCCGCATAAAAGCGGATGTTCGGGTCCCCGGTGACGAGCGGATTGTCGGAGAAACGCGGGTCGCGGGTCGCGTCGGGCACGACCATGATATCGACGCCGTGCATCGCAAAGGCGCAGAAGCTGGTTTCGCGCGGCGTTTCGGTCGCCTCCAGTCCGGTACGGGCAATGAAGGTCTGGCGCCGTTCCTCGACCAGGCTGACCAGCGCGATCGGCGCCTCGCACAGGGCGGCGGCGAAATCGGTGATCTGGCTCAGCCCGTCATGATCACGAAGCGATTCGATATCGTGCGTCGCGAGCGCCTCGGTACGAGCCGCTTCGTCGATCAGCCAGCCTGACGGGACGGCCGAATTGGCCGAAGAATTGTCGATCATGACGGCATGAACGCCCGAACCGCTCAGAAGGGCACGTCGTCGTCGAGATCGTCCGCAAAGCTGCTGCTGCCGCGATTGGCCGGTGCCCCGCCACCACGGCTCGCGCCGCCGCCAAAGCCACCGGACGACGATCCGCCGCCGAAATCCTCATTGCCGCCGAAATCGTCGCGCTGGCCGCCGCCAAAGCCGCCGCCGCCGCCCGATGCGCCACCGCCTGATCCGCCGCCGGGGCCGTCGAGCATGGTCAGCACGGCGTTGAAGCCCTGCAGCACGATCTCGGTCGAATATTTGTCCTGGCCCTGGGCGTCCTGCCACTTACGGGTCTGCAGCGCGCCTTCGATATAGACCTTGCTGCCCTTGCGCAGATAGCGCTCCGCAACGTTTGCCAGACCTTCGCTGAAGATCGCGACCGAATGCCATTCGGTCTTTTCCTTGCGCTCGCCGGTGTTCTTGTCCTTCCACGTGTCGGACGTGGCGATGCGCAGATTCACCACCTTGCCGCCATTCTGGAAGGAGCGGCTTTCGGGGTCGCGCCCCAGATTGCCGACGAGAATGACCTTGTTGACGCTGCCCGCCATATGTTTCTTCCTACAAACCGAGTCCTATAGCGGCCCAGTATGTAGCGCCCGCGGCGACGTATGCCAGCGCGAAGAGATAGCCGACCATGAACAGGGGCCATTTCCAGCCATTGGTCTCCCGCCGCGTGACCGCGATGGTCGAGATGCATTGCGGCGCGAACACGAACCACATCAGGAAAGCGAGTGCGGTGGGCAGGCTCCAGCGGCCGCGCAGCCGGTCGGCGAGCTTGGTCTCGCCCGCCACATCCTCGGGATTGTCGATCGAATAGACGGTGGCGATCGCGCTCACTGCCGCTTCGCGCGCGGCCATCGCCGGCAGCAGGGCGAGCGCGATGTCGTGATTGAAGCCGATCGGCTTCACCACCACCTCGATGCCCGAGGCGATTCGCCCGGCGATCGAATAGTCGCTCTGCTTCTGGCCCGCCGGGGCGACCGGATAGCTCGCCAGCGCCCAGAGCAGCACCACGGTGAGTGCGATGGTGGTGCCGGCGCGCTTCAGGAAGATCAGTGCGCGGCTCCACAGGCCGATCAGCACGTCGCCCAGGCGCGGCCATTGATATTTCGGCATCTCCATCATGAAGCCGGACGACGCGCCTTTGGTCACCGTCCGCCGCAACAGCAGCGCGGCGAAGAAGGCGCCGACGATGCCGAGCACATAGAGGCCGAACATGATCAGCCCCTGCAGCCCGACAAAGGGTAGCACCTTGGTATTGGGAATCAGCGCGCCGATGATCAGCGTATAGACGGGCAGCCGCGCCGAGCAGGTCATCAGCGGGGCGATCAGGATGGTGGTCAGCCGGTCCTTCTCGTCGTCGATCGTGCGCGTCGCCATGATGCCGGGCACGGCACAGGCGAAGCTGGACAGCAACGGAATGAAGGCGCGGCCCGACAGGCCGACCTGCGCCATCAGCCGGTCCATCAGGAAGGCGGCGCGGACCATATATCCCGATGCCTCGAGCACCAGGATGAAGGTGAACAGGATCAGGATCTGCGGCAGGAACACCACCACTGCGCCGACGCCCGCGATGAGGCCGTCGACGAGGAGCGAGCGCAGGAAGCCGTTGGGCAACGCGCTGCCGACGAAGGTGGAGAGCCAGGCAATGCCCGATTCGATCCAGCTGATCGGCGCCTCGGACCAGGCGAACACCGACTGGAACATGACGAACAACAGGCCGAGCAGCAGGATCGGCCCGACGATCGGGTGAAGCGCGATCGCGTCGAGCGCATGGCCCCAGCGCCGGGTTGGCGTTTCGGACAGCGTCGCCGCCACCGCGATCGTCCGCGCGCGGCGCTGCAGGGTGACGATGTCCTCCTGCACGCTGCCGTCGCTCGCGCGCAATTGCTTCGCGGCGCCGTGGACGAGGATGTCGCCGAGCCGGGCCTTGAGATCGTCGAGCCCACGCCGCCTGACCGCGACGGTCGGCACCACCGGCACGCCAAGCTCGCGCGACAGCCGCTCGGGATCGAGGATCAGGCCGTCGCGCTCGGCCAGGTCGAACATGTTGAGCGCGACCACCACCGGCAGGCCAAGCGCGATGAGCTGGAGCGTGAAGCGCAGGTGATTGTCGAGATTGGCGGCGTCCACCACCACGACCAGCGCATCGGGAAGGCGCTCGCCGTCCTGCGTGCCGGTCACCACGTCGCGCGTCACGCGTTCGTCGGGGCTGGAGGGATCGAGGCTATAGGCGCCGGGCAGGTCGACCAGCTCGACCGGTCGGCCATCGGGCAGGGCGAGGCGCCCCGAATGCCGCTCGACCGTGACGCCGGGATAATTGCCGACCTTTTGCCGTGCCCCCGTCAGCGCGTTGAACAGGGCGCTCTTGCCGGCATTGGGGTTGCCGACCAGCGCCACCAATGGCGCAGCGTTCATAAGAGTACCAATAAAAGGCCCGTGTTCACAAACCGGCTGGGTTGTGATCGCCCAGGGAAGGACGCTGGACCGCGATGGGGGAAACATGGATCGCGCCCGCCACGGCACGGCGGAGCGCAACGGTCATACGGCCGATGCGGCAGGCGATCGGGCCCTTGCCGAGCGTAGCCCGGTGAAGCACCTCGACCCCGACACCTTCGTCGAAGCCGAGTTCCCGCAATCGCCGCGCCTCGGGCACGCTCAGCTGCGCCCAGGCGATTCCGGCGACGGTCGCGCGTTGCCGGTGTGGCAGCGATTCGAGGCTGAGGGGCGTTTGCACAGGATCGCAATAAGCGCGCTGCGACTGATTATCAATAACCTGTCGAGCGAATTAGCGACGGGCAGTTCACACCACCGGGTAGCGCAACCGGCCGATGAACCGCGAGAGGCTCGGCCGATGCTCGGTACGCGCGACGAAGCCGGCCTTGGCCTTTTCGAAGCGCATGATCCCCTCGATCCGCCGGCCGAGGAAAGCGCGGGTATCGGCCCAGTCCTCGCTCTCGTCGTCGAGGAACACGGCGATCGTCGCGCCGTACACGCCGGCCAGGATCGTGCGCTTGGTATAATGATTATAGTCGGTCGCCGTGTCGCCCGCGGCGCGCCACATCAGGTCGGCCGCACGCCAGCCAAGCTTCGCGCCGCGCACCAGGTTCTGCGGCATGGCGAGAATCGCCAGCGCCCGGCGCAGCGCCTCGCGGTTCGGCGCAGCCTCGGCCAGCCGCGCCTCGACCAGCGCCGTGATCTTCTGGCGGATCTTCATCGTCGCGAGGCGTTCGGGCGGCAGGGCGGCGGCCATCGCCGCGTCGATCGCGGCGAACCAGGCATCGATCATGTCGACCGGCCCGCCGGGAAAGGCGATCTTCGCGACATCGCGATCGACCCCGGCGGAGTCCGCCGCCGCGTCGCGCGCCGCGTCGTTCCAGCCGTCGAACGCGGCATTGGCGGCAATTAGCGGGGCAAGTGCGGCGCGAACCTCGTCGAGCGTGGGATCCTGGGGCAGGGCGGACATCAGAAGGTCTCCTTGCATCCTATCTAGCCCCGGCCCCGGCCGGTGCAAGCGGCGCGGGCCGGTCGCGCACCAGCACCAGCGCGACGGCGACGAGCACGGCGCCGACCAGATCGGCCGGGCCGAGCCGTTCGTTATAGACGATCCACCCGACCGAGGCGGCGACCGCGGGCTGGACCAGCAGGGCGATGCCGACGACCAGCGGGGAGATCCTGCCCAGCGCATAGATCAGCAGCCCCTGTCCGACCACCTGGCTGACGAGCGCCATGGCGATCAGCGGCGTCCAGTCGTGTGGCCAAATCCGATCGCCCATCGCCAGCGCGATGGCCAGCAGCGGCAGGATGCTCGCGCCCGTCGCCAAAGCGAGCGACGGCAATGACGCCATGCCGTCGCGGATGCGCAGCATGACGACGAGATAGACGGTGTAGAGCAGCCCGGCGAGCAGGCACAGCAGGTCGCCGGTCAGGTTCCTCGGGTCGAGCTGATAGGATCGCCCCATCAGCAGGGCGGCGCCGACCGTGGCCAGCGTCAGCGCGATGCCCTGAAGCCGGGTCGGCAGGGCGCGCGCCGCCAGAAAGCCATAGACCGGGAAGAACAGGGTCGCCGAATTGCCGAACAGCGTGGCGTTGGCCAGGGTCGTCTTCAGGATGCCGATATGCCAGGCGCCGAGATCGGCGGCGAAGCACAGCCCGGCCAGGAGGAACAGCAACGCCAGCCCCCGGCTGATCCGGTGCGGCCGCCAGCCCCCGGCAACGGCCGCGGCGAGCAGGATCGGGGTCGCCAGGGTGATCCGCCAGAAGGCCGAGGCGACCGGCCCGGTATCGGCCAGCCGCACGAACCACGACCCGAAGGCGAGCATGATATTGGCCGCGATCAGTGCGGCGAATGCAAGCCGCGGCGTGCCCGAACTTTGCAGCGGAACAGTTTTTCTTCGAGAAGAGGGCTGGTGCATGCGGCCCCTTAGCGCTCTAAGTCTGGCGCGTCAGGTAGCAAAAGGAAACTCAGTTTCATGCCAAGCCTCTTCGATCCGATTCAGATCGGCGCGATCCATGCGCCCAACCGTGTGCTGATGGCGCCGCTTACCCGCGGCCGCTCGACACGCGACCATGTGCCGCAGCCGCTGATGGGTGACTATTATGCCCAGCGCGCCGGTGCCGGCCTCATCATATCGGAAGCGACGGGCATCTCGCGCCAGGGACTTGGCTGGCCTTTTGCCCCGGGCCTGTGGACCGACGAGCAGACGGAGGCGTGGAAACCGGTCGTCGCCCAGGTCCATGCGGCGGGCGGGCGGATCGTCGCGCAGCTCTGGCATATGGGGCGGATCGTTCATTCGAGCCTGAGCGGTGCGCAGCCCGTATCCTCCTCGGCGACGACCGCGCCGGGCCAGGCGCACACCTATGACGGCAAGCAGGATTATGAGGAGGCGCGGCCGCTCGCGCTGGAGGAGTTCCCCGGCCTGCTCGACGATTATGAGCGCGCGACGCGGAATGCGATCGCCGCCGGGTTCGACGGCGTGCAGATCCATGCGGCGAACGGCTATCTGATCGACCAGTTCCTGCGCGACAATTCCAACTTCCGCGACGATGATTATGGCGGCCATCCGGAGAATCGCGTCCGCCTGCTGCGCGAGGTGACCGAGCGGGTCGCCGGCGTGATCGGCGCCGACCGCACCGGCGTGCGCCTGTCGCCCAACGGCAATTCGCAGGGCGCGAAGGACAGCAATCCGGAAGCCGTGTTCGTGCCCGCCGCGAAGATGCTGGCCGAGATCGGCATCGCCTTTCTCGAACTGCGCGAGCCGGGGCCGGACGGCACTTTCGGCCGGTCCGACCAGCCCAAGCTATCGCCCGATATCCGCCAGGCCTTTTCGGGGCCGCTGGTGCTCAATTCGGATTATCACGGCGAGGATGCGCAGGCGGCGCTCGATTCGGGTGTGGCCGACGCGATCAGCTTCGGCCGTACCTTCCTCGCCAATCCGGACCTGCCGGTACGGCTGCAAAAGGGGGCGCCGCTCAATCCGGACAATATGGCGACCTGGTACAGCCAGGGGCCTGAGGGCTATACCGATTATCCCGCACTGGAAGACGTCGCGGCGGAATAAGGCCTTGTCCCTTCCCCATCCCGCCTGCGGGTTTGGGGGAGGGCCTGTAATCTCGGAGGCGCCTGTCATTCGCGGACAGGCCCTCCCCTGGCCCCTCCCGCAAGCGGGAGGGGGATAGCAGGTCACCTCAGCGGCACGAACCGCAGCGGCAGCCCATCCTTCGGCCGGGGGATGGGCCAGGCCTGCCATTCGGCGCCCGACCCTTCCTCCAGCTCGATCCGGTAGCGGCTCAGCAGCTGCGCCATCAGGATGCGGATCTGCATCGTCGCGAAGTGCAGGCCGATGCACATATGCGCGCCGCCGCCGAACGGCACCCAGGCATATTTGTGCCGGCCCTTGCTCGCCTCGGGCGTGAACCGCATCGGATCGAATATCTGCGGATCGGGCCAATGCTCCGGCATCTTGTGGGTGAAGGCCGGGCTTACGCCCACCGTCGTGCCTGCCGGGATGTGATAGCCCCCGAAATCGAACGCCTTCACCGCCCGCCTGGGTATCGACGGCACCGGCGGCACCAGCCGCAAGGCTTCCTTGAAGGCATATTCGGTCAGCACCAGCCGGTCGAGCTGGCCATAGGGCAGCCCTTCCGCATCGTTGAGGCCCAGCCCGGCGATCTCCTCGCGCAGCCGCTCCTGCCATTCGGGGTGGCGGCCGAGCAGCATGACCAGGCTCGTCGCGGAGGAGGTGATGGTGTCGTGCGCCGCCATCATCAGGAAGTTCATGTGATCGGCAATGGCGTCATCCGACAGCGGCCGGCCGGCATCGTCGGTCGCGCGGCAGAATTGCGAGAAGAAATCATGGCCTTCATCGGCACTGGCCCGCCGCTTCGGGATCTCGCGGCGGAACAGTTCGAACAGATGGGCGCGTGCCTTCACGCCCTTGCGCATCATCGTGCCGGGCAGCGGCACGCGGATCGGCGCGACCGATGCCTGGACCTCGTCGACGAATGCCTGGTTGATCCGGTCCGCCTCCGGGCCGAGCGGCATGCCGAGGAAACTGTCGGCGGCGAGGTCGAGCGTCAGCGCCTTGATCGACTCGTAGAAGTGCAGCGGCCGGTTCGCCCATCCGGTGACGGTACGCGTGATGCCGGCGTTCAGCGCCTCCGCATAATGGCGCATCGGCTCGGGCTTGAACGCGACCGACATCACCTTGCGGTCGGCGCGGTGCTTGTCGAAATCCATCAGCATCAGCCCGCGCGGGAACAGCAGGTTGAGCATCGGACCCCAGCCCTGTTCCGACGAGAAGATCCGGTCGCGGTCGAACAGCACCAGCTCGTTCGCCTCCGCGCCCATCAGCGTGACCGAGGGGCCGCCAAAGGCGTGGTTGCGATAGACCGGGCCATAATGGCGGACCATGTGGTGCCCGAATCCGACCGGGTCGCGCAGCAGCTTCAGCGTGTTGCCGATGAAGGGCAGGCCGTTCTCGCCGGGAATTGCGGCAATGGCGCTAGGATCCTGCCGGGGCAGCCAGTGCGGATTCGCCTTGAAGGTGTGGGCCAACGCCATCGCGGAATCTCCTTACTTACATCAGTATAAGTAAGGGTGGCGGCGGGTCAATCGATCGGCAGCTTTTCCAGCCCGTCGACCAGGCGCGTGCCGATCGCCGGGATATTCTTGCCGACCACCACCAGCAGCACGACGGGAATGAAAATCGCCTCGAACCCGATGGCGATGGCCAGGATGACGAAGAAGCCGATCATCAGCAGAAACGCCAGCACGATGCCGCCCAATCGTCCCACACCCGACCGGCCTAGGCTGAACTGACGTCTGGCCTTCGAGTCGAACCAGGGCGCGCTGGTGAAGATTGGCCTGCCCTCGCTGTCCTCGGCGCCGGCACAGGCGGCGAGCGCGAGCCGGCGGAACAGGGTGCCGCCATCGTCGCCCGCCCGCGCGATCCGGTTGGCGGTGTCGCTTGCCTTGCGCGGCAGCAGGTCCCGCCCCGATGCGGAGGGTGTCGGCACGGATGGCGGGGGCGATTTGTCGCGCGCCCAATTGTCGATGACGATCAGCCGGCGGTCCCGCTCCACGATGCGATAGCGCGGTGGGGGAACCCGGCTCATCGGCGGATCAGCCGAACCGGTCCTTCAGCGCCAGCATCGCCAGCGCCGCCTTGGCCGCCTCGCCGCCCTTGTCCTTTTCGGTGCGGCGCGCGCGGGTGAGCGCCTGGGCCTCGTTTTCGACGGTCAGGATGCCGTTGCCGATCGCCACGCCGTCCATCGACAGCGCCATCAGCCCGCGCGCGCTTTCGCCCGCGACGATCTCGAAATGATAGGTCTCGCCGCGGATCACGACGCCGAGCGCGACGAACGCGTCATAGCCGCCGCTCTCGTCCGCCAGCGCGACGGCGCCGGGAATCTCCAGCGCGCCCGGGACGGTCAGCGTCTCATGGCTATGGCCGGCCGCCTCGATCGCGGCGCGGGCGCCCTCGAGCAGCAGGTCGTTCAGATGGTCGTAGAATCGTGCTTCTACGATCAGGATCTTCGCCATTCATTCGCCTCCGGTGCCGGGGATCGGCTGTTCGCCGACGATCGACAGGCCATAGCCGTCGAGCCCGATCAATGTGTGATGGGTGTTGGTCAGCAGCACCATGTCCTGAACGCCGAGCTCGGCGAGGATCTGGGCGCCGACGCCGTAATCGCGCAGCTCGGCTGCTTCGGGCGTGCCGACGGTCTTGCCCTCGGCGCGCAGCTTGATGACGCGGGTGATCGAATCCTTCATCGGGCGGTTGATCACCACGATCACGCCGGCGCCGGCTTCGGCGATCACCTGCATCGAGCTGGCGAGCAGGCCCGAGCGCTCCGATTCCTCGCCGAACGCATCGGCGAACATCGACAGGCTGTGCATGCGCACCAGGGTCGGCTTGTCCGGATCGATCTTGCCCTTCACCAGCGCGATCTGCTCGTCGCCGGTCGCCTTGTTGAAGAAGGTCATCGCCTTCCAGTCGCCGCCCCATTTGCTGTGGAACACCATCTCGGCGCGCTTCTCGACGAGATGGTCGTGGCGGCGGCGATAGGCGATCAGGTCGCGGATCGTGCCGATCTTCAGGCCGTGCAGCTGCGCGAAGGAGACCAGGTCGTCCATGCGCGACATGGTGCCGTCCTCGTTCATGATCTCGCAGATCACGCCCGAGGGGTTGAGGCCGGCGAGGCGCGACACGTCGACCGCGGCCTCGGTATGGCCGGTGCGCACCAGCACGCCGCCGTCGCGCGCGACCAGCGGGAAGACATGACCCGGCGTCACGATCTCCTCGCGGCCCTTGGACGAATCGATCGCGACGGCGACGGTGCGGGCGCGGTCGGCGGCGGAAATGCCGGTGGTCACGCCGTCGCGTGCCTCGATCGAGACGGTGAAGGCGGTTTCGTGCCGCGTGCCGTTGTGGCGGCTCATCAGGTCGAGCCCAAGCTCGTCGACGCGCCGCTTGGTCAGCGCCAGGCAGATCAGCCCGCGGCCATGCTTGGCCATGAAGTTGATCTTCTCCGGCGTGGCCATCTGGGCCGGGATGACGAGATCGCCCTCATTCTCGCGGTCCTCGTCATCGACCAGGATGAACATCCGGCCGTTGCGCGCCTCGTCGATGATTTCCTCAGGCGACGAGAGGAAGCCGTGACGCAGCCGCGCCAGCTCAGGCTTTTGCACGATAATGCTCCATGCGTTGCAGGTAGCGGGCGAGCACGTCGATCTCGATGTTGATCGGATCGCCGGCCGCGAGGCTGCCGAAAGTGGTGACGGCCGCGGTATGCGGGATGATGTTGACGCCGAAGGTGACGCCAGCGGGCGAGTCCTCGACCTCGTTGACGGTCAGCGAGACGCCGTCGAGCGTGACGGAGCCCTTGGGCGCGACGAACGGGGCGATCTCCGGCCCGGCCGTGATGCGCACGCGGTGCGATCCGCCCTCCTCCGCGACGGAGACGACTTCGCCGATGCCGTCGACATGGCCGGTGACGATATGGCCACCAAGCTCCTCGCCCAGTCGAAGCGCGCGCTCGAGGTTGAGCCGGCGCCCCTCGCTCCACTGGCCCTGCGCGGTACGGCTGATCGTCTCGCCGGAGACGTCCACCGCGAACCAGTTCGGGCCCTTGTCGATGACGGTCAGGCACACGCCCGAGCAGGAGATCGAGGCGCCGAGATCCACGGTCGAGGTATCGTAGCTGGTGCGGATCACGACCCGCGTGTCGGCCAGTGCCTCGACGCGATCGATGGTGCCGATGTCGGTGACGATTCCGGTAAACATAGCGCCTTCCGTTATCGCCTCGTCCGGGCGGAAAACCGGTTTCCACCTTTCATGACGAGGCGAGGCCTTTGACGCGCTCGTAGACCTCGACTCGGTCGCTGCCAAGCCGCCGCGCGTCGTGCAGGGCCCAGCGGCCATGGGCCTGAGCAAGATCGGTCAGCCCGATATCGGGCAGGGTACGGCCGGCCCCGATCAGGATCGGCGCGCGGTAGATCAGCAGGCGGTCGACCAGATCGGCGGCAAGGAACGCCGCCGCCGTCGCCACGCCGCCTTCGACCAGCAGGTGATCGATCCCCTTCAGGCGGGTGATGTCGGCCGGGCTGCCCAGGGCTTCCCATCCCTCGGGTGCGGCGTGACGCGTCAGGACGACTCGCCGTGGGCTGCGCCGCTCCAGTCCGGCGAGCCGTACGTCGAGCACAGGGGAATCCGCTTCGACGGTACCGCGCCCGACCAGAATCGCCTCGTGCCGCGCGCGTTCGAGATGCGCATGCGCGCGAGCCTCGAGGCCGGTGATCCATTTACTGGTGCCGTCGTCCATCGCCACCGCGCCGTCGAGCGAGACGGCGAGCTTCAGCGTCACCTGCGGCCGCCCGAGCGCCTGCCGGGTCAGGAATCCGGCCATCGCGCGCCGCGCGTCGCCGTCGCGCATGTCGGTCGCGACCTCGATGTCCGCCGCGCGCAGCCGTGCGATGCCGTCGCCATCGGTACGCGGGTCGGGGTCACGTAGCGCGATGATGACGCGGGCCACGCCCGCCTCGATCAGCAGGTCGGAACAGGCCGGGCCACGCGGCGATTCATGCGCACAGGGCTCCAGGGTGACGTAACAAGTCGCGCCGCGCGACTTCTCGCCGGCCTCGGCCAGCGCCATCGCCTCGGCATGGGGACGCCCGCCGGGCTGAGTCCAGCCGCGCCCTACGACGTGGCCGTCGCGAACGATCACGCATCCGACATTGGGGTTGGGCGCGGTCAATCCCTTGCCGCGCTCGCTCAGCGTCAGCGCGGCACCCATCCAGCGCGCGTCGGCGATGGTCAGAAGCCGTACTTCTTCAGCTTGTCGTCGAGCCGCTTATAGGCGGCCTGGGTCTCCGCATCCTGCTTGCGGGCCTCTTCGACCGCGGCCTTTTCCTTCGGCCCGTCGATCTTCTGCTGCGCGATGATGTCGGCATCGGTGCGGTTGGCCGACCATTGCTCGACATAGACGATGTTGGGGCGGTACTCCCGCTTCACCTCGGAATTGTTCGCGATCGCGAACATGATCGTCCAGGTCACGATGATGGAGAGGACGAGGAAGACCAGCTCGTACGTCTTACGCGTGGCGAGGAACTGCCGCAGGTCGCGATAGGCGCGTAGGGGAGAGATGGTGCGCAGGAAATTCATGATCGCAAGATAGGCGCGGGGGCTGGCGGATGCCAGCCCCGCAAAGGTCTCCCGGTCGCGCCGGATGTCCAAGGAAAAGCCCGACGCGACCGGAAGGGGGTCATTCGTCGTTCATGACGAAGCTGACGGCCATGGTGCGCCACGCCTCGACCGGAACGCCGTCCTTGGTGCCGGGCGTCAGCCGCCATCTCTCCAGCGCGCGCCGCCGGGTCGCCTCGAAGAAGGACTCGCTGGCAGCGCTGACCTTCTCGACCTGCTTCACCCGGCCATCGGTGCCGACGAGCACGCGGACCACCACCCGGCCCTCGCGGCCGAGGCGCCGTTCGTCGCTGGGATAGTCCGGCTGGTAGTTGAAGCGCGGGTTGACCCCGGGTCCGACGATGACGGGCTGTGGCTTGACCGGCTCGACATAGGGCGGCGTCACCGTGCCTTCGCCAACCAATGGCGTGGTCGGGATGTCCGGCTGGCCGGTAAATTCGACCTTCGGTTCCTGCGTGGTCGTGACAAGCTGATCCGGGATGACCGGCTGACTGACCGGTTTCACCAACTGCTCCGTTTCGGGCGGCGGTTTGACGGGGTCGAGCGGCGGATCCGGCGGCAAGGCGATGTTGATGACGTCGATGCCCTTGTCCTTGATCTTCGCCACAAAGTCCGGCGCGGAGAAGATCATCCCGGTCATAATCCCGCCAACCAGCAGTGCCGAAAGGCCAAGGCTGGCCGGGTCCAGTTTCTTTTGTTTCGCGTAACGGTCTGCGTACATCGCCTGCCTCCATCATCTCCAGGTGGGCGGTCGAGTCTCTTTCGCTCGATCTCAGTAGCGATGATACAACATCTCTATCTAGATACAAGATATCATTTCGGGCGGCGTTGCAGCCGGCTATCTGCTCATCCCGACGAGGTTTTATCCACCCGGACGGAAGTGCACGATTCCGTCATGCCGGACTCGTTCCCGCATCCACCGGCCAGCAAGATCTTCGGCCGAGACCTTTGCGGCACCGTGGCCCCGGAACAAGTCCGGGGTGACGGTTCAGATCAGCCTCTAACCCTGCAGGCCGATGATCGAGATTTGCCGGCCATAACCCGGTTCGCCGCGGTGGGTCGCGCGGCGGAAGCTGAAGAAACGGTCTTCATCGGCATAAGTGTCGAGGCCGAGCATCTCGATCTTCGTCAGGCCGGCGGCGGCAAGGCGGTGGGCGACATAGGCTTCCAGGTCGAACTGGTGATGGCCGGGCTTGCCGGGAGCGAAGAAGCGCTCGTTCGCCGGATCCTGTTCCTCGAAGCGACGGGCGAAACTGTCGTCCACCTCATAGCTTGCGCGCGCGATGCACGGGCCGATCGCGGCGGCGATCCGGTCGCGCCGGGCGCCGATCTTCTCCATCGCCGCGATCGCGGCATCGGTCACGCCGCCGATCGCGCCTTTCCACCCGGCATGTGCCGCGCCGACGACGCCTGCCTCACGGTCGGCGAACAGGACGGGCGTGCAGTCGGCGGTCAGGATACCGAGCGCGAGGCCCGGCCGCTCGGTCACCAGCGCATCCCCCGCGGGGCGATCGTCGAAAGCGGTGAGGGCGCGGACGACATCGGCCGAATGGGTCTGGTAGAGCGTGAGCAATCGCGCGCCGGGCAGCACCGCCTCGGTCGCCAGCCGCCGGTTCTCCGCCACGGCGTCGGCATCGTCGTCCGATCCGATACCGACGTTCAGCCCGGCATGAAGCCCGATCGAAACGCCGCCGCGCCGGCCGAGAAAGCCGTGCGCCACGCCATCCAGCGTGCGGGCGCGAATCACCTCGACGCTCACAGCGTGCGCCGCCAGATACGGTCGTCATGCACCTGAGGCCCGGTGACGAAATCGCAGCGCCCTACCTCGGCAAAGCCGTGTCGCGCATAGAATCCCTTGGCGCGCTGATTATGGTCGAACACCGCCAGATAAAGTTCGGGGGCGCCACGCGACCGGGCGAGGTCGATCGCCCATCCGGTCAGCGCATCGGCGACGCCCGTGCCCTTGCATGCCTCGATGACATAGAGCTGGCGCAGCTCCATCGCATTCGGATGGGCGGCCTCGAACGGCAGGGTCATTGCGGAAAGTTTGATGTAGCCGGCCGGCACCCCGTCGAGATAGGCGGCGTGCCAGTCGACCGAGGGATCGCCGAGATCGCGCTGCATCTGACCGGCCGGGCCATAGGCCTGTTCAAGATAGAGTTGCAGCGGTTCGGGATCGATCACCCCAGTGAAGCTGTCGACGAATGCCTGTCGTGCCATCGTCGATAGCGCGGGACCGTCAGCCGCATCGGGGGTGCGATAGGCAATCGTCATAATACCAGTCTCATGATCCGGTCGTCGTCGATCGTCTCGCCCACGCGAAACGCGTAGCGCCCGATCTCCTGAAAGCCGTACCGCTCATAGAAACGACGGGCACGGTGATTGTCGACATAGACGCTGAGGATCACCTCCTTCGCGCCATGATCGCGTGAATGCCGGAGCGCCCAGTCCATCAGCTCCGGCGCGACGCCCTGGCCCTGCCACGGGCCGAGCACGTAGAATTGATAAAGCTCGATCGCGTCAGGCCGCCATTCGCCGGGAAAGGTGACCGGGCCCATCTTGGCGAAGCCGATGATCTCGCCATCTTCCAGTGCGAGGCGAACGGTGAAATCGGGATCGGACAATTGCGAGGGCAGGCCGTTCGCACCGAACGCCTCGTCGAGGAAAGCGGCAAGATCGGACTGGCGATAGAGGTTGCCGAACGTCTCGGTGAAGGAGCGTCGCGCCATGGCTGACAGCGCCGGGCCGTCGATGGTGCGCGCGTCGCGATAGCTGATCATTGGAACCCAGCCGGTGCGGGCCAGCCGGGTGCAGTGACCGCCAGCGCCTTGAACAGATCGCCCATCGCGACGGTCAGCCGCTCGCGATCGGCCGCGATCGACCCGGCACGGTCAGGCGCTGCCCTGGCCAGCGCCTCGGCCCGCGCTTCCACACCGAGCGCCGTCAGCAGCGCGCCCTGACTCATGGGGCCGAAGGCATGAACGCCCGTTGCCTGGGCGGCGGCGGCAAGCGTTGCGAAATCGACATGGGCGGTCAGGTCCTGCTCTCCCGGTTGATCGAAGGGATTGGCGAACCGGTGGCCGCGCACCGCCTGGAGCGTGTCGCCGATCGCCGGCCCCTCATAGCCATAATCGATCGTGAGCATAGCGCCGCCCTGCCGTGCGATCATGGCGGCCAGCGCGCGCATCACCGCCACGCTGGCAGGCGAGGTCTCGATCACCGACCCGGGCGGCGCGTCGCGGAGCGCTTCGGGAATGATCTCGTTCGGTACCTGCTTGCCGGCAATCGGCAGGAACAGCAGATCCTGGCAGGCGACGAAACGCTCGTGCCAGACATCAAGCGCGCGGACGAGCTGACGGATCGGCAGCGCGTCGAAAAACTCATTGGCGACGATCACCAGTGGGCGGTCGGCCGGCAGAGTCGAGACATCATCATGCCAGCTTGCACCGGGTACGCGTTCCGCCTGAGCAGTACGAAGCGTCGGGCTGGTCTCGACGAAATGCACCGGCGGCGTCAGCCCGGCCTTGGCCATCGCCCTGAGCGCATCGGCAGCAAGCGTGCCGCGGCCGGGGCCAAGCTCGACCCAGGCAATATCGGGTCGACCGGCACGATCCCACAGATCGGCGCACCACAGGCCGATCAGTTCGCCGAACATCTGGCTGATCTCGGGCGCGGTGGTGAAGTCGCCGCCAGCGCCGAGCGGATCGCGCGTCGCGTAATAATGCGCGTTGGCGGCCGACATGAACTGGGCGATCGAGATCGGTCCCGCCAGCGTGATGGCACGGGCAAGCCGGTCGGCGAGCGGCGCTTCTTCTCTCCTCCCGCTTGCGGGAGGAGTTGAGGGAGGAATTGTAGATTCCATGATCGTATCGTTCGCTGACATGCCCTCCCCCGCCCCCTCCCGCAAGCGGGAGGGGATGAAGAGGTTATGTCACTCAGGCGACGCTCTCGCTTCCGGCGATCGGCTCGACGCGCTGGCGGCGCTTCGCGGAGGTTGCGATCAAATAGAGGCCGCCTGCGATCATCGGCACGGTCAGCCACTGGCCCATGTGCAGGCCGGTCGCCTGCGCAAAGGCGACGAGCTGCGAATCGGGCTCGCGGAAGAATTCCACCGTGAAGCGGGCGAGGCCGTAGAACAGCAGGAACAGGCCGACGAGTTTCCCCGGATCGTAGCGCGCCTTGGTGCGCCAGAAGGCGAACCAGAGGATGGCGAACAGGACGAGACCTTCGAGACCGGCCTCATAGAGCTGGCTCGGATGCCGCGCCGGATCCATGCCGCCGATCACGGTGCGGGGGAAGACGATCGCCCAGGCGACGTCGGTCGGCTTGCCCCACAACTCGCCATTCACGAAATTGGCGAGGCGTCCGAAGAACAGGCCGAAGGGCACGCAGCAGGCAAGGTAATCATGGATGCGCAGCCAATCGAGCTTCTGCTTGCGCGCGAACAGGATGATGCCGAGCGACGTGCCGATCATGCCGCCATGGAAGGACATGCCGCCGTCCCACAGCTTCAGGATCTGAAGCGGATTGAGGAACATGCCGGGTGCGTAGAAGATCGCGTACCCGAGTCGCCCGCCAAGGATGATGCCGAGCGTCGCATAGAACACCAAGTCGTCGGCATGGCGCCGCGCCATCGGGCTGCCAGGCTGCGCAATCAGCTTCAGCAGGTACCACCAACCGAGCAGGATGCCCGAGATATAGGCCAGCGAGTACCATTTGATGTCGAAGAAGCCGAGCGACAACGCCACCGGATGAAGGTGGAGGCTTTCGAAATGGATGTGGTTCTGCGCGCTTGCGAGCGTGGTCAGGATCAAGGCTTTTCCCCAAGGGTTCGCGCCTCCATAAAGGTCGGCAACGACAAACCCAAGGGGAGAGAGCATGCGCACCGAGCTTGACAGCCGAATGGACGAGGGGCTGGCCGCGCTCACCGGGCAGGGTGCCCCGCTGGCGCTCGGCTCGATCGCGCTGAACGGGGTGGATCTGCCGCTGATCGCGACCGTCCCGCCCGCCCTGCCGCAGTATTTCGCGCATTATTCGGCCGAGCATAAGGACAAGATCTTCCTCGTCGCGGGCGAGGAGCGGCTGACCTTCGCCGACGTCCATGCCGAGGCGGAGAAGGTCGCGCGCGCGTTGGTCGGCCAGGGAATAAAGACCGGCGACCGGGTCGGGATCGCGATGCGCAATTCGCCATCCTGGATCGCCCTGTACATGGGCATCACCATGGCGGGCGGGATCGCGACCCTGCTCAACGGCTGGTGGCAGTCGGCCGAACTGGCCGAGGCGATCGCGGATGTCGATTGCACCCTGGTCTTCGCCGATCCGCCCCGCGCGAAGCGCCTGGCGGCGATCGAGGGCACGGTGGTGCCGGTTACCGAGATCGACGACACGCTGCCGCTGGCCCAGGCGATGCACAGGATCACGCACGATGCAGCCGACGGGCCGCTGCCTGCGCTGACCGGGGACGACAATGCGACGATCCTGTTCACCTCGGGCTCGACCGGGCAGTCGAAGGGCGCGCTCAGCGATCATCGCGCCGTGCTGCAGGCGGTATTCAATTATCTGACCCAGGCACTGGTGATGCTCGGCATCGCGGTGAAGGACGGCAACGCACCCGATGGCCAGCCGGCGACCCTGCTCAACGTGCCGCTATTCCATGTGACGGCCGAGGTGCCGGTATTCCTCCAGAGCTTCGCGATGGGCCGCAAGCTGGTGCTGATGCCGAAATGGGATGCCGAGGAGGCGATGCGCCTTATCGAAGCCGAGGGAATCACCTATTTCGTCGGCGTGCCCCTGATGAGCTTCGAGATACTGACTCATCCCAACCGGCCGAATTATGATCTCTCCACCGTCACCGATTTCGCCGCCGGTGGGGCGCCGCGCCCGGTCGAGCATGTCAGGCGGATCAAGGAGGAGATGGGCGGCGGCGCCCCGCTGCTCGGTTATGGCCTGACCGAGACCAACGGCATCGGGTGCGGCAACTGGCGCGACAATTATCTCGCCAAGCCCAATTCGACCGGACGCGCCTCCGCACCCCTGGTCGATCTCGCCATCCTCGACGCGACGGGCCGCCCGGTCGGTCCGGGCGAACGTGGCGAGGTGGCGATCAGGTCGGTGGCGAACTTCAAGGAATATTGGAACCGGCCCGAGGCGACCGCGGCCGCCTTCACCAGCGACCGCTATTTCCTTAGTGGCGACATCGGCTATCTCGACGAGGACGGGTATCTGTTCATCGTCGATCGCAAGAAGGACATCATCATCCGCGGCGGCGAGAACATCTCCTGCCAGGAAGTGGAGGCGGCGATCTACGAGCACCCCGCCGTCGCCGAGGCGGCCGTGTTCGGCCTGCCGGACGAACGGCTGGGCGAGGTGCCGGGCGCGGTTGTGACCTATCGCCCGGGCGAGAGCCTGACGCCGGAGGAGCTCTGCGCCTATCTCTTCGCGCATATCGCCGCCTTCAAGGTGCCCCAGCGGATCTGGACTTCGGCCGAGCCACTGCCTCGCCTCGGCACGGAGAAGATCGACAAGGTCGGGCTGCGCGCGAAATATCAGGCAATCGCTGCGGCAGAGGCGAAAGGCTGACGCCAGCCAACCGGGCGAGTGCGGTCAGACCGTGACCTGCTCGCCCAGTTCGAGCACCTTGCCCGGCGGGATGCGCAGGAAGTCGGTCGGATCGCTCGCATTCCGCTGCAGGAACATGAAGATGCGGTCCTGCCAGAGCGGCATGCCCTGGTTGGCGACCGGCTTCAGCGTGTTGCGGCCGATGAAATAGCTGGTCTTGGCCGGGTTCAGCAGCTTCTTCGCGCCCGATTGTTCGAGGCCGAGGTCGCGCGGGACGTCGGGCGATTCCATGAAGCCATAGGTCAGCACGACAGCGCAGAAATTATCGTCGATCCGCGTCGTCCGCGCACGCTCCTCGGGTGCTACGGTCGGCCGGTCGGCGGTGCGGATGCTGACGATCAGGTTACGCTCGTGCAGCACCTTGTTGTGCTTGAGGTTATGCAGCAACGCACCCGGCGCGCTTTCCGGATTGGCCGTCAGGAACACCGCCGTGCCCTCGACCCGTTCCGGCGGGCGGCGGCTCAGCGCCGCGGCGAGATCGGCGAGCGGAACGCTCTGGCGCTGCTCGAACGCGCGGACGATGCCCCGGCCGCGCACCCAGGTGTAGATCAGCAGCCCGATCATCGCGGCGACCACCAGCGACACCCAGCCGCCCTCGATCACGCGCAGGATATTCGCGCCGAAGAAGATCGTGTCGAGCACGAAGAAGGGCAGGATCACGGCGAGCGCCAGCGGCCGCGACCAGTTCCAGCGATGCCGCGCGACGATATAGGCAAGGCAGGTGGTGACGATCATCGTGCCGGTCACCGCGATACCGTACGCCGCCGCCATCGCCGAGGAGGTGCGGAACTGGATGACCAGCACCAGCACGCCGATCAGCAACAGCCAGTTGATCGAGGGCAGATAAATCTGCCCAGAATGCCGTGCCGAGGTCTGGCGGATGCGCAGGCGCGGCAACAGGCCGAGCTGAATCGCCTGCTGCGTGAGCGAATAGGCGCCGGTGATCACGGCCTGGCTGGCAATGATCGTCGCCAGGGTGGCGAGCAGGACCAGCCACGGACGGAAAGCATCGGGCGCCATCAGGAAGAACCAGTCCTGATTGGCGAAGGCGACATGCTGGCTCGACGCCGCTTCCAGCGCATTGAGCGCAAAGGCACCCTGGCCGAGATAGTTGAGCATCAGCGCCGGGAAGGCCAGCACGAACCAGCCGAGGCGGATCGGCGCGGCGCCGAAATGGCCCATGTCCGCCGTCAGCGCCTCGGCGCCGGTCACGGTCAGGAACACCGCCCCGAGCACGAACAGCCCGGTGACGCCGTGCGTTATCATGAACTCGATCCCGTACCAGGGCGAGACGACGCGCAGGATCGAAGGCTCGTCCCAGATATGCCACAGGCCCATGCCGCCGATCGTCAGGAACCATAGGATGCAGACCGGCCCGAACAGGCTGGAGACATGCGCGGTGCCGCGCGACTGGATCATGAACAAGGCGATCAGGATGGCGATGGTGAGGAACAGGATGGTGTGTTCGCCGACCAGCGTCCCGGCCCCGGGAATCGTCCGCAGCCCCTCGACCGCCGACAGCACCGACAGGGCCGGGGTGATGATCGCATCGCCATAGAAAAGCGCCGCGCCGGCCGCGCCCAGGACCAGCGCGATCATCGAGCGCCGCCCGAGGGCCCGCCGCGCGAGAGCCGTCAGCGCCAGCACTCCACCCTCGCCCTGATTGTCGGCGCGCATCAGGAACAGCACATATTTGAAGGTGACGACGATCGTCAGCGTCCAAAGCGCGAGGCTGAGCACGCCGAGGATTTCGCTCGCGTCGATGCCGTCCTGCGCCGACTGCGCCAGCGCCTCGCGAAACGCGTAGAGCGGGCTGGTGCCGATATCGCCGAAGACGACGCCGATCGCGCCGATGGTGAGTGCCAGCATCGCCGGGTGGGGCCGATGCAAATGCCCCGTTGTTTCAGGGACTGAGGACATGAGACAATGGCCTGCCGAGGAGGACGGCGCGCTTTACGCCTGTTGCTGGCCAGCGCAAGCGCTATTGTTGCACTGCCGCAAGCCGTTGATCTGGGGAGCCGATCGCTGCATAGCAAGACCATGGTTCCCTTTTCGTTCGCCTGTCACGATCTGATCGCATTGCCGCAAGGGGCGCTTTTCTGGCCTGCGCGCCGCGCGTTGCTGGTCGCCGACCTGCATTTCGAGAAGGCGAGTTGGTTCGCGATTCGCGGCCAGATGCTGCCGCCATATGATACGATCGCGACCCTGACCGCACTCGGTGCCCTGGCCGAGCAGACCGGTGCGGCTGAAATCTGGTGCCTGGGCGACAGCTTCCACGACTCGGCCGGGTGCGAGCGGTTGCCGGCCGACGCCCAGAAGCTGCTGCGCGAGCTGACCGGTACGCGACGCTGGATCTGGATCACCGGCAATCACGACCGGTCTATCGACCGGTGCGGCGGCGAGGTGATGGACGAAGCGCTGGTTGACGGGCTGATGCTGCGCCATGAAGCCGACCGCCGCGAAACCCGCCCCGAATTGTCCGGCCACTTCCATCCCAAGCTGCGGGTGCGAGTGCGCGGCCGCCAGGTCTCGCGCCGCTGTTTCGTCGCGACATCGACCAAGCTGATCCTGCCGGCGTTCGGCACGCTGACCGGCGGGCTCGATGCCGACCATCCGGAGATCGTCCGTGCGGTCGGCGCCGGGGCGGAGGCGCTGGTACCCGTGGAGGATCGGCTGCTCAGGTTCCCCCTGGCTGCCTAGATAGGTCTGGCGAGCGCCGGGAAACCGGACTTGAACGCGGCCACTTTCGGCTTGTCCCACTGAACGATGTACGGGTGGCGGGGATTCCGGTCGTAGAAATTCTGGTGATAGGCCTCGGCCGGGAAGAAGCCGCCGCTTTCCAGTTTCGTCACGATCGGCGCCGGGAAAGCGCGGGCCCTGCCGAGCTGGGCGATATAGGCCGCGGCCACGGCGCGCTGTTGCGGCGACTGCGGGAAGATCGCCGAACGATAGCTGGTGCCGGTATCCGGGCCCTGGCGGTTGAGCTCGGTCGGATCGTGCGCGATCGAGAAATAGACGCGAAGCAGGGTTGCGTAGCTGACCTGCGCCGGATCGAAGGTGATCTTCACCGCCTCGGCATGACGTGTCGTCTCGGTGCTGACCTGATCGTAGGTGGCGGTCGCTGCGGTCCCGCCGGCATAGCCAGCGGTGACCGCGCGCACGCCCTTCACCCGTTCGAACACTGCCTCCATGCCCCAGAAGCAACCGCCGGCCAGCACCGCTGTCTGGAGCCCGGCGGCCTTCGGCACATCCTGCGTCGCGACGGGGATCGGCACGGCGCGCTCGGCATTGGCGACGCCACCGGACAGGGCGGCAAAGGCCACGCCGGCGGCGGCCGTGGCGGCTAACAGGGTCTTGATCATGGGATCGTCTTTCGATTGGCCTCGAAGACGATGTAGGAACTCCCGGCTGAACCGGAAGTGCACGGTCAGGGAAGAGCGTGGATCGCCGTCGCCAGATCGTCGACCAGGACCATGGCGTCAGCGGGCTGCAGGATCAGCAGGCCGATCGCGCCGATGACGAACCCGCCCGCGAATCGCCAGAAAAACGCTTCCTTCAGAATAGCGCGCATCGCCACTCAACCTTCATATTTTCGCAGGCGCCCGGCACGGCGCCGACTCGTTACGCAGCCAGCTTTTTGCGTCGTCCGGATGAACGGAAGCTGGCTATTTTTTATCGCAGGGCGGCACAGGCCGTCTGGATACGCTCGCATGCCTCGCGCAGCAGCTCGTCGGAGGTCGCGTAGCTGATGCGCATCGCCGGCGAGAGGCCGAAGGCCGCACCCTGCACCGCCGCGACCTTCGCCTCGTCGAGCAGATAGGCGACCATCGCCTCGTCCGTGTCGATCAGCTGGCCCTTGGGGGTCGATTTGCCGATCAACGCGGAAAATTCCGGATAGACATAGAAGGCGCCCTCCGGCCGCGGGCAGGTGATGCCGTTCGCCTGGTTGAGCATCGACACGACCAGATCGCGGCGCGACTGGAACAAGGCCGCATGCTGCTTGAGGAAGCCCTGATCGGCGGTCAGCGCCGCGACCGACGCCGCCTGGGCGATCGAACAGGGGTTCGAAGTGGATTGTGACTGTAGCTTGGCCATCGCCTTGATCAGCCAGGGCGCACCGCCGGCAAAACCGATCCGCCAGCCGGTCATCGCATAGGCCTTGGAGCAACCGTTCGCGGTCAGCGTACGATCGAAGAGCGAGGGACAGACCTGCGCGATCGTCGTGAAGCGGAAATCGTCGAACACGATATGTTCGTACATGTCGTCGGCGAAGATCCAGACATGCGGGTGCCGCTCGAGCACCTCGCCAAGCGCCTTGAGCTCGGCTTCGCTATAGGCGGCGCCGGTCGGGTTGGACGGCGAGTTGATGATGACCCATTTGGTCTTCGGCGTGATCGCCGCCTCGAGCTGCTCGGGGCGCAGCTTGTATCCCTGGTCGGCGCCTGCCGCCACGAACACCGGTGTGCCGCCGGCAAACAGGACGACGTCCGGATAGCTGACCCAGTAAGGCGCAGGCACGATTACTTCGTCACCGGCATCGAGCGTCGCGACCATCGCGTTGAACAGGGTGTGCTTGCCGCCGGCGTTGATGGTGATCTGGTCAGCGGTATAGGTCAGGTCGTTGTCGCGCTTGAACTTGGCGATCACCGCCGCCTTCAGCTCGGGCGTGCCGTCGACATTGGTGTATTTCGTCTTGCCGTCGCGGATCGCCTTGATGCCGGCTTCCTTGATGAAGTCGGGCGTATCGAAATCGGGTTCGCCCGCACCCAGGCCGATCACATCGACACCGGCACGCTGCAATTCCTGCACGCGCGAGGTGATCGCGAGCGTGGGCGAAGGCTTGATGCGAGCGAGCGCGGCGGATGGTTGCATGAAATGGGCGCCTTTGTCTGGAAGCGGCGCGGCTATAGACCCGGCCCGGTTCCGTTCGCAACCGCAACAATGGCGGAAATCAGGCCCCGGAGCGCATTTCCGATAAAAAAGCGACCGGTCAGGTCCGAAGCGGTCAGGTCCCCCTCGACCGCTCGACCGTTGGCGAGCAGTTCGGCGCGCAGGACGCCAGGCAGCAATCCGCGCGCGAGCGGCGGGGTCACCAGCACCCCATCGGCCCGCTCGACGAAGATCGAGGTGATGCCGCCTTCCGTCAGATAGCCGTCGGGATCGACGAAGAGTGTGTCGAAGCAGCCGGACGGCGGACGGCCATAAAAAGCGCGGTCGCTGGTCTTGTGGCGCAGACGGAAATCGGTCGGGTCGACCGGCAAAGGCCCCAGGGCGATAGAGACGGGCTCGGCCGGGGTCGCGGGCAGCGGCGATGCCTCGATCGCGATCGCGCCGCTCCGGGCCAGCACCAGCCGGATCCGCCGGGGCTTGCGCAGGCGGAAGGTCGCCGCCTGGAGTTCGTTGCGCGCGGTGTGGCGATCGAACGGGAAACCGAACAGTTCCGCACTGGCCCTCATCCGCGCGAGATGGCGGTCGAGCAGGGGCATGCCCGCCTCCGGATCGAACGCCATGGTCTCGATCAGGTCGAAGGAGCAATCGCCGGTCAGGAAATCACCCTTGGCAAGGCATTCGTCCCATTCTTCATGCGCCTTCGAATCGGCGACGATGCCGCCGCCGACGCCGAACAATCCGACAGACGGGCCATCCGGCGAACCATGCGCGTCGCCGCGCCGGATCGCCAGTGTGCGGATGGCGACGTTGAACATCGCATCGCCGTCCGCGTCCAGCCTTCCGATCGCCCCGGTATAGACGCCGCGCGGCGGGCTGGCTTGTTCGACCTCGGCGATCGCCTGCATCGCCCGGATCTTAGGTGCGCCCGTCACCGAGCCGCAGGGGAAGAGCGCGGCCAGCACGTCGATCGCGTCGCGCTCCCCGGCGAGATCGGCGGTGACGGTCGAGACCATGGTGTGCACGGTCGGATAGGTTTCCACCGTGAACAGCGCCGGCACCGCGACGCTGCCCGGCCGCGCGATGCGCGAGAGATCGTTGCGCATCAGATCGACGATCATCAGGTTTTCGGCCCGCTGCTTCGGATCGGCGCTGAGCGAGGCGGCAAGCGCCGCGTCCTCGGTGGGGGTCGCGCCGCGGCGCACCGTGCCCTTCATCGGGCGGCAGGTGAGCCGGCCGGCCTCGAGCGCGAAGAACAGCTCGGGCGAGAGCGAGAGGACCATGTCCCGGCCGGTGTCGATCAGCGCGCCGAAACCGGCCCGTGCCCGGTCGCGGAGCTGCGCATAAAGCGCCAGCGGATTGCCGGCATGGCGCACCGTCGCGCGGTAGCTGAGATTGATCTGATACACGTCGCCCGCGGCGATCAGATCGAGCACGCGGGAGAACTGCGCGTCATAGGCCGCCTGGTCGATCCCGGGTTCGGGCGGGGCGATCCATGCCCCGGCCGGATCGGGCAGCAGCGTCGGCACGTCGCCGGGCGCGATCTCCTCATAGCTTTCGAACAGGCCGAACCAGAGCAGGGGCCTGCCGTCGGTGATCGGCGCGCCAAGCACCGGCTCGAACGCCGCGCCAGCCTCGTAGGACAGGAAACCGGCAGCATGGAGCCCCGCCGCCCGCGCCGCGCGAAGCGAGTCGAGGGCGGGCAATATCTCCGCGATGGTCATCGCCTCGACCACGCGCACCGGCCGGCGATAGAGCCGCGTGGGCGCGGCATCCTCTCGGGCATCGTCCAGCAGAACGAACGGGGCGGTTTCACGGGCGAGCATCAAGGGCTCGCCAAATGCAACCGCGACGCCGCCACGGCAAGCCCACGCTTGCCCGCGGACGTGGGGAACCTAGGCTTGCCCGCAGGCCTAGTGGGGCTTACCTCGGCACCATGGCTCTTCCCCCTCTCCGCGCGGCGATCGTCCCGGTCACGCCGCTCCAGCAGAATTGTTCGCTGATCTGGTGCACCGAGACGATGCGCGGTGCCTTTGTCGATCCGGGCGGCGACCTGCCCAAATTGCGGGCTGCCGCGACCCAGCATGGGGTGACGATCGAAAAGATCATCCTGACTCACGGCCATATCGACCATTGCGGCGAGGCCAAGCCGCTCGCCGACGACTATGGCGTTCCGATCGAAGGGCCGCACGAGGCGGACCGGTTCTGGATCGCGCGACTCGACGAGGACGGCAAGAACTACGGTATCCGCGGCGTGGTGTTCGAGCCCGACCGCTGGCTGGTCGAAGGCGACACCGTGACGATCGGCAAGCTGACGCTCGACGTCTATCACACGCCCGGCCACACGCCCGGTCATGTGATCTTCCACCATGCGCCGTCGAAGCTGGCGCTGGTCGGTGACGTGCTGTTTCAGGGGTCGATCGGCCGGACCGACTTTCCGCTCGGCAACCATCAGGACCTGTTGCAGTCGATCGTCGAAAAGCTCTGGCCGCTCGGCAACGACACCGCCTTCATTCCCGGCCATGGACCACCCAGCAATTTCGCGCATGAGCGGCAGCACAACATGTTCGTGAGCGATCGGGCGATGGCGGCATGATTCCCCTCTCCCGCAACGGGAGAGGTTGTCGACTCATCCTGCCGCCGGAACGGTCTCGATCACGATGGGCTTCGCATCATGCTTGGCGATCAGCGGCACGCTGATCGCGTAGAGGCCGAGACCGATGAGCAGGGCGAAGGTGATGCCGGTGCCGACCGAGCGGCCATATTTCATGCCGTCCATGCCGAGCGGRTGGAGGAGTCGCGCGACGAGGAAGGCGACACTCGCCACCCAGAGCCAGGTCGAGGTGCCGGCGCTGAATTCGATCAGCGCGATCAGGATCAGGATGAAAGGCGCATATTCGGTGAAGTTCGCCTGAGCGCGCATGCGGCAGATGAGCGCCGCGTCGCCGCCATCGCCGATGCTGACCTTCGCCTTTTGCCGCACGCCCCCGGTGCGGAGGGCGAGCCACAGCGCGATCAGCGCGGTCGCCCCGGCGGTCGTGAGCGTGATCGGCAGCATGATCGGATTCATTTTCTGTCCCCCTGAATATGGTGCGTGAGCGTGGCAGTCCTTCGCCGTGCTTGCAACGTTCGCCCGAATCGCTATAGGCGCACGCTTCGCGATGCGTCCGGCCGCAGGTGCCTACCGCGGCTGACGGAAGCGTCGGTTGCGCTGGCGTCCGTCCGGGCGTACCGCGCTGTTGACCCAAAGATAAGACAAGGTTTCGCCGAAATGGCCGTCCCCAAGAGAAAGACTACGCCGTCCAAGCGCGGCATGCGTCGCAGCCACGACTCGCTGAGCATCGACTCCTTCCAGGAGTGCCCGAACTGCGGCGAACTGAAGCGCCCGCACAATCTGTGCGGATCGTGCGGCCATTATAATGGCCGTGAGATCGTTTCGGTCGAAGGCTGAGCCAGACCGTCCAACAGGGGGCCAGCCGCGTGTCGAACAGCTCCCGGATCGCCGTCGACGCAATGGGCGGCGACGAAGGCCTGGCAGTGATGCTGGCCGGCGTTGCACGTGCACGCCGGCGCTTCGAGGATATGCGCTTCATCCTGGTAGGGGACGAGGCACAGATCCGCGAGGGCCTGAAGACGCACCCCAACCTGACCGCGCATAGCGAGATCGTCCACGCCCCCGGCGTCGTCGGTTCGAGCGAGAAGCCGAGCCAGGCGCTGCGGCGTGCGAAGACGACGTCGATGGGCGTCGCCATCGACATGGTGAAGCAGGGCCGTGCCGGCGCCGCCGTGTCGTCAGGCAATACCGGCGCGCTGATGGCGATGGCCAAGCTGTCGCTACGCATGCTGCCCGGCATCGATCGCCCCGCGCTTGCCGCGATGCTGCCGACGCTGGGCGAGAACGACGTGGTCGTGCTCGATCTCGGCGCGAACACCGAATGCGATGCGCGCAACCTGGTGCAGTTCGCGGTCATGGGCGCCGCCTATGCGCGCACCAATCTCGATCTCGAATCGCCTCGAGTCGCGCTGCTCAATATCGGCAGCGAGGACCAGAAGGGCACCGAGGAGATTCGCGACGCGGCCCAGGCGCTGCGCGATGCGACTCACCTGCCGATGACGTTCACCGGCTTCATCGAAGGCGACCGGCTGTCGCGCGGCGACGTCGACGTGATCGTCTGCGACGGCTTTTCCGGCAATATCGCGCTGAAGACGGCGGAGGGCACGGCGCGGTTCGTCGCCGATCTGCTCAAGCGCGCGTTCCGCAGCTCGCTCCGTTCGAAGGTCGGCTTCCTGATCTCCAAGCCGGCTACCGAGTTGCTACGCCACCATCTCGATCCGAACAATCACAATGGCGCGGTCTTTCTTGGCCTGAACGGCATCGTGGTGAAGAGCCATGGCGGCGCCAACGAGCTGGGGGTCGCGACCGCGATCGCCGCCGCCGCCAAGATGGTGCGCGACGACCTGACCCGGTGCATCAGCAAAGACCTGGGGAATTTCGAGGCAAAGGCAGCGTGATTCGATCGATTATCACCGGTACCGGATCAGCGCTTCCCGCGCGCCGCGTGTCGAATGAAGAACTGTCCGAGACCGTCGACACGTCCGACGAATGGATCGTCGAACGCACCGGCATCCGTTTCCGCCATATCGCCGGCCCCGACGAGACGACGGGCACGCTTGCCGCCGACGCCTGCAAGGCAGCGCTCGCCGCCGCCGGCCGCACCGCCCAGGAGATCGACCTGATCGTGCTGGCGACGGCAACGCCGGACCAGACCTTTCCGGCGACCGCCACCAAGGTGCAGGCGATGCTCGGCATCAACGACTGCGTCGCGTTCGACGTTGCCGCGGTCTGTTCCGGCTTCCTCTATGCGGTGCAGGTCGCGGATTGCATGATCCGCGCCGGGGCGCACCGGCGCGCGCTGGTGATCGGTGCCGAGACGTTCAGCCGAATCCTCGACTGGGAGGACCGCACCACCTGCGTCCTGTTCGGCGACGGCGCCGGCGCGATCGTGCTCGAGGGCGAAGAGGGCGATGGCGAGCGCGGCATCCTGGCGACCCGGCTTCATGCCGACGGGCGCCATAACGAGTTGCTCTATGTCGATGGCGGTCCTTCCACCACCGGCACCGTCGGCAAGGTTCGGATGAAGGGGCGCGAGGTGTTCCGCCATGCCGTGGTCAACCTGGCCGCAGTGATGACCGAATCGCTTGCCGCCGCCGGTCTCGACTCGGGCGATGTCGACTGGGTCGTGCCGCATCAGGCCAACGCCCGAATCCTCGACGCTACCGCGCGCAAGCTCGGCCTCGATCCGGCACAGGTCGTCGTCACCGTCGACCAGCATGCCAATACCTCGGCAGCATCGGTGCCGCTTGCGCTCGACACTGCGGTACGCGACGGACGTATCAAGCCGGGCCAGTTGATCGTGCTCGAAGCAATGGGCGGCGGCTTCACCTGGGGCGCCGCAGTCGTCCGACTTTAGGGCAATTTGAGCCGGCGAACGGCCACACGCCGTTTTCACAGTGTAACAAAGCCCTTTCAGTCCATAGCATCATTGTGTTAGACTAAGTTCTTGCCACTCTGGGGAGGGTAGCGGATGGCACCTGTGGGGACGTTGACGAGAGCTGATCTGGCCGAGGCGCTGCACCATCAGGTGGGGCTATCCCGGGCCGATTCCTCCAAACTGGTCGAGAATATACTCGACCATATGTGCGAAGCACTGTCCAAGGGCGAGAACGTCAAGATCTCGGGCTTCGGCACCTTCGTGCTGCGCGACAAGGGCGAACGCGTCGGCCGCAATCCCAAGACGGGTGTCGAAGTGCCGATCGCACCGCGCCGCGTGCTCACCTTCCGCGCCAGCCAAATGATGCGCGATCGCATCGTCAGCGCGGGCTGACCCCGTCATGGCCGGCGTGCCCGACAAGGCGGCCGGCGCATTCCGGACGATCGGCGAGCTTTCCCGCGAGACCGGGTTGCCTCAACATATATTGCGCTATTGGGAGACGCGTTTTCCCCAGCTCCGGCCGCTCCAGCGCGCCGGCAAGCGTCGTTATTACCGTCCCGAGGATGTCGCGCTGGTCGCACGCATCAACAGCCTGCTCAACCTTGAGGGCTATACGATCAGGGGCGTGCAGAAGCTGCTGTCGGACGAACGCAAGCGCGTGCCGGTGAGCCTGCCGCACACGTCCGACGACCCGGCCGGCGGGGCGGATCTCGCCGCGATTCGGTCGGTGCGCGAGTCGCTTGCCGAGGCGCTTGCGGACGATTCGAGCAGGGCCTGAACCACACCGATTCGTCTGACACGATTCGGGTATCGGCACCCGCTTTTTTCTTCCGCTGTCATGTTGGAACTGCGGCAGGATTCCCGCGGCCTTTTCAACGGCTTGGTTACGTTTTCCCTGTTATGCGATAACAGCGGGAAAAACCATGTCGAAACGCTGCAGAATCGCGGCTTCTTTCCGCTGCTACGTCGCGAAACTCTCCACCAACTGACAATGGCAAAGAGCGGATCGAGCGATGCCGCGGGCGTATCGACAGCCACTCGCTGCCACGGACGGGGCTGTGCTTGAATCGGCCCGCCTCGATCCGTTTCTTCGCCCTTGCCCGACGATAGAACGGCCGTTGGGCCAAGGCCGACGAGTTCATGGCGAACGGAGGGATACAAGCGACTCAGCCGATCAGCGCGCGCCGATCCCCCGGGCGAGCATCTCGGCGATCGCATCGGCAACCTGGTCGGGCGACGCGTCGTCCGCCCACACGCCGTAGCGCAGGCCGAGAAACACGTTCATGCCCATGATTGCCCAGGCATGGACCTCCGACACGTCAGGGCTGATCTCGCCGCGCCCCGCCGCTGCCTTGAGGCGGGCGGCGATTCGATCGGCCGTGACGGCATAGTGAAGCCTGAAACTCTCCGGATCGACGAATTCGGATTCGTCGATGATCCGGTAGATCTCCTTGTGGCCGCGCACGAAGGCGATGAATTCCCGCAGACCGGCGCGCTCGGCGGCGATCTGGTCGGGCGCGGCGCGGATCGCCGGGGCGACATGGTCCCGGACCTGGTCCGACATGTCGCGGACCAGCGCGCGGAACACCGCGTCTTTCGAATCGAAATAGGTGTAGAAGCTGCCGAGCGCGACACCGGCGCGGCGCGTGATGCCGCTGATCGATGCCTCGTGAAAACCCCGCTCGCCAAACTCAGTCGCCGCGGCGTCGAGAATCGCGCGTAAAGTCTTTCGGCCGCGTTCGGTACGCGGCGCCTTGCCCTCGCTGGCGACCAGCGCCGCATCGCCTCTTGAAAGTCCCGCCACCGTTGCCGGTTCGCCGGTCTTGTCCGTCATTTGGCAACTGCCATTTCAGGCTCCCTCCCATTCCCAAGTTGAAACCTGGTTCAGGTTTCAGTATAGCGCCTTCGACTGGCGCACAACCCGGTATCGAAACCGGTGCATTCAAGCAGCGCCGCAGGAGGGGATAGCTCATGTCACGCCTTTATTCCGCGCGTTCATTGCTCAACGCCGGCGCCGCGATCGTCGCTCTGATGGCTAGCCCTGCCATGGCGCAGGACGCCCCGGCGGCTGCGCCCGAGGCCGCAGCGGTCAATGAAGGCGACATCGTCGTTACCGCGCGCCGCCGCGAGGAAACGCTGCTCGATGTGCCGGTCGCCGTCACCGCCTTTTCGGCCAGCAAGCTCGAGCGGACCGGCGCGGTCGATCTGACCGACCTGCAGAATGTGACCCCCAACACCACGTTGAAGAATGCGCGCGGCACCAATTCCACGCTCGCCGCCTTCATCCGCGGCGTCGGCCAGCAGGATCCGGTCCCCGGGTTCGAGGCGGGCATCGGCATCTATCTCGACGACGTCTATCTCAACCGCCCCCAGGCCGCCGTGCTCGATATCTATGACGTCGACCGGATCGAGGTGCTGCGCGGGCCGCAGGGCACGCTGTACGGCCGCAACACGATCGGCGGCGCGGTGAAATATGTCACCAAGCGGCTGCCCGACCATTTCGAAGCGACTCTGAAGGCGACCTATGGATCGTACAACCAGGCCGACGGGATCATCAGCGTCTCGACCCCAATCAACGACATGGTGCGCATCGGCGTGTCGGGGGCACGGCTTACGCGCGATGGCTTCGGCAAGAACACCTATCTGGGCATCGACAATTACGACAAGAATATCTGGGCCGGCCGCGGCACGATCGAGTTCGAATCGCCCGACAGCCGGCTGTTCGTGCGAATCACCGGGGATTACACCGAGGACAAGTCCAACCCGCGCAACGGATACCGCCTGATCCCGGGCATCGCCTCCGGCGCACCGGTCCAGGCGAACGTGTTCGACACCCGCGCGGGCCTCAACAACCCGAAGCAGAATATCCAGGCCGGCGGCCTTTCCATGACGGCAAGCGCCGAGCTGACCGATCATCTGACGCTGAAGAGCATCAGCGCATGGCGCAAGGACAGGTCCTTCACGCCGATCGACTTCGACGCGCTGCCCGCGGTCGATGTCGACGTGCCGGCGGTCTATCGCAACGAGCAGACCAGCCAGGAATTCCAGCTCCATTACAAGAGCGAGAAGCTGAACGGCCTGATCGGCTATTATTATCTCGGTGCCAAGGCGAGCACGACCTTCGACGTGCTGCTGTCGACGACCAGCCCGGGCTTCAACGCCAATACCAAGGGCGATGTGCGGACCGAGACCAGCTCGATCTATGGCGACTTCACTTATGATTTCACGCCGCAGATCAGCCTGTCGCTGGGCGGCCGCTACACCTGGGACCAGCGCCAGTCCTATATATTCAAGGCGAGCTACCTCGGCATGAGCGCCGATTTCGGCGGCAACCCGCTGTTGCTGGGTGCGCCATCGACCGATTTCCGTGGCACGGCCAATTTCAAGCGCTTCACGCCGCGGGCGTCGATCAGCTTCAAGCCGGTCGAGGGTCATATGCTGTATGCATCCTATTCGGAGGGCTTCAAGGGCGGCGGGTTCGATCCGCGCGGCTCCGGCACGTCGGCGCCGGTCAGCAACCCGGCGCCGGGAGCCAAGGCCAGCTATCAGGACATCTACAATTATCTCTCCTTCGATCCCGAGGTCGTGAAGACCTATGAGATCGGATGGAAGGGCGCGGCGTTCGACCGGCGGCTGACCTGGGCGCTGGACGGATTCTATTCCGATTACAGCAATGTGCAGGTGCCGGGATCGGTCGGCTGCCTGATCGGCGGCGTCCAGTCCTTCTGCGGCATCACCACCAATGCGGCGAAGGCGACGATCAAGGGCGTCGAGCTGGAGACCAATGCGACCCTGGCGCGCGATTTCGCCGGACCCGGCTCCTCGCTCTATTTCGCCGGGACGCTCGGATACATGCAGGCCAAATACAAGACCTTCATCGGCCCGACCGGCACCGACGTCGCCAAGGACCGCGTGTTCCAGAACACGCCCGACTGGACCCTGTCGGGCACGCTCGGCGGCAATGTCCGGGTCGGATCGGGATCGGTCAACGCCTCGACCGTGCTATCCTATCGCAGCCTGACCCATCAGTTCGAGACGGCAAGCCCGTTCCTCGACCAGCCCGCCTATACCTTGTGGGACGCGCACCTGACCTACACCTTCGGCAACGGGCGTTACTCGATCGGGGTGCACGGCAAGAACCTGACAAACAAGATCTACAAGACGGCAGGATACCAGTATATCCGCACCGACATTGCGGGCACGCCGATCAATCTGGCAAATGTGCCGGTCCCGAACGGGCCTTATGTCCCGACCCTGGGCAAGGAAGGCATCGCGACCGCCTTCTACGGCAATCCGCGCCAAGTGTTCGGGACGCTGACCGCGAAGTTCTGAGCCGATCGCGAGCGGCATGGCGGTACCGGGTGTCGAGAAGGAATGCCCGGTTCCTTTTTTGGCGGAACAGGGAAATATCCGTCATGCCGGATTCGTTTCGGCATCCACCGCTTCGCGCGAGCATGGGCGGCGGGTCTCGCGGCACGGTGGCCCCCGGGGACAAGTCCGGGGTGACGACGAATAGATGGGCAAAGGGCGCGCATGACCGAGACCGATTCCCGCGGATATCGCGCGCTGGCGCTGGCCATGCTGCTGCTGGTCTATACCTTCAACTTCGTCGACCGGCAGATCTTCAGCATCCTGGTTCCGGCGATCAAGGCCGAGCTGAGCCTGACCGATACGCAGCTCGGCGTGCTGGGTGGGCTGGCCTTTGCGTTGCTCTATTCGACCTTGGCGATCCCGCTCGCCTGGATCGCCGACCGGACGAGCCGGACCTGGACGATCACGATCAGCCTCGGCGTATGGAGCGCCTTCACGGCCTTGTGCGGCTGGGCGGGGAATTTCGCGCAATTGTTCGGCGCACGACTCGGCGTCGGTGTCGGAGAGGCCGGCGGTGTCGCACCCTCCTACGCCGTGATCGCCGACACCTTCCCGCCTGAGAGCCGGGCGCGGGCGCTGGCGATCTATTCGCTGGGCATTCCGCTGGGATCGGCAGCGGGCGTGCTGCTCGGCGGCTATATCGCAACAACGGTCGACTGGCGGGCGGCATTCGTCGTGGTAGGGCTGGCCGGCGTCGCCATCGCGCCGCTGTTCCGGCTGATCGTGCGCGAGCCGGCCCGGGACCGTGCCATCGCAGCGACCGAGCCGGTACGGCGCGTGTTCGCGATCCTGGCGCGCAAGCCGAGCTTCTGGTTGCTTGCCTTCGGGGCCTCGGCCAGTTCGATGCTCGGCTATGGGCTGGCTTTCTGGCTGCCCTCCTTGCTCAAGCGGAGCTTCCATCTCGAGCTTCAGGACGTCTCCTATTTCTATGGGGCGATCCTGCTACTCGGCGGCGTGCCGGGGGTGCTTCTCGGCGGGATGATCGGTGACAGGTTCGGCACGAAGGACCGGGCAGCCTATGCCCGGGCGCCGGCCATCGCCTTCGTCATCGCGGTGCCCTTGTTCGCGGCAGGCATATTGTCGTCCTCCGCGACGGCGGCCTTTCTGTTCTTCCTGGTGCCGCAGGCGCTTGCCTATGTCTGGCTGGCGCCGGTGATCACCGCCGTGCAGCACCTGGTACCGCCGCATATGCGGGCAACCGCCTCGGCGAGCTTCCTGTTCATCAACAATCTGATCGGGCTTGGCGCGGGGAGCTTTGCGCTGGGGGCGCTTTCCGACGGGCTGACCAAGCGGCTCGGGGACGAGGCGTTGCGCTATTCGATGCTGAGCGGGCTGGTGCTGTATCTGGTCGCGGCGCTGCTGATGTGGCTTGGGGCCAAGCCGCTGCGGAAGGATTGGGTGGATTAAGCCAATTCGTCATGCCGGACTTGTTCCGGCATCCATGCTTCCGCGAACGCTGTGCTCAATCATGAAGCCCAGCGCTCGAACCACGATGGACCCCGGCACAAGGCCGGGGTGACGGCTTGCTTTGGATCAGCGTTCCCGCGTCGCGGCGAATTTCACCTTGGGATAGCGGTCCGCCACATAGCCCACATCCCACGCCGTCTTCGCCATATAGACCGGGTTGCCGTCGCGGTCCTTGGCCATGGAGGCGCGATTGAGGTCCATGAAGGCCTTGAGGTCCGCGGGATTCTCGGCCGAGACCCACCGGGCGGTGTCGAACGGGGCCATCTCCAGCCCGGCATCGACCTTGTACTCGGCATCGAGGCGCGAGAGCAGCACTTCGAGCTGGAGCTGGCCGACCACGCCGATCACCCAGTTGGAGCCGATCTCCGGATAGAAGACCTGAGTCACGCCCTCCTCGGCCATATCGTCGAGCGCCTTGCGCAACTGCTTGGTCTTGGTCGGATCCTTGAGTGCCACGCGGCGCAGGATTTCCGGCGCGAAGTTCGGCAGGCCGGTGAAGCGGATCGTCGCCTTTTCGCTGAGCGTGTCGCCCACGCGGAGCGTGCCGTGATTGGGGATGCCGATGATGTCGCCCGGGAACGCCTCGTCGGCAAGCTCGCGGTTCTGCGCGAAGAACAGGATCGGCGAGTGGATCGCGATCGGCTTGCCGTGACCGGTCGGGGTCAGCTTCATGCCACGCTTGAAGGTACCCGAGCAGAGCCGCATGAAGGCGATTCGGTCGCGGTGCTGCGGATCCATGTTCGCCTGGACCTTGAACACGAAGCCGGTGACTTCGGCATAGTCCGGGGCGATGGCAGCCGGCTCGGCCGGCTGGGGCCGCGGCCCCGGCGCGTGCTGGCCGAGCGCGCCGATCAGTTCGGCCACGCCGAAATCCTTCAGCGCCGAGCCGAAATAGATCGGGGTAAGATCGCCGCGACGATAGGCGTCGGCATCGAAGGTCGAATAGCCACCCTGGGCCAGCTCGGCTTCGTCGCGCAGCTTCTGCAGGCCGTCCTCGGACAGGACCTTGGCCAGCGCCGGATCATCGAGGCCGGTGAAATGCAGCGGCTTGCCCATATATTCGCGCGACGGCCCCTCGGGCTGGCTCAGCGTGTTGGCGTAGAGATCGTAGACGCCCTCGAAATCGCTGCCCATGCCGACCGGCCAGCTCATCGGGCACACGTCGAGCTGAAGGATGTCGGCGACCTCGTCGAGCAGTTCGAACGGATCGCGGCCCTCGCGATCGACCTTGTTGACGAAGGTGATGATCGGGACCGAGCGCAGGCGGCAGACCTCGAACAGCTTCCGGGTCTGCGCCTCGATGCCGCGCGCCGCGTCGATGACCATCACCGCCGAATCGACCGCCGTCAGGGTGCGATAGGTATCTTCCGAGAAGTCTTCATGGCCCGGCGTGTCGAGCAGGTTGAAGGTGAGCCCGTCCTTCTCGAAGGTCATCACCGAGGAGGTGACCGAGATGCCGCGCTGCTGCTCGATCTTCATCCAGTCGGAGCGGGCACGCCGATTCTGGCCGCGCGCCTTCACCTCGCCGGCGAGATGGATCGCGCCGCCGAAATAGAGCAGCTTTTCGGTGAGCGTCGTCTTGCCCGCGTCAGGATGCGAGATGATCGCGAAGGTGCGGCGGTCGGAAATTCCAGTCATCGCAGCGCCCCTAGCGCCTTACGCGGTCAACGTCACGTGCAGGGCGCAGGTCCAGGTGCCGCCGGGCGCGATCTCGAAGATTCCGGGCTTGTCGCGGAAGTCTCCGCTGAAGCCTTCGGGGTCGGCGATGCCGTGCCATGGCTCGATGCAGAGGAAGCGCGCACCGGGCTTGGTCCAGATGCCAAGCTTCGCGGTATCGGGAAAGGCGATGTCGAGTTGGGGACCGGTTTGCGCCCCGTATGTGACGCGACGCGAGCGGACCGGATCCCAGATCAGCGCGTCGTTGGTGAAGAGGTCGTCGCTCAGATGCAGCGTGCGACCGTCCAACGGGGACGGGCGCGGTGTGGCGCCGATCAGGCCGCCGGGGACGATCTGTTTGAGGTGATCGGGCTCGTCGGTATCGAACCGGATGCGGTGGTCTTCGCGGGGTTCGCCATAGGGCAAGGGCCAGGCAAAGGCCGGGTGCCAGCCGAAGCTGGCGGGCATGACGGTCTCGCCGCGATTCTCGATCCGCGCCTCGATCTGGAGCGTCGCTCCCTGGATATGGAAGGTGAGATCGAGCGCGAACGCGAAGGGATAGGCGATGCGGGTTTCTTCGCTGTCGGTGAGGCGGAAGACGGCGCGGTCCGGTTCCTGTGCGGTCACGGCAAAGGGCATGCGGCGGGCGAAGCCGTGCTGTTTCATCGGATAGTCGGTGCCGTCGATGCGGAGGACGTCCTTGTTCAGGCGGCCGACGATCGGGAAAAGGATCGGGGCGTGGCCCGTCCAAAAGGCCGGGTCGGCATCGGTCATCAGGTCGCGGCCATGGGCGTCGCGGAGATGCGTGAGTTCGGCGCCGAACGGGTTGATCACGGCGGAGAGGCCCGAGGAGGCGATTTCGATCAGGTCGGTCACGTACATCTCCCGGTTCACACCGCCGTCATGCCGGACTTGTCCCGCACACTCTTCAACCGTGAGTTTGCGGAACGGTGGACTCCGGGACAAGCCCGGAGTGACGGTGATGGGATAGCTAACCCCGCAGGCTGGCCCCCAGCTTCGTCGCCGCAGCCACGACCTTGTCGGCCACCGCCTTCAGCTCCTCGTCGGTGAAGCTCTTCTCGCCGGGCTGGAGGGTGACTTCGAGCGCGAGGCTCTTCTGGCCTTCCTCGACACCTGCGCCGGTGAAGATGTCGAACAGCCGCACGCCGGTTATCGCCGCCTTGTCAGCGCCCTTCACCGCGCGCAGCAGCGTGTCCGCGCCGAGCTCAGCCGGAACGAGGAAAGCGAAGTCGCGGCGGACCGCCTGCAGCGCGGGGGGCGCATAGGCCGGGCGCATGAAGCCAGCGGAGCGTTTGCCCGGGATCGCATCGAGATAGAGCTCGACCGCGGCAACCGGGCCGTCGAGATCGAAGGCGCGGGCCGTCAGCGGGTGGATCATGCCGAACGCGGCGAGCACCGTCTTCGGGCCGAGGCGCAGGGTGCCGGACTGGCCGGGGTGCCAGGCGTCCCCGGCCTCTCCCATCACCTGCAGATTCTCGACCGGGGCACCGGCCGCGGCGAGCAGCGCAAGCGCCTCCGCCTTGGCATCGAACGCGTCGAAGGGGGCTGCCTTGCCCTGCTGCCAGCCGCGTGCGCGGCCCTCGCCGGCGAGGACGACGCCGAGCGTCGGGCGTTCCTTGTCCGCCAGATAGCGGCGGCCGATCTCGAACAGGCGGACGGTCTGCGCGCCGCGTTTCAGGTTGCGCTCCGACGCGGCAAGCAGGCCGGGGAGGAGTGACGGGCGCATGACCTTAAGGTCTTCGCTGATCGGGTTGGCGAGGCTCCAGGCACCGCCGCCAAAGGGTGCTGCTTCGGCCTCGGACAGGAAGCTCCACGTCACCGCCTCGTTGAGGCCGCGCGCTGCGGCCGCGCGGCGGGCGCGGCGTTCGAGCTTCTGGTCGGGCGTGGCGGTCGGCGTGGCGACGCCGGGCAAACGATCGAGCGGGACTGGCGGCACCTTGTCGATGCCCTCGATGCGGATGACCTCCTCGACCAGATCGGCCGAGCCGTCCACGTCGCGGCGCCAGCTCGGCACCGTCACGGTCCACGAGCCATCGACCGTGAAGCCGAGGCTTTCGAGGATCGCTTTTTGCCGGTCGGCCGCGATGGCGAGGCCGCCCAGCGTCTCGGCACGGTTGGTGTCATAGGCAATGACCCGAGGCGTCACCGGCGGGGTGCCGGCGCGCGTTATGCCGCTGGCCGTGCCGCCGCAGATCTCGGTCACGAGCCGCGTGGCGATGGCGAGGCCGTCTTCGAGGAACGCCGGATCGACGCCGCGTTCGAACCGGGCGCGGGCGTCGCTGGTCAGCCCCAGCTTCTGGCCGGTGCGGGCGATATGGTCGGGATCGAAATAGGCGCATTCGATCAGCACGTCGGTGGTATCCGCCGACACGCCGGATTCCTCGCCGCCCATGATGCCGCCGATGTCATGGACATGGGCGTCGTCGGCGATGACCGTCATGGTTTCTTCGAGCGCATAGGTCTTGCCGTTGAGCGCGAGTACCGTCTCGCCCGCCCTGGCCCGGCGCGCGACGAGGCCGCCCGAGAGCTTCGCGCGGTCATAGACGTGGAGCGGTCGGCCGAGATCGATCATCACATAATTGGTGATGTCGACCAGTGCCGAGATCGGCTTCTGCCCGATCGCGGTCAGGCGGCGGCGCATCCAGTCGGGCGCCTCGCCATTGGTGACGCCGGCAACCGACTGGCCGAAGAATGCCGGGCAGCCATCCGTGTCGTCGGTGCGCACGTCGGGACCGGCGCCCTCGCCAGCCACGGCATCGACCTTCAGCGGCTTGAGCGTGCCGAGGCCGGCGGCGGCGAGATCGCGCGCGATACCGCGCACGCCCATGCAATCCTGGCGGTTGGGGGTGATGGCGACGTCGATCACCGGATCGTTGAGGCCGGCATAGTCCGGAAAGGCGGTGCCGATCGGCGCGTCTGCGGGTAGTTCGATGATGCCGTCATGATCCTCGCCAAGCTCGAGCTCGCGGGTCGAGCACATCATGCCGTTCGATTCGACGCCGCGAATCGCCGCGACCTTCAGCACCATGCCGTTGGACGGCACGACCGCGCCCGGCAGGCCGAACACGCCGACCAGGCCGGCACGGGCATTGGGCGCGCCGCACACGACCTGAAGTGGACCGTCGCCTGCATCGACCGTCAGCACCTGAAGCTTGTCGGCCTGTGGATGCGGCGCGGCGGTCAGCACCTTCGCCACCTTGAAGGCAGCGAGCTTCTCGCCCGGATTCTCCACGCCCTCGACCTCGAGGCCGACGCGCGTCAGCGCCTCGACGATGGCGTCGAGGTCTGCGGTCGTCTCCAGATGCTCCTGGAGCCAGCTCAGGGTGAACTTCATGCCCCGACTCCCCCGGACAAAGTGGGCACGTCGAGTGCCGCGAATCCATAATGTTTCAGCCAGCGGATATCGCCGTCGAAGAAGGCGCGCAGATCGTCCATGCCGTATTTCAGCATCGCCAGACGATCGATGCCGCAGCCAAAGGCGAAGCCCTGCCACTCGTCGGGATCATAGCCGCCGGCCTCGATCACCTTGCGGTGGACCATGCCGCTGCCGAGCACTTCCATCCAGCCATCCGACCCGCCGATCACGCGCTTGCCGTTCACGAGGCTGAAGCCGACATCGACCTCGGCCGACGGCTCGGTGAAGGGGAAGTAGCTCGGGCGCAGGCGCAGCACGATATCGTCGCGCTCGAAGAACGCCTTGAGGAAGGTCTCCAGCGTCCATTTGAGATGGCCGAGCGTGATGCCCTTGTCGATCACCAGTCCTTCCACCTGATGGAACATCGGGGTGTGGGTGGCGTCGCTGTCGGAGCGATAGGTGCGGCCGGGCGCGATGATGCGGATCGGCTTGTTGCCGCCCGCCGCCTTCATTGCGCGAATCTGCACCGGCGAGGTGTGGGTGCGGAGCAGCATCTTCTGCTCCCCTTCCTTTTCCGGGAAGTAGAAGGTGTCGTGCATCGCGCGCGCCGGATGAGTCTCCGGGATGTTGAGCGCGGTGAAATTATGCCAGTCGTCCTCGATCTCCGGACCCGTCGCCACTGCGAAGCCGAGATCGGCGAAAATCTCCGCCAGCTCGTCCATCACCTGACTGACCGGGTGGACGCTGCCCATACCCACACCATCGGCAGGCAAGGTCATGTCGAGCGTCTCGCGGGCAAGGCGCGCGTCGAGATCGGCACGGTCGAGCGCTGCCTTCTTGGCGGCGATCGCGTTCGTCACCGCCTCGCGCAGGCCCTGGATGCGCGGGCCTTCGACGAGGCGCTGTTCGGGCGACATGCCGCCGAGCGTCTTGAGCAGGCCGGTGATCGTGCCCTGCTTGCCCAGCGCACCGACGCGGACGGTTTCGAGCGCGTCGAGCCCGCCCGACGCCTCAACGGCGGCGAGCAGATTGTCACGCATCTGGTCGAGATCGGTCATTCTGCTGCTCCGTCATTCCCGCGAAGGCGGGAATCCATAATCCTGGTCGATGGCAAGGGTGGAAAACCCAGGCCGAGTGCCAGATCGCTCCAGTCGGGATTGGACGCTTCGATCAGGTTGAGCTTCCAGTCCCTGTTCCACTTTTTCAGTGCCTTTTCACGCCAGATGGCGGCTTCCATCGAGTCCGCCATCTCATAGTGAACCAGCCGCGTGACGCCGTAGCGAGAGGTGAAACCCTTTATCAACCCTTCGCGATGCTGCTGCATGCGCGCCAGCAAATTTGAGGTCACCCCAATGTAGAGGGTGCCGCATTTGCCGCTTGCGAGGATGTAGACACAGGGCTGCCTCTCCATATCGTCCCCCTTCCAACCGATCCGCGCCTTGCCGCACCCCTTGCGGGTATGGATTCCCGCCTTCGCGGGAATGACGAGAAAAAATGCAGGAACGACGATGAAAAAAGGGCGCGGGTGGCAATCCACCCGCGCCCCATGTTCCGGTCGCTACAGGTCGCTCAGGCGGCCTGGGGCAGAGCCGCCTTCGCCTGCGCGATGATGGCGCTAAATGCCGCACCTTCGTGCATCGCGATGTCGGCCAGGACCTTCCGGTCGAGTTCGACGCCGGCGAGCTTCAGGCCGTGCATGAAGGTGCCATAGGTCAGGCCTTCGACACGGACGGCCGCGTTGATGCGCTGGATCCAGAGCGCACGGAACGAGCGCTTCTTAACCTTGCGGTCGCGATAGGCGTACTGGCCGGCCTTTTCGACGGCCTGACGGGCGATGCGGATCGTGTTCTTGCGACGGCCATAATAGCCCTTCGCCTGATCGAGGATCCGGTTATGCTTTGCGCGGGTGGTTACACCCCGTTTTACGCGTGCCATTCTCTATATCCTCCAGTTCAGCTCAGACCGTAAGGCGCCCAGGCCTTCACGGTTGCGGTGTCTGCCTTGGACAGGACCGAGGTGCCGCGGTTCTGGCGGATATACTTGCCGTTGTGGCTGATCAGGCGGTGGCGCTTGCCGGCGACGCCGTGCTTCAGCTTTCCGGTGGCGGTGAGCGTGAAGCGCTTCTTCACGCCGCTCTTCGTCTTGAGTTTGGGCATTTTCGTCTCCTTCATATTCGCCACGATCTATGAACGGCCACGGCAGCCCATACCGGCCGGGCAGTTCCTCTTACTCGCGGAAAGGCGGGCGCATAGCGGCACGCGCCCTCAAATGCAACCATTTGGAACTTGCCGAGTGCGCGAACGGTTGGAGGGCGATGGATTCACCGCCAAAAACCGATCACGCCGAAGAAACGCCCGGCGAGCGAGCTGAACAACAGCCCGTCGTCGCCGAATCGGCAACGGTTGCGCCAAGTACCCGGCGCCGGCTGTCGAAGCCATGGCGAATCGTGCGCAACGTGGTGCTTGGAATCATCGGCACGATCTTCCTTGCCTGGCTGATCCTGTACATCACCAAGGGCCGGTTCCTGAAGCATCCGTTCGAGCGCACCGTCGCGGCGATGACGCACCGCGTGGTGAAAGTGCCGGGCGACTTCCAGCTCTATTTCGATCCGATCAACATCCATTTCGTCGCCGAGGGCATGACGATCTCCAACCCGGCATGGGCTTCGAAACCCAATCTGTTCGAGGCGAAACGAATCGACACGCGAATCGCGACCTTCCCGCTGGTCCTCGGCAATCGCCGGATTCGCTGGCTCGACATGCTCGACGGCGCGGTCGACCTGGAATGGTCGAAGGACCGCAAGTCCAGCACCTGGACCTTCACCGAGGGCAAGGGAAAGCCATTCGAGATGCCGCTGATCCGCCGCGCGACCGTGGCGGGCACGACGCTGCGCTATGTCGATCCGAAGCTGCGGCTGTCGGCCGACCTCTCCTTCAAGACGATCAAGGCGAGCGACACGCGATTCGAGAGCTCGATCCAGTTCACCGGCACGGGCACGGTGCGCACCACACCGTTTACCCTGTACGGCGCGATGCTGACGCCCAATGCGACGGTGACCAACGGCAAGAATCAGCTCGACCTGCACATCAAGGCGGCACGTACCCTGATCGATGTGGCGGGCACGCTCGATGCGCCGACGCGGATCGACGGTGCCGACCTGAAGGTCACCGCGCGGGGAACGAACATCGCGGACCTGTTCAGCGTGATCGGCGTGGCGGTGCCGGAGACCCGGTCCTATCGGCTCGATTCCGCGCTGACCAAATCGGGCAATGACTATCGCTTCACCGGTCTTCACGGCCGTTTCGGGGATAGCGACATCGCCGGCAGGCTGAACGTGGCGCTGGTGGAGCCGCGGATGAAGATCACCGCGACCCTGGCGACCCGCACGCTCGACATCGTCGATGTGGCGCCGTTCATCGGCTATAATCCCGATGTCGTGGCCGCCAAGGGCAAGGCCGGCGTGATCACCCAGGTCGGCGGCGCCCCCCGGCTGCTGCCCAATGCAACCCTGCGGGTCGATTCGCTGCGCAATTTCGACGCCGACGTGCAGTATAAGGTGCGGACGCTGCGGGCGAAGAGCGTACCGGTATCGAACATCGACCTGACGCTCGGGCTCGACAACAGCCTGCTGACGCTATCGCCGCTGACCTTCGACATGGCGCGCGGCCATGTCGTGTCGGACATCAAGATCAACGCGCGCCGGCCGGTGGTGCATACCGATTACGACATCCGGCTGTCGCCCACGCCGATGGGGGTGCTTCTGGCTGGCTATGGTGTCGACGAGGCCGGCACCAGCGGCACGGTAAAGGCGCGGATCCAGCTGGCCGGGGACGGCGACACCGTGCACGAATCGCTGTCGACCGCGAACGGGCGGATCGCGATCATCATTCCAGCGGGCAGCTTCTGGACGCGTAATATCCAGCTATCCGAGCTCGATATCGGGACTTTCGTCCAGAAGATGTTCGAAGGGAAATTGAAGGAACCGGTGCAGATCAATTGCGGGCTGATCGCCTTCACCGTGCGGCGCGGGGTGGCCGCGGCCGACCCGATCCTGATCGATACCAAGAAGAACGTGATCCTGGGACGCGGCGGTTTCAGCTTTCGCAACGAATCGCTCGACCTGGCCTTCCGGGCCGATGGCAAGAAGTTCAGCCTTATCTCGGGCCAGTCTCCGGTTGGCCTGAACGGCTATTTCGCCAAGCCCGGCATCAACGTCATCAGTCCGCAACTCCTGACGCGAGCAGGCGCAGGCCTTGGACTATCGCTGATTGCCAGCCCGATCGCCGGCGTCCTCGCCTTTGTAGATGTCGGCGATGCGAAGAGCGCGGCGTGCGGGCCGGTGCTATCGGGCGCGACCGCAACGGCGCAGCGCACCACGAAGGGCCAGCCGCGCGACGATGTCGGGCATGGCACGACGGCCAAGGCGGAGAACGGGAAAAAGTCTCCAGGGGAACGCAAGCAACAGAAGAAGAAGTTCCTGGGGGTTTTCTAAGCCGCTCCATTGTCGGGTAATGCCTATGCGCCGGGAGGTTGTCTTTGCATTCGCCTCTGCAGCCAATTGTCCATGAAGCTGGCCAGCCATGCCGCCATAAGCATGCCGCTCAGAAGTGCGATACCGCCCAAGGCAGGCATGAGGTGCATCTTCCTTACCGCGAATATCCCCATCGCAATCAATGGCGCGTGAATCGCATAAAGCGGGAAGGAAATCGTGCCAAGCCAAGCGAAAAATGGCCGCACTGCCGGCACTGGATCGATTCGTGCCGCGCCGAACACCAGTAAGGGTGAAACAAAAAGGGCGACAGTGAGGTCGTATGAAACTCTCCAGGCCGGGGTTGCCTCAACGAACAGCAGGCAAAAGACGGCGAACAACATGAACAATGGCAACATTACCCCTGATCGACGAACGACTGGCCTCGTCCGATGAATGAGAAGGCCGGCCGTGAATGAAAAGATCGTCCGGGCAATCCCACCCACTACCCCGTTTGCGGTTGGGCCAAGATTCGCGTTCCCGACGATTATGGTGCACGTGGCAAATACGACGCCCRCCAAAAGGAGGGTTATCAACTGGACAGGTATCCCGAAGCGTCGCGCAATTGACGCCCAGACGACATTGATCCAAAATTCATAGAGCAGAGACCAGCCCGGCACATTGAGTGGCGCAATATTCGGGAAGCCCGGGCCGATCGCGGGAAGAAACAGGAGCGCAGGGATAATGGCGCTGAACGTGGTGGACACATCCAATGCGTTTTCGCTGCCGGTTGCATGCTGCGAAACGACTTTGACAAGACCGAGGATAAGCCCAGCGAGATAAAGCGGGTAAAATCGCCGGAGACGCTTTACCGCGAATTCGGCGGGCGAGAGTTCTCCGGTCACGAGTTTTCGGCCATAGGCGTCTGCGAGCACGAACCCACTCAGGACGAAGAATATATCGACCGCCAGATAGCCGCTCTCGGCCATGCGTGGCCAAAAATTGTCATGCATATGAAAAATTACGACGCAGATCGCCGCAACGCCTCTTACGCCATTCAACGTCTCGTATGTCGAAGCCCTGCTCAAGAACCACCCCCTGTTCGATGCGGGGCCATAGCGAACGACGCGCGAAATCTCCACCGGGCGAGCCAGTCTTCGACCGGCGACTTCCGCATGACAATGCCATTTGGCGGAGTGCAAATCTGCAACAAAATGGTCCTATACCGGCTTTTTTCGGGCAAGCGTTTGCAGCTATCCAGCCTCGTCGGGCAGCTCGCCTTGTTGGTACATTCATTGAACATACGCCGATCGTCACGGCTATTGGCCCTGGCGGCGCGACAGTCACTACGGCGCAGGGCGCCGGCACAATTCATCGACAATGATTAATGATGGCCCGGACAATCTGCAGTCGTTGTTAACTCGGATCGCGCTCGTTTAATGCAGCGAACGAACTAGTGAATTATACGGGAGACGAGGCGTAATCCTATCGCGGGCCGTTCCGGTCGCAAGCACTTGCCCTGCTTGAACACATGGTCCGCATCATAGGGTGCAACCTGTACATCGGGTCCTACATCTTCGATGGGAGCCATGGCTGAAAGGAGAAGTGCTGGCGCGCCCTTCTCCTCTCCGCCTGATCGCTGCCTCCAGCGATTTCCTGTGACAGGTTCAGTCCCTCGCTCGAAGTTCGCCTAGTGTCCCCGGCAGGCCAGGACTTCCAGGATATCCTCGATCCGGGCGGGATCGCCCGCTGCCACGACCTCGCCGATGCTGTCGGCGGTGAGCGGATCGCCCGACCAGTCGCACATGCGGCCGCCGGCGCCTTCGACGACCGGGACGAGCGCGGCGAAGTCATGCAGCTTGAGACCATCCTCGACCACGATATCGAGCCAGCCCGAGGCGAGGCAGGCATAGTTATAGCAGTCGCCGCCGAGCACGGTGCTCATCACTGCCGCGTCGAGATGCTCGAAAGCGTGGAGCTGATCGTCGCCGAACAGGGCAGGCGACGTGGTGGCGAGCAGCGCCTTGGACAGCTCCGGGCAGCGCCGCGTCGCGGCGGGCTTGCCGTTGAACAGGGTCGGACGGCCGATGACGCCGACCCAGCGCTCGCGCAGGATCGGCTGGTCGATCACGCCAAGCACCGGCCAGCCATCGGCGACAAGCGCGATCAGGGTGCCGAAGATCGGGCGGCCCGAGATAAACGCACGGGTGCCGTCGATCGGGTCGAGCACCCAGGCCCGGCCGCTGTTCCCTTCGCGCACGCCATATTCCTCACCGATGATGGCATCGTCGGGGAACCGCGCCTCGATCGCCGCACGCATCGCCGCCTCGGCCGCGCGATCGGCCAGCGTGACGGGTGAAGCGTCATCCTTCGCCTCAAGGCCATGGAGGCCGCGGAAATAGGGCCTGATCGCCTCACCGGCGAGGCCGGCAAGGGTTTCGGCGAAGGCGATCTCTGCATCGGTGACACGCATCGCCACCGCCTAGCCGGGCAGCCTAGGATCCGCCAGCCCGATCCGCGTTACCCATTTTGGGGAATCGCATTCGTCATGAGGAGCTTCATGACCCCGCCCTACATGGGCGCGATGCCCGCTCCATCTATGGACCGTGAAGACGGCATCAAGAGCTCCTGACGGCGTTACACAGCATCAAGCCACCCGGGGAAGGTGCTGTCCAAGCATAGTTTTCCGATCCGCTTGCATCCACTTCGGACTATTGTCCCCATCTTCCTGTTTCATCGCCTTTTTTACAGGAAGTCGCGCTGGATCGGCCCCTCACGACCGCCATGGGAATCCCGTCCGGACCGGTACGCTTTGCTAGCCTAAGTAAAACTACGAGGCGGGCGGGGCTTTCCGGATGGTGCAGTCACCGGATATTAGCAGTTGTCCGCTATCCGTCCCGATAGTGTTTTAGGTCGATGCCCTGGGCGTCGATTCCGGGGGGTGGCGGATCGTGAGGGCGGGAACAGGCGCGGTACGGTTGGCGATGGTGGAGGATAATAGCGCCCTGCTGTTTGACCGCATCGTCCATTTCCTGTCCGAGCACCGGCTGAGTCCCGACCCGCGCCACTATGCCTTCGCCTATCGGGTATGCACAGAACAGCAAGGGCCGCTGGCCCAGGCAGTCGCATCGCTGACCGATGGCGGGGTCCGCCTGTCCAGCCGCGACATCGAGGCACTCGGTGGCGAGATCGGCGCACTGGCAGTGACCGCCCCGTCAGAGAGTGCGCCAAACGCCGCCGACGGCCTTGTCGCGCGGACCCAGATGCAGGTCGAGGGCTTCACGGACATGATGCAGGCGATCCGCGCCGAGACCCAGGATTTCGGCCGCGACCTGGCCGCAAGCGCAGATGCGATCCGCGAATCGCGCGACGTGCTCGGCGTTGACGAGGTGGTGCGGCTGACCGGCCTCATGCTCGGTCGCGTCCAAAGCGCCGAGACCAAGCTCGAAGAGGCGACTCACGAAGCGAGCGAGCTTCGCGCGAAGCTGGAGGAAGCGCGCGACAATGCGCGGCGCGATCCGCTGACCGCGTTGCCCAACCGGCGCGCCTTCGAAGAGGCCTATGCCGCCCAGGCCGGCACGGGCGCGCAAATCTGCGTCGCGGTGTGCGACGTCGACCATTTCAAGCTGGTCAACGACCGGTTCGGCCATGCGGTGGGCGACCGGGTATTGAAAGCGATCGGCGATGCACTGGTGAAGGCATGCGAAGGCCATATGGTCGCACGCTATGGCGGGGAGGAGTTCGCCGTGCTGTTCTCGGGCGTCGACCTGCAGGTCGCCCGCGCCACACTCGAGGAAGCGCGCAGCGCGGTCGCGGCGAAACGGTACCGGCTGCGTGAATCGGACGAGCCGCTTGGCGCCGTCACCTTCTCGGGCGGGCTGAGCGAGGCGGCAGGCGTGGAAGGGCTGGGCACCGTTTTCGCCCGGGCCGACCGCCTGCTCTATGCCGCCAAGCATGCCGGGCGGAACCAGCTGAAAACCGACGCGCCCTGACACCAACAAATGGCGTAGAATCCCAAACCCGTTTCGCCGATTCCGCCTTTTGACCAGCGAGAAATCGGACCTATCCAGGAATTTCAATGCTTTGCGTGTTTGGCACGCTCCCTGCAATCATCCTGGCATCGGCGGCCGGATGGTCCGGATCGCCAAGATCAGGGAATGAAACAATGTCGATCCGCTTCCAGAATGCCCAGAACCTGGCGCTCTCCTTTTTCGGCGCGCTGCTCTTCACCGCAGTGATGGTCAGTGCAGCCGTCCCCGTCGTCCCGGTCGTCTGAGCCGGGACGCAGACCCAATCGAAAGATCCGTTGAAATGACTCGCTCCCTCGTCATCGGTTTCGCATCCTTCGCGACGACCGCCCTCCTCCTCTTCGGCCAGTACGCCGCCGTCGGCGCGATCGGCTGAAGATATCGCCCCGCCGCCCGCAGCGATAATGCGGGCGTCGCGGGTGCGAAGCGTGTAGCATCCCCTTGGGCGACCCGCCCGCAAAGGAACTGCCGCCATGGCCAAGAGCCAGAAGAAATCCAACAAGGAAGTCCGCAAGCCAAAGGCGGAAAAGGCGCCGAAGCTGAATGCGTCCAACCCGTCGACCAAAGGCAAGGCGGTCGAAATGACCACGTTGAAGAACTGATCCCATGGCCGGTGATGACGACGCGTTCGTATATGACGAAGCGAGCGGCGAGTGGGTCAGTGCCGCCGACGCGCAGGCACAGACCGCGAATGACGAGACGGTCGAAGTCCGCGACTCGGTGGGCAATCTGCTCGTCGATGGCGATCAGGTGACCCTGATCAAGGACCTGACCGTCAAGGGCGCGGGCCAGACGCTCAAGCGCGGCACGCTGATCAAATCGATCCGCCTGACCGGCGATCCGCAGGAGATCGATTGCCGGTACGACGGCATCAAGGGCCTGGTGCTGCGCGCTGAGTTCGTGCGCAAGCGCTAGCCCGGCGCCTCGCCGGGCGTTGGGCGCAAGGACCCAGCGTCAGTGCTCGAGGCCGGCGCGATCGCCCGGCCGGTGCTGATCTCGACATCCATGTGCTGCCTGTGCTCGGGCGACGGAGTGTCATGCCGGCCGACGCCGATGCGCGGATGGCGAGCGAGGCGGGCGATTGACAGGCGCTGCCCCGTTCGGACATGCCGGGGCTCATGAACGACAGCGTCAAACTCCATCCGAGCTGGCTCGAGCCGCTTCGTCCCGAGTTCGACAGCCCCTATATGGCGGCGCTCAGAACCTATCTCGTTGCGGAAAAGGCAGCGGGCAAGCGCATCTTCCCCAAAGGGAATGAGTGGTTCCGCGCGCTCGACCTGACCGCACTCGATGATGTGCGCGTCGTGATCCTGGGGCAGGACCCCTATCATGGCGAGGGGCAGGCGCACGGCCTGTGCTTCTCGGTCCAGCCGGGCGTCCGGCCGCCGCCGAGCCTGGTCAACATGTACAAGGAAATGGCGAGCGACCTCGGCATCCAGCCGGCGCGTCACGGCTTTCTGGAACATTGGGCGAAGCAGGGCGTGCTGCTGCTCAATTCGGTGCTGACCGTCCAGATGGGCATGGCCGCGTCGCACCGCGACCGCGGGTGGGAGAAGTTCACCGACGCCGTCATCCGGCTGGTCAATGCGAAGCCCGAGCCGGTCGTGTTCATGCTGTGGGGCAGCTACGCCCAGAAAAAAGCCGCCTTCGTCGACAGCGTCGATCGCGGAGGAAGGCATCTGGTACTGAAGGCGGCCCATCCTTCCCCGCTATCGGCGCATAACGGCTTTTTCGGCTCCCGGCATTTCTCCAAGGCCAATGCGTTCCTGGAAAGCCATGGGCAGAAGCCGATCGACTGGGCGCTGCCCGCGCTGAACTGAGGGCGTTCCGGTCAGCGGCCAGCGATCGAGCAGGATATGCTCGGTCCGCCCGACCCGGCTATGCACCAGCAGCAATTCCTCCGCCTGCCAGCTGATCGGATCGATCTCCCACTCGAACGGATTGCCGTCCCGATAGAAGAGGGTGATGTGCGGGCTGAAGCGATAGACGTACCCACGCAACCGATCGGCCCGGGCGATGGCCGCTGCCAGTTGCGCCTGCAGGTCGAACAGGGCCTCGATTCTCTCGCTCGGCCGCAACATGATCGATCTGGGGCCGCCCTTCATTCGATCCATCGCGATACGAATGGGCGGGAAGACAATCGAGGCGCCGATCTCTTGCAGCAGCGGGACGGCCCAGAGCGGCAGGCGCGGGAGAAAATCCATCTTGAAGAGCGTGATGTGGAGATAGTCGGTCCTGACCGGTCTGCCGAGATCAAGGATGCGACACTCCGCGTCGATATGCCTCGCCACCGGTACGGGTGGGCGAAGAAGGAGGAGCAGGCGATCATGATATCCGTGCAGCATGGCGATAGTCCGACTCGCTTCAACGTGTTCGCTATATGTTCCATAAGGCGAGTGCGAGTCGAGTCAGCGACTCGGATTGATTGACTTGTCACGGCAATCGGCGACGATGCCGCAACGACCGGGGGACGGGGATGGACGTCAAACGACTGCAGCAGCGGCTGGCCGATGCCGGATTCTATCATCAGACAATCGATGGCGGGCTGGGCAGGAATAGTTATGCCGCCTTGTTCGGCTATATGGCGCGGCGCGATCTGGGCGCCGCCGGGCTGGCGATCGGCGCAGCCTGCGCGGTCAATTTGAAGGGCGCCGGCATCGTCAGCGAGCTGCGGCTGGCGCATTTCCTGGCGCAGACGGCGACCGAGACCCAGGGGTATAAATATCTGGTCGAGAATCTCAGCTACACCGCTGCCGGGTTGATGGCCGTCTGGCCCAGTGTCTTCCCGACCGAGCAATCGACCAGGGGCTTTGTCAACAAGCCCGAAGCGCTGGCGCTGAAGGTGTATAGCAACCGCATGGGCAACGGCCCGCCGGCAAGCGGCGACGGCTGGGATTTCCGTGGGCGCGGGCTGATCCAGCTCACCGGGCGAAACAACTACACCGCGCGCGAGGCGGAAACCGACATACCGTTGCTGACCATGCCCGACCTGGCGGCCGACCCGGGTATGTCGGTGCGCCTTGCCTGCCTTTACTGGACGTCGCGGAAGATCAACGCGGCGGCCGATGCCGACGATCTGGTGAAGGTGCGCAAGCTCGTCAACGGCGGCAGCAACGGCCTTGACGATGCCAAGGTCCATCTCGTCCGGGCGAAAAAGATCCTGCTCTAGCCACTCCCCGCCCAATTGAACGCCGGGGCCGGTCAAGGGTTTTCCCCATGCGAGACCGAGGAGAGTGAGCATGACGGAAAGCCATCGCGGTGCATTCCACCATATCGACCTGAACGTGCGCGACCTTGCGGCGTCGAAGGCGGTGTACGGCCCGGTCCTCGACTATCTGGGCTATCGTTGCGTCAAGGATAAGCCCGAGGGATGCGAATGGGACAAGGGGCCCGATGGACGCGGTGCCTCGCTGGGACTTCGGGCCTGCGACCCGGCACTCGCCGGCTATCGGCACGAGCGCTATGCACCGGGACTTCAGCATCTCGCCTGGCGGGCCGCGAGCCGCGCCGATGTCGATGGCCTGCACGCCGTGCTGGTGGAACGCGGGATCAAGGTGCTCGATCCGCCGGCGCATTACCCCGAATATTCGGGCGATTATTACGCGGTGTTCTTCGAGGATCCGGACGGGATGAAACTGGAGCTGGTCCACTCGCCCGGCTGGCTCTGACTCCGATCAGGCCTGGCCGTTCAGGAGGGCGAAGCCGAGAGTGTCGATGCCCCGTCAGGGCAGGCCGTCGACGATCTCGGTGCCCGGCCCCTTGGCCTGGGTCTTCACCTGCCCACGCAGGCGCGTATCGAAGGAGAGGTGCACGATATTGCGGCTGATCTCCAGGATGAGTTGATCGAACTTCAGCTTGCTCCCGGCGAGCGCGCGGGCGACCTGGAAATGGGTGAGCCCCGCCACGCGGATATCGGCGGCATAGCCCTTGGGATGTGCCGAGGTAGGCGTACCGCCGACGATCTTGTTGATCTTCGGATTGCGGTACGCCGAGGTGATGACGATCGCCCGGCCATCGAGAAACCCGCGCGCCTTTTCGAGTCCCGGCGCAAGATATTTCTCGATATTTACAAGGTGTTCGTCGGTCGGGGTGTTGGCGATACCGAATTTTTCCGCGGTATCCGACACGAGGAATTCATCCAGGAAGAAATGATCGGTGATTCTGGTGCGCGGCATCTTGGTTCCCCCCGTCCGTTGCTGGGATAATGCGTCCGGATAGCCTCGACATAACAAGAACCGATATCCGGGATTTTGCAATGTCGTGGCGCCGTTCTGCGTGGGTGATGGAGCGGATCTGGCGACAATTGAATCAGGGTAGTGGGTCCCGGCGGCATTCCGACCGATCGACCCTGAACGTGATCGTGGGGAATCCCCGCCGCACCCGAATCTCTTTTTAAAGCCTTGGGTCCGCACTGCGCCAGAATCCTGCGCAATTTTGGTCTTTAGGCATGAATTTCACGTACCATCAGCCAAAATAGCGCCGTTTTGATGAGAAACGTCATGGCTGATCTGATATCACCATGACGTTCGGTCCACTGCTGCAGCGGACCGGGCATCGAACGACCACGCTACAGAAAATAACACCGCGGATCGCCACCATTATCTGTATCCTATAGTATATATCGGGCTCGATGCCTTAGCAGGCTGGTATTTGCCCGAGATATAGCCGGGATTCCGTCAGCGACGATCTGTGGATAAACCGCCTTCATTGCGGTATGTTCTTGGAGAGGGTTGCCGCGGGGAGAGTCGTCTCCCCGACAGGGCATCGTGTCTTCCGGCGGATGCGGCAACGCTACCTGCCGGTCGGTGATGATGTTTGGACTGGACTGTCCGGGCCGGGGCGTTCGCCCGGGCCGGATCGACAGTGCTCTTCGAGGAAGCAGATCATGCAGCGACGACCGGAAATGTGCATCGTCAATCGCGAACTGGTGGAGGATCTGGAGCCGCTGGTCGGGTCGCAGGCGGAGGTGATGCGCCGGCTCGGCATCAGCTGGAACAGCTGGATCAAGATCGTCGCCGGGCTGCCGGTGCGCAAATCGGTCGGCCAGCGGCTGAAGGAGCGGGCATTGGCGCAGGCGGCCACGGTGCAGGGTCTGCGCACGAAATTCCCGTGCAGCTCTGCCCCCGACGGAATCAATCGCGCCGCGCTGGAGAGCGTGTTCATGGCGCCAGCGACGAGTGGTGCGGGGCCGGCAACGCGCCCGCCGGGCTATGGCCTGCGCGGCGTGCGTCAGGCACGATCGTTCGGGATGAGCGAGGGCGCCCCCGGCTGAAGCAGGCGACCCGCGCGGACGACGGACGCCGCCGGTACACGCCCCGGCGTCCGGCCGGTAACCGGTCGATTGACGGCCATGGGTGCGACATTCATAGGCTGACCACCCCGTAGCGGCGGAGGTGGAGACGTAAATGGGTGCCCTTTCCGCGGTCTTCTATTTCCTCACCCAGCATTCCCTTCTCGCGCTGCCGCTCTACCCGCTGACCCTGTTGGCGATCGGGTGGCTGCTGGCCAGGCTGACCGGACGGGGCGGATGGCTGTTCCTCGGCGTGCCGGGGCTGGTCCTCGGCGCGATAAGCCCGTTCTTCGCCTCGGCGGCGAATGCTGCCTTCGTCAACGCGGCGGGCGTCACGGGCAGCGCGGTGATCGTGCATGCGGAGGAGACGAGCTCGACGCTGAACGACAGCCCGATCTGGTATTATGAGGCCGTGGTGCGAACGGCCGACGGGCATGATGTGGAGACCAGCTTCGACACCATGTCTGCGTCCATCTATCCCTGGCGCAACGAAATCCTGATCCCGCCCGAGGGCGAGCGCTTCGCGGTCAAATATGTGCCCGGCTATCCGCGCAACATCGCCATCATGGTCGACCAGTCGCGCTATGGCCGCAAGCGCCAGGTTGCCGACGACCGGGAGCCGGTGGAGACGGCGGCGGCAAAACTGGCGGCGTCGCCCGGCAACGCCCGATTCCGCGCGCAATATCGCGCCGCGCTGATCGCTTTCCTCGCGCAGCACGGGGCGGATGCCGATGCGGCAGTGGTGGCCGAGTACCGGACGAAGCTGGCGGGCCTGGGGACGGAGGCGACGCGGTAGTCACGGCGCATCGGGCGCTAGCATCGGCTGGTGTACCGGGTGACAGGCGCGGGCGAGGCGCAGGCACTCGAGATTGCGCAGTGCCGGTACCGGTATCGAGCGCGACCGAAGCATGAGCCAGCGGACAACGACGCCCGCCGTCGCACCACGCCACGAGACCGGCCCGTTGCCCGTGGCGCACGTCCGTTGTTGCCGGCGCGATGCGCGGCGCAGAACGGCCGAGTCAAATATGGGAAAGCCCTCAACCCCCCGGAGGAATGCCGCCCCAAGTTGTAAAAAGAGTTTGACATCATCCCCAGCTGTCAAATATCTTTTACACATTGGGAGAAAGACGATGCATGTCGGAGAACGACGCAAGGCAATCTGGTCGACCACGGCCCTGTCGATCATCGCGGCGGCGGTGGCAGGAGGGCTGTTCGGCCTGTTCGGGATCGGCGCTTCAAGTCCCGTGGCCGTCATGATTGCCGTTACCGTGCTGGCCGGGGCGTTCGTCGCGGCGTTACCGCGGTGGCGCAGGCTCGATCATATGGAGCGGGATAGTCGCCTGCTCGGCTGGTATTGGGGCGGCGGTTTCGGTGGCGGGCTGGGGTTGCTGCTGGCGCTCGCAATGGGCGGTGCGCGGAGCCCGGTATTCGCCGGCGCCGCGCTTGTCTGGCTTCTGCAATTCGGGGGCTATGTGGTGTGGCGGCTGGGATGGTGGATTCACCATCGGGCGGAAACGCCATGAAGAACCGGTTGCGCGAAGAGCGGACCGCCCGGGGCCTGAGCCAGGGGGAACTCGCCGACCGGATGGACGTGTCGCGCCAGACCATCAACGCGGTCGAGGCCGACAAATATGATCCGTCGCTGCCGCTGGCGTACAAGCTCGCCGCCTTTTTCGACATGCCGGTCGAGACGCTTTTCCTGAACCCGTTCAGGCCCGAATAAGGCCGAAAGACATGATCATGCCCCATGGCGCTCTTCCGCTCCTGGCCCTTCTGGCGGGCCTGGGCGCCTATCTTGCCGCGCCTGCCCTCATCGCCCTGATCCGCCGGCATCCGGAGCGGCGCCTGATCTGCAAGCTCAGCCCCCTGACGCTGATGTCGTTCATCCTGTGGATCGTGCTGATCGCATGGGCGGCCACCGGTCGCCGCGACGACGCGCTGATCTCCCGGTACGTCGCGGCGTTGCGGGGCAGCAACCGCCTTCCGCTGGCGATCACGTTGCTGGTCCTTGCCGGCATCGCCGGCAGCGCCTTCACGCTGCTGGCCTGAGCACGCTCATGGAATGGGTTGTCGCGGCCGGGCTGATCGTGATCCTCGCCATCCTGCTGCCTCGCCTGGTCGCCGCAACCAAGAGATCGACGCGCGGCAAGGGGCGGATGGCCGGCGCGGCCCTTGCCCTGGGGCTGGCATTCTCGGTGTTGTTCGACCCGCGGAAACAGGATGTGATCGAACAGGTCGGCAAACGGAATGTCGAAGAGGAGGACAGCGAAGGCGAGGACGGCGAAGACGAGGACGGGGATCGGCGCGACCGGGCGGACCCCGCTTAAAGCCGGGAGAGCCGGCGAATGGCCGTTGCGACACTCGTCCTCTGGAAATTGCGGCGTGGTGCCATCATTATTGGTACTGGAATATCGTCACCGGCGCCGGCTATGCCGCCGGATGTCCGTGAGCTTGGGAAGGGCCGTATGAAATCCCTGTTCGATCGCCTGTTCGGGCGCCGCAAAGTCGAGGCGGCGACCGTACGTATGCCGATCACCATTGATACCGAACCGGACGAGAAACTGCTCGAGCTGGGCGATTCGATCCGGCGCGATGTCGCCAGCGCCTTTTATGACGAAGACGCGATCCTGACCCATGCGGTCGCCGCGTTCGAGGAGGATTTCGAGCCGGCGGTGCTGCGCCGCGAAGCGCAGCGCCTGCTGCGTGAGGCGCTGGCCGAGCATAAGGATGCGCAGCGCCGCTGGCCGGCGCGGACCGATTGCGACCGGCTGGACGATGCCTTCCAGGCGCTGGAAAAGACGGGCGTGATCGCGCGCCAGAACTTCGCCTGTTGCGGCACCTGCGGATCGAGCGAGATCTGGGACGAGATCGAGGCGGTGCACAAAACGGGCGGGCCGACGCGCGGCTATGCCTTTTATCATGTGCAGGACACGGATTCAGCCGTCGAGGGGGATGGCCTGTATCTGAACTATGGCGCCTGCGAGGAAGGCGAGGATGCCGCGCTCGCGATCGGCCAGGACATCGTCACCCAGCTTCAGGCGCATGGGCTGCGGACGGATTGGGACGGAAGCTGGGGGCAGCGGATCGGGGTGTCGCTTGACTGGAAGCGGCGGCGCTGAGCCGCGACGTCCCGTTCCCTAAACCGACACCCTATCCGGAACTGCCCGAAGTCTTCGCCGCCGTCAGCGCGGTGCGGGGTTCCGCACCGCGAAAAAGCCCGCCGCGATAAAGGCGATGAGCGTGATGCCTTGCGCGATCGCAAAGGGGGGCTCGCTGCCGGTCGGTGCGAAGGCGTTGAGGAAGGGGATCTTCTGGAACGCCTGTACGACCCCGACAAAGACGTTGAGGTAGAGCGCGATAACCGCAGTGACCGTATAGACGGCGCGCCAGATGCCCGAGCGCTTAAAGCCGTACAGGGCAACCAGCGCCACCGCGAGATCGACCAGCGAGATCGCGCCGACGATATGCGGCGGGCCAATGACCTTGATCGGGAAGAAGAAGCCGGTGACGCTGGTGAGGATGGTGAAGATCAGGAAGCCGAGGTTCCAGCCGTTCAGCCATCGCCGGCGGAGCAGGCCCGCGAGAAAGACCAGGCCTGTCGCTATGCCGATCAGGCTGATGAGCGTGTGGAGTTGTGTGAACGCGGGTACCGAAAGTCCGAGAATCATCGCCATGCCCCCTGTGTTTTTGGGAGGTTATACTTGGTTGAGCGCCTCGGCGAGAGGTTTTGTAACGATAGCGGAATGAATGGGCAAGACCGAGAGGGCGTGTCAATTCAGTGCCGTCTCCCTGAAATTGACGCACTCTCAAAATTGCCGCCCGCGACATCCTCTTGTCGCGCTTCTGTTTGAACGCCTGCATGCCGTGAGATTGGCTAGAAGCGATCAGCCGGCGGCATGTTTTTGGTACTGCGTCTCTGAAATTCAGGGCACGGATTTGGATTATGGCTAATTGGGCCTATATAAAGCAAAGTACCGAAGCGCAGACAATCGACAAGGATTCTCTCTCTAAATGCCTTATATGTCGACATATCCTCCGCCACCTCAATCGAAACGAGAAGTCAACAGAGCAGGGAAAGCCATCGCCGATGGGAAGGGCTCTGACAACGATTTGCAACTCGTGGATCAATGGCGCGCGGCGCATGGGTATGTAATCAATACGTTTCAGATTTTTTTTAAGCGCAGAATCGAAAAGTACGTCGGCAATATAGAATTTGCTCAAAGACTAAAGCGTAGAAGCACCGTTATAGATAAGATTACTCGGCAGCATCCGGATGGTCGCCCGCTGATGTCAGATGTAACGAGCATGCAAGATTTTGCGGGATGCCGCCTTATATTTGAAACGCTTGAAGACCTCACCCGTTTTCGTGATTATGTACACTCCTCCAAATCGATGGAGCATGTTGTTCATAAATTACGTCACGACCCTTCCAAATACAACTATATCCACCATCCGAAGGCCAGCGGATACCGTGGCATACATGATGTTTATGCGCATTTTCCACGAGCGCACAGGCGCGGCAGCAAAGAATCGGAGCCGTGGCACGGCCTATTGGTTGAGGTACAATACAGAACTCGTGTACAACACGCATGGGCGACAGCCTTAGAAATCTCTGATATCGTAGACGGTCAAAAAACTAAATTTGATCTTGATGATACCGATAGAGTGAAGTTCTTTTCGCTAGCTAGCGAGATACTCGCCAGATTCCATGAAGGGATAGCAAATGCGCTAGTTGAGCTGGAAACAGAGGAACTTTGTGATCAGTTCATAAAATTGGAAAAGAAGCTTGGAATTCTTCAGCGACTACATGCGCTAAAGGTTGCCGGTGGATTCGATAAGATCAAACGCCACAACGTGCTAAATGTCTATAGAGAGCCAGAAGGTTCTCTTGGACTTGAGATTCTTACATTCTCCAGCCCCACGGACGCCATTGAAAAGGCATCCGAACTTGAGAGCAATTCAGATAGTCTCAATGCCGTTTACGTGCGGGCGGACAATCCCAGCCAAGTCAGAAGTGCTTATAGAAACTACTTCAACGACCCTGTTGATTTTGTTCGCTTGGTAAATGAAGCGCTATCAAGCCACGGATTCGCAATATAGACCTTCTCCCAATCGGACTTGAAGGCGTATATTTGCGCTGATGCCCCTCAAACGCGCAGCTCACAGACCAGCTATTACAGTACTGGCATTCGACGAGCGAATAGCCATCCTCTCCCTGCTCCGCAGGGAGAGGAGCATAGAACGGTCTTATTCGGCTGCCGGCAGGTAGATCTCGCTGCCGGTCTGGCGGAACTTCTCGCTCATCTCGTCCATGCCCTTTTCCGCATCGGCATTCGCGAAACGTGCACGCGCTTCATCACCCTGCTGGGCAGGCGTCGCGGCAAGGAAGCTGTCCACGCCGCTATTCTGCTTTGCCGCGAAGTCGCGCACCTCCTGCGTGATCTTCATCGAGCAGAATTTCGGGCCACACATCGAGCAGAAATGCGCGGTCTTGGCGCCTTCTGCTGGGAGCGTCTGGTCGTGGTACTGCTCCGCCGTGTCGGGATCGAGCGACAGATTGAACTGGTCGCGCCAGCGGAATTCGAAACGGGCGCGGCTCAGCGCGTCGTCGCGCAGCTTCGCGGCCGGGTGGCCCTTGGCGAGATCGGCGGCATGGGCGGCGAGCTTGTAGGTGACGACACCGACCTTCACATCGTCGCGGTCGGGCAGGCCGAGATGCTCCTTGGGGGTGACGTAGCAAAGCATCGCCGTGCCGTACCAGCCGATCATCGCGGCGCCGATGCCGCTGGTGATGTGATCGTAGCCCGGCGCGATATCGGTGGTGAGCGGGCCAAGCGTGTAGAAGGGCGCTTCGCCGCAGACCTCGAGCTGCTTGTCCATATTCTCCTTGATCTTGTGCATCGGCACATGGCCGGGGCCTTCGATCATGACCTGGACGTCTTCCTTCCAGGCGCGGTGGGTGAGTTCGCCGAGCGTGTAGAGTTCGCTGAACTGCGCTTCGTCATTGGCGTCGGCGATGCTGCCGGGGCGCAGGCCGTCGCCGAGCGAATAGGCGATGTCATAGGCCTTCATGATCTCGGTGATCTCGTCGAAGCGCTCGTAGAGGAAGCTCTCCTTGTGGTGCGCGAGGCACCATTTCGCCATGATCGAACCGCCGCGGCTGACGATGCCCGTCACGCGCTTCGCCGTCATCGGGACATAGGCCAGGCGCACGCCGGCGTGGATGGTGAAATAGTCGACGCCCTGTTCGGCCTGCTCGATCAGCGTGTCGCGGAAAATGTCCCAGGTCAGGTCCTCGGCGACGCCGCCGACCTTTTCCAGCGCCTGGTAGATCGGCACGGTGCCGATCGGCACGGGGCTGTTGCGCAGGATCCATTCGCGCGTGTCGTGGATGTTGCGGCCGGTCGACAGGTCCATCACCGTGTCGGCACCCCAGCGGATCGACCAGACCATCTTGTCGACTTCCGCCGCGACGTTCGAGGCGACGGCGCTGTTGCCGATATTGGCGTTGATCTTGACGAGGAAGTTGCGGCCGATCGCCATCGGCTCCGATTCTGGGTGATTGATGTTGGTGGGGATGATCGCGCGGCCGCGCGCAACCTCGTCCCGGACGAATTCGGGTGTGACGTGATCGGGGATCGAGGCGCCCCAGGACTGGCCGTCGCGGATCAGCTGCTCCTTGGCGGCGGCCCGGCCCATATTCTCGCGGATCGCGACATATTCCATCTCGGGCGTGATGATGCCTTTGCGGGCATAGTGCATCTGGCTGACATTATGGCCGGCCTTGGCGCGCAACGGGCGCTTCACGACGTTCGGGAATTGCGGCACGCCGGCGGAGCGGTCCGGGCCGGACAGGCCGTTATCCTCCGGCTTGATCTCGCGCGCGTCATAGCTTTCGACGTCACCGCGGCCGACGATCCAGTCGCGGCGGAGCGACGGCAGGCCGGCATTGATGTCGATGATCGCCTTGGGATCGGTATAGGGGCCCGAGGTGTCGTAGACGCGCAGAGGCGCCTCGCCGCTCGACGGCTCGAGCATGATCTCGCGCATCGCGACCCGCCATTCGCCGACATGGATTTTCCGCGAGCCGCGAATTGGCCCAGTCGTGACGCCGATTTCGGTGCGGGCGGGGATGTCTGCCATGGGTGTTCGCTCCAACGTAAACGGAGCGAGGACGGTTTTCGGATGAAGACCGCTCCCTCCCTCCGCCGGTCTCAACCGGATCAGGTTCGGCGGGTCGGGGGCTGCAGCCCCCCTCTCAGGCGCGCATTAGCGCCCCCCCGGGGATGAGCCGGTCTAGGCGCGTCGGACCATAAAGAAAAGGCCGCGCGACCCAGGGTCGCACGGCCTTTTCGATTATCGTAAACCGAAGGGCTCAGTTCGCGCCGCTCACCTTGAAATAGGTGCTGGTCACGCCGTTCGGGTAGAAGCCGCCGCCCGTCACCGCCGCATGGTTGGTGTAGAGCACGTTGAGCACCTGTGCCGGGGTGCGGCCGAAGACGATGCCGTCGACGTTGCTCGCAACGACGTTCGAGACGGTCGCGTTGCCGCTGACGCCCTGATCGATGTCGCTTGCGCCGTCGAGCGCATCGCGTGCGGCGCTGAACTGGTCGGTCGCCGTGCGAAGTGCCGCGCCGCGATTATAGAGCTGCTGGCGGATCAGCGCGGCGTTGAACGACTTGGTCGCCAGGATGTTGGCCGCCGCGTTGATGTACACCAGGTTTTGGAGCGCCGGGGCGAGGCCGATATAGGCGCTGACCATGACGTCCTGCAGGATGAACGCGCCGAGCAGGAAATTCTGTTCGCTGGCGAAAGCGTCGAAGGTATCGGCCGGACCGATATAGCCCCCGGCACGCGCGAGGCGGGTAAAGCCGCCGGTGACCGCGCTGGACAGGTCGATCGCCGGCTGCGAGGCGATAGCGGCTGAGCCGACCGCCGAGCGAAGCAGGCCGACCAGCGCGAGCTCGTTCGCCGCGATCTCCCGTGCATATTGGCCGAAGATCGCATCGGCGAAGGTGATCTGCGCGCCACCCGTGACCGTGCCCTGGGTACCGGTGCCCGTCAGCAACGCGGCGGCGATGCCGCTGCCCGTCGTGCCCAGCGCGAAATATTGCGCCGAGAGATATTGCAGCTGGAGCGCGAAGTTGAGGGTATCCACGTCCAGCGCGACCGTCGAGGTCGAGGTGGGGGACGGTGTGGGCGTGCCACTTGGCGTCGGGGTGGGCGACCCACCGCCGTCGCCGCTGCCGCCGCAGGCCGAGAGGCCAAAGGCGATCGTGGCGGTGCCGGCGAGCTGAAGGAAACGGCGGCGCTGGCCGGGACGGCCGTCTTGCGCGTCGGGTGCCAGGATCGGGGTATCGGTATCGATCATCGTGAAATCTTCCCTTGGGGGAGTAGGGTCGCGATCAGTTCGCGGTGCTTTGCTTCACCGCGCCGTTGACGCCGGCGGTATAGAAGCCGCCCGAGGTTACCTGAGCGCTGTTCAGATAGAGGACGTTGAGCACCTGGCCGGTCGAACGGCCGAGCACGAGGCCTTCCGGATTGGTGGGCACGACGTGCGACACGATGTTGCTGCCGACCATGGTAGGCGAGATGCCATGATCGAGATCGTTCGACGGCGCCGAGCCGACACCGTCGAGCGAGTCGCGGGTGTCGGAGATCTTGTCGGCATTGGTGCGCAGCGCCGGGATGGCGACACCCTTTGCGTAAAGCTGCGAGCGGACCAGCGCGGTGTGCTGCGCGTGAGACGACAGCAGGCCGAGGACCTGGCCGGCAAAGGTCCTGTCGGCGATCGAGGCGATCGCGCCGGCATAGCCGGTGACGACGACGTCCTGGATGATGAAGGCGCCGAGCAGGAAATTCTCGTCGCTGGCATAGACGTCGAACGTGCCGCCCGACGATACGACGCCCGCGGCAGCCGCGAGCCGCGAAAAGGCGCTGGTCGCTGTGACGCCGAGATCGATCGCCGGTTGCGCCGTCGCGCCGTCGCTGCCGAGCGTGGAGCGCAGGTAGGCGACGTGCGATGCCATGTCCTGCGCCGCTTCGCGCGCAAACTGGCCGACCAGCGGATCGGAGAAGGTCACCTGGCGCGCGCCGGTCGCGGCGCCGGCGGTGCCTACCCCGGTGAGCTGCGCTGCGGGGAGGCCGGCGCCGGAGGTGGCGAAGCTGTAATATTGAGCGACGAGATATTCGAGCTGGAGCAGGAAATTGCCCATGTCGTTGTCGACGATGGTCGCCGCCGAGGCCGATGTCGCGATCGACAGCGCGCCTGCGCCAGCCGCAGTCGCGGCGGCCGCACCGAGCGCTGCCCTGAAGAATTCGCGGCGCTCGTTCCGCAGGCTGGCGGGGGTGGTTTCCGGCTGGAGGGACGAGTCGCCACCCTCGATCAGCTGCTGGTCTTCGGTCAAAGCGACCTCTCCTTGAGATGGTGTCCCGTACGACAGGACGGATTCAGCCACCGTTTCCCGTCATTTGCATGACCGGATATGTCGATTCCGACCGGTTTCGGTCTCCGGGTAGCCGATGTGCGGGGGAGACATCAACAACCGTTAACGGCCGCGCCGGCCCGACGCGGTTCCGCCCGTCGCAAAACCGGCCGGAACGCGACCGTCAGAACGTATAGCCGAGCCCGATCGCGCCGAGCCATTGATTGCGGCTGCCGGCGATGCTGACCACCGGGCTGTCGGCGAAATCGCCCTGGAGACGGGTGTAGGAGCCCATCGCATAGATGCCGAGGCCGTGGGTCAGATCGCCGGTGAGCGAATGGCCGAGGACGGTGCCGACGCTGATGTCCTTCCACCCCTTGCGGCCGCTGAACACCGGCAGGCCGCTGCGCAGCGATCCCGCCGCATCGACATCGAAATAAGCCCGCGAATAGCCGGTGCCGGCATAGTCGGCCGAGACCGACAGGCCGACGAACGCCTTGCGGCTGAGCGGGGTGGTATATTCGATCGACGGGGTGATCACATAGCTGCGGTAGACCGTGCCGACATCATGGACATAGGCGACCTTGAGCGCGAGACTGTCATAGTCGCTGGTGATGACGCCGGTCTTGGCGATGCCGACATAGCCGCCGGCCTCGAGCGCGATCTTGCGATTGCCGAGCGCCTTGACCTGCGGATCGGTCACCCGGCCGGTGCGGTTGAAGTTGAGGCCGACGATCGGGCCGAGCTGGAAATCGAAGGACGGGCCCGAGGGGTTCGGGATGAGATCGACATAGAGCTGGGTGGCGCGGGTCGAGAAGGCGAAGCCGGCAACCTTGCCGCGCGCCGCGACGGCGGGGGCGACGATATAGTCGTTCGAGCCCTCATAGCTCGGCATGAAGGCAGCACCGCCGCCGATGGTGAAGCTGTTGCGATCGGAATCGGGCGCGTCCCCTTGCGCCGGGCCCTGCGCCGATACCGCCGGTATCTCCTGAGCAAAGGCGGATGTCGCGGTGAAGCAGAGCAGGGAAGCCACGAGCAGGGCGATACGGTTTTGTGCGGTCACAGGCATACTCCAGGGAACAAGTCTTGCGGCGCAAACGCCGCCTGTGTCGCTTTGGGTCCGCCGCGGCGAGCCTAGAGCAGGTAAAGCATCTTCACCTGTTGCGCATCGGCATCACCCGACACGGTGAAACGGGCCGCCTTGAAGCTGGGCGGACCGAAGGTGATGACCGGGTTGCGCGAGAAGCCGAAGCCCTCTTTCGGGATTCCGGCGAACGTATCGAGCTTGCCGTTGCCATTCTCGTCATGGATCACCGCGATGGCATAATCGCCGCGCGGCAGGCCGTCGAAAGCGATCTCGTTGTGGGTCGCGGGGACTGACCGGGTAACGGCATGCCTGTCGTCGGTGCATTTGGGGAAATTCTTCGGATCCGCCGTCAGGCAGACGCGAATCATGCCGCGCGTCGAGCGAAGCTTCGCCACGTCGAGCGACAGATCAGCGACCGGCATCGCCCCCGGCAGCAGCGCCATCGCGACGAGTCCGAGCCCCAGCCGGCCGCCCAGCCGCCTTGCGACGCGCCCGTTCATGCTCCCGGGCGAAATCGCCGATACCGCGATCGGTACCGCAGAGCCGGTCCCAGAATCGGAAATAGAGCCCATAATTTCCCCCATAATGCTCATGGTGGCGCTGATGATGGCTCGCGGTGATGAGCCAAGCCCCCATTGGCCCCCGCCACATGAACGCAGGAAAAACCTCCCACCCCATATGGTTGGTTACCCCCATAACCGTCATGACGGTCAGCACCACTCCAAGCGCATAGGGATGGATCGGAATCACGAAGACCAGTAGCGGAATGGCAACAGCCCCGCTGATCGCCTCGATCGGGTGGAACGCCATCGCCGCCCAGGCGGTGGGCGGGCGGCTGGCATGGTGGACCGCATGGGCGATGCGGAACGGCCGGGGCAGATGCATCCAGCGATGGGTCCAGTAGAACCAGCTATCGTGCGCGATCAGATAGAGCAGCACCGAGACCGGCAGGTACCAGAGCGGAAAGGCATGGATGTCGCCGTAGATTCGCGTCCAGCCACGATTCTGCCAGCCCCAGGCGATGATCCCCGCGGGCGCGCCATAGATCGCCGCGGACGCGAGGCTCCACCAGATCTCGCGCCTGATCTGCGGGTCGAGCCCGGCATAGAGGCCGGGATGCTTCGCGCGGGTGGCGGCGGCGAACAGCCCGCTGACGATCAGGTAGCGCACGCCGACGATCGCCGTCATCGCGACGGCGGAGAGAAGAATGGCGATCGTGACGGTCATCCCCACCCCCTTACACGGTGATGGGCCGGCTAGACCACTGTCCTGGCCGTGCCTGAGGGCCAAGTGCGCGATTTGCATGATGGGGCTATTCGGCTAGGCAAACCCCATGCCGGCCCCTCTCTCCTGCGATATCGCGATCGTCGGCGCCGGGCTGGCCGGCGGGCTGGTGACGCTGGCGCTGAAGAGGAAGCACCCCGGGCTCGACGTCAGGCTGGTCGAGGGATCGGACCGGGTCGGCGGCAACCATGTCTGGTCATTTTTTGCCAGCGACGTCGAAGAGGGCGACCGGTGGATCGTCGCACCGCTGATCGGCCATGGCTGGAAACACTATGACATCGCCTTTCCGGGCCATCGGCGGACGCTGGACGCCGCCTATTATTCGATCGAATCCGAACGGCTCGACACGGTGGTGCGCGCCGCCCTGCCCGAAGGCGCCCTGATGACCGGCCGCAAGGTGCTCGGTGCGAGCCCGACCGCGGTGGTGCTGGCCGATGGCGACCGGCTCCAGGCACGGGGCGTGATCGATGCGCGGGGGGCGGGCGATCTCGACCTGCTCGAGCTTGGCTGGCAGAAATTCCTGGGGCGGGAGTTCAGCCTCGACGAGCCGCATGGTGCGGCGCATCCGATGGTGATGGACGCCACGGTCGAGCAGATCGACGGATATCGTTTCGTCTATTGCCTGCCCTTCGCCGCGACCCGGATGTTCGTCGAGGATACCTATTACAGCGACTCGCCCGCGCTCGACCAGGCGACGCTGGCCGGGCGGATCGACGCCTATGTCGGTGCGCGCGGCTGGCAGGTCGATGGGCTGGTGCGCGAGGAAACGGGCGTGCTGCCGGTCGCGATGGGCGGCGATTTCGAGGAATATTGGCGCAGCGGGGGCAACAAGGTCGCCAAGGCGGGCATGCGGGCCGGGCTGTTTCACCCGACCACCGGCTATTCCCTGCCCGACGCGGTGCGTACCGCATCGCTGATCGCCCGGGCGAGCGACCTGTCGGGCAAGGCGCTGCACGACCTGACCTATGGCCTGGCGCGATCGACATGGCGCAAGCGCGGTTTCTACCGCATGCTCGACAAGATGCTGTTCAAGGCAGCCGAGCCGGCGGAACGTTATCGAATCCTCGAACGCTTCTACCGGCTCGATCCCCGTCTTATAGGCCGTTTCTATGCTGGACGTTCGACCCTATCCGACAAGGCCCGCGTCCTGATGGGCAAACCACCCGTAGCTGTGGGCCGCGCGCTGGAAGCCATTACCGGCGCCTCCATCCGCCCGACCCTCCACCGGAGCACGACATGAACCGCAGCGCGATCATCATAGGCGCTGGGTTCGGCGGGCTGGCGCTGGGCATCAGGCTGCAATCGGCGGGCGTGGACACGACCATCGTCGAGGCGCGCGACAAGCCCGGCGGCCGCGCCTATGTCTGGGAGAAGGACGGGTTCACCTTCGATGCCGGGCCGACGGTCATCACCGATCCGCCCTGCCTGCAGGAATTATGGGCGCTGACCGGGCGTAGCATGGCCGACGACGTGACCCTGGAGCCGGTGCTGCCCTTCTACCGGCTCAACTGGCCCGACGGGACCAGCTTCGACTATACCAACGACGACACGATCCTGATGGCGGAGATCGCCAAACTGAATCCGGAGGACGTCGCCGGATACCGCAAGTTCCTCGAATATTCTGCGGGCGTGTTCCACGAGGGATATGAGAAGCTCGGCCATGTCGCGTTCCTCGACTTCGCGTCGATGATCAAGGCGGCACCGGCGCTGGCGAAATATCAGGCGTGGCGATCGGTCTATTCGATCGTGTCGAGCTTCGTGAAGGACGAGCATCTTCGCCAGGCGCTGAGTTTCCATACGCTGCTCGTCGGCGGCAACCCGATGACGACCAGCGCGATCTACGCGCTGATCCACAAGCTGGAGCGCGATGGCGGCGTATGGTTCGCCAAGGGCGGCACCAACAGGCTGATCGCCGGCATGGTCACGCATTTCGAGCGGCTGGGCGGCGTGCTGCGCCTTAACGATCCGGTGACGAGCATCGAGACGCTCGGCGACAAGGCGACCGGCGTGGTCACCGCGTCGGGCTGGGAGGGCAAGGCCGATATGGTCGCGTGCAACGGCGACGTCATGCACATCTACCGCGACCTGCTGAAGACGTCCCGCAGCGCGCAGCGGACCAAGACCAAGCTGGAACGCAAGCGCTACTCCCCCTCGCTGTTCGTCGTGCATTTCGGGATCAAGGGCACCTGGCCGGGCATCCCGCACCACATGATCCTGTTCGGCCCGCGCTACAAAGGACTGCTCACCGACCTGTACGAGAGCGGCGTGCTGCCCGAGGATTTCTCGCTCTATCTGCACCACCCGACCGTGACCGATCCGAGCCTGGCGCCGGAGGGGCATTCGACCTTCTACGCACTGGCGCCGGTGCCGCATCTCGGCAAGTTCCCGGTCGATTGGGCGGAGATCGGGCCGATCCTGGAGAAGCGCATCCTCGACGAGATCGGGCGACGGCTGATCCCGGACATCCATGAGCGGATCGTCACCAAATTCCATTATGCGCCGAGCGACTTCGCAGTGGACCTGAACGCGCATCTCGGCAGCGCCTTCAGCCTGGAGCCGATCCTGACCCAGAGCGCCTGGTTCCGGGTACACAATCGCGACGACGATATCCCGAACCTGTATTTCGTTGGGGCGGGCACGCACCCGGGCGCCGGGATTCCGGGGGTTGTGGGGAGCGCCAAGGCTACGGCGGCGTTGATGTTGGAAGGACCTCGATGATGACGATGCGTGTCCTCCCCGGCACGGGGAGGGGGACCATTCGTTTCTTCAGCGAATGGTGGAGGGGGATATCCCCAAGCACAGCGTTTGCGGGTCCCCCCCTCCACCATCCTTCGGATGGTCCCCCTCGCCGTTCCGTGGAGAAACTATGAAACGCCTTGCCGTCTATTGCGGGTCGGCAAGCCCGAGTGACCCGGTCTATATCGATTCCGCCCGCGCGGTCGGGCGCACCCTGGCGGAACGCGGGATCGGCGTCGTCTATGGCGGCGGCCGGCTCGGGCTGATGGGCGCCGTCGCCGACGGGGCGCTCCAAGCTGGCGGCGAGGTGATCGGGATCATCCCGACCGCGCTGGTCAGTGCCGAGGTCGCGCATCGCGGGCTGACCGAGCTTCATGTCGTCGACACGATGCATCAGCGCAAACAGGCCTTCACCGACCTGTCCGACGGCTTCATCAACCTGCCCGGCGGCACCGGCACGATGGACGAATTGTGGGAAGCGCTTAGCTGGGCGCAGATCGGCTATCATGCCAAGCCGGTCGGGCTGCTCAACGTCGCCGGCTATTATGACCATCTGATCGCCTTCTACGCCAGGATGGGCGAGGTCGGTTTCCTGCGACCGCAGCATCAGGGCGTGCTGACCGTCGACGACACGCTCGACGGCCTGCTGGCGAAGATGGCGGCGCATGTGCCGATCGAGACGATCACCAAGATGCGCGCCAAGGATCTGTGAGCCCGTCTTCGGCATGATCGACCCGCCTCTCCCCACCCGCGACGCGATCGTCGCGACGGCGGCTGAATCGATCGCGCGCGGATCGAAGAGCTTCGCGGCGGCGAGCCGGTTGTTCGACAAGAAGACCCGCGAACGGGCCTGGCTGCTCTATGCCTGGTGCCGGAAATGCGACGACATCGCCGACGGCCAGGACCATGGCCATGGCATGACGATCGTCGACGATGCGCCGGCGCGGCTCGCCCGGGTCTCGGCGATGACCGAGGCGGCGCTGGCAGGCGAGTGGATCGGCGACCCCGCCTTCGATGCGTTGCGCATCGTCGCGGCCGAGACCCGCATGCCGGCGCGGTTCGCGCGCGACCTGATCGCCGGCTTTGCGCTCGATGCGGAGGAATGGCGGCCGCGCAGCGAGGACGACCTCTACAGATATTGCTATCATGTCGCGGGTGCGGTCGGCTGCATGATGGCGGTCGCGATGGGCGTATCGCCCGACGACGACGCGACGCTCGACCGGGCCTGCGATCTCGGCATGGCGTTCCAGCTCGCCAATATCGCGCGCGATATCGAGGAGGATGACCGGGTCGGGCGCTGCTATCTGCCGGTGGACTGGCTGGTCGAGATGGACATTCCGCCCGGCCAGCACATGAAGCCGCCCTTCCGCCCACGGCTCGCGGTGCTGGCGAAGCGGCTGGCGGCGCGGGCAGCGGCGTTCGAGGCGAGCGCGCGGGCCGGAACACCCGCCCTTCCCCTGCGATCGGCCTGGGCGGTTCTGGCGGCGGCGGGCATCTATGGCGCGATCGGACGCGCGGTTGCGGAACGCGGCGAACATGCCTGGGACCACCGGGTCACCACATCGGCGGGCGCCAAGATCGCCATGATCTTGCGCGCGGCAAGGGACGCGATCGGGCGCGAGACGCTCTATTCGCCAGTGCCCCGCGACCCGGATTTGTGGACGAGACCGCGCTAACCTTTTCCCGCGCAATCCCCGCCCATCATTGTACGGCAAGTTGTACGATGATGGGCGAAAGTGTCAGCAACCCTCATGACATTTTTAGCATCGCAGCCATCGCAGCGGCTGCTCGATTCAATCGCGATCACTGACGGGCTATCGCTCGCCGGACCATGATCCCGCGTGCCGCTGCAGTGCCCGAATCCCGCCCGCTGGAAAAATGCGCGTAACTGGCCTATGTGCGCAGCCATGCTTGATACCCCGAATTTTTCCATGCCCATCCCGGGGCACATCGATCCCGTGCCCGTCCCGCGCGCGCCGACCCTGCGCGAGGATGGCAAAGTCGATCTGATCGGCCTGCCCAGAGAGGGAATCCGCGCTGCGCTCGAAGAGGCGGGTATGGAGCCGAAACAGGCGAAGCTGCGCGCCAAGCAGCTCTGGCACTGGATGTATAATCGCGGCGTGACCGAGTTCACCGCGATGACCGACATCTCCAAGACCCAGCATCCCTGGTTCGCCGAGCGCTTCGTGATCGGTCGTCCCGAGGTGGTCGAGGCGCAGGTGTCGACCGATGGGACGCGCAAATGGCTGCTGCGCTCGCCCGACGGGCAGGATTATGAGATGGTGTTCATCCCCGATGCCGACCGGGGAACGCTCTGCGTGTCGAGTCAGGTGGGCTGCACGCTCAACTGCCGCTTCTGCCACACCGGCACGATGCGCCTGGTGCGCAACCTGACCGCCGGTGAGATCGTCGGCCAGGTCATGCTGGCGCGCGACGGCCTGGGCGAATGGCCGAGCCAGCCCGAGGGCCGGATGCTCACCAATATCGTGATGATGGGCATGGGCGAGCCGCTGTATAATTTCGATGCCGTCCGCGATGCGCTGAAGCTGGTGATGGACGGCGACGGGCTTGCCTTGTCGAAGCGCCGCATCACCCTCTCGACCTCGGGCGTGGTGCCGATGATGGCGCGCGCGGGGGCGGAGATCGGCGTGAACCTCGCCGTGTCGCTCCATGCCGTCACCAAGGAAGTCCGCGACGAGATCGTCCCGATCAACCGCAAATACGGCATCGAGGAACTGCTCCAGGCGTGCGCCGATTATCCCGGCGCGAACAATGCCCGGCGCATCACCTTCGAATATGTGATGCTCAAGGACAAGAACGACAGCGACGCGGATGCGCATGAGCTGGTCCGCCTGATCCGCCACTATCGCCTGCCCGCCAAGGTGAACCTGATCCCGTTCAACCCCTGGCCCGGCGCGCCCTATGACTGCTCGACGCCGGAGCGGATCCGCAGCTTCTCGTCGATCATCTTCGAGGCCGGCATCTCGGCGCCCGTCCGCACCCCGCGCGGCCGCGACATCGACGCCGCCTGCGGCCAGCTCAAGACTGCGTCCGAAAAGAAGAGCCGCGCCGAGCTGGACCGCCAGGCCGAGGAAAAGCTGGCGGCGCTTGGCTGATCTTTCCGGGGTGGCTTTCGCGGCGGGCGCGGGGGCGCTCGGCGGTGCGATGAACGCCCTTGCCGGTGGCGGCACCTTCGCGACCATGCCGACGCTGATCGCGCTCGGCCTGCCCTCGCCCGTCGCCAATGCGACCAGCAATGTCGCGTTGCAGCCCGGCCTGGCCGCGAGCGCCTGGGCCTATCGCCGCGATCTTGCGCCGCTGGCCGGGTTCAGCATCCGGGTGCTTGCCGCGATCACCTTCGCCAGCGGGCTCGCCGGCAGCCTGTTGCTGGTGGCGACTCCGGCGCGGCTGTTCGACATCGTCGTGCCCTGGCTGCTGCTGCTCGCCACGATCGTCCTCGCCTTCGGCAAGCGCGCCTCGGCGGCACTGCACGAACGGGTCACGATCGGCCCGAAGACGCTGGTGATCACCCAGATCCTGCTCGGCATCTATTGCGGCTATTTCGGCGGTGGCGCCGGGCTGATGATGACGGCGGCCTTCGGTCTGCTCGCCCATCAGCAGCCGCACCAGATGGCCGCGCCGCGCACCGTGTTGGTCGCGACCGCCAATGCGGCGGCGACGTTGATCTTCGTGATCGCGGGCATGGTGCGCTGGATCTTCTGCATCCCCATGCTGATCGGCGCGGTCGTCGGCGGCTATTTCGGCGCGCGGCTCGGTCGGGTCCTGCCGCCGCTCGCGATCCGGATCTGGACCCTGCTGGTCACCGCAGTGACGACCGCAGTGTTCTTCTGGCGTGCCTACGCCTGAGCCGCGGGCGCGGCCGCAAAGAACATCAGATGCACCAGCCGGCCATTCTCCGGCCGGTCGCCGAACGCAGCGCCCGAATTGTGGAACATCCACGGGCTGAACAGGATCAGCCGGTTGAAGCGCATCGGCACGGTCATGGTCTTTTCCCAGCGCGCCGGCTTCAGCGTGTCCTGGTTGACCACTTCCTCGATCAGCCGGTTGATGTCGCTATAGCCCGTCGCGAACAGCGCTGCCTCGGTTTGCGGCACGCGTTCCAGGCCGGTCGGGCGGTGGCTGAAGAACTCGGTGCCGCCGCGACAATGCTCGGGCAGCGAGAGATAGAGGATGCCCGAATAGAAGCAGGGGTCGATATGGACGCCGCTCGCGCCCTTGTCGCCTTTCAGCGTCAGGCGGCAATGCTGGTGGGTCGTGCCGGCGGCCGGTTGTAACCGAACGCCGGTTCGGGACGAAACAGCATCGTCGAGGCCAGTGATCGGCAGCGGCCGGGTGGAGAGCAGCCCGGGATAATTGCCTTTTTTGAACGCCGGGTCGTAATCGAGCGCAAGTGCCTGCGCCCGGAACGTCAGCGGATCGCGCAGGAAATCATCGATGACGATCAATGACGGCAGCATCGCCCAAGCATGGCAGATTTGCCGCCGCCGGGAAATGGTCATGGCCATGGGTCGGTTCGTAGAAATGCTGGTCAGGCATTCCGGCATGGTCCCCGCGCTGCGATTGCGGTTCTACAACCCGCCCGGACAGGATATGCAACGGCAATGACCGAGATGAGCGCAACCGCCGATGCGATGGTCGAAAGGCCGGCACGGGTGATCTACCGGCACAGGCTCGCGACCCGGCTGTGGCATTGGGTCAACGCGGCGACGTTCTTCATCCTGCTCGGCAGCGGGCTGATGATCTTCAACGCGCATCCGCATCTCTACTGGGGCAATTACGGCGCCAATTACGACCATGCCTGGCTGACCCTGCCGCAATGGCCCGGCTGGCTGACCATCCCGGCCAGCTACAATCTCGCCATCGCCCGGCGCTGGCACCTGCTGTTCGCGCTGGTGCTTGGCTTCGGCCTGTTGTTGTTCATGCTCGCGAGCCTGATCAACCGCCATTTCCAGCGCGACCTGCGGGTGCGCAGGGCCGAGCTGACGCCGCGAAACCTGCTCCACGATCTGCGCGACCATATCGCGCTGCGCTTCCACGATCCGGAAAATCCGCACGCGTTCAACATCTTCCAGAAACTGTCCTATGTGGTGGTGATCTTCGGGCTGATCCCGCTGATGATCCTGACCGGGCTCACAATGTCGCCGGGCATGAACGCCGCGTGGCCGTGGCTGCTCGACCTGTTCGGCGGGCGGCAATCGGCGCGGTCGATCCATTTCATCGTGGCGGGCGCGCTGGCCGGCTTCACCATCGTGCATCTCGCGCTCGTCATCATCGCGGGCGCCTGGAACGAGGTGCGGTCGATGATCACCGGGCGCTGGACCGTACCGGAGGAGGAGGCATGAGCCGGATCATCACGCGGCGCGCGCTGATCACCAGCGCGGCGGTCGGCGGGGCAGGCCTGCTCAGCGGGTGCGACAAGGTCGCGAACGACCCGGGTTTTCGCAAGATCCTGTTCTCGGGCGAGAAGATGCAGGAGGGGCTCCAGCGTGCGCTGATGGACAGGAGCGCGCTCGCGCCCGAATTCAGGGACGATCAGATGTCGCCGCGCTTCCGCACCAACGGCACGCGCAACCCCAATACGCCCGACTATAACGCGATGCTGGCCGACCGCTTCGACGGTTGGCGGCTACAGGTCGGCGGACTGGTGACTCGCCCGCTCAGCCTGTCGCTGGCACAGATCAGGTCGATGCCGACCCGCGTCCAGATCACCCGACATGATTGCGTCGAGGGGTGGAGTGCGATCGGCAAGTGGCACGGGCCGATGCTCGGGACCGTCCTGAAGGCGGCGGGCCTGCGCTCCGACGCGCGCTATATCGTGTTCACCTGCGCCGACCTGTTCAGGGGCAAGAATTATTACGAATCGATCGATGTGATCGATGCCTTCCATCCCCAGACCATCCTCGCCTGGGCGATGAACAATGCGGTGCTCGATGTAGGGCACGGCGCGCCGCTCCGTCTCAGGGTCGAGCGCCAGCTCGGCTACAAGCACGCCAAATATGTCATGCGCATCGATGCGGTCGCCTCGCTCGCCGGAATCGGCAAGGGCAAAGGGGGCTATTGGGAAGACAATGTAGATTACGATTGGTATGCGGGCATCTGATTGTTACGGACGCCCAATATGGCTCTGATCGATCGATTCCTCGCCGCGCGGGTCAAGCGCGGGCAGCTCACCGTCCATCACGCCAACGGCACCGTCCGGGTGTTCGGAAAGCCCGATCCCGATCCGGACTTCCCGAACGTGACGATCCGTTTCACCGACAATGGCGCGGCCAATTTCATCACCCGTAACCCCAGCCTGGGCGCTGGAGAGGCCTATATGCAGGGCCGGATGGCGGTCGATGGCGAGGACATCATGGGCCTCGTCCAGCTGATGACCGCCAACGACCTGTGGGAGCATGGGCTCTCCGCGCTCAGCGCCAATCGCGCCGCCCGCGCGATCACGGCCGTCACGCACCGTATCAACCGAATCAACATGGCGCGCCGGTCGAAGAAGAATGTCGCGCATCATTACGATCTCAGCGACCGGCTCTACGATCTCTTCCTCGACGCCGATCGCCAGTACAGCTGCGCCTATTTCACTGATCCGGCCAACAGCCTGGAACAGGCCCAGTCGGACAAGAAGGCGCATATCGCGGCGAAGCTGGCGCTGAAGCCGGGCATGAAGGTACTCGACATCGGCTGCGGCTGGGGCGGCATGGCGCTGTACCTGCACGAGAAGACCGGGGCCGAGGTGCTCGGCGTCACCCTGTCGGAGGAACAGCTGAAGGTCGCCCGCCGCCGTGCCGAGGAAGCCGGGGTTGCCGACAAGGTGAAGTTCGAGCTGATCGACTACCGCCACGTGACGGGCAAGTTCGACCGGATCGTCTCGGTCGGCATGTTCGAGCATGTCGGCCCGGCGCATTACCGCACCTTCTTCAAGCAGTGCCGCGACCTGCTGACCGATGACGGCGTGATGCTGCTCCACACCATCGGCCGCATGGGCGCCCCGGGGGTTACCGATCAGTGGACCGCGAAATACATCTTCCCCGGCGGCTACAACCCCGCCCTGTCGGAGATCGTCAGCGCCAATGAGGGGCTTCGCTTCATCCTGACCGATGTCGAGGTGCTGCGGCTGCATTATTCCTACACGCTCGATCACTGGTACGACCGGACGGTGGCGGCGCGCGACGCGATCGTCGCCCTGTATGACGAGCCTTTCTACCGGATGTGGCAATTCTATCTGGCGGGCGCGTCCTGCGCGTTCCGCTATGGCGGCATGTGCAACTATCAGCTGCAATATGCCAAGAACCGCCACACCGTGCCGATCACCCGCGACTACATGATCGAGGCCGAGCAGGCGATGCGCGAGGCGTAAGGGCGATCGTCATTCCGCCATGCCGGACTGGTTCCGGCTTGCACGCCCAGGATCGGCAATCAGCTCTTCCAGCACGGCCAGCCCTGTGACTTTGTCTGTCGAATGCTCGCTGCCCCGCCAGAGCGTATCGCGCTTCGGCAAGCTGGAGGCGAGATCGCGAGGGCGGGAGGCTGGCGCGATGTCCCGCGCCTGCCTATCCGGACGCGCATGAATATACCGCTGACCCGTCGCGCGATCTTCGCCCAGGCCTGGCCGATCATGCTCGGCCAGACGACGGTGCCGCTCGTCGGGCTGGTCGATACCGCGGTCATCGGGCGGACCGGGGATGCGGCTGCGCTGGCCGGGGTCGCGCTCGGCACCGTCGTGATCAACATGATCTTCTGGACCTTCGGCTTCCTGCGCATGGGCATGACCGGGATGACCGCCCAGGCCGAAGGAGCGGGCGACTCGCGCGAGGTGGAGGCAATGCTGCTGCGGGGCCTGGTGGCCGGTTTCGCCCTGGGCCTTGGGCTGTTCGCACTTCAGATCGTGCTGATTCCGCTCGCGCTGAAGACGATGGCGGGCGGTGGAGCGCTCGACGCGGCGGCGCATGGCTATGTCAGCGCGCGTTTCCTCGGGGCGCCGGCCAGCCTTGCGGTGTTCGCGATCAATGGCTGGCTGTTCGGGCTTGGTCGCACCCGGGCGGCGCTGGCGCTGCAGATCGTGATGAATCTGGTCAACATTGCGCTCGACCTGCTGTTCGTGTGGCATTTCCATCTGGGCGCGCGGGGCGTTGGGCTCGGCACGGCCTGTGCCGAATGGATTTCGCTGGCGGTCGGGCTGGCGATCGTCGGGCGGGGGATCGACTGGCGGCGGATTCTCTCGCCTGCCCTGTTCGGCGGCGGGGCGCTCGGGCGACTATTCGCGGTCAATGCCGACATCATGGTCCGCACCATCGCGCTGTTGTCGCTGTTCGTGTGGTTTACCAATGCCGGCGCCCGGTTGGGCGCGACCGCGCTGGCGGCGAACTATGTGCTGATGCAGTTCATCAGCGTCGCGGCGTTCGTGCTCGACGGCTTCGCCTTCACCGCCGAGTCGCGCGTCGGCCAGGCGATCGGTGCGCGCTCGCGGCCGGCCCTGGTCCGGGCGATCCGGCTGACCGGCGAATTCTCGGTGGTGGCGGGCATCGGTTTCGCGCTGGTCTTTTTCGCAGCGGGGCCGGCTCTGATCGCCTTTTTCGCGACCAACCAGGATGTACGAAGCCAGGCGGTGGCCCTGCTGCCCTTCGCGGCGGTCGTCCCGGCGATCGGCGTGCCCGCCTGGTTGCTCGACGGCATCTTCATCGGCGCGACTCGGGGCAAGGCGCTGCGTAACGCCGCGATTCTGGCGACCGTGCTCTATATCGCGACCGACCTGCTGTTCAGGCCGTTCGGCCAGAGCGGCATCTGGTGGGCGTTCATGGCGAGCTATTTCTATCGCGCGGCGACGCTCGGCGCCTATCTGCCGGGGCTCATCCGGACCATCGAGGTTGCGGAACCCGGCAACGAACCCTAGAGCGCGGGCCGATTCAGTCCCTGCCGGAGCCGCTTTCATGACCGACAAGATCAATCGCCCCGCCGGCGAAGCCGGTATCAACAGGGTCGTCCTCGCCTATTCGGGCGGGCTGGACACCAGCGTGATCCTGAAATGGCTCCAGCAGACCTATCAGTGCGAGGTGGTGACCTTCACCGCCGATCTCGGACAGGGCGAGGAGCTCGAGCCGGCCCGCCGCAAGGCGGAAGCTGCGGGCGTGAAGCCCGAGCATATCTTCATCGACGATCTGCGCGAGGAGTTCGTCGGTAATTACGTCTTCCCGATGATGCGCGCCAACGCGATGTACGAAGGCCTGTACCTGCTCGGTACCTCCATCGCGCGGCCGCTGATCGCCAAGCGCCAGATCGAGATTGCGAAGCTGGTCAACGCCGACGCGGTCAGCCACGGCGCGACCGGCAAGGGCAACGACCAGGTCCGCTTCGAGCTCGGCTATTATGCCCTCGCGCCCGACATCAAGGTGATCGCGCCGTGGCGCGAATGGGATCTGACCAGCCGCACGAAGCTGATCGAGTTCGCCGAGCAGCACCAGATTCAGGTGTCGAAGGACAAGCGGGGCGAAGCGCCCTTTTCGACCGACGCGAACATCCTGCATACCTCGTCCGAGGGCAAAGTGCTCGAGGATCCGTGGGAGGAGGTGCCCGACTATGTCTATTCGCGCACCGTCAATCCCGAGGACGCGCCCGACCAGCCCGAATTCATCACGATCGATTTCGAGCGCGGTGACGGCGTCGCGGTGAATGGCGAGGCGATGTCGCCCGCCACGCTGCTCGCCAAGCTCAACGATCTCGGCCGTAAGCACGGGATCGGCCGGCTCGACCTGGTCGAGAACCGCTTCGTCGGCATGAAGTCGCGCGGCATGTACGAAACGCCCGGCGGCACCATCTATTATCTTGCGCATCGAGGCATCGAGCAACTCACGCTCGATCGCGGTGCCGCGCATCTGAAGGACGAGCTGGCGCCGCGCTATGCCGAGCTGGTCTATAACGGCTTCTGGTTCTCGCCCGAGCGCGAGATGCTGCAGGCGGCGATCGACCATAGCCAGGAAAAAGTCGCCGGCACCGTGCGGCTGAAGCTCTACAAGGGCGGTGTCTATGTCGTCGGCCGCAAGTCGTCCAATTCGCTCTATTCGGAGAAGGTCGTGACCTTCGAGGACGATCAGGGCGCCTATGACCAGCGTGACGCCGCGGGCTTCATCAAGCTCAATGCGCTGCGCCTGCGCCTGCTCGGGCGGCGCGATCGCGACTGACCCGAGTCGGGTAACGGCCGGGTCGGTCCTCCCGCTTACCCTAACCCGGTTTTAACCCGGTTTCGCTAGTCCTCCGTCATGGGGACATTCAGCGAACGACGGCTGGTCTATGGCGACGCGCTGGTGGCGATCCTGCTCGCCTGCGTGCTCGCCGCCGCCTGGGCCTTTCGCGACTGGCACCAGCTTTCGGCGCTACGCCTGCCCGACACCGACGATGCCATGCGTCTTCAGCAGATTCGCGACTGGCTGGGGGGGCAGCGCTTCAACGATCTTTCGCAATATCGGCTTGGCGAAGCGCCCGGCCTGGCGATGCACTGGTCGCGCCTGCCCGATCTGGTGCCCGGCGCGATCATCGCCTTGCTGACGCCATGGCTCGGTGCGCATCAGGCCGAGCTCGTCGCGGTGCTGACCTGGCCGACCCTGTTGTTCGCCGCTGCGCTGTTCCAGGTTGCGCGGATCGCCCGGGCGATCGGCGGGCGCGCCGTCGCGCGCACCGCCGCGGTAGTCGCCGCGATCGCCTATCCGGCCACGACGATCTTCCTGCCCGGGCGTATCGATCACCACGGCCTGCAGGTCGTCCTGCTGTTGCTGGTGGTCCGCACCCTGACCAGCCCGCCCGCGCTCGGCCTCGGTCTCACCGCCGGGCTGGCCGCGGCGGCAAGCCTGGTGACCGGCATGGAGACAGCACCATTGCTGGCCGCCGCGGGCCTCGCCATGGCGGGCGAGTGGCTGTTCGCCAGACATGCGGCCGACGATCGCATGATGGGGTTCGGCATCGCGCTCGGCGCCGGGTTGCTCGGCGCATCGATCCTCTTCAAGACGAGCCAATGGGGCTATCCCGCCTGCGACGGCTTCACCGCCACGGCGTGGCGCGGCGCGGTCATCGCCGCCTTTGCGCCGATGCTGATGGCGCTCGCCGCGCGTGACTTCATCAGGCCAGCGATGCGCGCGATGCTCGCCCTGCTGGTCGCGGGCGTGATCGGCGCCGGCGTGATCGCGGTCGCCCCGCAATGCCTGCGGCCCTATGCCATGGTCGATCCGATGCTGGCGCGGCTATGGCTGGGCAAGGTCGGTGAGGCGCAGTCGCTCTTCTCCGCGCCGCTGGGTGTGGCCATCGGCTATGCCGGGGTGATGGTGGCCGGCATCGTCGCGACTGCCTGGCGGCTCTACGTGACGCGGGATTATCGCTGGGGGGCGCTGCTCATCGTCCAGCTCGCCGCCCTTGGGGTGACCTGCTTCCAGCTACGCGGTGCTTATGCCGGCGCGATTCTCGCTGCCCCCGCGCTTGCCGCGGTGATCGCCGCCGCGCGCCGCCGCGGTACGGCCTGGCTTGCCGCCGCCTGGCTCGCCTCGGCGGGCATGCTCTATCCCCTTGCGGCGGATGCGCTCACGCCGCGCCAGCCGGTGCGCGCCGCCGCGCCGTCGACGGGAAACTGCACATCGCCCGAGGCGCTCGCCGCGCTTGCCAAGCTGCCGCCGGGCAGGTTGCTCGCGCCGCTCGATCTCGGCGCCTATGCGCTGGCGGCGACCCGGCTCGACGTGGTCGGCGCGCCCTATCACCGCAACAATGCCGGCAATCTCGCCGTTTATCATTTCTTCCTCGGCACGTCCGAGGATGCGGCTGGGGTCGCCCGGCGATGGCAGCTCGGCTATGTCGCGCTCTGCCCCGACAGTTTCAGCGAACTGGGCAACGACGCGGCCGGTGGGCGGCAAATGGTGAACCAGCTTCGTGCCGGACGGCATCCGGCTTGGCTCGATCCCGTCGAGGCCGCTCCTGCCGGTCTTGCGCTGTACCGTGTCGAACCCGGCTTGTTTACGCGGGGTTCATCGCGGTAAGGCCCACCCATGCAGGGGGATATCGAAAGGCTGCACTGGTGGCAGACGCGCTGGTTCGTGGCGCTGGCGGCATTTGTCGCCATCATTCCGCTGCTCAAGCCCGAAATTCCGCCGCTGGTAGACCTGCCCGGGCATCTCGGGCGCTATCGTGTCCAACTCGACATGCACCAGGCGCCCTGGCTGGCCGAATGGTATAATTTCAGCTGGCAGCTGATCGGCAATCTCGGGATCGATATCCTGATCATCCCGCTCGCCAAGCTCGTCGGGCTGGAAATGGCGGTGAAGCTGATCGTCATGACCATCCCGGCGCTGACGGTGACGGGGTTCCTGTGGATCGCGCGCGAGGTACATGGCCGGATCCCCGCGACCGCGCTGTTCGCGCTGCCGATCGCCTATAGCTATCCTTTCCATTTCGGCTTCGTGAACTTCGCGCTGTCGATGGCGCTGGCGTTCAACCTGTTCGCCCTGTGGCTGAGGCTCGGCCGGCTCGGCAGGTTCAGGCTGCGCGCGATCCTGTTCGTGCCGCTCTCCTGCGCGCTCTGGGTCTGCCACACCTTCGGCTGGGGTGTGCTCGGCGTGCTCGCCTTCTCGGCCGAGATGGTGCGCCAGCACGATGCCGGCCATCGTTGGTTCAACGCCTGGGTGCGCGCCGGGCTCGGCTGCGTCCCGCTGGCTTTGCCGATGGTGCTGATGGTGATCTGGCGCAGCGGCCATCATGTCGGGGGAGAGACCAGCGACTGGTTCAACTGGCGCGCCAAGGCCATGTGGTTCACCATGGTCCTGAAGGATCGCTGGCAGCTGTTCGACATCGCGTCGGCGGCGATCCTCTACCTGATCCTGTTCAGGGGCTTTCGCGATCCGACGATCCAATATTCCCGCAATCTGGGTTTGTCGGCGCTCTTCCTGCTGGCGGTGTTCATCCTCCTGCCGCGGATCGTGTTCGGATCCGCCTATGCCGATATGCGGCTTGCGCCCTTCGTGATCGGCATCGCGGTGATCGCGCTCAGGCCGCGCCCGGGCGTGCCGATCCGGCATGCGGCCGCGGTCGCGTTGCTCGGGCTAGCCTTTTTCCTCGTCCGCATCGGCGCCACCACGGTGAGCTTCTGGCAATATGACCAGGCCTATGAGCGCGAGCTGAAGGCGCTGGACCATCTGCCGATCGGTGCGAAGGTCGTCAGCTTCGTCGGTTCGGCCTGCCGCCCGCCCTGGTTCATGACCCGGCTGGAGCATCTGCCCGCGATCGGGCTGGTGCGCCGACTCGCCTATACCAACGACCAATGGTCGATGGCCGGCGCGCAGTTGCTGACGACGCGCTACGCGCCTGCGCGCAACTTCGCGCATGACGCGTCGCAGATCGTCACCGCGAAATATTGCCGGGGCGAATGGTGGCGGAGCATCTCGCTGTCGCTGGCGCGCTTCCCGCGCAACGCGTTCGATTATGTGTGGCTGATCCAGCCGCCGGCCTATGATCCCAAATATAATGTCGGGCTGGTCGAGGTCTGGCGCGACGGGTCGAGCGTGCTGTTCCGCATCGACCACAGCATCACGCCGCCACCGGTGCCGCTGTTCCCGGAAGAGATTCGCGCACTGGAAATCCGCGCGCGCCGTCAGGCGCTTGAACGGCTCAGGGGCCCCGGCGGAACGGCGTCATCTCCCCCAGCCATTCCCGGTCCGACGCCACTGCCTGCCGCTCCTGTTCAAGAAAGTGTTCGATCGCCCTCCTGAAGCCGGCATCGGGGATATAATGGGCCGACCAGGTCGGCTCTGGCACATAGCCGCGCGCGAGCTTGTGTTCGCCCTGCGCACCCGCCTCGACCGTCTTCAGCCCACGCTCGATCGCGGCGTCGATCGCCTGGTAATAGCAGAGTTCGAAATGGAGGAAGGGCACTTCCTCCGTGCAACCCCAATAGCGGCCGTACAGCGTGTCGGCGCCAATCAGGTTGAGCGCCCCTGCGATCGGCCGGCCGTTCCGTTCGGCCAGGATCAGCAGCACCTTGTCGGCCATGCGCTCGCCGAGCAGCGAGAAAAAGGCGCGGGTCAGATAGGGCCGGCCCCATTTGCGCGATCCCGTGTCCTGGTAGAAGACCCAGAAGGCATCCCAATCAGCCTCGGTGATGGCGCTGCCGGTCACATGGCGGATGGTCAGCCCCTCGACCGCGCCCGCGCGCTCCTTGCGGATCGCCTTGCGCTTGCGGCTGGCCAGGGCCCCCAGGAAATCGTCGAACCCGGCATAGGCCTGATTATGCCAGTGGAACTGGGTGCCGGCGCGGATCAGCCAGCCTGCCGCCTCGAACAGCGGCAATTGCTCCGCCGTGACGAAGGTGGCGTGCGCCGAGGAGAGCTGATGCTGGTCGGTCACTGCCTCGATCGAGGCGATCAGCGCGGGCGCGAGGCTATCGTCGCGCAGCAACAGGCGTGGGCCGGGTGCGGGCGTGAAGGGCACCGCGACCTGCAGCTTCGGATAGTAGCGTCCGCCGGCCCGTACCCATGCATCGGCCCAGGCGTGATCGAAGACATATTCGCCCTGGCTGTGGCTCTTGCCATAGGCCGGCGCGATCGCAGCGGGTTTGCCATCGGGCCCATCGATGACGATCGGGATCGGTTGCCAGCCCGTCTCGGCGACGGCGCTTTGCGATTCTTCGAGGATCGACAGGAAATCGTGAGTCACGAAGGGGTTCGTCGTGCCGGAGCACGCATTCCAGTCCTCAGCCCGGATCGAGCAGACGCCGTTGGCGAGTCGGGCGGTAACGGCGGATTTGCTCACCGGCCCTAACTAGGGCGCGGCTCCGTGCTTTCCAACCGCGGCGCGATCATTCCGCAGACGAGCAGCAACAGGAACGGGGTGACGAACTCCCGGTGGCGTTCGCTGAACTCGAACCAGACGCCGAACAGCATGAGCTGGGCGAAGCACGCGGCGATCAGCAGCAGCAAGGTGCCGGTGCCGGGCATGCGCCGCAGCCGCGCTGCCACCGCGCTGCTGCCGAGCAGTGCGACATGGGCAAGATGCGAGAACGGCACCAGCGCCGCCGCCATCGCCGCCGGGATCGGCGGCTGCATCGCCATCAGCCGGTTGATGCCGAACGCGCCGACGCCGCAGGCGCGGAGAAACTTGGTGACGGTCAGTCGGACAAAGGCGCCCGGATTGGCCTTGATCCAGTCGATGGCGATCGCGCTGATGCGCTCGCTGTAGACGACTTCCGGCAGGCCGCGCAGATGCTCGGGCGGGGCCAGCCAGTTGCCGGTCGCATCCGGGTTGTTGCCGATCCAAAGGCTCGCCCCGCCGGCACTAGTCAGCGGCATGAAGACACTGAAGATCAGCCAGTTGCGTATCCACCAGGGCAGCATCACCAGCACCGCGACGGCAGCGGCGCGCAGGCCGGCCAGCAGGATCGGCCAGAAACCCGCCTGGCCGATCAGGCAGATACCGAACAGTGCGGCAAGCGGTGCCTGGCCGGGCTGGGTGAGGGCAAGCAGGGCCGCCGGCACGCCGATCTTGATCGCATCGCGCCAGGCACGGTGACCGCGGTTGAGCCAGGCAAGCGCCAGCGCGAGGATGAGGAACGCGCAAAGCCCTTCTTTCTGGGCGAGGGGGGCCGAGAACAGCACGGAGGGCCAGACGATGTAGAGCCAGGCGGCGGCGCGGCCGGCGCCCGGACTGCCAAGCCGCCGGCCAAGCTGCAGGATCAGCGACGCCGCGCCGAGATCGATCACCGTGCCGAGCAATAACACCGACGCAGTCGAGAAGCCGGCGAGCGAGCCCCATCCCGCCAGCAGGAAGGAATAAAAGGGCGGGAACAAAGCGCGCCAGTAACCGCCGAAAAAATGATCGTAGATGCCGTATTCGTCGCGGATCAGCAGGCCCTTGGCCAGTAGCAGATAGGCATTGGGATCGCCGCCAGATCCGCGATGGATAGAAAGCAGGGCAAAGGCGAGGCGCAGCGCGACCGCCACGATAGCGAGCATCGCCAGGTGCCGGCGCGTCGGCCGCGCGCGCAGCAACGGCAGCCCCAGGCTCGCCACGGCGGTCCACAGCAGAAGTATGCCGATGCCCGCGATCGAAAAACCCCAACGTCCGATCACGCCGGGCGCCGAGAAAAGCCCGTACAGGAAAAGGACCGCCAGGATCGCCAGGATCGCCAGCCGCACCGGCCTGGGTGCGGCGGTGGTCATTCGCCGAACGAGGCCGCGCGGTAGAGCAGGGTGATCGCCACGCGGCGGTTGCGTGGGTCGGTCGGACTGTTCTCGATCATCGGTTCGCGGTCGGCGACGCCCTCGATCCGATTGAAGCGAGCCTCGGGAATGCCGCCATTCGCCAACCGGCGACGCGTTGCCTCGGCCCGGCCGCTCGACAGCATCCAGTTGTTCATCGCCAGCGGGTCGCCATAGCCGAGGCTGTCGGTATGGCCGCGGATCATGATCGGGTTGGCCATGTCCTTGATCGATTCGGCGATCAGTCCGATCAGCTTCGACGCTTCTGGATCTAGCTGAGTCGTGCCCAGCCCGAACATCGAATAATCGGCATCGTCGATCAGGTCGACGCGCAGGCCGTTCTGGGTGCGCACGAACCGGACATGGGACGCCAGCCTGGACAGTTTCGCGTTCTTCGACATGGCGAAACTCACCTGGCGGCGCATCTTCTCGAAATTCTGCCGATCCTCGGCGGCGAGCATTGCCTTGTTCTTCAGTGTGCCCTTCTGCCCGGTACCGACCTGTTCGCCGCCGATCGCCTCGACCGGGATGGTCATCGATCTGGTGCCGGTCTGCGACGCCTTGTGCGGATAATTATCCTTGTCGGTGATCGACGAGCCGCCGAACATGCCGTTGGAGCCGGCGCTGTTCTGCTTCATCTGGACGAGGGTGGGTGCGAAATAATCGGCCAGTGCCTTGCGCTGCTTCTCGTTGGTCGCGCCGAGCAGCCACATCAGCAGGAAGAACGCCATCATCGCCGTCACGAAATCGGCATAGGCGACCTTCCAGGCGCCGCCATGATGGCCGCCATGCCCTTCGACATAGATCTTCTTGTAAATAATCTTCGGCGGCTGGTTGCTGCCGTGCGGAGCACGCGCTGCCATGGCTTATCTTCCACGCAGGCCGTCGAACACCTCGGCGAAACCGGGCTGGTTCGAATGCGCGATGCCGGAGCGTGCCGCTTCGATCACCAGCGGCTGCGGATGGCCATGGAGCGAGGCGATGATGATCTGCTTCACCACATGATAGATCGCGGCATCGGCGTCGATGACCTGCTTCAGCCGGCTCGCAAGCGGGCTGACGATGCCGTACGCGAGCAGCACGCCCATGAAGGTGCCGACCAGCGCCGAACCGATCATCGCGCCCAGGATCGCGGGCGGCTTGTCGATCGAGCCCATGGTCTTCACCACGCCGAGCACGGCGGCAACGATGCCGAGTGCGGGCAGGGCGTCGGCCAGGCTCGACAGCGTCGTGTGCGGGCCTTCGACTTCGTGGTGATGGGTCTTGATCATGTTGTCCATCACGTCCTCCACCGCATGCACGTCGAGCGTCCCCGACGAGACGACGACGAGGCGCAGCGTGTCGGCGATCAGGTTGATCAGCGTGTGGTCGGCGAGCAGGCGTGGATATTCGGCGAACAGCGCGGAGGATTTGGGATCCTCGACATGCGGCTCGAGCGCGATCGGCCCCTCGGTGCGCAGCATTTTCATCAGCTTCGACACGAGGAAGATCGTGTCGAGATAATCCTGCTTCTTGTATTTCGGGCCCTTGAAGATCTTGGCGAAGCTGCCGCCGAGCGCCTTCAGCTCCTTGCCCGAATTGCCGATGATCAGCGCGCCTGCGGCGGCGCCGCCGATGATCAGCATCTCGTGCGGAATCGCTTCCATCACCGGGCCGAGTGCACCCCCGGTGATCGCGAAGCCGCCAAAGATCATGACGAGCAGGACGACGAGACCGATCACCGGAAACATGGACTTCGTATTCCCCTTCTTCGTCGCTGCCGTCTCTGGCAACGGCCGCGATCATTCATGGTTAACCGGACTTCGTAGCTAACCGGTTACTAACTGGCCCAGGATCATCGCAGATAATCGAACAGCGACAGCTGGCTGAGCTTGGTGAAGCTCGCCTGGGTCGCCGACAGGATCGTCATGGTCTTCTGGAGCTCGGTGAGCGTCTCGGTGACATTGGTATCTTCAAGCGCGGAACGGTCGATTTCGCGATTGGCGGCGGTGTCGGTCATCTGGTCGGCGACCAGATCGAGCCGGGCGGCGCGCGCACCGACCGAACCGCGCACGGAGCCGACCTGAGTCAGGGAAGCGTTGATGCCATCGGTCGCCTCGGCAGCTGCGCTCGACACGTTCCTGCCCGCGTCGATCGCGGCGGCGAGCTTCGAGATGATGGCAAAGGCGTCAGTCGTGCCGTTTGCGGTCTGAACGCCGCCGAACACGCGCGCGGCGGTGTCGGTCGCGATGATCGACTGGTCGTCGCCGAGCGGGATGGCAGGCGGCGTGCCGGTGCCGGTGAAGCCGACCGCGCCATTGGCGCCGACCGTAACGGCGGTATCGCCGGTTGCCGCGCCGAACAAAGGCTGGCCACGCGCGTCCTTGGTGTTGGCGAGTTTGACCAGATCGTCGAGCACGCCCTTGAGCTGAGTCGAGATGGTGGCACGGGCGGAATCGGTCAGCGTGCCGTTGCCCGCCTGTAGCGCCAGCTCGGCGGCGTGTTGCAGGCTGTTCTCGACGGAAGTCAGAGTCGAATCGGTCTGCTGGAGTAACGACTGGGCAAGCCCGAGATTGCCTTTGGTGGCGAGGTCGTCGGCCTTGCCCTGCTTGAGCGTAGCGAGCCGCTGATACGCGACGACGTCGTCCGACGGCGCGAGCAGACGCGTTTCGGACGAGACCTGGATCTGCAGCTTGTCGGCCTTCTGGCTGAGCTTCTGCATGATGCTTGCCGAGCGGTCGTAAAGTTGTGCGGTGCTGATCTGCATGGTGCTGCTCAACGAATATCGAGGATGGACTGGAGCGTTTCGCGCGCGACCTGGATCACGCGGCTCGACGCCTGATAGGCTTGCTGGAAGCGCATCAGGTCGACCGCCTCGCCGTCCAGATTGACGCCCGACACCGCGTCGCGCGCAGCCACCGCGCCATCGCGAATCGCGCTCTGCGCCTCGGCGACCTGCTGGCGCGACGAAAGGGCTGCGGCATTGTCGGAAATGAGGCCGGTGGTCTTGGCTTCGAACCCGCCGGAGCTGCGCAGCGCGGACAGGGCCTTAAGATTGTTGTTGTCGCGCACGCCGCCGCCAACCGCCGCGGCGGCGACGCCGCGCGGGTCGGTGAGGGCGAGCTTGATGTCGGACGGTGAGTTGCCGGTTTCGAACAGCGGCGCGCCAGGGTTGCCGTCCAGATCACGGCCCTGTGCCTGTACTGCGTTGACGCCATCGACGAAGCTGCTCGCGATGCCGTTCAGCTGCTCGCGCGCGGCGGCGATCCGCTGGGTACCGTCGACGATGCCGGCGAGCGCCCCGCCCGACGGAACGGCCGTGGAAATCTCACCATCGCGGTGAACGGCGAAGGACACGCTGCCTGCATCGTTGCGGAGATAAGTGACGGTGCCGGCGTCGCTGCCGGAAACGAGCGTCGGCCCGGTCGCGCCGCCCAGGCGGACGGCAGCGCGGCCGGCGACGTCGATCGAGACCGAGACGTCGCTGATCGCGCTCATCTGTTCGAGCAGCTGGTCGCGCTGGTCGAGCAACTGCGCGGAATTGGTACTGCCGGACGCGACCCGGCCAAGGCCGTCATTGACCTTGGCGAGGGCGGTGGCGAGGCTGGTCAGCGTCGACACGGCATTCTCGGCCGTGCCGTCGAGATTGGCGGCAACCTGGTCGAGCGCCTTGCCGGTCGCGGCAAAGGCGTTCGCGGCCGAGGTGCCGGCTTCGAGGAACACCGAACGCGGCGCGCTGGCGGTCGGATCGGCGGCGATCGCCTGGGCCGAGGTGAAGAAGCTGGTCAGCCGGTCGCCGAGCTTGTTGCCGGTCAGCGCGCCCTGGATCTGGTCGAGCCAGTTGATGCCGGTCTCGCTCCGCGCCAGGTCGGCGCTCGACGAGCGGACATCGGCGGCGCGGAAGGCGTCGGCCGAGCGGACGATGCCGTCGACCACCACGCCCATGCCCGATGCGACCCGGCTGGTCGAATTGATGCTGGCGCCGGCATTGACTTCCTTGAGGCTGACGCTGCGGCGCGCATAGCCGGCGGTGCCGGCATTGGCGATGTTCTCCGAGACGGTGGTCAGCGCGCTCTGATAGGCGCGTACCCCGCTGGCGCCGGTGGCGAGGAGATCGCTCACGGCGTCTTATCCGAAGACGGGGCCGTGTTTTCCGGCTGGAGATTGGCCTGCGACTTGGCGAGGAAATCGGTCATGGCCTTGCCGATGCCGAGCGGGGCGTGATCGGCCATCGACTGGGCGACCTGCTGGTCCTGCATCTCGCGGAACGTGTCCAACCCCTTGGAAGAAAAGAGTTCTTCGGCGAGGTGCGCCTGGCGCATCGACTTCAGCATCATGCCGGCAAAGACCGACTCGAACTGCTTGCCGGCCTTTTCGAGGTTGGCGCGCGAGGACAGGCGGCTCGTGTCGACCCCGATGCCGGTGGTCGGGCGCGCGGCGGGAAGGGCGGGGATGTCGGTCACAGGACGATCAGCTCCGCTTTCAGCGCGCCGGCTTCCTTCAGCGCCTCCAGGATCGCGACCAGATCGGCCGGCGACGCGCCGATCGCGTTCACTGCCTTGACCACATCGGCGAGCTTCGGGCCGGGTTCGAGCAGGAACATCGGGCGATGCTCCTCCTCGACCGCGACGCCGCTCTTCTGCTCGACGGCGGTCTGGCCCTGGCTGAACGGCTGGGGCTGGCTGACATGCTGCTGCTCGTCGATCCGCACGGTGAGCTTGCCATGGCTGACCGCGGCCGGGCCGACGCGCACCGCGGAATTGATCACGACGGTGCCGGTGCGGGCGTTGACGATCACCTTGGCGGACGGCTCGGCCGAGACGACGTCGAGATTCTCGATCTCGCTCATCAGGGTCGAGCGGACGTCGGCGCCGATTGGCGCACGAACCGAGACCGAGACGGCGTCGATCGCCTGGGCCGAACCGGCGCCGAGCCGCGTATTGATCGCAGCGGCGACATTCTGCGCGGTGGTGAAATCGGCGCGGGTGAGATTGTAGGTCAGCATCGGCGAGGTCTCGAAACCGGTCTGGACCGCGCGTTCGACCGTGGCCCCTTCGGGGATGCGGCCGGCAGAGGGAATGTTGACGACGATCTGCGAGCCATCCTTGCCCTCGGCGCCAAGGCCCCCGACGGCCAGGTTACCCTGGGCCATCGCATAGATCTGGCCGTCGGCACCCAGAAGGGGCGACAGGATCAACGCGCCACCGCGGAGCGACTTTGCCTTGCCCATCGAGGCGACGGTGATGTCGAGCTTCTGCCCCGGCTTGGCGAAGGCGGGCAGGTCGGCGGTGATCATCACCACCGCTGCGTTCTTCATGCCCGGGTTCGCGTTGGGCGGCAGCTGAAGGCCGAAGCGCGACGCGACCGCCTTCATCGACTGGATGGTATATTCGAGATTGTCGTCACCGGTGCCGGGCAGGCCGACCACGACGCCATAGCCCGTGAGCTGGTTCGAGCGGATGCCCTGAAAGCCGCCAAGGTCCTTGACCCTGTCGGCATTTGCCGGAGTGGCTGCGAGGAAGATCGCAGCCACCGCGAGAAGAGCCGCACCAGCCCGCTCCCCCACCCGGCCTCCCACACGGTATCCTCGATGGGAGGCCGGGTGGGGGAGCGGGCTGGTGCGGCGGCCCAGCGCAGCGCAACAAAGGGCTACGAAGCGGAACATGGCGGGCGCTTTCATCAGAACGGGCTCACGACGGAGAAGAAGCGACCGAGCCAGCCCTGGCGGCTGGCGCGGGCGACATCGCCCTTGCCGGTGTAGGCGATCTGCGCATCCGCCACGCGGGTGGAGGGAACGCGATTGTTGGCGTCGATGTCGGCGACCCGGATCAGGCCCTTGATCTGGACGAACTCGTCGCCGCGGTTGAGCGTCACGCGCTTCTGGCCCTGCACCAGCATGGTGCCGTTGGGATACACGGCGGAAACCGTCACGCTGACTTCGCCCGACAGGGTGTTGGACTGGTCGGTCGCACCGGTGCCGCTGAAGTTGCGCGTGGTGCTCGCGCTCGCATCCGTGCCCTTGAACAGCGCCAGGGCGCCGGTGGTCGGCGGGGTGATGCTCAGGCCGCCACCGCTGTCGAGCTTGGAGCTCGCCGATTTGGAAGCGACGGTGCGCTCGACCAGCAGGATGGTCAGCGGGTCGCCAATGCGGCGCGCGCGCGATCCCTCGTGCAGCGCGGCATAACCGTCGCTGACCTGGAAGATGGACCCGTTGGCCGGGGCCGGTGCCACCGGCTGCGGCAGCGCGGCGGAGAAATCCACCGGCGGCTGCTTCTTGCCGAACAGGCGCGCATCGGCAGGCGTCGACGCAAGCGCGACGGTGACTGACGCAACGGCGGACAGGGCGATCAGGGTGGCTGACGGTTTCATGAAATTAACCATCAGATATTTTGGTTAACATATTTCAACATGTCGTCGGTCGCCGAGATCATTTTTGAATTTACCTCGTAGGCACGCTGCGTTTCGATCATGTCGACGAGCTCCTCGACGACGTTGACGTTGGACGCTTCGAGCATGCCCTGGCGGATATTGCCGCGCCCCTCGAGGCCGGCGACGCCGAGATTCGCAGCACCCGAGGCCGAGGTCTCGACGAGGTAATTGTCGCCCTTGCCGAGCAGGCCGGCCGAGTTGGCGAAGCTCGCGATCTGGATCTGGCCGAGCTCGCTCGATTCGTTCTGGCCCGGCACGGTCGCCGAGACGGTACCGTCGGTGCCGACGGTGATCGCGGTCGCCCCCTGCGGCACGGTGATGCCGGGCATCACCTGATAGCCTTCGGAGGTAACCAGCAGCCCTTCCGGCGAACGCGTGAAATTGCCTGCGCGGGTATAGCCCAGCGTGCCCCCCGGCATCTGGACCTGGAAATAGCCGTCGCCATCGAGCGCGAGGTCGAGCGCGTTGCCCGTCGTCTGCATCGCGCCCTGGGTGTCGATCCGGGCAGTGCCCTGGATGCGAACGCCGGTGCCGAGGTTGAGGCCGACCGCATATTTGGTCTCGGACGTGCTCGGCGCGCCGGGCGCGGTGACCGTCTGATAGGCAAGCGTTTCGAACGCGGCCCGGTCGCGCTTGTAGCCCGTGGTGTTCACGTTCGCGAGGTTGTTCGAGATCACCCGCATGCGCATGTCCTGGGCGTCGAGCCCGGTCCGCGCGATGTGCATTGCTGCGCTGGTCATATCCTGTCGTCCTTATGAAGGCATCCGCATCAGCGATGCGGCGCTCTCGTCCATGTCCTTGGCCGACTTCATCAGATTGGCCTGGACCTCGTAGCTGCGCTGGTTCTCGATCATGTCGACCAGCGCCTGGGTCATGTTGACGTTCGATCCTTCGAGCGCGCCCGACTGGACCTGCGCTTCCATGTCCTCGGGCAGCACGCCGCCGCCGCGCACATGGAGCAGGTTGTCGAGGCCCTTGACCGTGTTCGACCCCTTGGCGCTGACGAGCTTGAGCTTGTCGAGCACCTGCGGGTTGCTTGCGTCGCCACCGATGGGGACGATCGAAATGGAGCCGTCCGCCGAGATCCTGACCGACTCGGCGGGCGGCACGGTGATGGGACCCCCCGACCCCATCACCGGGAAACCGTCGCCGGTTTCCAGCACGCCCGTCGGAGCGATCTGGAGATCACCCCTGCGGGTATAGGCTTCAGTTCCGTCGGGCGCCTGGACGGTCAGCCAGGCGTCGCCGGTGACGGCCACGTCGAGCGGGCGGCCGGTCGACATGATCGCGCCGGGACGGCGATCGGCATCGACCACCTCTTCCGACGCCGGCGAGCGTGTGTCGAACTCCGAGCCCGACACGTTCAGCCGGCTGAACACCACCCGGTCGGCACGAAAGCCGATCGTGGAGGCGTTCGCCATGTTGTTCGCGATCGCGGCCTGCGACGCCATGTGCGCCTTGAGGCCTGTTGCCGCGGTATAGACCAGCTTGTCCATTCAGCTTTTCCCGTCGCCGTTCTTGATCAGCTGCGCATGTTGAAGATGGTTTCGGAGATCTGGCCCGCGGTATCGAGCGCCTTGGCGTTCGCCTGGAAGTTCCGCTGCGCCGCGATCAGGGAGACGAGCTCCTCGGTGATATCGACGTTCGATCCCTCGACCGTGCCCGACATCAGCGAGCCATAGCCATTGTCGTTGGCGCTGCCCAAAGTGGCGGTGCCGGAGATGCCGCTGGCCGACCAGTAGCTGTTGCCCACCTGGCGCATGCCGGCCGGATTGGCGAAGTTGGCGAGCGCCACCTTGCCCAGCGGCTTGGTGTCGCCGTTCGAGAAATTCGCGCTGACGATGCCCGATTCGTCGACCGTCACGCCGGCGAGCTGCCCGACCGACTTGCCGTCCTGGCTGCGCGCCTGGACCGAGAAGGCGCTCGGCGCCTGGGTGGTGCCGGCCAGGTCGAAGGACAGCGACTGCGCCGAGGTACCGGCCGAGGAGGTGAAGGCATCATAGCTGATCGGTGCCGTCGGTGACGTCATCGTGCCGGCTGCGTTGAAGGTCACGGTGACCGGGTTGGCCGATCCGTTGACGCTCAGCTGCTGGTTGCCGACATAGGAATAGACCGACCAGCTGTTCGCCCCGCCGGCGCTCGCGGCGTCGTTGCGGACATAATAGTTGGTCAGCGTCATCGCGTTGCCGCTCGCGTCGTAGATCGTCGTCGCGGTCGAGTTGTTGTACGACGCGGCGTTGGTGCGATCGAACGCAGTGCCCGGCTTGACCGCATTGGCCGACAGGTTGACGTCGAGCCCGACCCTGGAGGTCGCGACCGGCGTGCCGCTGGTTTCGGGCAGGGTCAGGTTGACCAGGCCGTCCTGGCCGGTCGCGGTGACATTGCCTTCCGCATCGACCGGATAGACCTGCAGCGCGCTACCCTGTTCATCGACGACGTTATGGCTGTTCGGATCGACCGAGAAGCTGCCGTTGCGGGTGTAGGCGGTCGAGGCGTTGATGCCGTTGGTCTTGACCGTGAAGAAGCCGTCGCCGGAAATGGCGATGTCCAGCGACGACCCGGTGGTCTTCAGATTGCCCTCGGTGAAGATCTGGCGGTTGCCCTTCACGACCGTGCCGGAACCGACCACCTTGGCGGGATCGGACGTGATGCTCGACGCGATCACGTCGGCGAAGTCGGTGCGGCTCTTCTTGAAGCCGTTGGTCCCGACATTGGCGAGGTTGTGCGAGATGGTCGACATCTCGGTCTGGGCCGCCTGAAGGCCGCTGAGGGACGTATAGAAGGACATGCTAAGCTACTCCAGCAGGGGTATTGGGATCAGCCGATCTGGCGAACGGCGGAAATGGGAACCTGGCCGAGGCCGGGAAGCGTGAGCACGGGCGAGCCCGAGCCGGGCATCGAGACGGCGGCGACCGGCGACCAGACGAGGCCGCGGCTGGCCACGGTCGTGCCGCCACTGGCGGCGGAGACGGTCACCTTGAACGGGCCGGGGCCAGCGTCGGCGCCGCCGTCGGTCTTGCCGTCCCAGTCGTAATTGACCGTACCCTTGGGCTGCGCGCCGAGATGCCGGGTGGTCAGCACCTGGCCGCTGGCGTCCTCGATCGTGACGTTGACGTCGGTCGCGGCGGCATCGAGCTCGACCGCGCCGGCGATCCCGCCCGAGGTGCGGCCATAGGCGACATTGCCTTCGGTCAGCACGGTGCGGCCGACATAGGCCATCGCATCGCTGGCGCTGGTCGCCCCGAGCTTGTCGGAGATCGCCTTCAGCGTCGAGTTCATGTCGGTGATGCCGGCAAGCGACGAGAATTGCGCCATCTGCGCAACCATCTGGGTGTTGTCGACGGGCGAGAACGGATCCTGGTTCTTCAATTGCGCCGTCATCAGCTTCAGGAAATCGGCCTGACCGAGCGAGGTCGATCCGGACGACTTGACCGGCGCGCTGTTGGTGGTGCGGTTGATGCCCAGATTGTTGAGCGTGGTGTCGAAAGCGGTGCTCATGATCAGCGTCCAAGCTTGAGGGTATCGAGGATCAGCGACTTCGCGGTCTGCATCACCTCCACATTGTTCTGGTAGCTGCGGGCGGTCTCCATCATGTCGACCAGCTCGCGGGTCTCATCGACGGCGCTGACGAAGACGTTGCCGTCCTTGTCGGCCATCGGATGCGAGGGATCATACAGCTTGGTCGGATCGCCGCCGGCGGTCACGATCTGCTCGACATTGACCGTCGCCAGGCCCGTCGCCTTGTCATATTCGGTGCGGAACACCGGCTTGATCGTGCGATAGGCGGTATCCACGCTGCCCGAGATCGCCCCGGCATTGGCCAGGTTCGATGCGGTCGTGTTCATCCGGATCAGCTGCGCCGACATGGCGCGCCCGGCGACCTGGAAGATGTTGAGGCCGTTGTCCGCCATCTTATTCGCCCTTCAGCGCGCGGGTGATCTGGCCGATCCGCCCGTTCAGGAAAGACAGGGTCGTCTGGTACTGGACGGCGTTCTCGGCAAAGGCGGTCTGCTCGGTCGACAGCTCGACCGTGTTGCCGTCCAGCGATGCCTGGCTCGGCACGCGGTAGCGCACCGCGCTTTCGATGCTGTTGCCGCCGTTCGCGGTCGACTGTTCCATCGCCGACAGCGCGGTGCCGAAATCGATGTCCTTGGCCTTGAAGCCGGGGGTCGACGCATTGGCGATGTTCGATGCAAGCAGGCCCATACGCTGCGAACGCACCTGTAGCGCCGCACCGTGGATCCCGAAAAGCATGTCGCTGGCCATTGGCCTTCTCCTGCGCAAGATTGCGCGAGGGAACTCAGCAAAGGCCGTGCCAATTTCGATCGGCAGGGGGTGACAATGCCCTTTCCCCTCCTTGCGGCAGATGAAACGGCAAGGCCTTGCCGGTCGGGCGGCAATCTTGCCGGCCTTCTGCCGCTCAGCCTGCCGGTCTCGGGAGGTGCCCAGCCGCACGGGTCATTTGGCCCACCCCTTGCAACGCAGGAGGGCGATGACGACAGCACCCGATATCGCCCAGCTGATGGGCCCCTTTCTCGACCCGCTCGCGATCGCGATCGTCGGCGGGGGCTCCCTGCTCGCCGTCGTGCTGCGCACGCCGATGCGCGATCTGGCGCGGGCCGTCTCGGCGCTCCGCACGCTTGGCCGGCGGCGGTTCGACGCCGCCCCCCTGGTCGACCAGATCGCGGCGCTCGGCCGGATCGCCAGGCGGCACGGCGTGATTGCGCTCGACCGCTCGGTGATCGCCGATCCCGATGTCGCCGCCGCGATCGCCGCGATCGTCGATGGCCGGCCGGTATCCGAGGTGGAGGCGCTGGTCAGGCACCACCGCCGCGCCCGGATCGACCGCCATGTCGCCGCCGCCGATGCCTGGTCGGGCATGGCCGAGGTCGCGCCCGCCATGGGCATGGTCGGTACGCTGATCGGCCTGGTCGGCATGTTCGTGAAGATGGACGATCCGGCGGCGATCGGCGGATCGATGGCGGTCGCCCTGCTCGCCACCCTCTATGGGGCGCTGCTCGCCAATCTGATCGCGGCGCCCGTCGCCGTGCGCCTGCGCCGTGCCGCCCGTGAGGAAGCGATGGAGCGCCTGCGGCTCGAAGCGCCGCTGATCGCGCTCGCCGCCCGCGAACAGCCGCGTGCTGCCACCGCGTCGCCGCTCGGCGTGCGGGTGCCGGTGGCCGACCTGGCATGACCGACGAATTCCCCGAGACGCTACCCGGCAGGCCGGTCTGGCTGATCACGCTCGCCGATCTGGCGTTGCTGCTGGTCGGCTTCTTCGTGCTGATCCAGTCGAGCCAGCATCTCGATCGCAAGGCGCTCGCCCGCGGCATCCGTGAAGGTTTCGGCGTCTCGGCGACGCCGCCGGCCGTCGCGACCGATCCGATTCCGGTCGCCGCCGCGGCGATGATGAACTTCGCGCCCGGCTCGGCGGCGCTGCCTTCGGCCCCCGCCGGCCTGATCGCCTGGGCGCGCGAGGCGGTGCGCGATCCGCGCGTCACCCTGAAGATCAGCGGCAGCGTCGATGGCTCGGCCAGCGACGTCGATCCCGCCACCGGCAGCGGGGCGGTGCTTGCCGCCGACCGCGCCCGTGCCGTCGCCGCCGCGCTTGCCGCCGCCCATGTCGTGCCGGCCGGCCGGATGACCATCGTCAACGCGCCCGAGAATCCGGGCCGTACCCATCGCACCGTGATCGTCACCATCGGCTTTGCCGGAGAGCGGCAATGATCTGCCGCACGGCAACGCACCTTTGCCGCATCGAGGAGAAGAAGATGCCCCGCTCGCCTTTGGCCTGCCTGTTCGTGCCGCTGGCCCTGATGGCCGGTCCCGCCCTTGCCGCCGGTCCCTTTCAGGACACGGTAGCGATCGATCGCGCCGTCGCCGCCTTCACCGGCAGGGCGATCGGCGACGCGGGCGGCGCCCGCAGCGCCGTCGATGCCCGGCTGAAGCTTGCCGCTTGCCCCATGGTTTCCATGTCGTGGCGTACTGCCGGCCAGGATGCGGTGGTGGTTGCCTGTACCGGACCGGAATGGCGGATCTACGTGCCCGTTCGCACCGCCATCATGCCCGCGGCCGCCCCGCGCACCGCGGCGCCGGTAGCCGTCGCCCCGATCAAGGTGGCGGCGGTGATCAAGCGCGGCGATCCCGTGACGATCGCGGCCGGTTCGCCTGGTTTCTCGATCACCCGCGAGGGCATCGCCATGGCCGATGCGGCGCCCGGTGCGCGCTTCCTGGTGAAGGTCGATACCGCCAAGGCGCCTGTCCAGGCGGTCGCGATCGAATCCGGTCGTGCCACCCTGCCGGGCTGGACCGAATAATCCCTTAAGTTGCTGCCCAAACCGTCGTTACTCCTCCTGTCAGCGTAACCCCAAAGGTGCAGGCGTGGTGGATTCGATCAGTTCAAAGCCGGTGTCGGGGCGCGATCGCCAGGTCGCGCCGGTCGCGCGCAACGCGCCGGCCGCCAAGGTCGCGGGTGCCCCCCAGGGGACTGCCGCGGAGCAGCTGAAGCTGTCCGCCATCGCGTTCGGTTTCGGCGAGCAGGCGCCGCCGGTCGATCACGAACGGGTGTCCCGTATCCGTGCCGCGATCCGCAATGGCACCTTTCCGATCAATTCCGCGAAGATCGCCGACCGGCTGATCGCGCTCAAGCTCGAATGGACTCCGCATGACGGCAAATGACGCCAGGCGCGACGCGCTGATCGGCGTGATCGAATCGCTCCACGCCGAGATCGCGGCGCTGAAGGCGAACGATGTCGATGCGCTCGAACGGGCGACCCAGGCCAAGCTGGGTGGCATCAACGCGATTGCGGAGATGGGCACCGGCCCGACCGGTCCCGAGTTGCGCGAGCTGGCCGAGGAGGCGAACCGCCTGAACGAGACCTGCCGCATCTATGTGAACCTGATGGCGGCAAATGTTCGCCGCCGCCTGCAAAGTCTGACCGGCGATGCCGGTGCCGGTTACCGGCCGGGCATGGGGCTGAAGGCCTACGCCTAGCTTTCTTCCGCTCCGCGGCGAAGGCCGGGGCCCCGGTTGGAAAGGCGGATAAACGGCGCGCAATACCGTGTCACGATCGTCCCCCAACTGGGCCCCGGCCTTCGCCGGGGAACAAGGAAGTACGACGGAATGCTGATGACGAGCGCTGATCTGCGATAAATGGCACGCTCCTTGCTGCTGTGGACCCGACTATGGGTAACGCAGCCAGGGATCGATGACCTTCAATCCGATTACCACTCTTACTGGGAATAGAGCGACCGGCACGGTGCAGTCGGCGATCGCGCTGGCGAGCCAGAAGACCGGTATCGATTTCCATTACCTGATGGGTCAGGCGCAGCTCGAAAGCGGCATGCGCGCCGATGCGCGCGCCGGCACGTCGAGCGCATCGGGCCTGTACCAGTTCATCGAGCAGAGCTGGCTTCGCGTGATGAAGCAGCACGGCACCGAACATGGTCTCGGCTGGGCCGCAGACAGCATCTCCACCACCAGCTCGGGCCGCATGACGGTGACCGATCCGGGCATGCGCCGCGCGATCCTGGCGCTGCGCAACGATCCGCAGACCGCGTCGCTGATGGCGGCCGAGCACGCGTCGGACAACAAGGACGCGATCGAAAGCGCGCTTGGCCGCGATGCCACCGGCACCGACCTTTATATGGCGCACTTCCTCGGCCTGGGCGGCGCCCGCTCGTTCCTCGGCGCGATGCAGGACAATCCCAACCGCAGCGGTGCGGCCATGTTCCCCGCCGCGGCCCGCGCCAATCGCAACGTCTTCTACGCGTCGAACGGCCAGCCGCGCACGCTTTCGCAGATCTATGACCGGTTCGCCGCCAAGCTCGATGCCGGGGCGGCCGGGAGCACGGCGAATGCCGCGGTCCAGCTCGCCTCGACCCGCCTCGGCGAGTCCGGCGCGACCGTCATTCCCGGCAATGGCGAGAGCAGCACCAGCGAGGCCGCCGTCTGGGCGCAGGCCACGCTCGACCAGATCAATGGAGGATCAGCCCGCGTGCAGACTGCCACTCTGATGCGACCGACGCCCGATACGGCCCGGCTGGCGTATATGATGCTCGCGACGCTGGGGGGCTGAGACCATGGCCGTTGCCCTCAAGCGTGGCGGCGTGGCGCCGCTGATCCGGTCCTCGGCGCTGCCGGTCGCGATCCTGCTGCTGGTCGTGCTGATGGTCGTGCCGATCCCGCCCGCGCTGCTCGACCTGTTCTTCATCATGAACATCACGATCAGCCTCGCCGTGCTGATGGTGTCGCTGAACGCGCAGAAGCCGCTCGACTTCTCCGCCTTCCCGACCGTCCTGCTGTTCGCCACCCTGTTCCGCCTCAGCCTCAACGTCGCCTCCACCCGGGTCGTGCTGGTGCACGGCCATGAAGGCGAGAGCGCCGCCGGCCATGTCATCGAGGCGTTCGGCACCTTCCTGATCGGCGGCGACTATGTCGTCGGCCTGTTCGTCTTCGCCATCCTGGTCATCATCAACATGATCGTGGTGACCAAGGGCGCCGGCCGCGTGTCCGAAGTCTCGGCCCGCTTCACCCTGGACGCCCTGCCCGGCAAGCAGATGGCGATCGACGCCGATCTCAACGCCGGCCTGATCACGCCCGACGAAGCCAAGGCGCGCCGGATCGAGGTGTCGACCGAAGCCGATTTCTACGGGTCGATGGACGGTTCGTCCAAGTTCGTGAAGGGCGACGCCGTCGCCGGACTGCTGATCCTTGCCGCCAACATCATCGGCGGCCTGATCCTCGGGCCCGTCAGCCACGGCATGACGATCGCCGACGCCGCGCACAACTATGTGCTGCTCGCGATCGGCGACGCGCTGGTCGCGCAGATCCCGTCGCTGATGCTGTCGATCGCGGCCGCCGCGATCGTCACCCGCGTCACCTCCAGCATGGATCTCGCCGGCCAGATCGGCAGCCAGTTCGGCTCGGCCCGCACCTGGACCCCGGTCGCGATCATTCTCGCGCTGCTCGGCCTGATGCCGGGCATGCCCCATCTGGTGATCCTGCCCGCCGCCGCCGCCGCCGGCTTCGCCGCCTGGAAGCTGCGCCAGATCGCCAATCGCCCGGCCCCGATCGAGGCCGTCACGGTCGAGCCGGTCGACCAGTCGAAGATCGGCTGGGACGAAGTCACCGACGGCATGCAGGTCAATCTCGACATCGGCTATGGCCTGGTGCCGCTGGTCGACGAGCGCCGCGGCAGCCCGTTGATGGCCCGCATCACCGGCGTGCGCCGCCAGCTGTCGAAGGAACTCGGCTTCGTCGTGCCGCAGGTGCGGGTGCGCGACGACATCAACCTGCCGCCTTTCACCTATCGCATCGTCGTCGGTGGCGTCACGGTCGGCGAGGACAGCGTTTCGCCCGACGAGATGCTCGCGCTCGATACCGGCCAGGCTTATGGCCAGCTTCAGGGCAAGAAGGCGAAGGATCCGACCTTCGGGCTGGACGCCGTATGGATCGCCGCCGGCGATGCCGATGCGGCGACCGGCGCCGGCTATCTTGTCGTCGATCCTGGCACCGTGGTCGCGACCCATCTCAACCATCAGCTCGGCGCGCATGCCAGCGAGCTGCTCGGCCCGGACGACGTGCAGAGCCTGCTCGACGGCCTGAAGGACCGCGCGGCCAATCTCGTCGCGTCGCTGTCGCCGAGCCCGTTGCCGCTGACCACGCTCACCCAGGTGCTGCGCGGGCTGCTGGCGGAAAATGTGCCGCTGAAGGAATTCCGCCGCATCGCCGCCGCCATCGCGGTTGCCGCGCAGCGCACGCTCGACGCCGACGAGATCATCGAGATGATCCGGCCCGAACTTGGTGGCCTGATCATCCAGAAGCTGTGCGGCGTGCGCGAGCCGTTGCGCGTGATGACGCTGGAGGGCCAACTCGAAGGGCTGCTCGGCCAGGCCGTCCGGTCGGACCCGTCGCGCCGCCACACCATCGAGCCCGATCTCGGGCGCCGTATCGTCGACGCGCTTCAGCGCGCCGCCCAACCCCTGGTCGATGACGCCAAGCCCTTCGCGCTGGTCGTCCAGCCGGCGATCCGCGTCGCCATCCGTAAACTCGTCCGTACCATCTTGCCGGATACACCAGTCATGAGCTTCTTCGAAGTACCCGAGGACAAATCAGTCGAGGTCGTCGCCGTGATCGGCGCGCCCGGAGCGTTGCCGGCATGACCGCGCAGCCGCACGCCGCCGCATTCTCCGACGTGATGCCCCTGGTCTATGGCCGTACCGCGCCGGCGCCGGACATGACGATGCTCGCCAGGAAGCATATGCCGCTGGTCCGCCGGCTCGCCTGGCACATTCACGGCGGCATGAGCAGCGCGATCGAGGTCGAGGACCTGATCCAGATCGGCCTGGTCGCCCTGGTCGAGGCGGCATCGACCTTCGAGGATCGCGGCCAGGTGACGTTCGAGCACTATCTCGTCACCCGCGTGCGCGGATCGATGATCGACGCCCTGCGCCGCCAGGCGACGCTGACCCGGGGCGCGATGCGCCGGCGGCGCGCCTATAACAATGCCGTCGCGGCGCTCACCACGGAACTGGGCCATGCCCCGTCCGAGGCAGCCCTTGCCGAGAAGCTCTGCGTCACCGTGGAAAAGCTGCGGATGGAATATGCGACGGCCGAGCCGGTGCGTTTCGAGGCGATCGACGACGTCTATTCGGACGACAAGCCCTGGTTCGCCAGCGACGAACCCGACGCGTTCGAGCGACTCGCCGAGGCCGATCTGCGCGAGGCGCTGATCGGCGCGATCACCGCGCTGCCGGAACGCGAGGCGCAGGTGATCCAGCTCTATTATGTCGAGGAACTGAATCTCGAGGAGATCGGGCTGGTCCTCGGCGTCGGTGCCGCGCGCATCTGCCAGATCAAGAAATCGGCGCACGACCGGCTGAAAAAGGCGCTGATGCGTCGGGGGTGATACGCTGGCTCCTCGCCGGAACGGGGAGGGGGACCATGTGCTTCTTCAGCACATGGTGGAGGGGCTTGCCCCAATAGGCGACATTTGATGGTCGTCTCGTTTCTCGCTGATCCAGCGGGAACGAGACGGCCTTTTTTCGTCTGGGTCCCGGACTTGACACCGGGCCCCAAAGTCCCGTGCCTCTGCGCCTTCTGCGCGAACATTCTCTTTTCATACGCTCGCTTCGAGCTCGTCGACGGTGGTTGCCGACGAAGAGAAGGGCGGGGCTTCGACGAGCTCAGCCCGAACGGGGAGGGGTGGTCTCCGAAAAGGAGAGTGCGACCCAACGGGCGGGCTCCCGGCCTGCACCGATCGGCCCGACACTGCCGCGAATCAAAAACCCCGGCGGTCTTGCGACCGCCGGGGCTCCTGGTTGCTCTTGCCCTTGCGGGGAAGAGCCCGGTCGGCCCCGACACCCTATTGGGGGGCGGTGCCAGGGCCGTTCTCGGTTTTAACGGAGCAGGGAGAGGACGCCCTGCTGGGTCTGGTTCGCCTGGGCGAGCAGCGCGGTGGATGCCTGGCTCAGGATCTGGGCCTTGGCGAGGTTGGTCGTTTCGGTCGAGAAGTCGACGTCTTCGATGCGGCTGCGGGCGTCGGTCAGGTTGGCGACGTTGCTCGTCAGGTTGTTGACGACCGATTCCAGGCGCGCCTGGCCGGCGCCAATCGATGCGCGGGTCGTGTTGACGGCCTTCAGCGCGGTGTCGAGCGTGCCCAGTGCGTTGGTCGCACCAGTCGAGGTGGAGATGTTCGCGCTGGTCACGGACGACAGGTCGAGGCCGGTGATCTTCAGGCTGACCTTGTCGGCCGAGCCGGAGCCGGTCTGGATCGACACGCTCGTGTCCGACGCGCCGAACAGCGTCACGCCGTTGAAGTTGGCCTTCGACGTGATGTCGGTCAGCTGCGACTGAAGCTCGGTGACTTCGGTCTGCAGGTTCTTGCGGTCGTCGTCGCCATAGGTGCCCGAAGCGGACTGGACCGACAGCTCGCGGACGCGCTGCAGGATGTTGGTGACTTCGCTCAGCGCGCCGTCGGCGGTCTGGGCGAGCGAGATGCCGTCATTGGCATTGCGGATCGCCTGGGTCTGGCCCTTGATCTGCGACGTCAGCGAGGCGGCGATGGCGGAGCCTGCCGCGTCGTCCTTCGCGCTGTTGATGCGCTTGCCGGTCGACAGGCGCTCGATGCTGGTCTGCAGCGCCTTCGACGCCGCGTTCGATGCGTTGGTCGCGCGCAGCGCGGCAACGTTGGTTCCGATAACAGTCATTTGTCCGATCTCCACTCTGATCCGACGATCCCCGCCGCCCCCAAGCGGAGGGCCGAGCCGTCACAAGGAGGTAACGGCAGCCTTGCCGGCAGCTTTAGGGTTTATGACTCATCGATCGCCGTTTCCGGGCGTTCCTCGCGCGCGGGTATCATCGGAAGTGCGCAGGGGCGGCAGCAGGCCCGGAAATAATTTGCCGCCCGGCAATATGCTTAACGGGTCGTTTACCATTCCGGGGGCATTCAGACCCCGGGGTAAGGGGGAATTTCAAATGCGAGCCATCGTTCCATCCGCGGCTTTGTCGCGCCAGAAGTACACGCTTGTGTCTTCGCTGCGCGCACAGGGCTTCACCATCAGGTCGTTCGAGGATGGCCGCCCGCAGCCGGGCGACATCTATCTGGTGGCCGATGGCGAGACGCCGCCCGCACCGGCCCGCACCGTGATCGTTGGCGATGAGGGTCGCTACGTCACCCCGGCGCGGGACGGCAACCCGGCCCGTATCGCCTTCGGTTCCGAGGACGCGCAGGTCGGCAACGGCTTTGTCCGCGCGCTCGTGGCGGAGCAGGAGACGCCGACCGCCGCCGATCCCGAGAGCCTCGCGCTCTATGCCCTGGCCGAGCGTGTCGCCGCCGCAGACATCACCGTGCTGATCAACGGCCCGACCGGCACCGGGAAGGAAGTGCTGGCCCGCTCGATCCACCTCAATTCCGCGCGCCGCGACGGCCCGTTCATCGCGATCAACTGCGCAGCCCTGCCCGAATCGATGCTCGAGGCGCTGCTGTTCGGCCACCAGAAGGGCGCCTTCACCGGCGCATCCTCGGGCGGCGAAGGCTTTTTTCGCGCGGCGCATGGCGGCACCCTGCTGCTCGACGAGATCGCCGAGATGCCGATCCAGCTCCAGGCCAAGCTGCTCCGCGTGCTGCAGGAGCGCGAGGTCGTGCCGATCGGCGCCTCGACGCCCGTGTCGGTCGACGTCCGCATCATCGCCTGCGCCAACCGCGACCTGCAGGCAGAAGTTGCCGCCGGCCGGTTCCGCGCCGACCTCTATTACCGCCTCTCGGTCTTCCCGCTGACCACCAAGCCGCTCGCCGAGCGCCGCCAGGACATTCCCGCGCTCGCCGCGACCATGATCCTGCGCCATGCGGGCAACCGCTCGACCATTCCCTGGCCCGATGCCTCGGCGGTCGAGGCGCTGATGGGGCATGACTGGCCCGGCAATGTCCGCGAGCTCGAAAACGTCATCCAGCGCGCGCTGCTGTTCGCGGCGGGCGACACCATCCAGGCCCAGCATATCGTGTTCGATCGGCCGTCCGCGACTCCTGCCGGGATGCAGGCGGCCAACGATCAGCCGGCGACACAGCCGGCGACTCTGGGCAACATCGTCCAGATGAGCGAGTTCGCCGCGATCCGCGAGACGCTCGCCGCTTGTGGCGGCAGCCGGATCGAGACGGCGCGGCGGCTCGGCATCTCGGAGCGCACGCTGCGCTATCGCCTCGCCAAGGCTCGCGAGCAGGGTGACGACATCACCCGTGCCCCTAACCAGGCGGTCTCGGCATGAGCGGCGTCGGTGGTGTCGGCGGCGCGATGGGCGTCGACCGGGTCATGCAGCTTCGCGCGCAGATCCTCGAACGCAACCAGGCCCTGTCGCGTGCCAACGCGGCGGCGGACGCGTCCTCGACCCAGGGCGTCGGCTCCTCGCAGCCGACCAGCTTCACGGCGACGATGGAAGAGGCGCTGAAGAGCGTCAACGAAGGCCAGAACAAGGCCGGCGAGCTTTCCGCCGCGTACGAGCGCGGTGAAAATATCGACATCGCCAAGGTGATGCTGGCGCGCCAGCAGGCCTCGGTCGGCTTCGAGGCGACCCTGCAAGTCCGCAACAAACTCCTGTCCGCCTACAAGGACATCATGAGCATGCCGGTCTAACCCATGAGCAACGCCCTCACCCCGTCGCCCGCGTCCGCCCTGCCGGAACGCTTCGCCAATCCGCTGCGGCAGATCCAGGATCTGCTCGGCCAGCCGGCGGTGCGCCGCAGCCTGCCGATGGTGCTGATGGTCGGCCTGATCGCCGCCGCCGCGCTCGCCTGGGTCATGCTGTCCACGCCGACCCAGAAGACCCTGTTCTCGGGGCTCAGCGACATCGACAAGGGATCGGTCACCCAGGCGCTCGAACAGGCCAAGATCACCGCGCGGATCGACGAGGGCACTGGTGCCCTCACGGTCAACGAGGACGATTATTCCCGCGCCCGCATCCTGCTCGCCGGGCAGGGCCTGCCCAAGGGCGCGCCCGGTGGCTACCAGATCCTCGACAATCTGCCGATGGGCGTCAGCCGCGCGGTCGAAGGCGAACGCCTCCGCCAGGCGCGCGAGACCGAACTCGCCCGTTCGATCCAGGAGATCGACGCGGTGGCCGAGGCCCGTGTGCATCTCGCCACGCCGGAGGCGTCCGTCTTCGTCCGCGACAATGCGGCGCCGTCGGCTTCGGTCATCGTCAAGCTCCAGCCCGGCCGCTCGCTCGGCGACGCGCAGGTCAGCTCCATCGTCAATCTCGTCGCCTCGTCGGTCCCGGGCATGAAGCCCGAGGGCGTGACGATCGTCGACCAGATGGGCGGTCTGCTCACCAAGGGCTCCGACAAGAGCGCGCTCGGCATCGCCAGCGACGAACGCATCGCCTTCCAGCGCCGGATCGAGGAAAAGAACCGCGCCCAGGTGGTGCAGCTGCTTACCCCGCTGATCGGCGCCGGCAATTTCACCGTCGAGGTGCAGGCCGATGTCGATCTCGACGAGACCCAGGCGACCCGCGAAAGCTATGACAAGCAGGGCGCGCTGCGCGCCGAGCAGGGCAATTGGGTCGGCAACCAGAAGGACGGCGCCGGCGCCCAGCCCGGTGGCATCCCCGGCGCGCTGTCCAACACCCCGCCGGCGGCATCGACGCTGACCGCGCCCCAGCCCGCCCCGACACCGACGCCCGGTGCGACTCCGGCCGCGCCCGGCGCGCCCTCCGCGGCAGGCGCGGTGGTCGGCGCAGTGGCCGACGCCATGAAGCAGAGCGACCAGTATAGCCGCGCCTATGATCTCGGTAAGGAAGTCTCGGTCACCCGGGCTGCCCCCGGCGCGATCAAGCGGCTCTCCGTCGCCGTGCTGCTGCGCGATCCGGAAACCGGCAAGCCGCGCAGCCAGCTCGAGATCCAGCAGATCACGCAGCTTGTACAGACCGCGGTCGGCTATAATCAGGGCCGCAACGATCAGGTCACCGTCATCAGTCGCAAGTTCGCCGGCGCGGCCGAGTTCGACGACAAGCAGCCCTGGTATGAGGCCGGCTGGCTGCCCGTCGTCGCCCGCAACGTCACCGCGATCGTCATCGCGCTGCTGGTGCTTCTCCTCGGCGTCCGTCCGCTCGCCAAGGCAATGCTGAAGAAGCGCGAGGATGCGGCGCCGCGCCTGGCGCTCGGTCGCGACTATGGCAGCGCTCCCGGCGGCGCGGTCTCGGGTGAGGGCGAGGGCGGCTACGTAACCGGCCCGGTCAGCATCGACGCACTCGAAGGCGCCCGCAATTATGACGACCGGATCGGCATGGTCCGTGGTTTCACCCGGGACAATCCGGCACGGGCCGCCCTTGCGGTGCGTGACATGATCAAGGCGGATGCCAAGTCATGAACGCCCCCCTTCGCACCTATACCGGCGTCGAGCGCGCCGCCGTGCTGATGATGCTGGTCGGCGAGGAGGAGGCGGCTGCGATCCTGCAGAAGCTCGATCCGGAGGAAGTCCGCCAGCTCGGCAAGGCAATGTTCGCCGTCGCCGATGTCAGCGAGACCGAGGTCGAATATGTGCTCGACGATTTTGTCGGCAGGGCGCGGGAGCGCACCGGCATCTCGTTCGATCCGCGCCCGCAGATCGAAACCATGATGACCCGCGCGCTCGGCCAGGAAAAGGCCGACAGCGTCCTGTCGCGTATCATCCCGGCCGAGGACGCCTGCCAGATCGACCTGCTCGACTGGCTCGATGCGACCGAGATCGCCGGGCTGATCGAGAAGGAACATCCACAGATCGCCGCCGTGCTGATCGCGAACCTCGATCCGACGGTCGCGGCGCAGGTGCTCGAACTGCTGCCCGATGCGGCGCAGCCCGACATCCTTCACCGCATCGCGCGGCTGGGGCCGATCACGCCCGAGGCGGTCGAGACGCTGAAGACCGTGCTCGCCGGCCGGGTGGGGACGACGCAGCAGCCTGCCGGCGTCACGCTTGGCGGGACCAAGGATGCAGCCAAGATCCTGTCGAGCGGGCGCAAGGCGACCGAACTCAGGGTCATGCCCAAGCTGTTCAAGATCGACCGCGAGGTCGCCAAGGCGATCGAGGAGGCGATGTTCGTCTTCGACAATCTGCTCGAGCTCGACGACAAGAATCTCGGCACGCTCATCCGCAACATCGATGGCGACATCCTGACGCGCGCCCTCAAGGGCGTGGACGAATCGATGCGCGCGCGGTTCCTGGGCTGCATGTCCAGCCGCGCGGCCGACGGCATCCGCGACGAGATGGAGGCACGCGGCCCGATGAAACTGTCCGAGGTGCTGGAAGCCCAGAAGGTGATCATCCAGATCGCGCGCAACCTGGCCAAGGACGGCACGATCCAGATGGGCGGGGGCGATGACGACTATGTCTGATTTCACCGCCGGTTTCGTCGCCCGCCACGAAGCGGTGGCGCAGGCGCTTCACCAGGCCTTCGAGGTCCCGCCGGAGGGCTTCGCGCCCGCCGACCCCAGGACATGGGCCACGGGGCGCGCGGACCGTAAGGGCCGTACGGGTCCGGTATCCTTCTCGCCACAAACGGACGGGCCGCGGCACTTCTCGCCGGCCGATCCGAATGCCAACCCGACCGAAGGCTGGGATCCGTTCGAGACGGCCGATCCGGTGCCACCACCGGCCCCTTTCGTCGATCCGATCGCAACCGCGCACGCCGCCGGTTTCGCCGACGGTATGGCGGCGGCGATCGCCGAGATCGGCGAGACCGCGGGTCGCGATCGCGCTCTGCTGGCGGAACTGGCCGAGGCGTTGCGAAGCGACAGCCGGCTCGACCGCGAAGCGATGGCGCGCCAGCTGCGCCAAACCGTGATGTTCCTGGTGTCCCGCCTGATCGGCGACGTGGGCATCTCTCCCGATATTCTCGCTCGTCGGATCGATGCCGCCGCCGAGATGCTCGCCGACAATACCGAAGCCGCGCTGCTCCGGGTGCACCCCGACGATGTCGCGCTGCTCGACGGCAAATTGCCGAAGACGGTGTTCGCGGTCGGTGACGCCAATGTCCTGCGCGGCAGCTTCGTGCTCGAATCCGCCTCGACCATCGTCGAGGACGGTCCGGAACTCTGGCTCGAACAACTTGCCCAGGCGATCGACCGGGTGGCCGTGCCGACATGCTGAACCGCTTCACGCACGACTATCTCGAATCGCTCGGCGTCCCCGATTTCAACCCCAACCCGACGATATCCGGTCGCCTGGCGTCGTTCGACGGGTTGCTGATGGAAGCGGTCGGCCTGACCCTGCCGGTCGGCACCGTCTGCCAGGTCGGCACCCGCGGCACCGGGGTCGAGGCCGAAGTGATCGGCTTCCGTAATGGGCGTACGCTCCTGATGAATCTCGGCGGGCCAGCGCCGCTCCTCCCTCAAATGCCCGTCCGCCCGCTGGGCGCGCCGGGAGAGGCGGAGGTCGGTCCTTCCCTGCTCGGGCGCGTCGTCGACGGCGCGGGCAGGCCGATCGACGGGCTCGGCCCGATCCGTGGCGCCGATCGCTGGCCGCTCGCAGGCAAGCTGCAAAGCCCGCTCGACCGTGGCCGCGTGCTCGAACCACTCGACGTCGGCGTGCGCGCGATCAACGGCCTGCTCACCGTCGGCCAGGGCCAGCGGATCGGCATCATGGCAGGGTCCGGCGTCGGCAAATCGGTGCTGCTCGGCATGATCGTGCGCGCGGCCCAGGCCGATGTCATCGTGATCGGTCTGATCGGCGAGCGCAGCCGCGAAGTCGCCGACTTCCTGGAAACCAAGGTCGCGGGCGAGGCGCGCCAGCGCGCCGTGGTCGTCGCCGTTCCCGCCAACCACTCGCCCGTGCTCCGCATCCGCGGTGCATTGCGCACCCATGCCATTGCCGAGGCGTTCCGCGCCCAGGGCAAGAAGGTGCTGCTCATCATGGACAGCCTGACGCGTGTCGCGCATGCCGGCCGGGAGATCGGCCTTGCGCTCGGCGAGCCGGCCAGCGCGCGCGGTTATCCGCCATCGGCCATCGCCATGTTGCCCAACCTGATCGAACGCGCCGGCACCGATGTCACCTCGGGTGGCTCGATCACCGCGATCTACACCGTGCTTGCCGATGGCGACGATGGCAACGATCCGGTCGTCGACAGCGCCCGATCCATCCTCGACGGCCATATCGTGCTGTCGCGCGCGCTTGCCGAACATGGCGTTTATCCCGCCATCGATATCGGCCCTTCGGTCAGCCGCGTGATGACGGACATCGTCGGCAAACCACAGCAAAAGGCGGCGCGGGTGCTGCGCCGCCACCTCGCGACCTATGAGGAAAATCGCGATCTGGTGCTGATGGGCGCCTATCGCGCCGGCGCGGATCCGGCGATCGATGCCGCCATCGCCTGCCATCCGGCCGTGATGGAATATATCAAGCAGGATCCCGACGAGGTCGTGTCGCTGGCCGATGCGGTGATGGAGCTGACCGGCGTGTTCGGCGATGCCTAAACCGGCCAAGCTCGACCGCTTGTTGCGTGTCCGGACCCTTCAGCTCGGCCTGGTCCGCGCCGAGGAAGTGCGCGCGCAGGAAAGGTTCAACAATGAGGCGACGCTCAAGAGCCGGATCGCCCAGCTCGCCGAGGGGGTCGCGCCGCAATCGGCCCCGACCCAAGGGTTCTCCATGCTCGCCGCCGCGCATTTCCGCGACCGGCTCCAGCAATCCGCCGAAGCGGCCGAGGGGCGCCTGCGCGCCGCCGAGCGCGTGGTCGAGCGTGCCGCCGAGGCGACGCGCGAGGCCAGGCGCGATCAGAACGCGATCGAGAAGCTGATCGCCCGTGCGGATGCCGATGCGGCGCTCAAGGCGATCCGCGCGCTCGAGGCGTCGCCGCCCACCCGCAAGATTCGGCACGATCCTTGCTGAAACCCTGATCGGCGGATTGTGCCGAACGGGATGGATGGATGATCGAGCTTTCGACCCAGATACCACAGACGACCACACCGGTTTCCGGTCCAGCCGCGCCGGGGGGCGCGGCTGGCGGATTCGTGCGGCTTCTCGCGGCCTTTCTGGATGCGGGCGACGCGGCCGCGCCCGATGGTCCGGCCGGTGCCGGGCTGCCGGGCGACCGGCAGGGACTTGCCGGTGACGGCAAGCCGGTGCCTGCCGCCCTTGCCGATGACGGCAAGCCGATCGATCCGGCGCTGATCTGGCTACCGCTGGGATTGCCGCTGCCCGCACCCGCCGCGCCGCCGATCGTCCTGCCGCCCGAGGCCGGCGCGGGGGCGCCAGCTGCGGGCGCTCTGCCCGGCCCGGCGACGCTGGCCATCATGGGGGCGTTGATCCCGGCGGACGGCATGAGCAGCGGAAAGACCGACGGGGCGGTGAAAGAACTGCCGATCCCGGCCGCCGACCTGGCCGCGAAGCTGGATACCGCCGCGCCGGATCCGCTGTCGAAGACGACGGGCACGCCGTCACCGGCGACCGCCGCTACGACTCAACCCGCCGGCCAGACCTTCGCCGCGGCGATCGCCGCCGCTCTCGCCAATCACGACCGCCCGGCGCGCGACGACGATCGCGATGGGGGCCGCAGTCTCGTCGGTCTCGCCGCCGCCGCGCAGGCCGATACCGTGGCCCGCCCCGTGGTCCAGGCGGCCGCCGATGCGAAACACGCGGCGCTCGATCTGCGCGACGATCGCGGCCTGCACGGCATGATCGACCGGATCGAGATGCTCCGCGACGACGCCAACGCCAATGATACCCGGATCCGGCTGGTGCCCGATGCGCTCGGCGGTGTCGACGTCTCGCTGCGCAAGGACGGCGATACCCTCCATGTCCATTTCACCGCCGATACCCAGGCGACCCGCACCCTGCTGACCGACGCCCAGCCGCGCCTGGCAGAGCTGGCCGACGCCCGCGGCGTGAAGCTCGGCCAGACCAGCGTCGATACCGGCGCCGGCGGCAACGCGAATCATACCCATCACCAGCAGCGCGCGGCAGCACCGCGCGCGCCTGGATCGGCATCCGTTCCGGCTGCCGATCCAGCACCCACCGATCAACGACTTGCCTGAACTGAAGGAGCGCAATGATGAGTGACACTGCCGAGGCCCCCAAGAAAAAGAAGGGCAAGGGGAGGCTTCTGATCATGGCCCTGGGCCTGATCGTGCTCGGCGGCGGTGCCGGCGGGGGCTTTTTCGCCTGGAGCAGCGGCATGTTCGGCGGCGGCGCGCATGCCGCCGAGGGCAATGGCCCGAAGCTCGTCCCGAAGAGCGAGCAGAAGCGCGTCAGCGCCTCGGGCGAGGGTGGCGGGCATGGCGAGGGCGCGAGCGCCGGTTCCAAGCGGCCGAGCGGCGAGGGCGGCGAGAAATATGCGTCGAACTATTATGCGATGGAGAAGGAGTTCACCTCCAACCTTCAGGACAGCGTCCATTTCATCCAGGTCGGCCTGGCGATCTCCACGCCGTACGACGATTCGGTGATCGAGAACGTCAAGACCAACGAGATCGCCGTCCGCTCCGCGATCCTGATGGCGCTCGGCGACGCGACCGAGGACCAGGTGTTCACCAGCGACGGCAAGAAGCAGCTGGAACGCCGCCTGGCCAAGGCAATCAACGACACGCTGAAGGAAAAGGAAGGATTCGGCGGGGTTGGTAACGTCTACTTTACCAATTTTGTTGTTCAGTGACCGGGCATGGTTAACGGTTCTTCACCACAATCGAACGAACGGCGGGAACGACCCCGGCAAATGGCGGATCACGCCACGCTGGGTGTCGCAAATCTCAACCCGTTCGGCGATCTGCACACGCTGCAGCATCTCTCGGCGCGTCTCGCGCGGAGCATGCGCGGTGTGTTCGAGCCGTTGCTGCGCAAGGAAATCCGTACTTTTGCCGAGCCTCTGGTCGTCCAGCGCTTCGCCGATTACCGCGCGGAACGCCCGGACGGGCTGACCGCCTGGCTGCCGATGGCGATGACGCCCCAACCCAATCAGGCGCCCGGCCATGCGATGATCGTGCTCGACGGGCGATTCGTCCTCGAGATACTCGACCTGTTCTTCGGCGGCACCGGCGCCGTACCGCACGACATGCCGGTGGAATTCACCCCCGCGGCGGAGGCGATGATCGGGCGGCTGGGCATGATGCTCACCGGACCGCTCAAGGCCGCCTGGGAACCGCTCGCCCGAATCGAGTTCGAGCCTGGTCATGTCGAGTCGAATCCGGCGACGCTGCCCGGTCTCGACGGTGACGATGCGCTGGTCATCACCCGGTTCGGCATCGCCGCCGGCAATGCCAAGCCGGTCTTCGTCGACATCATCTATCCGGTCGCCGCGCTGAAGCCGCACGCACCGTCGCTCACCGGCAAGGTCCATGCGAAGACGGCCGAGCCCGATCCGGCGTGGCGCAACAGCCTGACCCGCGCCGTCATGGGCGTGCGTTTCCCGATTCGCTCGGTCCTGGCCGAACCGATGGTCCCGCTCAGCGTGCTGATGAGCCTGAAGCCGGGTGACGTCATCCCGATCACGCTCGGCGCCGACGTGCCGGTGATGGTCGGCGGCGACCGGCTGGGCGCCGGCACCGTCGGCACCTCCAACGGCCATGCCGCCATCCGTCTCAATTCGATCTCGCGCGAAAAACTAGAGGAACTGCAATGAACGACATGACCGGCGGATTTCCCGTCGACGGGGCGCTCGCGGCCAATTTCCGGCTGCTGCAGGATGTCGACGTCAAGCTGACCGTGGAGATCGGATCGACCTCGCTCACGCTGCGCGAGCTGCTGGCGCTGGGCGAATCGAGCGTGATCGAACTCGACCGCCAGGCCAATGAGCTGCTCGACGTGCTGGTCAACGGCACCCTGATCGGCCGCGGCGAGGTGGTGATGGTCGGCGATCGTTTCGGCGTGCGCATGACCGAGCTGGTCAACCCCGAGAAGCGGGCCTGATCCGCCATGATGTGGTCCTATGTCCTGAAGCTGGTCGTGCTGCTGCCGCTCGTCTGCGGCCTGATGATCGGCTGTCTCTATCTCTGGCGCCGGCTTGAATCGCGCATGCCCGGCCAGCCGGCCAACCGCATGATGGCGGTGAAGGAAACCATGATGATCTCGCCGGGCCTGCGCCTCGCCGTGGTCGAGTTCGAGGGCCGCAAGCTGCTCGTCTCGGTAAGCCGCGCCGGCGTCACCCTGATCGACAAGGGCGACAAATGACCGTCACCGTTACGCGCAAGGGCACCGGCCCGGCGCTGATCAAGCCCGCCAAGCCGCGCGCGACGCTGTCCTGGGGCAAGCTCGCGCTGCTGCTGCTCGGCATCGTCTTTGCGGTGATGGTGGTCCATCCCGCCTTTGCCCAGGCCGCCCCCGCAGCGCCCGCCGTCGCTGCCCCGGCCGCTCCGGGCGCCGGCGATGCGGTCGATCGCGCGCTCGGCGATCTCGGCGGCGGCAACGCCCCGCTCGCCCTGTCGCTGCAAGTCCTCATCATCATGGGGCTGCTGACGATCCTGCCGGGCATCCTGCTGATGATGACCAGCTTCACGCGGATCATCATCGTGCTGGCCATCCTGCGCCAGGCGCTGGGCCTTCAGCAGACCCCGCCCAACCAGGTGCTGATCGGCCTGTCGCTGTTCCTGTCCTTCTTCGTGATGGCGCCCGTCGTGAACCAGATCAACACGGTCGCGATCCAGCCCTATGCCGAGAACAGGATCGGCGCGACCGACATGATCAAGAACGCGTCGGTCCCGCTGCATGCCTTCATGACCAAGCAGACCCGGGTGAAGGACGTGACGATGTTCGCGAACATCGCCAAGTCCGGCCCCTATGCGAAGCCGGCCGACGTGCCTTTCTCGGTCCTGCTCCCCGCCTTCGTCACCAGCGAGCTCAAGACGGCCTTCCAGATCGGCTTTCTCGTGTTCCTGCCCTTCATCGTCATCGATCTGGTCGTCGCGACCGTGCTGATGTCGCTGGGCATGATGATGATGTCGCCGACGATGATCTCGATGCCGTTCAAGCTGCTCCTGTTCGTCCTGGTGGACGGCTGGGCGCTGACCATGGGCAGCCTCGCCAACAGTTTCGTGAGTTAGCGGCATGGACGCGGATTATTTCCTGACGGTCGCCAACCAGACCATGTGGGTCCTGGCGCTCGCCGCCGCGCCGATCCTGATCCCGGCGCTGTTCGCCGGGCTCATCACCGGCATGATCCAGGCGGCGACCTCGATCAACGAGCAGACCCTGTCCTTCGTGCCCAAGCTGATCGTCGTCGCCTTTTCGATCATGATCTTCGGCGGCCTGATCCTCGGCCTGCTCAGCGACTTCACGATCGGCATTTTCGAGCGGATCCCGGACCTGGTCCGATAGCGCACGATGCGTTCTTCTTCTCTTTCGGCCAAGGGGTGAGGGCCATGCTGAAGGGCGTCGCCTTCCCCACCTCGCACCGTCACCCCGGACCTGTTCCGGGGTCCATGGTTCCCTATGCGCAACGATGGCAGCGTTTGCGGGCCGATGGATGCCGGAACAAGTCCGGCATGACGAAGGAGGCGATCATGCGCCTCGTCGTTTTGCAAAATTCGTCGGGCGCGCAGGAATGAGCCCGCTAGGCTTCGGCCTCTCCGTCGAACCGCAGCTCTGGGCGCTCATCTTCGTGATGGTGCGCATCGGCGCCGCCTTCATCGCGGCGCCCGTGTTCAGCGCGGTGTCGATCCCGGTCACGGTGCGCGTCACCTTGTCTGGCGCGATCGGCGTGCTCGTGCTCGCCACGCACAAGGTCGTGCCGCCTGCCGAGATCTTCGCCTTCGCCACGTTCCTCGCCATCGCGGCGGAGGCGCTGGTCGGCTTCGCCATGGGCTTCATCCTGCAGATCGCCTTTGCCGCGCCGATGATCGCGAGCGAGGTCATCGGCACGTCGATGGGCATCGGCTTCGCCACCGCGATCGATCCGCAGAACGGCCGCTCGACCCAGGCGCTCGGCCAGTTCTTCTCGATGATGCTGACCCTGTTGTTCCTGTCGATGAACGGCCATCTCGTGCTCGTCGAGATGATCGTGAAAAGCTATGACGCGCTACCCGTCGGCGCCGCCTGGCTCACCGCGACCCAGCTTCGCGACATCGCCTTTTTCGGCGGCTACACCTTCCTTGCCGGCCTGCTGCTTGCGCTGCCGGTCGGGTTCCTGCTGCTGTGCCTCAACCTCGTCGTCGGCATGCTGTCGCGCTCGGCCCCGGCGCTCAACCTCTTCGCCATCGGCCTGCCGACCAGCCTGGCGGTCGGCGTGGTCGCGCTCGCCTTGGCCTTCCCGGCGATGGGCGATTACATGATGGTCATCGTCACCCAGGGCCTCGCCGCCACCCAGAGCCTGGTGCTCGGCTGATGGCAGACGAATTCGGCGAAAAGACAGAAGCCCCGACACCCAAGCGGAAGAAGGACGCCGCACAACAGGGTGACGTCCTTCGCTCGAAGGAATTCGCCACCGCGCTCGTCATCCTGGCGGGCTGCGGCTGGCTTGCGCTCGCCGGTCCGTCGCTGGTCGGGGCGTGCAAGGCCGTCATGGCGTCGAGCTTCCAGTTCGGCCGCGCCGATATCGAGGATTTCTCGCCCTTCCGCCCGCTGCTCGATTCCGGCTGGAAACTGGCGCCGTCGATCATCTCGCTGTTCGCGGTCACCCTGGTCGCCGCGGTGCTCAGCCAGGCCGGCCTGGGCTCGCTCAGCTTCAACGGATCGCTGCTCGCGCCCAAGGCGTCGCGCATCAACCCGGCTTCGGGCCTGAAGCGCATCTTCGGGCCGCAGGGCTGGATGGAACTGGGCAAGTCATTGCTCAAGGTCGTCCTGCTCGGATCGATCGGTTATCATATGCTGATGCAGGCGGCGAAGACGTCGATCGGCCTGGTATCCTCCGACATCAACGGCGCGATCGGCGCGCTGGGCGGTTCGCTGATGACGATCCTGTTCGTCATGGCCGGCGGGCTGCTGATCATCGCGGGCATCGACCTGCCGATCCAGATCATCCGCCTGCTCGGCAAGCTGCGCATGACCAAGCAGGCGGTGCGCGACGAGAACAAGGAAACCGAGGGCTCGCCCGAGGCAAAGGGGGCGATCCGCCAGCGCCAGCGCGAGGTGATGAAGCGCGGCATGCGCCAGGCGGTCGAGGGCGCGCACGTCATCCTTACCAACCCAACTCATTTCGCCGTCGCGCTGCGCTATGATCGCGGTGCGGACCAGGTGCCGGTCGTCGTGGCCAAGGGCCGCGGCGTCATGGCGCTCGCCATTCGCGAACTGGCCGGCGAATCCGCCGTGCCGATCCTCGAATATCCGGCCATCGCGCGCGCGCTTTATTATACCAGCCGCGAAGGGCAGGAGATCCGCGACGATCTGTACCAGGCGATTGCCACGATCCTCGCCTTCGTCTTCGGCCTCAACACCCAGGCCGGCGGCACCCCGCCGCCGGTGGCGGTGCCGGACAGTGCGCGGTTCGACGAGAATGGGGTGAAGCAGGGGTAGGCGACGGCGGGCCCCGCCGATTACCTCCAAAACGGTTGCGTCACATGCTGCCTGCCTACTGGACAGGAGATTGCCCCTAGCCTAGCCGCTCGAGAGATTAGTGGGGGTTTACAAAAGCATGGATAGTCTGGTTCCGACGCGCGCGTGTCGGGTTCGTCGGCTTGCGCTGGGTACGAGCGCAATTGCCAGTGTCCTGCTCTCGGCGGCGCCCGCCTTCGCGCAATGCATGCCGGATCCGACCCAGGTGGGCGGCACGACCAACTGCGTCGGCACCGATACCGATGGCCTGCGTGTCACCACGAACAACACGACCGTGCGGATCGCGCCGTCCGCCGTCGTCACTGCCATCGGTGCGCCGGCCATCGTCATCGAAATGCCTGTTGCCAGCTACCCCTATCAGCGTGTCGCGACCGTCTCGGTTGCCGGGCGCGTTGACGGCGGCGGTCAGGCGGGGATCAGCCTCCTTTCGGGCGCAGTCGGGGCTGGCTCCTTCGACTTCAACAGCACCAGTCTGACGTTGAACGTCGCCGAAGGTGGAACAGTGACCGGCACCAACGGTGTGACCGTGGGCCAGAGCGTCGGCAACAGCTTCGCGTCGGCGCTGGCGACCATCGACAATGCCGGCAGTATCACGGGAACGAGCGGCATCGCGCTCCTGTCGACTGCGCCCAGCGTTGCTGGTTTCAGCTCGATCATTAATCGCGCGACGGGTTTCATCGGCGCGATCTCAGCGCCCGTTGGCACATTGACGAATGCCGGCACCATCAATGGCGGCGGCTTGAGTGCCATCGAATTCGCCTTTGCCAATATTGGCGGTCCAGTTCCTGCTCCGATCACCAATTCGGGGATTATCCGCTCCACCAGCAGTGCGGCAACGATCGCGAAAATAAGCTTCCTTCAGGCAATCACGAACAGTGGGTCTGTCATCAATGATGGTACTGGGCCGGCACTTGACGGTGGCAGCATCAATGTGACCAACGCGGCCGGAGGGCGGATTGCGACGATCGGCACCACTGCCATCAATGCGACCGACTCCCTGAGGCTGACCAATGCCGGGCTGATTTCCGGAAACATCTTCATCGGCACGACGGGCAGCTTTGGCCAGGCCAGCACGGTCGACTCGGCCAATGGTGTGATTGCCGGCAACGTGACGTTCGGCAGCGGCGCCGACTATCTCGTCGCACGCTATACGGGCGGACGGACACCGAGCACTGGCATCACCGGTGCGATCGACGGTGGCGACGGAATCGACACCGTTCAAATCCGCTTCGATACCGATACCTCGGTGACGACGCCGATAGATCTTTTGCCCAATTTCGAACGTCTCGGGCTGGCGCCGGCGGCCGGAGTCACCGCGACGCTGGAAGCAGGTTTTCTCGGGACCACGACGATCGAGGCCGCCGGGGCTGGCAAGATCGTCAATCGAGGGACGATTCGCACCGCCGGCCAGGCGGTGGTCACGTCATTTTCCGCGGACTCTGTACAATTTTCTAACGAAGGGACAATCGAGAGCGCCGTCGTCGGGCCAGATCTCTTTGGCCTGACCTTCTATTCGTCCGGCGATGTCGCCAATAACGGAACCATCAACACTGCAGGAGACGGTGTTTCCCTGCGGTTCGGAGGCGATTTTTCGAATGCCGGCACGATCACTGCGGGGGGCACCGGAGTATCGTTTTGGGGGCGGAATTTTAACAACCTTGGCGTCATCCGATCGACCGTCGGCACGGCTGTCCAAATTATGTTCTCATCCGGCAGCGACGTATCGAATAGGGGGCGCATTGAGGGCGCGGTCGTCGGGGCAACGCTGTCGGGCAGTCTCGTCAATATGGGTTCGATTCAATCTGCCGGTACGGGGGTGGTACTGCAGTGGAATAGTATCTTGGATAATCGCGCTGGCGGAATCATCAGCGGTGGCCTTGGGGCGATTGGGCCTGGCGTTGACGCCTCCTCCCTCCTCAATGCCTCGGTCGTCAATGCCGGTACGATCAATGGCAATGTGTCCTTGACGGTCCGAGCTTACAGATTCCCAACCAACAACAGCTTCTTCGCGTTGCCGGGCGGTATCCTCAACGGCAATCTCGCCCTCGGGATGGGCGACTATCTGGTGACGGAGTTGGTCAATACCGGAACCGGCCAGTTCGCGGGCATCACGGGGACGGTGACCGCGTCGGGTGCCAATCTGCGTTATCGGGTAAGGACTGACGCGACTGCTGGATTTGGTGTCCCGCAAAGCGGGTTCCAGTCGGTCGCCTATGAACTGTTCGACGATGCCAGCCTGACGCTGGTCGGAACGGCGCCGACGACCATACCGGTCGCTTTTGCTGGTACCGGATCGGTGGATATCACCGCTGATATTACAGTCGGCAATCAACCGGCGATCAGGACTCAGGGGCTGCTCGGTCCTGGCGGCTTCTACGGCACGCCTAACGCGCTTTCGATCACCAGCCGCGGCAATCTGACGCTCGATACGGCCGGTCAGGCTGGCTTTCCCTACGCGATCGTCGCGCTCGGCTCGACAGACAAGTTCACGAATGCCGGCACGATCACGTTGCGAGATGCGCAGGCCAGCGACACCTCGACCATCGCGGCGATCGCCGGGGGGAACGCTGTCACCAACAGCGGAACGATCGCGTTGAACAACGGTGTCGCCGTTCGCTATGCTACTAATTTCACGAACACCGGCACGATCACGCAACTCGGCGGCGGCGGCGTCGCTCGTGGGGTGGAGAATATCTCGACAGTTGCCAACAGCGGGGCGATCTCGGTCAGCGGCGTAGCGGTGTTCTTTGATTACAATAGCTACAACGGATCGCTGCAGAATTCCGGTACGCTCGCCAGTACCGGCAGCAGCGCGGTTCGCGCGAGCACCCAGATATCCATGACCAATCTCGCTGGGGGCGTTATCAGGTCCGCAGTGCAGCCGGCGGTGCAAATGAGTGGCGGTGTCCTCGCTAACGCGGGCAGCATCATCGGCGATGTCGATCTTGCCTACACTTCCTATGGCGGCGTTTGGTTTGGTAACGGGACCTATATCGCGCAGGGCGGCTCGCTCACAGGCAATCTGCGCTTCGGCTCGGCCGACGATCTGTTCCTTGAAACCGGAGGTAGCACGGGCGTCAGCGGGGTCATCGATGGTGGTGCCGGCTTCGATACTTTCGGCCATTCGCGCTCGGCCAGCGGCACCGTGACTCTCGGGGCTGTCCAGGCGATCAACTTCGAGGCCGAATATGTTGAGGCGCTTGGGGCGGACACCACCGTCACCACGACGGCCGCAGGTCCGCTCATGGGCGACCTCTATCTGGGCGGTGACGGCAACATCGTGAACGGCGTCGATATAACGGGTGGCCTGATTACCCAGCGGCCCTCGGGATATTACTTGCCCTATTCCGGCGTGCAGATGCTCGAGTCCCTCACCAACAAGGCGACCGTCCAGGGTCATATCCTCGCGACCACCCACAGCTTCTCGAACAGCGGCACAGTCGGATCTGCGGCGCTGCGTGCTTCCGCAGTCGAGATCGAGTCGAGCGGTCGGCTCGCCTTTGCCAACAGCGGAAGGATCACGTCAGGGGCGAGTACGGTCTCGGTCTATTTGAGAGGTGCCGACGTCAACACGCTCAGCGTGACGAACTCAGGTATCATCGAAGGCGGCGGGTTGATCGGCGAGCTCGGCTCCACGTCGGCCGCGACGCTGACCGTCGACAACAGCGGCACGATCACGTCAAACGGTCTGGTCTCTACAGGCGTGGGCCTTCTGGATTATGCGGCGGGCACGCAGTTCTCGGTCACCAACAGCGGCACGATCCAGGCCAATGATGGTGGCGTGGTGTCCAGGAACCCCTTTCCCTGGCAGATCGGGACCTTCACTCTTCCCGCTTTCGGCATTCATGTCGAAGGCGATGCCAGCGCCGCGGCCACGATCACGAACGCGGCAACCGGCATCGTCGAGGCGAAGGGCCCTCTTTCCACCGCCATCACGACGGCAGGTCCGGCGCTGGTGCTCGACAACGCCGGCACGATCACCGGCGGCGCGGGAAGCACGCTTGCGGCCAATGACGGCTATGCCATAACCGCCGGCACCACCTATCTTGCCGGGGCGATCCAGTCGCTCGGCTCCGTGGCGGACAGCATCACGAACAGCGGCACGATCACCGGCTCGATCGATCTTGGCGGCGGAGACGATCGCATCGTCAACACCGGTACGATCAACGGCAACGTTTTCCTTGGCGCCGGAAACGACACGTTCACGCAGCGCGCCAGCGCGACCTTGATCGGTACGGTTGATGCCGGTGCGGGCGTCGATACCTTCATCGTCGATGCGACTGGCGGCGGTGCGATCAACGGCGATCAGTTCGTCAATTTCGAGCGCTTCATGCAGACCGGTAATGGCTCTGTCGCCTATTCCGGCACCTTTGCCTTCAACACGATCGACGTATCGGGTGGTACGGTAAGCGTGGCGGAGGGGGAGACCCTCACCAGTGCCGGCGCGATCACGATCAGTGGTGGCGCTGGCAGTGAATCGGTCATCAACAACGGCACCATCGCCGGCGGCGTGGATCTCGACGGCGGCAGCGACAATGTCGTCAACAACGGCCTTATCGGCGGCTCGGTCGCGCTCGGCAGCGGCGACGACAGCTTCACCGAAGGCGCGGGCAGTCATGTGGCCGGCCTGGTCGATGGCGGCGCCGGCACCGACACCTATCGTGTCGTCCTGGCGGGCGATCGTAGCGGCATCGGCCAGCGCAGCAATTTCGAGCAGTTGGTGCTTACCGGCACCGGCACCCTCTCGCTTGGCCTAGACCAGAATTTCGCGTCGGTGACGCTGGCCGGGACCAGCCTCTCCGCGCGGCTCAATGGGTTCACGATCGGCCAGGTCACCGGCAGCGACGCTGCCGAGACGCTGGCGGTCGATGGCGATGTGGGTGCGGCGGCGCTGGGCGGAGGCAACGATCTGCTTGCGCTCGGGACGAACCGTGCCACCGGCCAGTATGACGGCGGCCTTGGGCTCGATACACTGCAGTTCGATGGCACCGGCCCTGTGACGCTGGCCGGGAGCGCCACCGGTTTCGAACGTGTGGCGCTCGCCGGTAACGCGCTGACCGTGCAGGGCGCGCTCGGCACCGTCAGCGGCCAGCTCTCCTTCGGCGACGGCGATCAGGCGCTGACCCTCGCCGCCGGCGGTGTGCTTGCTGGTACGGTCGATCTCGGCGCGGGTAACGACAGTTTCCGCTGGTCCGCGAGTGGTATCGTGCAGGGACCGGTCAGCGGCGGGACCGGAACGGACAGCCTCATTCTCGAGCTGGCAACCGACACGACGCTCTCCGGCAACACGGTGCGCGACTTCGAGATATTGTCAGCCGAAGGCAGCGCGACGCTGACCCTGACCGATGCCTTCGCCCTGGACCGCCTGAACCTGGCCGGCAACCTGACGGTAGCGACCGGCGCGTCGCTGGCTGCCGGGCAGCTCCGGTTCGGCGCGGGCGACAATCGCTTCATCATTGATGGCGTCTTCAGCGGCTCCGTCGACGGTGGCGCCGGCACGGACAGCATCCAGCTATCCGGTGGAAGCCAGGCCGTGCCCGTGGCGTTCGGCTCGATCGCCAATGTCGAAAGCTTCGGCATGACGGGCGGCTTCGCCACGATCGCCGGCACCGGCTCCTTCGGCACGATGCACCTCGGCGGCGGTCGGCTCGTCGGGCTTGCCGGATCGGTGATCACGGCGCCACAGATCATGGTGGGTGCGGGGGCAACCTTCGGCTCGGCCGGTACGGTAAACGGTAATGTCGTCGTCGTCGGCACGCTCAGTCCCGGCGCATCGCCGGGCACGATGACGGTGAACGGCAACGTGTCGCTTAGCGGTGGATCGACCTCGATATTCGAATTCACGCCGACGATCTCGGACAAGCTGCTGGTCAACGGCACCCTCACCATCGCGAACGGCGCCACCCTGCAGCTTGTCGGGACCCAGGCGGTTACCCCCGGCGCGACGGTTGACCTCATCGTCGCCAGTGATGGTATCACCGGCAGCTACGCCAATGTCGTGAGGCCGACTTCGCTGTTCGGCTTCGTGGTTCAGGATGCCAAGCGCATTCAGCTCGTCGGACAGTTCCTGAGCGACGCGCGCTTCTCGCCACAGGTCCAGCGCAGCATCAGCTATGTGAATGCGGTGCTGACGGGTGGCCAGGCGAAGGCCGGTTTGCTCGCGGCGCTGCCAAAGTTGATGAACGGGTCCGGCACCAATCCGGGCGCGTTCGCGGAGATCACGCCCGAAGCCTATGCCTCGGTACGTCAGCTCGGGGTGCAGAACGGCCTCACCCTGGCGGATGCCGGACGCGGAGATGGCTTCGCGGCCTATGACGATACGCCCGGCTTCTTCACCTTCGGCAGCGGTCTTGCGACGACGCACTCTCTCGCGTCCGATGCGGGCCGCGGGACCGCTCGCGCGCAGACCAATGGTTATGGCTTTCTCGGCGGCATTGGCTGGGGCAGCAGCGATTGGGCGGTCGGCGTCTTTGCCGGTTATCTCGACAATCGCCAGCGGATCGAGGGACTCGGTGCGCAGACTGACGCCGACGGCGCCGTGGTCGGCGTTCATGGTCGCGTGGCCAGTGGCGCTTTCGGGCTCAAGGCGACCATGGCCTATGACGGTGGATCGGCCACGACGCGGCGGGTGGTGCCCGGCGGCATGGCGATCGGCCATTACGGACTGCACGGCTGGACCGGCGACATCTTCGTCGACTACGCGATGCCGCTCGGTCGGCAATGGGCCGTCGTCCCCAGCCTCGGTGCGACCGTGATCCGCTCCACGCGCGGCGCGACTAGCGAGAGTGGCGGCAGCCCGTTCGCCCTGGAGGTCGCGCGCAGCCGAGATACGGCCGCTTTCGTCGATGGCGCGGTGACCTTCCGCCGCAACAGCCAGTCTGATGCGACGGTCAGGCCCTATCTGACGGTCGGTATTCGTTATCAGGCAGAGGGTCGCGGCACCGACGCGCTGGCCGCCATGGGCGGCGGTGGCTACGGACTGCTTGCTGAAGGTGCGTCGCGTGCGCCCGTGGTCGCCACGGCAACCTTGGGCGGCGACATCGCACTGTCCTCGCGGCTCGCGCTGTTCGGTGCACTCGGTGGCCAGCTCGGCACGGGTGATCGTCGTGGCGAGGGCAGGGCCGGGTTGCGGCTGAGTTTCTGATCTAGCCCGCAGGTCGTGCGCTTGGGAACGCCTGCGCGGCAAGACCCGCGAGTCCGGAATGCGCTGACGGCTGTCATAAGCCAATCATTCCCCATCCTTCCGATGAAATTCCCGCCTAAAGAATCCCCCCTTGCAGCCGTTCTCCCAGACGAAGCTTCAAGGGTTGAATCATGGCGGGCACCTCCATCTCGAACACGCTCGGCGCCGGGTCAGGTGTGGACTTCGTTGCCCTGGCCAACCAGCTCGTCGACGCGCAATTCGCGACCAAGCTGAAGAGCCTCACTGCCAGCGATACGAAGCTCACCACGCAGATCTCAGGCGCGGGGCAGATCAAGGGCGGCATCACCGCCTTTTCGACCAGCCTGACCACCCTCATCAAGGGTGGCTCGCTGATGACTCAACCAACCAGCTCGAACACCTCGATCGTCAAGACGAGCGCATTGCCCGGCGCGAAGCTCACCGGTTTTTCCGGCTCGATCGAGGTGCGCCAGCTCGCCACCGCCCAGTCCGCCGCGACCGGGCCGATCGCCGACAAGGCGGCGCCGGTCGGCACCGGCATGCTCACCCTCACGCTCGGCACCGCCACCGTTGCCGACGGCGCGATGACGGGTTTCACCGCCGGCAGCGGCACCCCGATCAACATCGCGATAACCTCGACCAACAACAGCCTCACCGGCGTCGCCGCCGCGATCAATGCGCGCAACGCCGGGGTCACCGCCTCGATCGTCAGCGATGGCGATGGTTCGCGGCTGGTGCTGAAGGGCAGCACCGGCACGACCCAGGCCTTCACGCTCACCGCCACCGAGAATCAGGGGTCCGAGGGCCTCTCGGCGCTCAATGTCGGCGTCGGGGCGACCGGCACGACCATCGGCAGCACTGCGAAAGACGCGATCGTCGCGGTGGACGGCGTCGCGGTGAAGCGCCCGACCAACTCGATCAAGGATCTCATCGACGGCGTCCAGCTCGATCTGGTCGGCGCCTCGGTCGGCACCAATGTGACGCTCGGCAACAGCCCGGCCAGTGCCGACATCACCGAGGCCGTCTCCAATTTCGTCGAGACCTACAATCAGATCCTGGCGGTCATCAAGGCGCAGACCGATTCGAAGACCGGCACGCTCGGTGCGGATCCGGCCACGAAATCGCTTACCCGCGTGCTGGCGCAGCTCACCGTGACCCGGCTGGTGCCCGGCAGCGCCACCGACGGGCCGACGACGCTCGCCGATATCGGCGTCGCCACCAACCGGGACGGCACGCTGTCGGTCAATGCCGACCGGCTCACTGCCGCGCTGGCCAAGAATCCGGCGGCGGTCGAGGCGCTGTTCGCCGACGGGACGGGCGCGTCCGGCAAGGGCCTGGGCGGCGCGCTCGCCGCGATCACCGACAATGCGACCAATGCCAAATACGGCCTCGGGGCCAGCGTCGACCGCTATACCAAGGCGCAGGCGGACAACGCCGACGCGCAGGACAAGATCACCGATCAGGAAGACAAGCTCCGCACCCGCCTGACCGCGCAGTTCGCCGCGACGGATGCGCGCATCGCTGCCTACAAGGCGACCCAGGATTATATGAAGCAGCAGGTCGACGCCTGGAACGCGAAGGGATGAGCAACTACGCCAGCGCCCTGCGCGACCCCGACGCCACCTATCGCCAGATCGATCTGGTCGGCCGCACCGCCCAGGCGGACGGCCCGGCCCTGGTCCAGCTCCTGTACGAGGAGGCGATCCACGCGCTCCGCGCCGCCGCCTGGGCCACGGAGAATCAACAGGCTAGGACCAAGAGCGACAAGGTGACGCGCGCCACCGCGATCATGTTCGCGCTCGAGGCGAATCTCGATCACGACGCAGGCGGCGATGTCGCCCAGACTCTGGCCAGGCTCTATGCCGGCGCGCGCCGCATGGTCGTCGACGCCAGCATCGGCAGCGATCCGGCCCCGTTCCGTGAAGTCGCGTCGATGCTGGAGGAGATCGGCCAGGCCTGGCGCAGCGCCCGCGCCGCCTGAGACGGTCCACATTGCCGCGTCGTTAACCAAATTGTGACCCGCCCGGCCCTAGGGTCGCGACCGTAACAACAGGGCAGCCCAGATGGATATTTTCGGCAGGCTGGATGCAGTGTCACCGCCGCGCGGGCCGGTGCGGACGATCCTCGCGGTCGACGACAGCCGGACCAATCTCGGCGTCATCGGCCGCCGGCTCGGGCATCTCGGCTATCTCACCATATTGTGCGACAATGGCGCCGAGGCGCTCGATCTCATCACGGCGCGCGGTTTCGATCTGGTCCTGCTCGACATGGTCATGCCGCGCATGTCCGGCGTGCATGTGCTCAGCGAGATTCGCGGCAGCCGCGACACCGTCGACCTGCCCGTCATCATGCTCACGGGCCGGAGCGACCCGTCTGCGGCGGTGGAGGCGCTGGCTGCCGGTGCCGACGACCATATCGCCAAGCCCTTCGCCTTCGAGGTGCTCGCCGCGCGGATCGAGCGGGTGCTGGCCCGCGCCCGGCACATCGCCGAACTGAAGCGCTCCAACGCGACGCTCGATGCCCGTATCGCCGCGCGCGCGATGGAACTCGGCGAGGCGAAGTCGGCCCTGGCCGCCACCCGCGCCGACCGGCAGCGGCTGATCGCCTCGATCCAGGCGCTCAACGACGAGGTCGAGCGCCTCAGCGCCCAGGCCGGCTGACCCGTCCCGTCCCCTGGCGCGTCATCCGCGCCCGAACCAGTGCTTGCGCACGAAATAGATGATGATTCCGATCGAGATCACGGTGCATCCGGCCATGATCGCGTCGAATGCCCAGGGCTCTTCCGCATAGGGCAGGCCCTTCACGTTCATCCCGTACAGGCCGGTGATGAAGGTCAGGGGCAGGAAGATCATCGCTGCGATCGAGATGATCAGTGAGCGGCTGTCGATCTGTTCCGCGCGAAGGTCGGTCAGCGCCTCGTGCATCAGCGCGGCCCGTTCGCGAATGCTCTCGAGTTCCTCCGCCATGCGCGCGGCGCGGTCGGCGGCGGCGCTGAGATGGAGCCGGTCGTCGTCCTGCAGCCAGTCGCACGGCAGCGCCGCCAGCTTCTCCAATGCCGTCCGCTGCGGTGCGAGGAACCGCCGATAGCCGATCGCCGCGACTCGAACCTTGGTGACGTTGCGGCGCAGCTCGAACACCTTGTCGGCATCGAGATCGGCCTCGCAATCGTCCAGCACATCGCCCAGATCGGCGACTTCGGGATCGAGGTTGCGGGTGATGGCCGTGGCGAACTCCGCGATCAGGTCGCCGGGATCATGGATCTGCCCGCCCTCGATCGTCTCGATCACGTCGTCGACCGCGATCAGCGCCCGCCTTGTGACCGAGATCACCCGCCCCTTCGTCGCCCAGATCCGCACCGAGGCAAGCGGTTCGGAGGTCAGCGTCTCCTCGCTCGACCGCCCGCGCATGTTGAGGAAAGCGCCGTCACCCAGCGCATCGCAGCGCGGCCGGGTCTCGGTGGCGGTCAGCGCATCGACGATATAGTCGGGCGCCTTGGCATCGTCGGTCAGCCAGGCCTGGGCATGCTCGTTATTGGTGGTCAGATGTACCCAGATCAGGTCGGCATCGCTCTCCAGCGCCTGCTTGATCTCGATCCGCTCGGCCTTCCGGTTACAGACGCGATAGGCGAAACCGCTCATGCCAGCTCCATATAGATCGTCAGTCCCGGACCGGGCTCAACCGGCGAGTGGCTGCAAAGGGTCCGTGCCGCATCCGCTCGTGCCCGCTCCAGAATGACGGCGGGCACGTCGGCGCGGTGGTAGATGTGGTCGGCCAGGCCGATCAGCCGTGCCTCGCCGATGGTGAGATCATCCGGATCGATCGAGCGCAGGCGGATCGTCACCAGCCGGTCGTGGGTCGCGGTATCGCCGGCCGCCAGCCATTGGCCTACCGCATCCGCGGTCGCGGCCAGCGGATCGAGTGCGCCGCCGCTCGCCAGCGCGGCGCCGAGCGCGCGCCGGCGGTCATCGATCAGCGGCAGTTTTCGCCGAAGGTCGGTGCGCGCGCGATGCAGCGCGTCGGCCAGTCTGCCCAGGCTTGCCGGCAGGATCGTCTCGAGTCGTTGGCGGAGCGCGGCGGCCAATCCGGCCGAGGCCCCACCCGTGCCGATCGCGACCAGCACCGGGTCTCGGTCGATGATCGCGGGCAGGGTGAAATCGCACCAGTCGGGCCGGTCGACCGCGTTGACCAGGATGCCGCGCGCCTTCAGCCGAGCGACGGCCTGTCCGGCAAGCGCTTCGTCCGATATCGCCACGATCGCCAGCGCCGCATCGACACCCTCGTCGCCGATCGCCGCGCCTGCGCGCTCCAGCAGCCGCCGTTTCGCGTCGGCCGCTTCGCCCTCGCCCAGCAGGATCACCTGCCGGCCCGCCAGCCGCACGAACAGCGGCAGGCTGTGCAGGGTCACGCGGTCAGCCACTCCGGCAGGCGCTCGGCGGCGATGATCGTCTCGGGCTCGATCCGGTCGGCGACGACGGCGAACTTGTCACCATCCACCATCACCTCGGGCACCAGCGCACGGCTGTTATAGGTGCTGGCCATGGTCGCGCCATAGGCGCCGGCGGTGCGGAATATGGCGAGATCGCCCGACTTCACCGCGTCGATCTCGCGCGCCATGGCGAAGGTGTCGCCGCTCTCGCACACGGGCCCCGCGATATTGGCGATCATCTTCTCGCCGGTCGGGCGGACCGCGGCGAAATCATGCCAGGCATCGTACAGCGCCGGGCGCGCCAGGTCGTTCATCGCGGCGTCGACGATGACATAGGGATTGGTCACGCCGGGCTTTACCCAGATCACCTTGGTGAGGAGGATGCCGGCATTGCCGGCGATCACGCGGCCTGGCTCGAACATCAGCATGACGTTCCAGCCCTTGGTCACCCGGGCGACCATCGCACCATATTCGGCCGGGCTCGGCGGGTTGTCGCCCGCCTTGTACGGCACGCCGAGCCCGCCGCCGAGATCGACCCGCTCGATCGGGTGGCCGGCGGCACGGAGCTGCGCGACCAGTTCGCCCACGCGCCGATAGGCCGCTTCGAGCGGGGCGAGGTCGAACAGCTGGCTGCCGATATGGATGGCGATGCCGCGCATCGCGAGGCCGGGCAGGGCGGCGAGCCGGCCGAAGATGGCCGGCGCCTGGTCGATCGGCACGCCGAACTTGTTCTCGCGCTTGCCGGTCGAGATCTTGGCATGAGTGCCGGCATCGACATCGGGATTGACGCGCAAGGTCGCGTTGGCGCGGATGCCCATCGCGGCGGCAAGGCCGGACAGCGCCTCGCCTTCTTCCTCGAGCTCGAGGTTGAACTGGCCAAGGCCGGCATCGAGTGCACGCAGCAGCTCGACCCGCGTCTTGCCGACACCGGAGAAGACGACGTCCTCCGCCTTCATGCCGGCGGCGAGCGCGCGCGACAGCTCGCCGCCCGAGACGACGTCGGCGCCATAGCCTTCGTCGGCCAGCACCTTGAGCACGGCGAGATTGGGATTGGCCTTGATCGCATAGGCGAAATGGGCGCGTTCGACGCCTGCCAGTCCCTCACGGAACACGCGGGCATGCCGCGTCAGCGTCGCGCGCGAATAGACATAGACCGGTGTGCCGACCGTGTCGGCGATGCGTTCCAGCGGAACGCCTTCGGCGTGCATCGCGCCGTCGATAATACTGAAATGGTCCATGGTCTCAATTCGGCGGGAGGTCGAAATCGTCGCTGCGCCTGCTCTCTGAGCTCCTCAGAAGGTCGTCGCTGCGGGCGGGGCGCGCCTGGTTGCTCGGTTTGAGCAACTGCTGGGGCGTCGGTTTCTCCTTTGCCCCATAAGGCGCCATCGGCAGGGATTCGCCCTTTTGCGGCCTCAGGTCGTTGCGCACGCCGCAGCCCGACAGGGCCGTCGCGGCCAGCGCCGCACCCAGGATGATGGCGAGCCTCATGATCCGCTTTCCTTTCTCGCCGCGGCGATCGCGTCGCGTACCCGTGCCGGCGCCGTGCCCCCGAAGCTGATCCGGCTGGCGACCGACGCATCGACGCTGAGCACGTCATAGACGCGTTGGTCGATCCGCGCATCGATTGCCTGCAGGTCGCCCAGCGGAATCCTGTCGAGCGCGATGCCGGCCTCTTCGGCGAGCTTCACGGCGCGGCCGGTGATGTGATGGGCCTCGCGGAACGGCACGCCCGCCTCGCGCACCAGCCAGTCGGCCAGGTCGGTCGCGGTGGAGAAGCCGGCCTCGGCCAGGCCGCGCATGCGGTCGGTGCGGAAGGTCGCGCTCTCGACCATGCCGGTCATTGCCGCGATCGACAGGCCAAGCAGGTCATGCGCCTCGAACACTGGCGGCTTGTCGTCCTGCATGTCCTTCGAATAGGCGAGCGGCAGACCCTTCATGGTGATCATCAGCGCGGTCAGGCAGCCGATGATCCGGCCCGAATGGCCCCGCACCAGCTCGGCCGCATCCGGATTGCGCTTCTGCGGCATGATCGACGACCCGGTCGACCATTGATCGGACAGGGAGACGAAGCCGAAGGGCTGCGACGCCCAGAGGATGAACTCTTCGGCCAGCCGCGACAGGTGCAGCGCGCATTGCGCCGCGGCCGTCAGATATTCGATCGCGAAGTCGCGGTCGGACACGCCGTCGAGCGAGTTGCGCATCGGCCCGTCGAAACCGAGCGCCGCCGCCGTCATCTCCCGGTCGATCGGAAAGCCGGTGCCGGCAAGCGCGGCCGAGCCGAGCGGCGACCGGTTCATCCGAACGCGGGCATCGGCAAAGCGCCCCCGGTCGCGCGCGATCATTTCATGATAGGCCATCAGATGATGGCCGAGCGTCACCGGCTGCGCGCTCTGCAGATGGGTGAAGCCGGGCATCACGCTGGCGGCATGTTCCTCGGCGCGATTCAGCAGCGCCTGCTGGAAATGCGCAAGGCCGGCATCGACCGAGTCGATCGCGTCACGCACCCACAGGCGGAAATCGGTCGCGACCTGGTCGTTGCGGGACCGGGCGGTGTGCAGCCGGCCGGCCGCCGGGCCGATCGCCTCCGCCAGTCGCGCCTCGGTCTGCATATGGATGTCTTCGAGGGCGAGATCCTCGGCGACGCCGTTCGCTTCATAATCGGCCGCGACCGTGTCGAGCCCGGCGACGATCGCCGCGACATCGTCAGCCGAGACGATGCCCTGGGCGCCGAGCATGGCCGCATGCGCCCTGGATCCCGCGACATCCTGTTTCCACAGGCGCTTGTCGAACGGGATCGAGGCATTTATCTCGCGCATTACCGCTGCCGGCCCTTCGGCGAAGCGGCCGCCCCACATGGCATTGGATCGGTCCGACATGTCCTTCCGCTCGACGATCGTATCTCTCCTGGCCACCGGGCTGCTGATCGGCGGCTGCGATAGGCAAGTCTCCGCGCCGGAGCAAGCAAAGCCCTCGCCGGCCGTACCGGCAACACCGGCAAGCCCCGCCGGCGCCGATCAGGCCAAGTCCGATACCATCGGCACGCTCGACCGCACCCACAAGGGAGAGGCGGCGCCGACGGTCGCGTTCCAGGATCCGGCGGGCAAGCCGGTGACGATGGCCGCCTTTGCCGGCAAGCCGGTGCTGCTCAACCTCTGGGCAACCTGGTGCGCGCCCTGCGTCGCCGAAATGCCCACGCTCGACAAGCTCGCCGGCACGATGAAGGTCGTGGCGGTCAGCCAGGATCTTGGCGGTGCCGAAAAGGTCGGGCCGTTCTTCGCCAAGACCGGCCTGAAGCAGCTCCAACCCTATCTCGACCCGAAGGTCGGCCTCAGCGTCACGCTGAATGCGGAGCTGCCGACCAGCATCCTGTACGATTCGACAGGCCATGAAGTGTGGCGGATGACGGGCGGCATGGACTGGACCACGCCAACCGCGCGCACGTTGCTCGCCGAGGCGCGCTGATCCGGCAATCCGGCCGCGGCCATCGGCACCGGTCATACGGCATCGCGCCTTCGCGAGGTCACGGAAATATAGACCCCAATTTGTGCGGCGCACGACGTGTAGCCGCTGCCGCTGTCGTGCCCGAAGCCGATAGGGCCGAATCGTGCCATTTTTGCATCAGGGTCAGACTTACCAGGGCAAACTGGTCAGCGACTCGCTTGACGACCGTCTGAAGCGACCGTAGGAACGTCGCGATTCCCGATCCTATATCATATCAAATAATAAATAGATCGGCTCGGGGGTTGAGAGGATAACCAGTCTGAAAGGGGGAGCGAGATGCGATTCTCGTCCAAGATCAAAGTGAGCGGTTCCGTGATTGCACTAACGGCGGCGATGGTTTTCGCGCCGGGTATCGCCTTCGCGCAGAACACGCCCTCGACCACGCAAAGAGCGACGGCTCCGGCCGAAGACATGACGCTGCCGCAGGAAACCCTGTCGGATGGTTCCGCGTCCGATCTGAGCAAAGACATCGTCGTCACCGGCACCAGCATCAAGGGCGTGGCGCCGATCGGTTCCAACCTCGTGTCTGTCGGCCAGGCAACCATCGAGAAGACCGCGCCGGTCAACGTATCGCAGCTGGTCAACACCGTTCCGGCGATCACGACCTCGGGCTCGCTGGCCCAGGGCGAGAATGCCTATTCCTATTATTCGCCACAGATCCACAGCCTCGCCGGTTCGTCGTCCAACACCACGCTGGTGATCATGGACGGCCTTCGCCTGCCGGGCGGCGGTACCCAGTTCGCCCAGACTGATCCGAACATCATCCCGGTCAGTGCGATCGAGCGTGTCGAGGTTCTCGCCGACGGCGCGTCCTCGGTCTATGGTTCGGACGCGGTCGCGGGCGTGGTGAACTTCATCACCCGTCGCACCTATGACGGCCTCGAGGTGAACGGGCGCTACGGCTTCTCCGACAACTACCACAATTACGACATCAACGGCATCTGGGGCACCAAGTGGGATACGGGCGGCGTCTATATCGCCGGGTCGTACAGCAAGGGCAGCACGCTGATGAACCGGGACCGGCCGTTCGCCAGCCTTGGTGATTTCCGGCCCGTTGGCGGCACCAATACCAACAGCTACGCCTGCAGCCCGCCGACGATCCAGGTTACGGGCCGCGCTGGGGGGCTCCCCAATCCGTCGGGAGTCTATCTGTCGCCGAGTGCTACCACCACGGTCGCCAACACCGCGGTCAACGCCCCGTGCAACAACTCGGTATATGGCGTTCTGGTGCCGGGCCAGTGGCGTGCCAACACCATGATGAAGGTGTATAACGAATTCGGCGACAAGTTCCGCATCACCGCGATGCTGAACTACAACATCCAGAAGACGAAATCGCCCAACGCGCCGGGCACGATCACCAATGCGACCGCCTATGGCTTGGGTCGCGGCATTGCCTCCTACACTGCGCCCAATGGCACGGTAACCGCATTCCCTCAGGTGAACCCGTTCTTCGTGGCACCTGCCGGAACCCCCGACGCCAACCAGGAATCGCTCAGCTGGCTGGCGCTGCGTGACGACGGCAACTACGGCTATGGCGAGTCCGAGGCGGATTCGATCTATGCCACGTTCGTTGCGGAATATGACCTGAGCGACAGCTGGACCGTGAAGTTCAGCGACGCCTTCGGTCGCAACCGTTCCGCGCTCAACACGATCGATGGTTTCTGCAGCTCCTGCGCCTTGCTCGCCCTGAACGGTACGGCACAGCTCAGCGGCAATCCGACGACGAGCGACGTTGCCGGGCAGAACGTGATCGCGCTCAACCTGCCGCTCAACGCGGGCAATGCGCTCGACGTGTGGCGGACCGGTTCGGCCAACCGTACGTCGGCAGCGGTGCTCCGCTCGCTTTATGGAGCCGACAGCCAGAACACGAACTTCAACACGTTCAACCAGATGAAGCTCGACTTCCAGGGCGGCGTCTTCAACCTGCCGGCCGGCGAAGTGAAGGTCGCGTTCGGTGGCGAGCATTACTGGGCGGACGAAGTTCAGAAGATCAACGGTTCCAACGGTACCGGCCCGTCCGTAAACGGCGCGAGCTTCCGCCAGTACATGTACGAGCGCACGGTCAATTCGGCCTATGCGGAAATCGTCGTTCCGGTGATCTCGCCGGACATGGAGATCCCGTTCTTCCGCCGGGTCGACCTGAACGTTTCGGGCCGCTACGACAGCTACAGCGACGTCGGTGACACCACGAACCCGAAGTTCGCGGCGAACTGGGAATTGTTCGAAGGCGTCAAGCTTCGCGGCAACTATGCGACGGCGTTCGTCGCCCCGCCGCTGGCGGTCATCGGCGATCCGACCCAGGGCTATCTCTATGCATCGGGCAGCGTCGGCAACCAGGGCCAGATCGTCGTACCGGTCGCGAACTATCCCAGCATCGTGAACGTGCCGGGCGCCGTCGTGAGCAATACCAGCACTCCCTGCACCGCGGCTGCAGCAACCTGCCAGATCGGCCTGGCTGCCAATCCGGGCATGCGCCGTCAGCTTGGCGGCGGCTTCTCCAACATGGTGCCGCAGAAGGGGACGAGCTATTCGTTCGGCCTCGACCTGGCGCCGCGTTTCATGCCGGGCTTCACGGCAGCGGTCACCTGGTTCCACAACACGTTCGACGGCGGTGTGAGCTCGCCGAGCCCGACCGCGATCGTGAACTCGGCCGGCCTGCGTAACCTGCTCACCATCTGCCCGGGCACCCCGGGGGCGAATGCAGACGGAAGCTGCAGCCAGCAGCAGATCGATACGTTCGCCAACATCGCGAACGGCTCGACCATCTCGGGTGCGATCCCGGAGAAGATCTATTTCTTCCTGGATCAGAGCTCGCGCAATGCCCTCAACCTGATCGTGGAAGGCATCGACTTCCAGGCCAGCTATCGCGCCCCGATCGGCAACCTGGGCAATTTCACGGTTGGCATGAGCGGGACGTACTTCACCAAGTTCCAGCAGAACTTCGGCGGGGGAACCTCGTTCAGCATCCTGAACACCTCGGGCTACAATACGACGTTCCCGTCGGTTCGGTACAAGCACCGCGCTCAGCTCGGCTGGGAACTGGGCGGCATTTCGGCCGACCTGTTCTGGAACCACACCGGATCGTACAAGAACTGGATCAGCACCTCGGTGATCCCGATCACGACGAACTCGGTCGGCAATCCGACGGGCGGTGGCGATACCGTCAAGGCCGACAATACCTTCGACCTTCATCTCCAGTACACGGTGAAGAGCGAGGGCATGTTCAACGGCTGGCAGGCCTATGTCGACGTGAAGAACCTCTTCGACAAGGAACCGCCCTTCTACAACGGCAACACCAACGGCATCCTCGGTGGGGCCTGGGGCTATAACGGGTTCGTATCGAACCCGCTCGGCCGCCAGATCGCGGTGGGTCTGCGTACGAAGTTCTAATCCCCTACATCCCGCCCGCTTCCTTCCGGGGAGCGGGCGGGCCTTTTCTCTACCAAGCGGAACAAGACGGTCATGATTTTCTGCAAGCGGGAAAAGAGGCGCGAGGGGATGATCCCCGGCGCTGGTTTCGCCGCTGTACGACCGTCCGCGAAACGATATTCCAGACCCGGCCAGGCCCGGGCGAGCCACCCGCGCACCTTGGTGGCGGCGCATGCGAATACTCTTCCCTTTCGAATTTACCGCCTGCGCGCCCTGATCGCGCCGATGCGCAGCGATGGCCGCCCCGGAGCGGTTCTTGCGATTACCGCCGATCCTGCCTTTCGGCTGGGTGCGAGCTGGTGACGCCCACGAAAACAATGAAGCGGACGAACAACGTCCACGGAAAAAACGGAGCGGATCGTATGCGTGCCTGCAAATTCATGACCGTAGCGGCGCTGATGGCGGGGGCGCTGACGGCTGCGCCTGCCATGGCGAAGACCGTGGCCCTGTCGCACTTCACGCTGATCGACGGCACCGGTCGCGCTCCGGTCAAGAATGCGGCACTGATCATCACCGACGGCAAGATCAGCTGGGTCGGCCCGGCCGCGCGGCTCAAGGCGCCCGCCGGCGTCCAGGTCCAGGACCTGACCGGCAAGTTCGTCATGCCCGGCATCATCGACAGCCACGTCCATCTCGGCCTGGTCGATGGCATCACCCAGGACCTGAAATATTATACGCGCGAGAATGTCGAGCAGCAGCTGAAGCTCTATGCGGCATATGGCGTCACCTCGGTCCAGGTGCTCGGTACCGACAAGGACGAGATCCACGACATCGTGCGCGACGTCCGCGCAAATCCGGCGGGGCGCGCCCGCGTCTGGACGGCCGGGCGTGGTGTGGTGTTCAAGGGCTCCTATGGCGGTGTCGCCGGGCTGCCTGCTCAGGTCGCGACGCCGGCCGAAGCGACGGCGATGGTCGATCGTGAAGTCGCCAAGGGCGCTGACTTCATCAAGCTGTGGGTCGACGACGAGTTCGGCGACATCGCCGAGCGCATGCCCCCGGCGATCAGCAGCGCCGTCATCGCCGAGGCGCACAAGGACGGCAAGAAGGCCGTCGCCCATATCTTCTATTACGACAACGCCAAGGAACTGACCCGCGAGGGCGTCAACGGCTTTGCGCATTCGGTTCGCGACAAGGCGGTCGATGCCCCGCTGCTGAGTGCGATGAAGGCGAAGGGCGTGTGGCAGATTGCCGCGACGCTCAGCCGCGAAGCGAGCTTCACCTATGACCTTCTGCCGTTCGTGGACGATCCCTTCTTCGCGCGGGGCGTGAGTCCGTCGGTGATCAGCGATCTGAAGAATCCCGAGCGCCGCCAGCGGCTCAAGGCCGGCGCCCATTTCGCGCAATATCCGGCGGCCCTGACGACCGCGATGGAGAATTTCGGACGCGAGGCAAAGGCCGGCATTCCCTACGGCATGGGCACCGATAGCGGCCCTTCGGCACGTTTTCCCGGCTATTTTGCGCATTGGGAGCTCGAGCTGATGGTCAAGTCGGGCATCACGCCGCTCCAGGCGCTGACGGCGGCGACCAGCAGCAACGCGACGTTCATGGGCGCCACCAATGTCGGCACGATCGCGCCGAACAAGGCTGCCGACCTGCTCGTGCTCGATAAGGATCCGACGGCCGACATCCGCAACACGCGCGCGATCGACAGCGTCTATCTCGCGGGTGAGCAGGTTCCGACGATCTGGCAGACCTGCACCGGCCGCGCCGCCGATGCCTGCACCGGCGGACCCAAGTGACTGAGGCCAACTCGGGCGTGCGGGCCCCCCGGCCCACGCTTGTCCGCCACAAAGTGCTGTGGCTGACGGTGCTCGCCTATCTGATTACCTATATGGACCGCGTCGTCATCTCGACCGCGGCGCCGTCGATCCAGAAGGAATTCGGATTCGACGACGTGACCAAGGGCTGGATTTTTGCAGCCTTCCAGATCGCCTATGCCTGTTTCCAGATTCCCGGTGGGTGGCTAGGCGACCGGTTCGGTCCGCGCCGCGCGCTGACCGGTGTCGTGCTCTGGTGGTCGACCTTCACCGCCGCCACGGCCCTGACCTGGTCGGCGGGATCGATGATCGTCTGCCGGTTCCTGTTCGGCATGGGCGAAGCGGGCGCGTTCCCGATCGCGACCCGGTCGCTCTCGCGCTGGATGCTGCCGTCGGAGCGCGGATGGGCGCAGGGCCTGACTCATGCCGGCGCGCGCCTGGGCGGTGCGGTGACCCCGTTCTTCGTGGCGCTTCTGATCGTAGATTTCGGCTGGCGGATTCCTTTCGTTTTGTTTGCCGTCGTTGGCGTGGCCTGGGCGCTGTTCTGGTTCTGGTATTATCGCGACAGCCCACGGGAACATGCCTCGGTCAATGAAGCCGAGCGGCAGATGATCGAAGGATCGCTGGGTGCGGGCCGGGCGAAGGCGTCGGTTCCCTGGGCCAAGCTGCTCGCGCGGCCTCAGCTCTGGCTGCTATCGGCGATGTACTTCTGCTACGCTTATTGCATCAACATCTTCCTGACTTGGTTTCCGACCTATCTTCACGACGCTCGGGGCTATGACATCGCGATGATGGGGCTGTTTGCCAGCATGCCGCTTATGGCGGGCGTGCTCGGCGATCTCGCCGGCGGCTGGGTTTCGGATCATCTGGTCAAGCAGGGGCGTGGCCTGCGCTTTGCCCGGCGGTGGGTCTCGGTGATCGGTTTCGTGATCGCCGGCACCATGATCCCGCTCGCCGTGGCGTCGGACAATCATGTCGTCAGCATCGCCTGCTTTTGCCTCGCCTTGTTCGGCCTCGAGTTGACCGTGGGCGTATCCTGGGCGGTCACGCTCGATATCGGCGGCGAGTTCGCCGGATCGGTGTCGGCGGTGATGAACACCGTGGGCAATCTCGGCGGCACCGTCGCTGCAGCGGCGACAGGCTATATCCTAAAGGCAAGCGGCTGGGGTGCGGCGTTCGCCGTGCTGGCTGTCCTTTGCGGCATCGCCGCGCTGCTGATGTTCACGATCGATGCGTCGCGCCAGCTCATCCCCGAACCCGCGCATGAGTGAGCGGAGCAGGGCTATGCGGGGCGCGTCGACAGCCATGAAAACGAGTCCGGGGCAGGGGTTCCTGTCCTCAGGGAGGGCGAAATGAAGTATCTTGCAGGTCTGACAACGTTAGTCATTGTGGGCGGCGCGGCGACCGCCATTTCCGCCGCACCACCGGGGGATGCCGCGAACGGTGCCGTCATCTTCAAGAAGTGCGCTTCGTGCCACAGCGTCGATCCGACAGGTAAGAACGGCCTTGGGCCCAATCTGCGCGGCATCGCCGGCCGCAAGGCGGCGATGGTTGCCGGCTTCAATTACTCGCCTGCGATGAAGACGTCGGGGCTGGTCTGGAACGACAAGAACCTCGCCCGCTTCCTCGCCGGGCCCCGCCAGGCGGTCCCAGGCACCAAGATGATCTTTATCGGCCTCCCCAAGCCGCAGGATCAGGCGGACGTGATCGCCTATCTCAAGCAGAACAGCGCCAAGAAGTAACTCCAGGACTCACGACATGCGTATCCCCTCACTCTCTCGTTCGGCAGGCATATAATGAATATTTTCGGCGCCATGCGTCTTCCCCGCTCGGTCCTGTTCGGCGTCGGTCAGCGCCGCGCCATCGGCAAGGTGACCGCCTCGTTCGGCAAGCGCGCCTTGATCTGCACCGACGCCCGTCTCGGCGCCGATCCGATGTTCAAGGCGATGCTCGCCGACCTCGAAGAGGCCGGGGTCGAGACCCGTGTCTATGACCAGACCCAGCCCGACCTGCCGGTCGAGTCGATCCTCGAATGTGTCGAACAGGTCCGCGACTTCACCGCGGATGTGGTGCTCGGCATCGGCGGCGGCAGCTGCATGGATCTGGCCAAGGTAGTCACCGTGCTGCTCGCGCATGGCGGCAACATCAGCGACTATTATGGCGAGTTCAAAGTGCCCGGCCCGGTCCTGCCGCTGGTCGCCGTGCCGACGACCTCGGGCACCGGCTCGGAAGTGACCCCGGTCGCCGTCGTCTCGGACAATGCGCTCGGCGCGAAGGTTGGCATCGCCAGCCCCTATCTGATCCCGGCGGCAGCGATCTGCGATCCGGAACTGACCGTCACCTGCCCGAAGGGGCTGACCGCCTGTTCGGGTTCCGACGCGATGACCCATGCGGTCGAGGCCTTCACGGCGCTCGCCCGTCCGATCGATGCGATGCTCACCCAGGAGCATGTGTTCGTCGGCAAGAACGTGCTGTCGGACCATTTCGCCAAGCTGGCGGTGAAGAGCGTGTGGGACAGCCTGAAGGCGGCCTATGACGATGGCAGCGACATGGTCGCGCGCGAGCAGCTGATGCTCGGCTCACTGGCCGCCGGCTGCGCCTTCGGTGTGGCGGGCACGGCAGCGGCGCACGCCCTGCAATATCCGGTCGGCAACCTGACCCATACCGCGCATGGCGATGGTGTCGCAGCGCTGCTGCCCTATGTCATGCAGTTCAACCGTCCCGCGGCGGTGCCGGCCTTTGCCGAACTGGCCCGCGTAGTCGGCCTGGGCTCGCCGGGCGACGACGAGGACGTGCTGTCGCAGCTCTTCATCGATGGTGTCGCGGACTTGTTCGCCTCGGTCGGTATTCCCACTTCCCTCAAGCAGCTCGGCCTGGCCGAAGACATGCAGGAATATGTCGCGGAGAATGGCCTGAAGGCGCAACGCCTCGTCAAGAACAATCCCCGTCCCCTCGATCTCGACGCGATGCGGAGCATCACGGCGGCCGCCTATGCCGGCGACCGTTCGATGCTGCTCGATCGCGTGAATCAGAACCTCCAAAAGGCAGTATGATGGCATCCCTCAATACCTACGCAGCCCCCGCCGCTGGTGAGCACCAGGCGCCCTTCGCCATTCCGACCGATCTGCTGATCGGCGATTCCTGGGTCGAGGGCCGTGAAAAGGCCCGGATCGACGTGGTCAATCCGTCGACTGGCGCCGTGCTGACCGCGATTGCCGACGGCACGATCGAAGACGGCCTTGCCTGTGTCGACGCCGCCGAGGCAGCCGCTGCCGCCTGGGCCGCCACCGCGCCCCGCGCCCGCGCCACGATCCTGATGGCATGCTGGGAAAAGATGATGGCGAACGCCGAATGGCTCGCCCAGCTGATCAGCCTGGAGAATGGCAAGTCGCTGCCCGACGCGCGCGGCGAAGTCGGCTATGCCGCCGAATTCTTCCGCTGGTATGCCGAGGAAGCCGTGCGCATCAACGGCGAGCTGTCGATCTCGCCGGCCGGCAGCAACCGCATCATGGTCCAGTATCAGCCGATCGGCATCTCGCTGCTGATCACGCCCTGGAATTTCCCGGCGGCGATGGCGACCCGCAAGATCGCCCCGGCGCTGGCCGCGGGCTGCACCGTCATCCTGAAGCCGGCGGCGGAAACCCCGCTGACCGCGCTCGCCGTCGCGCAGATCATGCTCGACGCGGGCGTGCCCGCCGGTGTCGTCAATGTGATCAACACCAGCGATGCGCCCGGCGTGTGCCGCGCGATGCTGCACGATCCGCGCGTGCGCAAGCTCAGCTTCACCGGGTCGACCGAGGTTGGCCGCATCCTGCTGCGCGAATGCGCGGACCAGGTGCTCAGCGCCTCGATGGAGCTGGGCGGCAATGCACCGTTCCTGGTGCTCGACGATGCCGATCTCGATGCGGCGATCGAAGGCGCGATGGTCGCCAAGATGCGCAACGCCGGCGAGGCCTGCACCGCGGCGAACCGCTTCTATGTGCAGCGCGGCATCTATGAGGCGTTCACCCAGAAGCTGGTCGAGCGCATGGGCGCGCTGAAGGTCGGTCCGGGCTATGAAGCCGCGACCGAGTGCGGCGCGATGATCAACCAGGAAGCGATCGACAAGATCGAGACCCTGGTTGCCGATGCCAAGGCGAAGGGCGCGCGCGTCCTGATCGGCGGCGAGACCCCGACGGGCGACGGCTTCTTCTACCCGCCGACGGTGATCGCCGACATCCATGCGGATTCCGAGATCCTCACGACTGAAGTGTTCGGCCCTGTGGCGCCGATCACCGTGTTCGACGACGTGGAGGATGCCATCCGCCTCGCCAATGCGACCGAGTTCGGCCTGGCCGCCTATGTCTTCACGGGTGACCTGAAGAAGGGCCTCGCCATTTCGGAGCGGATCGAGGCCGGCATGGTCGCGCTCAACCGCGGCCTTGTGTCGGATGCTGCGGCGCCGTTCGGCGGCGTCAAGCAGAGCGGCCTCGGCCGCGAGGGCTCGCATCACGGCCTGCACGAATATACCGAAGCCAAGTACATCGCCGTCAGCTGGTAAAGGCTGGCACACGGCAAAACGGCCGCTCCCGAAAGGGGGCGGCCGTCTTTGTTTGTCCGGACTTCAATTCAACCGCCATGCCGGAACGAGTCCAGCATGGCGGCGGTCAGGTCAATCTCCCGACCAGATCGGGGTCTTCTTGGTCTTGGCCAGGAAGTCGTGCACGCCACGACGGAAGTCGTTGCTGCCATAAACGTTGGCGATCAGGTCCTGGATGTCGGGCAGATTGTCGAAGGTCATCCGGCGGATCGCCTCCTTGGTCGTGCGCGTGGTCAGCGGGGCGTTCTCCGCCGCGCGCTGCACGAGGGCCTCGACGGCTGCGTCGAGTTCGTCGGGCTCCACCATCTTGTAGAGGAAACCGCTGTCGAGCAGTTCCTGTGCGGTGATCATCTCGCCCAGCAGGACCATGCGCTTGGCGATCTGGACGCCCACCGCGCCGCCGACGCGGGCATAGCTGCTGCTCGACAGGCAGTTGCCGATGGTGCGGCCGATCGGCGAGCCGAACTTCGCATTGGGCGTCGCGATGCGAAAATCGCAGGCGGACGAGATGTTGATGCCGCCGCCGACCGCCCAGCCCTCGACGATCGCGATCGTCGTGGCGGGGATCTTGTCGATCGAGCGCATGAAGATGTCGATCTCGTTCTCGTAATCGACGCCGTCCTGGCCCTTGTCGAAATGGGCGAAGCCGGAGATGTCGGTGCCCGAGATGAACGCCTTGCCGCCGGTGCCGCGGAAGGTAACGACACGCACTGTCGGGTCATTGGCGAGCTGCACGCAGATGTCGTGCAGGTCGACCCACATCTGGTGAGTCAGCGCGTTGTGGGCGGGGACGTTGTCGAACCGGACGCGGGCGATCGCGCCGTCGCGCTCGAGGATGGTCTGGCCGCTCATTCCGCTGCGTCCACCGGCGCTTCCGGCAGCAGGCCGCGCTCGCGCAGTTCGCGGCGGATCTCGTCGCCATGCTCGTTGATCAGCGGCGGGGGCAGGCGGACTTCCTGCGGCGTGCCCATCATCTTCACCGGGAAGCCGAGCGATTTGAAGGTGCCTTCGACCGGGTGAGCGACCTCCATCACCATGTTGCGGGCGAGCGCCTGCTCGCTGGCCATGGCCTGCTCGTAATCGAGGATCGGCGCGGCGGGCACGCCGGCGCCGAGCAGGGCGTCGATCCATTCCTGCTTGGTGCGGGTGAGGAAGGTCGGTGCGAGCTCGGTGATCAGCTCGATCCGGTTGGCGACGCGCGCCGCGTTGGTCGAATATTCGGGCACATCCTGCAGCTCTTCACGACCGAGGATCTTGAGGAAGGTCAGCCACAGGCCCTGGTTGGCGGCGCCGATGACGAACCAGCCGTCCTTGGCCAGCACCGCCTGATAGGGGCCGGACATGCGGTTGGCGGAACCGATCGGCTGGGGCGACTTGCCGGTGCCCCAGAGCTCGGTCGTCTCCCAGATCGACAGGCCCATCGCCGCTTCGAGCAAGGAGGCGTCGATATACTGGCCGACGCCGGTCTTTTCGCGGCCGATGATCGCGCTCAGGATGCCATAGGTGCAGAACAGGCCGGCACCGAGATCGGCGACGGCGATCGAGTTCTTGGCCGGTTCCATGCCGGGGAAGCCGTTCGAGCTGAGCACGCCCGACATTGCCTGGGCGATCAGGTCGAAGCCGGGGCGCTGCGCCCAGGGGCCGGTCTGGCCGAAGCCGGAGATGCTGGCATAGACGAGGCGGGGGTTGATCGCGCTCAGCGTCTCATAGCCCATGCCGAGCCGGGCGGCGACGCCGGGCCGGGCATTCTCGACCACCACGTCGGCGGTCTTGACCAGGGCGTAGAGCACCTCGCGGTCGGCTTCGTTCTTCAGGTCGAGCGTGATGCTGCGCTTGTTGCGGTTGAGCGCGAGGAAGCCGGGGCTGTCCTCACCCTTCAGGCGGAAGCCCATCGAATGCCGCGTCGAATCGCCCGTCTTCGGCGGTTCGATCTTGATCACGTCGGCGCCCATGTCACCCAGCATCATGCAGCAGAACGGGCCTGCCATGACCTGGGTGATATCGAGCACCCGGATCCCCGAGAGCGGCAGCGTGGTCATATCGATTCCTTATTCTACTTCTAGTGACGGTTCAGGCGATCGCCTCGATCCCGTCGGCCGCCTCTGGCGCGCCTGGGACGAGTTGTTGGTTGGGGTTTACCAGATACCACACCGCGCAGCCCAGGACGGCCAGGGCGCCCGCGACGCCGAATGCGGCGACCCAGCCATATTGGGCGGCAATCCAGGGCGTGAGCGACGCCGTGAGGGCGCCGCCGATCTGGCATCCCATGTTCATGAAACCGGCGACCACGCCGGTGTGCGGGCCCGCGATGTCGGCGCTGACCGACCAGAAGGAACTCTGGGAAAGATACATTGCGCCGGCACCGCCTGCCAGGACGACAACGGCAAGGCCGGTGCTCTGGGTCATCGCGCCCAGTACCAGGAAGATCGCCGTGAGGGCGAACGAGATCATGGCGAGGACCGACCGGCCGGCATACAGGCCGCGCGTCGCGGTCACGCGGTCGCTGATCCAGCCGCCGGACAGGCAGCCGACCATCATCATCAGCGGCGGCAGCATCGAGTAGAAGGCGCTTGCCTTCAGATCGACGTGACGGGCCTCGGCCAGATAGATGAAGAACCAGCTGAAGAAGATCCACACGACATAGCCGAAGCAGAAATAGCTGACGAACAGGGCCCATACGTTGCGGCTGGACAGGATCGCGCCCCAGGGGAGCTTGGTGGCGGGCGCGTTCGGCGAGGCGAGCCCTGCGCGGATATGGGCGAGTTCGCTGGCGGACACCCTGGGGTGGTCTTCCGGCTTGTCACGGGCGAGGAAGAACCAGACGAGCGCCGCGATGAAGCCGATGATCGCGCAGGCGTAGAAGGAAGCGCGCCAGCCATGGCCGGCGATGACCATGGTGATCAGGGGCGGGCTGAGCGCCGAGCCGGCGCCGACGCCGGCGAAGATCCAGCCATTGGCCTTGCCGCGCTCCTGTACGGGGATCCAGCGCGAGATGAACTGGTTGCCGGCAGGATACATGATCGCCTCGCCCGCGCCGAGAAGGAAGCGGACGATGACGAGGAGAGTCAGCGCATGCGCTCCGGTCGGCGTGACGAGCGCCGTGGCGATGCTCAGCAGGCCCCACCAGATGATGCCGATGGTCAGGACCTTGCGCGGGCCATAGCGCCACGCGAGCCATCCCGCAGGAACCTGAAATGCCGCATAGCCGATCAGGAACGCACTGAAGACCCAGCCCAGGTGGATCTGGTCGATGCCATATTCCTGGCGCATCTGTACGCCGGCAACGGAGATGTTGGTCCGGTCCAGGAACGCGACGGCGCTCAACAGGAACAGCATGAAAATCAGTAAGACCCGCACCCGCGAGCGTCCCATCGTGGCTGTCATGTCACTCCCCTTTTGCTGGACGTCCTGCCGTGCGTTCGCCGCAGGATCATATTGTATATGATATTCCAGCCTGCTAGCATCGGTCGAAACAAAGAACAACGTCTGAGCCGGGCCGGGTAAACACCGACAATGGTCGAGGGGAGATATTAGGTTGAGGAAGCATCTGTTGGCGTGCGCGATGATCGCGCCGATGTTTATTGCCGTGGCGGCGCACGGGCAATCCGCCCCCGCCCGGCCGGCCAAGGCCCTGGCCGACCGGATCGGCCACACCGACCCGACAAAATACCGGCATGCCGCAGCGGTTCATGATGGCGCCGGTTCCATGGAATTCGGCCAGATCTTCGGCACCGATGCCCTCAGCACCAACCTTCTGTTCGTCCATCGCGGCGTGATCGCGCCGAAAAGCGGCATCGGCGAGCATTTCCACAATAATTGCGAAGAAATGTTCGTCATCCTCGACGGTGAGGCGCAGTTCACGATCAACGGCCATACCTCGCTCATCAAGGGCCCGGCCGCAGTGCCCGACCGGATGGGTCAGGCGCACGGCATCTACAACCCCACTGACAAGCCTTTGCAGTGGGTCAATATCAATGTTGGGCTGACCAAGACCTACGACGCCTTCAACCTGGGCGATCCGCGCACCAACGTCACGCTGGATCCGATCCCGCAATTCATCTCGGCGCGGTTCGATCCGGCGCTGTTGCGGTCCGTCGCGGCGATGGATGGCGGCACCGGGACCGTACAATATCGCCGTGCGTTCGAACCCAATGTCTTTTCGACGCCTTGGTCCTATGTCGATCATCTCCGCATCCCCCAGGGGGCGTCGGTCGGCACACGGGCGATCGAGGGAATGAGCGAAGTCTATCTCGTGATTGCGGGCGACGGTGACGTGACGGTGGGCGCCGAGACAGCGGCCATTCATACCGGTGATGTCATTCCCGTCGAGGTCGGTCAGTCGCGATCCATAAAATCAACAGGAGCGGTTCCGCTGGATATGATGGTGATTGGTGTAGCGAAGGACCTCGCGTCCAAGACGTCCTACATGGCGGCGCAGGCTGCTCGTCCGAGGGGCGCCCGTTGAGGATCGCCCTGCTGCTCGCGGGCGCCGCGACGATCGCCGCCTCCATCTCCGCTCCCATCAGTGCTGCGCCGGCCGGCAAGGACTGGCCGAGCTATGGCAATGATCAGGGGGCGGGCCGCTATTCGCCGCTGACCCAGATCACGCCACAGAATGTGGACAAGCTCACGGTCGCCTGGACCTATAACATGAAGCCGGCCGGTTTCGTCGCGCCGGCCTTCCCGCCGATGCCGAACGCGCCGGCCAACACGCCACCACCGCCACGGCCGCGTTTCTCCTCGTCGCAGGCGACGCCGATCGTGATGAACGGCGTGATGTACTTCCCCTCGCCCTACGGCAAGGTCGTCGCGCTGGATGCCGATACCGGCAAGGAGATATGGACCTACGCGCTGCCTGAACGCGACCAGGCCTCGACCCGGGGCGTGCAATATTGGCCCGGCTCGACGGCGAAGGGCGCAAAGCCGGAAATCGTGTTCGGCACGCGCTCCGGCCGGCTGATCGCGCTCGATGCCGCCACTGGCGTGCCGGTGCCCGGCTTTGGCGACAACGGCATCGTCAACATGAAGACGCCGGAAATCACCAACGGCAACCCCAATACGCAATATGGCATGTCGGGGCCGCCGGCCATCTATGGCGACCTGATCATCACTGGCTCGCGGGTTCAGGAAACGCCGTCGCTCGGCGCGCGCGGCGATGTCCGCGCCTGGGACGCGCGGTCCGGCAAGCTGGTCTGGACCTTCCATACCGTGCCGCAGCCCGGGGAGCCCAATTTCGGCACCTGGGCAGGCGATAGCTGGAAGAACCGGTCGGGTAACAATGTCTGGACCCAGATCGTCGTCGACGGGAAGCGCGGCATTGCTTACCTGCCGATCGCGGCGCCCAGCTTCGATCGCTGGGGCGGGGACCGCAAGGGCGACAATCTCTATGGCAACTCGATCGTCGCGGTCGATGCCAATAACGGAAAATATCTCTGGCACTTCCAGGTCGTGCACCACGATATCTGGGACGTCGATCTGCCGGCTGCCACGCTGATGGAGGTCAAGAAGGGCGGTCGCACCATCCCGGCGATCGCGGTGATGAGCAAGATGGCGATCATGTTCATCCTCGACAGGGTGACCGGCAAGCCGATCTATGACGTGAAGGAGGTGCCGGTCCCGACCGAGACCGATATCCCGGACGAGGTCCCGTCGCCGACCCAGCCGATGCCGTCGGCGCCGCCGCCGCTCACGCGCCTGTCGTTCGACATGTCGGAAATCGCCGCGATAACGCCCGAGATCAAGCAGCGCTGCGAGAAGGTGGTGAGCGATTTCAAGATCGTCCCCAGCAAGATGTTCCAGCCGCTACGGGCCGACTCTGCCGTCGCGTTCTTCCCGGGAAGCCTGGGCGGCATCGATTATGGGGGCGGCGCCTTCGATCCCAAGCAGGGCCTGTACATCACCAATGTGAACTCGCTGGCGAGCCCGCAGCAACTCGCCAAGCAGGCCAACGGCTCTTATGATCTGGCGCGCGGCTATGTGTATTTCTGGGATCGCGAAACGCGCACACCGTGCGGCCCGCCGCCCTGGGGCGAGATGGTCGCGGTCAACGTGAACAGCGGCAAGATCGCCTGGCGTGTGCCGCTCGGCACGACCGACAGCCTGCCCGAAGGCAAGCGCGACACCGGTCGGCTGAGCTCCGGCGCACCGATCGTCACCGCAACCGGGCTCGCTTTCTTCGGCGGCACCGACGAGAACAAGATGCGCGCCTTCGATACCCGCACCGGCAAAGTCCTGTGGACCGCGACCTTGCCCGCGGCGATCTATGGCTCTGCGATGACCTATGCTGGTAAGAGCGGCCGCCAATATGTCGCCGCGGTCGATACTGGCGGTTTCAACGGGGCGCCGGTGTCGAGCGATGCGGTGCTGGCGTTCGCCCTTCCGAAATGAGCGCCGAAACAAGTCTGTAACTGGAGTATCGGGTCGAAATGTCTGCACGGAAGATAGCGCAAGGTGTGATGGGACTGGCATTCGCGGTCGTGGCGACTCGTGGGCTGGAGGCGCAGAGCGCGCCGCCGGCTCCGGCGCCCGCCGCGCCTGCGGCGGCGAGCGCCGCTCCCACTCCGCCGCCGGGCCCTGCCCTCAATGTCATCAACGAACGCTGCAGCGCCTGCCATTCGACAGCGAGCGTCTTCAACCAGCGTCGCAGCGCCGACGACTGGGCGGCGACGGTGCAGCTGATGGTCGATCGCGGTGCCGATCTGACGCCTGACGACATGAATATGGTGGTCGGATATCTGGCAACGAATTTCGGGCCGGAGCCGGCCAAACCCGCGGCGAAATAGCCTGCGGCGGGGGTGAACCCGACCGGACGAAAAAAGCCCTGCGGGAGAGGATCGAGTGATGAAGTCGGTACTGAAATACGCGCTTGTCATGGGCGCAGGGATTGCGGTGGTCACCACCGCGGTCGCGCAGACGCCGCCCGCCGCGCCCGCGGTGTCTGAAGTGGTCAGGGCCGATCCGGCGCTCGATGCGCTGATCGCGCCCGACGCGCAGATCGAAAAGGTCGCCACCGGCTTCAAGTTCGTCGAAGGCCCGATGTGGCGTGAGGGAAGGTTGTGGTTCTCCGATGTCGGCGGCGAGGAGATCCGCGCGGTCACGCCGGACGGCAAGGTCGAACTACTGGTCGATCATGCCGGCGGCTATCCCAATCCGAAGCCGGGCAAGACGCTTGGGCCGAACGCGATGGTCACCGACAAGGACGGCACGATCATCTATGCCCAGCAGGGTGGCCGCAATCTCTCGCGGCTCGACGCGACGCTCGCGATCAAGCCGTTCCTCAGCACGTACAACGGCAAGAAGATCAACAGCCCGAACGACCTGGTCTTCGCCAAAGACGGCGCGCTCTGGTTCACCGATCCGCCCTTCGGCCCGATGAACATGGAGCCCTCGCCGCCGCTCGAGCAGGAATTTGCCGGCGTCTATCGCTACGCGAACGGCAAGCTGACACCGATGGTCACCGACCTGAAGCTGCCAAACGGCCTTGCTTTCTCGCCTGACGGCAAGACCTTCTACGTCAACAGCTATGGACCGGAGATGTTCACGCGCGCCTATGACGTGGGCAAGAACGGCGCATTGTCCAACCCGCGCATATTGTTCAGCTATGATCGCAGCATGGGGCGGGGCGGCCCGGACGGCCTGAAGGTCGATGCGACCGGCAATGTCTGGAGCACCGGCCCAGGCGGCATCCGCATCATCAGCCCGCAGGGCAAGCTGCTCGGCCAGATCAAGCTGCCCGAAGTCGCCGCCAATCTCGCCTGGGGCGGTGCCGACGGCAAGGATCTCTATTTCACCGGCTCGACGAGCATCTACCGTCTCCGGACCAAGGTCGCCGGCACGCCGCCGCTCTACAAGCGCTGATCGGCCTGCCTGTACTGGCCCCCTCCCGTCGCTCCCGAGCACGGGATACCTTGGCGGGGCGCCGCTTCGGCGCCGTCCCGCCGCCTTTCATTATCGGGTGGCAGCATCCGTAACGGCGGGCGCTGGGCCATGGCCAGGAGAAGACCGTGAAAGGCAGATTTTCCGCCGGTGCCGTCCTGCTGGTCCCGACCGCCCTGGTGATCCCTGCGATCATCGCTGCCCAGGCATCCCCACCCCCGGGGCAGGCCCCGATCCAGGCTGCCCTGCCGGCTGACCCCGAGCGCGACCGGATCATCGCTGAATCGGCGGCGGAACGTTCACGCGAGATGAAGCTGCTCGGTATCACCGCGCTGGCCCCGACCGTGTCGGCACGGGATCCGAACAAATCCGATTTCGCCAATTTCGACGAGGCCCGGGCCAATCCCTTTCCCGACCTGCCCGATCCGCTGACCACCGTCGCTGGCATCAAGGTCACCAGGGCAAGCGGATGGCCCGCCCGCCGTGCCGAGATCGCCGAACTGTTCGACCGCGAGGTCTATGGGCGTCTTCCCGCCAATATCCCGGTGGTGAGCTGGCGCGTTGCCGAAACGGTCGAGGAAACGATCGGCAAGACCCGGGTCATCACCAAGAAGCTGATCGGCCATGTCGACAACGCGGCCGCCCCGGCAATCACCGTCGATATCCTGATGAACGTCAGCACGGCTGCGGCATTGAAGGGCAGGGGTGTGCCGGTCGTGATGTCGTTCGGCTCGGTCAATCCCCGCCCGCGTCCGCCGGGTGCGCCCGCGCTCCCGCCGGAGCCCGATTACCGCGAGCAGTTGCTGGCGCAGAACTGGGGTTTCGCCACGCTCGACACCAACAGCGTCCAGGCGGACAATGCCGCCGGGCTGACCCGGGGCATCATCGGCCTGGTCAACAAGGGCCAGCCGCGCAGCCTCGATGACTGGGGCGTGCTCCGCGCCTGGAGCTGGGGTGCCAGCCGCGGCCTGGATTATCTCGCGACCGACACGGATGTGGACGCGAAGAAGATCGCGATCTTCGGCCATTCGCGTGGCGGCAAGGCGGCGCTGGTCGCGCTCGCTTATGACCAGCGTTTCGCCACGGGATTCATCAGTTCCTCCGGTGCGGGCGGCGCTGCGCTCTATCGCCGCAATTTCGGCGAGGGCATTCCCAACCTGGCGGCAGTCAATGAATTTCACTGGTTCGCCGGCAATTTCCTGAAGTTCGCCGCGCAGGGCCACAATGCCAGCGAGATGTCGGTCGACAGCCATGAACTGATCGCGATGGTCGCGCCGCGCCCGCTGTTTATCGGCGGTGGCGCTCTCATCATGACTCCGCTCTCGGCCGTGCCCGGCGACGGTTGGGTCGATGCGCGTGGCATGTTCATGTCGTCGGTCGCCGCCAGCCCGGTCTGGACGTTGCTCGGCAAGAAGGGCCTGCAGACATCCACCTTTCCGCCGATCCTCACCTATCTGGGCGACGGCGACATTGGATATCGCCAGCATATCGAGGGGCACACCCCTAACCCGAATTGGCCCTATTTCATCAAGTTCGCCGGCAAATACTGGAAATAGCCAATGCGGATGGGCCCTCGGTTGCCTGGCATGATCGCCGGTCGATTTTTCCAGGCGCCTGCCACGGATGTCGCGCCGCGATCGAAGAGTGGTCCCGCCACGCCGGGCCAATAAACCCCGTTTCCGTAGCGGCCTGCTGGCACCGTCGAGCCTCGCGACGCCGGCATGTCCATGCTGACCACAGCGCTGCGATCATCCTTTCCCGAGACGATCCGATATCCTATAGGTGTTGCATAGACGCCACGGCGCCGTTGCATTTCGAGACCTACATGGACAACCCCGCCTCCCCCGTTACCTTCCCGCCCGCGGGCTATCGCTCGCCGCGGCCTGCGCCGGTGCCGACCCTGGTCGCCTGGGCGCATGAGCATCTCCTGTCGATGCTGGTTTCGATGGAGATCGCGCCCGGCACGCGCATCGGCATCGATGCCGTTGCCCGCAAGCTCGGTATTTCGCAAACGCCGATCCGTGAGGCGCTGAGCCGGCTCGAGGCGGAAAAGCTCGTCATCAAGGTGCCGAACGTCGGCTACCACGCCAGCGCGCAGATGACGCCGGCCGAAGTCAGCGACCTGTACGTGCTGCGCCAGCTGATCGAGCCCTATGCCGCTGCCCGTGCCGCTGAATCGATGAACGACGAGACGCTTCGCCAGCTCTCGGCGATGGAAGAGGAGATGGACCGGATCAAGACCGAGACCGGCGTCGCCTATGCCCGCTTCGCCGAGGCCGATGCGATGCTGCACAGCCTGGTCGCGACCGGCAGCGGCAACCATCTGATTGCCGAGACGATCGAGCGGCTGCACATGCACCTCCACATCTTCCGCTTCCTGTTCAACACCAATGCGCCGCAGGAAGCCGCGCAGGAGCATGCCGAGATCATCCACGCCCTGCTCGCGCGCGATCCGGCCGCGGCCGAGACGGCGATGCGGGTCCATCTGGAGCGGTCGCGTATCCGCATGGAAGAGGCCTCGATCCGCATCGCCGCCCGAGTCTCGGCAGAGCCGCGCACGGCCGGAGCCCCCCGCCGCGACGCCTGAAGCAGGCGGAACGCGCACTTTCGTTCTTCCTCGCCGCGGGCCCGGTGCACGCGTAGCGTATGCTCGTGCATGACGATTTCCATCGACGGGTCCGTTCATGGGGACCCGCCGACCGGACGGCGTGCGGCCGGCGCCTAATCGCATGAAAAAGATTTCACGATTCTAATGAGGGCTTGGAATCAATTTATTTATTTCATCGCGATCAAGCACATGGATCACTTGCCGCTTGCAAGAAGTCTGTAATGCAACCTAGGTATCGCGGACACGAATTGGGGGATTCGTCGAGAAGATGCAGCAGATTGTTGGCCTCGCTATTGTCGTGCTTGCCGGAGGAGCGTCCGTTGCGGCGTTTCTCTACCTGCGCCGGCGGTGGGTGCGGAACAAGCGCAGCCGCCGCAGGGTGCGCGCCGACCTGACGGGCATCATCCGCGATCCTCGCGACTGATCCAGCCGGGCTCGCCGCCGCTGAGGCGGCAATCGACCATTCGCTCTTTGCGTGACCGCAAAGGTCGACCGGGTCGAGTTGCCGTATGGCCCGCGTCCTGGATTGGTGCAAAAATCTCCGACGTGGTCCGCCGGCCGACTCATGTCGAACGAGCGGATAGTGTTGTCGCCGAACTCGACATTCGCCAGCGGATTGCTCGCTGCGTACAGACCCAGCGAACTGAAGTCGGGCACATTCCTGAAGCGAGTAACCGCCTGGTCGGCTAGAACACTTCACTGCGGGATCAACCGGAGCACAGCCTTGACCGCATAGAACGACGATTGGGGCGACAGGGGCGGAAGCCAAACGCGTGCCGCATGTTGCGTACGTGTCGCACGGACTCGCCGTGACTCGCAGAAATCGGCGGAAATCCATGGAATCGGCGTGCAACACGCCATCGCCGGAAAACCGACAATAGCGCGTTCATATATAAAGGAAAATGGTGGATGCCCCGTGAGGATCATAACTGTTTGACCGCCGGTTTTCGCTGCCGTCCGTTTACCTCTTCGTTCCTGATAGATTCTCTTTCCCCGTTCCGTGTTCGTTCGTTGACTTTCGCCAGCAGCCGCCAAATAGTGTGGGAACGAGTGAGGGAATTCTTTGGGCAAGCTGACGGCACTGGCGGTGAAGAATGCGAAGCCGGGCCGGCATGGCGATGGTGACGGGCTCTACCTGCTCGTCAAACCCTCGGGCGCCCGCTCCTGGCTCCTGCGCGTCCAGCAGGATGGCAAGCGCCGCGACATCGGGCTTGGGTCGGTGAACCTCCAGCCGCCGGCCAAGCGCAAGGATGACGAGGAGCAGGTCGGGGATGATATCCCGATTTTATCCCGGCGCCATCTGACCCTCATTGAAGCGCGCGAGAAAGCCTCGCTGCTGTCGAAGGTCACCAAGGCCGGACGGGATCCGATCACCGAGCGCGACAAGGATCGCACCCGCGTCCCGACGTTCAAGGAGGTGGCGATCGCTGCCCATGAGGCGCTTTCCACGGGATGGGCGCCGAAGCATGCCGCATCGTTCCTCTCGTCGCTCGAGGATCACGCCTATGGCAGCTTGGGCAGCCTACCAGCATCTGCGGCGGCGGCGCGTCCTTCTCGACGTGCCGGCACTCCATCTCCCGCGTGTTGTGACGACGAATATGATAGACGTGGCCCCACGTCTTGATGCGCTTGAACCGCATGGTGACGAACCGCCGTCCTTCGATTGCGTCCTGCCCCGTCGCCATGCCATCCTCCTGTGGTGGCTAATATTGTGACGGATGCCGACTCCCATAAGCAAGGAGGGGGTCGGCAACTTTTTGCACACTGCGTATCGGTCTCACATACTAGACCGATGGCGCTCATCAACGCATCTGCAAACCCTTGCTTCAAGCGACCCGTTCCTAGATTGTTCTCTCTTCGAATCGTGAGCGCCCCAAGGCCTCGGAAGGCGTCAGATGATTGAGATGGAACCCGTGGTCCTTCAGGAGGACGAGAAAACTGGGGATCGGTTCCTCGTTTACAGCACGGATAAGGGGCTTCGTCTCGACATTCGGTACGAGGGGGACTCGCTTTGGATGACCCAAGCCCAGATTGCCGACCTGTTTGGTGTGACCCGGCAAGGCGTCAATAGCCACCTCAACAACATTTACGAGGAGGGCGAACTGGACCGGGCCGCAACCTGCAAGGAAATCTTGCAGGTTCGAGAGGAAGGTGGCCGTGAGGTGAACCGCCGCACGCTGATCCACAACCTCGATGCGATCATTGCGGTTGGTTATCGCGTCTCGACCAAACAAGGCACCCTCTTCCGCCGCTGGGCCACCGACAAGCTCGTTCAGTTTGCGACGAAGGGCTTCGTGATCGATTCAACGCGGCTTAAGCAACCCGAGAATGCCGACCGCCTTGCCGAGCTGCGCGAGATTATTCGCGACATCCGATCGGATGAGGCAAACGTCTATCGCGAACTGCGAAGCATATGCGCGATGTGCCAGGATTATGATGGCGAATCCGAAGCTTGGCGGGACTTTTACACGAAAACGCAGGCGAAGATCGTCTATGCCGTCACATCTCACACGCCCGCGGAGATCCTCCAAACCAGAGCAGATGCGAGACAGCCAAACATGGGGCTCACGACCTGGCCTCATGACAACATTCGAAAAAACGACGTAACCGTCTCTAAGAACTATTTTGGGGATGCGGAGGTTAAGGAGCTTAACCGCCTCACTACCATACTTCTCGACATCTTCGAGGACCAGGCCGACCTGGGCCGACTTGTGATGATGGACGACGCGCGGCGGATCCTCGACCAGCAACTGCAGTCTCTCGGGCGCGTCTTGCTCACCCACGGCGGAAGCGTGTCGGCTAGCGATGCAAAGCGGCGCGCTGAACGTCAGTATGAGATCTATAGCGCGGCTCGCAAAGCTGAGCGCCAGATGGAGGCTGACAAGAACATCATCGCACTTAAGGAGCAGACCAGCGCTCTTCCCAAGGCGCCTCGAGCTAAAAAGTAGCCGCGATCGTCAGGTGATCGCCGCGCCAACCACGAAGGCATATCCGACGCGTCGCAATCATTTTTTAATCGCAGGCTGTGGATAAAGTGCCTCACCGCGCGGATGAGTCGGCTCACCGCTATTTTGTCTCGGTTCATCGTGACATCGTGTGGCGTCAGGCGTAGCATCTCAAATGGAAAGGGAGTGTTACGCATGGCTCACGCGATCGAGGTCGAAATTGAACGCAATTTCGCTGCGTTCAAGGACATGCTCGCGAAGCTTCTTCCGCAGAATGCCGGCAGCTACGCATTACTACACGATCAAGAGCTTAAGGGCATTTATGCCACTCCTGGCGATGCCGAGCGCGCCGGATATGCCCAGTTCAAAGAAGCTCCATATTCGGTTCAGCTTGTAACCGATGAGCCAATTGATCTAGGCTTCTATTCATATGCGTTATATAACGGGTAAGCTGGAAAGCGGCCGCATTCGGATAAAGGTCGGTATCAGACCTTTTCGGGACTACAGTCCCGTCGACGGTAATTCGACCCCGTTTGCGCTCGAATATACCCAGTTCATTGCTCTGGTAGATACTGGCGCAACGCGCACGTGCGTCACTGAAAATGTTGTACAGAAGCTTGGGCTCCAACGCCGAGGCCGCGAAGAGATATGGAACATAAAGCGACCGGAACTGCACTGGACGTACATGTTTCACGTTGGAATCTGGCCAGAAGCTGAGAATGGTACGCCACAGACTGTCTTTGGAATCGGCGATGAGATCGTCGGGATCGATGTGGGCAACAATCGATTCTTCGATGTATTGCTCGGGATGGACATTATTGGGCAGGGCTCCCTACACCTCCGAACCGATGGAACGTTTCAGATGGGGTTTCCGGGTTAAGCTCGAGCCGATTTGAGACCCAAATTGCGGAGGAGCCATGCAATTGGACGCTGGGTGGGCTGGCATAATTGGCGCAGCCTTGGGCTTTGCGGCGACAATCGGTGGCAACATCGTAACGCATTGGTTGAGCGGCAGGCGAGCCAATGGCCTGGCGGAGAAGAGGCGAACTCGGCTCCGGGAACTGCTCATGGACCCGAAATATCAGTTCAGGAGCATGAACACATTGTCGGCCTCGATCGGCGCATCGGTGGACGCGACAGCAGAGTTGCTCATCGAAATGGATTGCCGCACGTCCGACTCTGACCGTTCCGCCTGGGGGCTGATTTCGCGCAACCCTCGCGCTCAATAAGCCATTCGCCCGACTGCTTCAAATGTGCAAAGTGGGAGCGAATGTGGGAACGAATACGCCATATTGGCGAAATGCCGTTACATATCACATACATGGCGATGGTAGATGGATGCCCCGTGAGGATTCGAACCTCAATAGACGGAGTCAGAGTCCGTAGTCTTACCATTAGACGACGGGGCAACGTGGGGGGCGATCTAGGGGCCTCGGCGGAGGCTGTCAACCAACTGTGGGTGCGCTGCTTGCCGTGCATGACAGGCTGCGCTACCTCTTTGGCCAAGCACCGAACGTCAGGTCATAAAGGCCTGCCGCGACGGCAGAACATAAAAAGCGAGTACAGACGGCATGGGGGATCATTCGCCCAAGATGCCGTACCGGCAGGACAGACCTGCCCGTTCGGCGCCGCCCCCCGGCAAGACAGCGGGGGCACCACGCGCGCGCTGGCCCGAGGCGCGGCATTTCGCCGCCCTCGATCTCGGCACCAATAATTGCCGCCTGCTGATCGCGCGGCCGCAGGGCAATGGCTTTGCCGTGGTCGATGCCTTTTCGCGAATCGTGCGCCTCGGTGAGGGGCTCGCCGCAACGAACCGGCTGAGCGATGCAGCGATCGACCGGACCCTCGCCGCGCTGAAGGTCTGTGCGGACAAGCTCAAGCGCCGCAATGTCGCCCTGTCGCGCTCGGTCGCGACCGAGGCCTGCCGGCGCGCGACCAACGGCCAGGAGTTCATCGCGCGCGCCTATGAAGAGACGGGCATCCATCTCGACATCATCTCGGCCGAGGAGGAGGCGCGGCTTGCCGTGCTCGGGTGCCATGCCCTGATCGAGCCGGGTGAGGACCCTGCTCTGGTGTTCGACATCGGCGGTGGTTCGACCGAACTGGTGCTGGTCGATACCCGGCCGAAGGTGCCGGTGGTGCTCGACTGGCACAGCGCGCCCTGGGGTGTCGTATCGCTCACCGAGTTCGCGGGCGGGGGCACCGGGGCCGACGGGCTGGCCGCTGCCTATGCCCATATGCGGAGCCTGGTCGCCGAGAGCTTTGCCGGCTTCGCCAGCCGCCTGCCGACCAACCTGGACTCTCCGCGGCTGCTCGGCACCAGCGGCACCGTCACGACGCTTGCCAGCGTGCATCTGGGGCTGTCGCATTATGATCGCTCGGCGGTCGACGGGCTGATCGTGCCGGCGGCCTCGATGCGCCGCATCAGTTCGGACCTTTCGCGCATGAGCCTTGCCGAGCGTGCTACCTTGCCCTGTATCGGCAATGAGCGCGCCGATCTGGTCGTGGCCGGCTGTGCGATCCTCGAGACGATCCTCGATCTATGGCCCGCCGAACGGCTGGGCGTCGCCGATCGCGGCATCCGCGAAGGCATTTTGCGCCGACTGATCGGTGGGAAGGCGCTATGAAGGTGATATTGTGAACAAGGACGGTGGCGGGCTGCGGGTCCGCGTCAAGACGGCGCGACGGCGCACCGCGCAATCGACGCGCTGGCTCGATCGGCAGCTCAACGATCCCTATGTGAAGCGCGCCAAGGCGGAGGGTTATCGTAGCCGTGCCGCCTACAAGCTGATCGAGCTCGATGAGCGATTCGGTTTTCTGCGCGGCGTGAAGCGCGTGGTGGATCTCGGCATCGCGCCGGGCGGCTGGAGCCAGGTCATACGGCGCCGCTCGCCCAAGATCGCCATTGTCGGCATCGATCTGCTGCCGGTCGATCCGATCGACGATGTCACGATCTTCCAGATGGACTTCATGGATGACGCGGCACCGGGGAAACTCACCGAAGCACTTGGCGGGGCGCCCGATCTGGTGCTGTCGGACATGGCGGCCAATACCGTCGGCCATCCCCAGACAGACGCGCTCAGGACGATGGCGCTGGTCGAGACCGCGCTTGCCTTCGCGGTCGACGTGCTCGAGCCGGGCGGCGTGTTTGTCGGCAAGGTCTTCGCTGGCGGCGCCGACGCCTCGCTGGTTGCCGAGCTGAAGCGCAACTTCAAGACGGTGAAGCACGCCAAGCCCCCCGCCAGCCGCAAGGGTTCGTCCGAGTGGTATGTGGTCGCGCAGGGCTTCAAGGGGCGGCGTGACGCCGCACCCGAAAGTGAATCAGCCTCGTAAGGATGTCGGCCGTCCAGCGTGGCGACAGGAGGAAACAAAAAGGCCCGCGGATCGCTCCGCGGGCCTTTTTGTTCGTCCGGTGACCAAAGGGCCTCAGCCCTCGTAGTCGCCGCCCAGATTCTGGTTGCGCGGCGGTGCTGCGGCGGTGAGGCGGAGCGCCTCGGCCGAAGCGGCCAGCGAGCCGATTTCGTCGGGCGTGTCCTCGTCATCGACCTGGACCCGCTGCAGGCCGGAAACGACCGCCTCTTCCAGGTGATTCGGACGCACCGTCTCTTCGGCGATCTCGCGTAGCGCGACGACCGGGTTCTTGTCGCGATCGCGGTCGATCGTCAGATCGGCGCCGCCGGAAATCTGCCGCGCACGCTGGGCTGCGAACAGCACCAGATCGAACCGGTTGGGAATCTTGTCGACGCAATCCTCGACAGTGACGCGCGCCATGAATGGCTTCCTTCGCAAACAACGATAGAATGAAGACCCGCGATCTAGGGCGCGACTGGCAAAGAGTCAAGGAATCCGGCTTGCCCCCGTCTCCGCGGACGGCCACATCAGCCAGATGACCGAACCCGCCGTCCAGCCGAGCTTCACAGTTGACGGCAACACACTGACGATGCTCGATACCGGACCGCGTCGACTGGAGGCGCTGATCGCCTTGATCGCGGGCGCCGAACGCACGCTGCGCATCATCTACTACATCTATGTCGACGACGATGCCGGCGCCCGGGTGCGCCAGGCGATGCTCGATGCGGCGGCGCGCGGGGTCAAGGTCTCGCTCGTGGTCGATGGCCTTGGCAGCGAACAGGCCGAGCAGCATCATTTCTTCGAGCCGCTGCGCGATGCAGGGGTCAATGTCTGCCGCTTCGTGCCGCGCTGGGGCCGGCGCTACCTGCTGCGCAACCACCAGAAGCTCGCGCTGGCCGACGAGGCGCGGGCGATCATCGGCGGCTTCAACGTGCAGGACAGCTATTTCGGCACGCCGGCGGAACAGGCATGGCGTGATCTCGGGCTGCTGGTCGAGGGGCCCGCCGCCGAGCATATCGCCGGCTATTTCGACGCGTTGTCGCGCTGGTCGAAACAGCCCAAGGCGCCGCTCCGCTCGCTCCGCCGCGCGCTCGGCACCTGGAGCGAGCCGGAGGGCAAGGCACGCTGGCTGTTCGGCGGCCCCACGAGGCGCCTGTCGCCCTGGGCGCGCGCGGTGAAGCAGGATCTTCAGGCAGCGCAGGCGATCGATATCATCGCCGGCTATTTCGCGCCCAGTTCCGGCATGCTCAAACGGCTCGACAGTGCCGGCATGCGCGGACGGGTGCGGATCGTTCTGCCGTCGAAGAACGATCATGGCGCGGCGATATGGGCCTCGCGCTTCACCTATGCCGGCCTGCTGCGCAAGCGGGTGCAGATCTATGAATATCAGCCGACCAAGCTCCACACGAAGCTCTTCGTGATCGACGATGTGGTCTATATCGGATCGGCCAATTACGACATCCGCAGCCTGTTCCTGAACCTGGAGATGATGCTGCGGATCGACGACAAGGTCTTCGCGGCGCATGTCCGCGCCTATGTCGATGGCGAGGTCGCCCAGTCCGAACGCATCACCGCCGAGCTCTACAAGGCGCGCACCAACTGGTGGGTCCGCACGAAGCAGGCGGCCGCCTTCTTCGTGATGACCGTGCTCGACTATAATGTGACGAAGGGGCTCAATTTCGGGCCGCGCCGGCGGCTCACCGAAAAGCCCTGAGCCCTATTCCTTCCACGCCCAGTAAAGCTGGGCCGGCGGCACGTTCCACCACTCCATGTCGTGATCGACCTTGGGAATATAGGGTTCGATGAAGTCGCGGCACTTGGGCGAGAACTGATAGACCAGAAAGGCACCGCCGGGACGCAGCACGTCCGCGGTCGCCTGGCCGATCGCATCGCCGACACCGGCAGGCAGCGTGGAAAAGGGCAGGCCGGACAGCACATAATCGGCATGGTCGAAACCATGGTCCTCGACGATCTGGCGTACATCGGCGGCCGATCCGCTCACCGCGAGGAAACGGGGATCGGTGATCTCATGGCGCAGGTAGCGGATGAAATCGGGATTGGTGTCGATCGCGATATATGTCGCGTCAGGGGCAAGCCGCTCGAGAATGTGCGGGCAGAAGGTGCCGACCCCGGGGCCGTATTCGACGAACAGCTTCGTGTTCTGCCAGTCGACCGGGCCGAGCATCTTGCGGATCAGCTTACCCGAGGAGGGGACGATCGATCCCACCATCACCGGATGTTTCATGAACCCTTTCAGGAACATGGCCCAGGGTGAGGACACTCCGGCGGCGGCCCGGCGCTGACGCCGCGCGGCAGTGGTGGAAACGGTCACTGGCGATCCTTGTTTGTCATGATTCACGATCGTCTGTCGCAATCCTGTAACGAACATTCAAGTCTTAGGGTCCGCCTGACGCGCGATGAGCACCCCGTTCGGGGTTGCGCACGGCCGGGAAGCGCTTAAGCGAGGCGCATGCGCGACGACCGGACCGGCCAGATCGTGGTGATCTTCCTCTCCCGGCGCACTGCCGTGGACGATGCAGGCTATGCGGCCGCCGCCGAAGCGATGGACGCGCTTGCGAAGACCCAGCCCGGCTATCGCGGCATCGAAAGCACACGCGGTACCGACCGACACGGCATCACGCTCAGCTTCTGGGCCGATGAGGCAAGCGCGCTCGCCTGGCGGGCGCATCCCGAGCACAAGGCGATCCGCGATCGCGGACGCGATCGCTGGTACGACAGCTACGAAGTGATCGTCTGCGCGGCCGAGCGGTCCTATGCCTGGAAAAAGGGGTGAAAGCGCCCGAGGTCAATCGCGATTTCGCACTGCTGTTCCTGGTGATGCTGACGATCGCGGCTGGCAACACCGCGCTGCAATCGATCCTGCCCGCGCTCGGCCGTTCGCTGAAAGTGCCCGACAGCGCGGTCGCCGCCGCCTTTTCGGTGTCGGCGCTGCTCTGGGTGATCGCAGCGCCCTATTGGGCGAACCGCTCGGACAGGCATGGGCGGCGGGCGATGATCCTGCTCGGCATCGGCGGCTTCTGCGTGTCGCTGCTGCTGTGCGGCCTGTTCCTCGCTGCCGGCATCAATGGCTGGATCAGCGGCACCGCCGCCTTTATCTGCTTCATCGGTGGCCGTCTGATCTACGGCACCTTCGGCGCGGCGGCGCCACCGGCGGTTCAGGCGCTGGTCGCCGGCAGCACCAGCCGTGAGGAGCGCACGCGCGCGCTGACCCTGCTCGGCTCGGCTTTCGGGCTTGGCACGATTCTCGGGCCGGCGATCGCGCCCTTCCTTATCCTGGGCAGCATCGGCGCGGTCGAGATCGGCCTGTCGGGCCCCGCCTTCATCTTCGCGCTGTTCGCCGCCTTCATCTATGTCGCCGTGGTCAAGCGCCTGCCCAACGACCGGACGGCGCAGCCGGGCACGCACGGCGCCGCCAATGCCTATCCCTCGATCGGCGGTCAGAGCACCGGCGCCAGCATCACCGCCGCGATCGAGCCGCACAGCGAGCGGGTCGGTTATTTCGATCCACGCGTCCGGAACTGGATGATCGCCGGGCTGGTGATGGGTCATGCCCAGGCGATGACGAGCCAGGCAATTGGCTTCCTCGTCATCGACCGGCTGAACCTCGCGCCGGCCGAAGCGCTCCAGCCGACCGGCATCGTCCTGATGATGGGCGCGGGCGCCGCGCTGCTCGTTCAATGGGGCATCATCCCGCTGCTCGACATGAAGCCACGCCAACTGATGCTGACCGGCCTGGTCGTCGGCGCGGCCGGGTGTGCGCTCACCGGCATCGCGACCTCGCTCTACGGCATCGCGACCGCCTATGCGCTGGCGTCGATCGGTTTTGGCTTCACCCGGCCGGGCTTCACCGCCGGCTCCTCGCTTGCGGTCGGGCATGCCGCGCAAGGCTCGGTCGCGGGCAAAGTGACCTCGATCAACGGCGCCTCGTTCGTGCTCGGGCCGTCGATCGGGGTCGGGCTATATGAGGCGCAGCACGCACTGCCTTATCTGACAGCGGGTGCCGCGCTCCTTCTGCTGCTAGGCTATTGCTGGTTCGCCTTGCGGGATTCGTCAGTCATTGCCCTTCGGCCCATGGGGACGAAGCTGGCCGGGGGAGATGAAGCCGATCGGCTGGATGGCTGAGGCTTCCTGCTTCAGTCGCGCCGCCATCTGCTCATATTCCCGTTCCATCTCCGGCGTCACCGAAGCGCGGGAATCGGCCAGCGCTTCCTCGAAATGCGCCATCGTCACCTCGGTGGCGGAAAGCGCCTGGCGCAGTGCGGTCAGGCCCGCACGGCGGACCAGGTCTTCGAGGTCGGCGCCGGTGAAACGCTCGGTGCGGCTGGCCATCTCGTCGAGGTCGACATCGGCCGCCAGCGGCATCTTGCCGGTCTGGATCGCCAGGATACGCCGACGACCCGCCTTGTCCGGCACGCCCACATAGACCAGCTCGTCGAATCGGCCCGGGCGCAGCAGCGCCGGGTCGATCAGGTTCGGCCGGTTGGTTGCGCCGATCACCACAACCGACTGGAGTTCCTCCAGCCCGTCCATCTCGGACAGGATGGTGTTGACCACCCGCTCGGTCACCTGGGGTTCGCCCAGCCCGCCACCGCGCGCCGGGACCAGCGAATCGAGTTCGTCGATGAAGATGACGCAGGGCGCCACCTGCCGTGCGCGGGCGAACAGCCGGGCGATCTGCTGTTCGGATTCGCCGTACCATTTGCTCAGCAGGTCGCTCGACTTGGTGGCGATGAAGTTCGCCTCCGCCTCGCGCGCGACCGCCTTGGCCAGCAAGGTCTTGCCGGTCCCCGGCGGGCCATAGAGCAGAAAGCCCTTGGCCGGACGGATACCGAGCCGGCGGAAAGCGTCTGGATCCTTCAGCGGCAGCTCCACGCCTTCCTTCAGGCGCGCCTGGGCCTTGTCGAGCCCGCCGACATCCTCCCAGCGGACACGCGGCGCCTCGACCATCACCTCGCGCATCGCCGAGGGCTGGACGCGCTTCAGCGCATCGAGGAAATCCTCGCGCGTCACGGCCAGCGTATCGAGCACCTCGGGCGGGATCGTCCCTTCGGACAGGTTCAGCCGCGGCATGATCTTGCGCACCGCCTCGATCGCCGCCTCGCGGGCGAGTGCCGCCAGATCGGCGCCGACAAAGCCGTACGTGGTGCGTGCCAGCTCGTTGAGGTCTACCCTGTCGCCCAGCGGCATGCCGCGGGTGTGGATGCCCAGGATCTCGCGCCGACCGCGTTCGTCCGGCACGCCGACCACGATCTCGCGGTCGAAGCGGCCCGGGCGCCGAAGCGCCTCGTCGATCGCCTCGGGGCGGTTGGTCGCGGCGATGACGACGACATTGGCGCGCGCCTCCAGCCCGTCCATCAGGGTCAGCAACTGCGCGACGAGGCGCTTCTCCGCCTCGCCCGACACCTGGCCGCGCTTCGGCGCGATCGAATCGATCTCGTCGATGAAAACGATGGAGGGCGCGTTCTTGGCTGCTTCCTCGAACACCTGGCGCAGCTTGCCTTCCGATTCGCCATAGGCCGAGCCCATGATCTCGGGGCCGTTGATCAGGTAGAATTCGGCAGCGCTCTCATTGGCGACGGCGCGTGCGAGGCGCGTCTTGCCGGTGCCGGGCGGCCCGTGCAGCAGGACGCCCTTGGGCGGATCGACACCCAGGCGCTGGAACAGCTCGGGGTAGCGCAGCGGCAGCTCGACCATCTCCCGGAGCTGGTCGATCGTCTGGCCCATACCGCCGATATCGTCATAGGTGACGTCGGCGCGGCGCGCTTCCTTGGGCTCCTCATATTCGGGGCGCAGCTCGATCTCGGTATTCTCGTCGACATGCACCACGCCCTTGGGTGTGGTCGCAATCACGGCGAGGCGGATTTCCTGCAGCGCATAGGCCGGCGCCCGTAGGAATTGCTGCACGCCCGGCGGCATATTGTCGACGCGCTGCTGCCCGGCCGTCGCGACGACGTCGCCCTGGGTGACGGGACGGCCGAAAAAGGTGCGCTTCAGCGCATTGGACGATCCTTCGAGCCGCAGATTCTGTTGCGCCGGCGCAAATACCACCCGCGTTGCCGGTTTGGATTCGACCTTGCGTACCTCCACGAAATCGCCCGAGCCGGCGCCGGCATTGGCGCGCTGCAGGCCGTCGATGCGGATGATCTCGAGGCCCTCGTCCTCGGCATAGGGCGCGACGGCACGGGCCGGGGTGGTCGACTTGCCGACGATCTCGATCACATCGCCTTCGCCGATGCCCAGCGCCGCCATCAGCGCACGCGGCATATGGGCGAGGCCGCGGCCGCTATCTTCCGGCCTGGCATTCGCCACCTGCAATTTCCGAACGGGCGCTTCGCCATCCGCCATCTATGATCCCCTCGAGAACTCGATGTTGAGCGCGCGAGATAGGATCGTGGTTCCTCAGATACGAGGGGTAGGTCGTCTGCTTCGGATAAGCTACTGGAAGCAGACAAAAAAAGGGCCAGCCCCAAAGGGCTGGCCTTGAAAGTTTTAGGAGAGGATGCCTGAAAGGCCTCCTGCATATGTGGCCAGGCGGGTTATGCTGCAAGTGCGAAAGGAGTCGTTGCGATTGCGTCTGGTGCAATCAATGCTGGCATTTGCGCGAAGGACGATGATAGATTTGATCTTATGACGCAGCGCACAATGCGGGCGTAAAGGGAGCCGTTCCACCATGCGCAGATTGCCGCCGCTGACCGCGATCGAAGCGTTCGTCCAGGTGGCGCGCCTCGGCTCGATCAAGGCCGCGTCGCAGGAACTGGCGCTGTCTCCGCCTGCGCTGAGCCGCCGTATCCAGGCGCTCGAACGTTTTATCGGCAAACCCTTGTTCGATCGACGTCACCAGGCCGTGGTGCTCAACGCCGATGGCGAACGCCTGATCGCGCAGATCGCGCCGGCGCTGGACAGCCTGTCCGATGCCGTCGAGGTGATGACCAGCGGCACCGACGTGCTGCGCCTGCGCCTCGGCATCCTGCCGTTGTTCGCCTCGCAGCGGCTGTTCCCGCGGCTTGCGGAATTGCGTGCGAAACATCCGGAACTGCATCTCGACATCGATACCGCCGCACACGGGCTCGCCCGGCTCGGTGACGGGCTTGATGCGGTGATCGCGCTTGCCCGGGAAATCGACCCTGCCCTGTACGGCAAGCGGCTCGACCGCAATTCCGTCTATGTGATCGGCGCGCGCACATTGATCGAGGGGCCTGATCCGATCACCCGGCCAAAGCAACTCGCCGGTCTTACCGCGCTGGTCCACCGCGACATGCCCGATACTTTCACCGCATGGCGCCGCGCCGCGAAGCTCGACGACCTAGAGCCACTGGCGATCGACCATTTCGATTCGGGCGCGTTGATGCTCGAGGCGGCGGCGCAGGGGCTCGGCATCGCCTTCATGCACGAAAGCCATTTCGAGGACGCGCATGACGACCGGCTGGTCAAGCTGTTCGATATCGAGGTGGAGAGTCCGTACAGCTACTGGTTCGCCTGCCGCCCCCGCGCGCTGGCGCAGCGGCCCGTGCGGCTGTTCCATGACTGGCTGATCGAAACGATCGGCGACCCCGGCGTTTGAACTGAAAAAGCCGCCCCCCTCGCGGGGAGCGGCTTCGAATAAGCAACTGCGCGTCGTTACGCGGCGCGCGCCTTGACGATCTTGCCCGGCTCCCGCGGAGGCTCGCCCTTGGGCAGCGCGTCGACATGCTCCATGCCCGACGTCACTTCGCCCCAGACGGTGTACTGGCCGTCGAGGAAGCGCGCATCGTCGAAGCAGATGAAGAACTGGCTGTTCGCGCTGTTCGGGCTCTGCGCGCGCGCCATCGAGCACACGCCGCGGACATGCGGCTCGCGCGAGAACTCGGCAGGCAGATTGGGCTTGTCCGATCCCGACATGCCGGTGCCGGTGGGGTCGCCGCCCTGCGCCATGAAGCCGGGGATCACGCGGTGGAAGACGACGCCATCGTAAAAGCCGTCATTGGCCAGTTCGACGATGCGCGCGACGTGCTGCGGCGCCAGGTCGGGGCGCAGCTTGATCGTCACGTCGCCGCCGTCGAGCGTCAGGGTGAGGGTTTCGGGGGAATCGGCCATGTCGGGCTCCTGAAGAAATAAGGTCCCCGCACCTAGGGGCGGTCTTCGATATCCGCAATGGCAGGTGACGCAGGATTGGGACGGGCCCGCGTTGACCCGGGGTAGGCGCGGGCCCGCAGACACATCTTCGCGTCCGGTTGCGGACGGTGGAGCGGACGACGGACCGGCGATTTCGGTGCCGTTACAAATCCTGCCATGTTGATTTGGCTTTGGCGCCGCGCGAGGGTAGAGGCGGGCGTCGTCCAGGTTGGGCACGGGCTTTGGGAGGTCAGAATGAGCGAGACCGAACTGACCCAGCCCGACGACGAGGCCGAGACCGGCCAGCTGGACGAGGACGACCGGCTGAAGCCCGAATTCGTCCGTGCCGTGCTCGACGCGGTGGAGGCGGGCGATCCCGAAGCGGCGCGCGCGCTGGTCGAGCCGCTGCACCCAGCCGACATCGCCGACCTGTTCGAGCTGACGCCGCACGAAGAGCGCGCCGACCTGGCCAAGGCGATCACCGACCTGCTCGACGCCGACGTGTTCGCCGAGATGAACGATTATGTCCGCGAGGACCTGATCGACGCGCTCGAGCCGCACCAGGTCGCTGACATCGCCTCTGAACTCGATACCGACGACGCCGTCGCGATCATCGAGGACATGGAGGAGGACGACCAGCGCGCGGTCCTTCGTGCGCTCGATCCGGACGATCGCGCCGCGATCGAGGAGGCGCTGTCCTATCCGGAGGAATCCGCCGGCCGACTGATGCAGCGCGAGCTGATCGCGGTGCCCGAGCATTGGAGCGTCGGCGACGCGATCGACTATCTGCGCGGCCATGAAGAGCTGACGACGGATTTCTGGGAAATCTTCGTCGTCGGTCCGTCGCACAAGCCGGTCGGCACCTGCCAGCTTTCCTGGATATTGCGCGCGCCGCGCACCGTCTCGATCGGCGACGTGATGAAGCGCGAGCAGACGCTGATCCCGGTCGACATGGACCAGGAAGAGGTCGCGCTACGCTTCCAGAAATACGCGCTGATTTCCGCCGCGGTGGTCGATGCCAATGGCCGGCTGGTCGGCATGATCACCGTCGACGACATCGTGCACATCATCCAGCAGGAAGCCGGTGAGGACGTGCTGCGCCTGTCGGGCGCTGGCGACGGCGACATCAACGAGCCGATCCGGCTGACCGTGCGCACCCGCATCACCTGGCTGATCGTCAATCTCGGCACGGCGATGCTCGCCGCCTCGGTGGTGGGGCTGTTCCAGGGCGAGATCGGGCGATTTGCCCTGCTCGCAGTGCTGATGCCGATCGTCTCGGGCATGGGTGGTAATGCCGGCACCCAGACGCTGGCGGTGGTGGTGCGTGCGCTCGCGACCAATCAGCTCACCAGTTCCAATACGCAGCGCATGATCATGCGCGAATTCACGATCGCTGCCGCGAACGGCGCAATGCTCGGCGTGCTGATCGGGCTCGGCACCTATCTCATCTTCGGCAATGCCGATCTCGCCATCGTCATTGCCATGGCGATGGTCATCAACAACCTGATCGCCGGCCTGTCGGGCGTGCTCGTACCCGTCGGGCTCGAACGGGCCGGGGTCGATCCGGCAGTGTCCTCGGCCGTCTTCGTCACGATGATGACCGATGTGATGGGTTTCTTCTCGTTCCTCGGCCTCGCCACCCTATGGGGCCTTGGCGGCTGACCTCCGGCTTCCCAGATCGCTGAGATGCCCGAGAATATCAGCCCGTTGCATATCACCAAGGTCGCCTTCGGCGCCACCGGCGTCGATCATCTCGCCGAGCGACTGCTACTGCGCGCCGAGGCAGGGCCGGTCTTCCTCACCACCCGCTATCTGCCCAAGCGGCATGAGGAGATTGCCGGGCGGGGATCGCTGTTCTGGATCATCAAACACCAGCTCATCGCCCGCTCCCCGATCCTGCAGTTCGGCGAGGCGGAGGGTGGCCGGGTTGCGATCCATATCGACCCGACGCTGATCCTCACCCAGGCTCGCCCCAAGCGCGCGCACCAGGGCTGGCGGTATCTCGAGGATGCGGACGCGCCTGCCGATCTCGATGGCGACATGATGGTGGGCGACCAGATGCCGGCGGCGCTGATGGGCAAGCTTGCCGGGTTGGGGCTGATCTAGGGCTGCTTCTTCTACGCCGAGTCAAACCCCAACCGTTCGTTTCGAGCGAAGTCGAGAAACTTGCCGCTCAGCTCGCCAGTGTGTCCCTACTTCACTCGACACGAACGGAAGGGGAGCTGCTGCTGCTCAAGGCGCAGGCAGCTTGCCGCAGCTGACCGGACCCACCGCTTTCACGGTGCAGGCCGGCTTGCCATAGATGGTGACGGTGCCGATGCCGGTCGAGGTTACGTTGGCGGTGGACCGGGCCGTCGCCTGCATCTGGCCCGGGCCGTCGAGCAACAGGGTCAGATCGCCAGCGCTCAGCGCGGTCGCATCGATGCCGCCGGTGCCGTTGGCGACCAGCCGCACCTTTGCACCGCGCCCGCCAAGCTTCATGGTGCCCGTTCCGTACACCGCCGCATTGAACAGGTCGGCGTCGATCGCGCCGGCGTCGATCGTGCCGTTACCGGTCACCGACAGCTCGATGCGTTGCCCCCTCAGCGGGCCGGTGATGCTGAGCCGGCCGCCTCCGAGCACGGTCGCATCGCGGATCGCCCCAGTCGAAACGCTGATCAACGGCGCCCCCTGGCTGCCGGCAACGGGTTGCTCGCCCCAGCCATTGATGCCGGCACGGACGATCAGCGTCGTTCCCTCCACCCGGATGTCGAGGCCTTCGATCGATCGTGTCGGCCCCTCGGCGCGCGCGCGAGGCGACTGGCCGGTGGTGAGCCGGACCTCGAACGGCCCCTCGACCCGAACGCGCTCGAAGCTGCCGATCGAATAGGTGCGTTCAGCCGCGCTCGCCGAAACGGGCAGGAGCAACAGGGCGATTGCTGACAGGCGACGGATCATCCGCCCGGCATCGCGCCATTAACGATTTCAGGCAAGGTCCAGTATTGAGGCGGCCGTGCGGATCAGCTCGATCCGCTTCCGCATTTCACGTCGCCCGATCCCATTTTTGAGGTCGCGCATTTCGCGTCCGGGCCAAGATCGACATTGCCCGATCCGACCATCGACACCGTTGCGCTACCTTTGACCGTGGCGCGCACGCCGCCCGAACCGGCGATCGAGATTTCCGCACCCTGGGCGGTCAGCGCCGGTGCATCGACCCCGCCCGATCCGGCGATTTTGATGGCCAGCTTCTTGGCATTGCCCTTGACGTTGATGTCGCCCGATCCGGCGATCGAGAATTTCCCGGTCTCGACAGTGATGGCAGCGATGTCGAGTTCGCCCGAACCGGCACTCGATCCGTCGAAGCTCTGGCCCTCGACCCGGTCGACCGCCATGTTGCCCGATCCCGAAATGCTCGCCGCGGCGATGCGCGGCATCGTCACGAAGATCTTCACGTTCCCGTGATCGCCGCCGCTCCAGCTGAAGCCGTCGCTGTTGATCCGCCCGACCCGCAGGGTGTCGCCGACCCGCTCGATCTTGAGCTTGTCGAGCTGTTCCGACGGGCCCTCGGCCCGCACCGAGAAGCCGGTTCCGACACGCACATCGACATCGTCCGATCCGCGCAGATCGACTCCGGTGAAATCAGCCACGGAATAGCTGCGGGTAGTGCCGCTGCCCTGTCCGGTGAGGCCCGGCTTGGAATCGTTGCTGTCCGAATGGTCCGGCGTGAACGAGCAGGCCGCGAGCGGAACCAGAGCCAGCGGAATGGCTGTGATCAGGGCAGCGAGACGCATGATATTCTCCTTGTGTGTATTGGTGAAATAACACACCGAGCAGGAGGACGCAAACAGAAAGGGGCGACCGTCGCCGGTCGCCCCTTGTCGTTCGGATCGGACTCCCGCGATCAGGCGGGCGCCTTGTCCTTGTTGTGGATCGCCGCCGCCTTGCGGAGGATTTCCAGGATCTTTTCCTGAGCGGTCGGTTCGTCGACCTGTTCCATCGCGGCGAGCTCGCGCGCGAGGCGGCTGGTCGCCGCTTCGAAGATCTGACGCTCCGAATAGCTCTGCTCGGGCTGGTCGTCGGCGCGGAACAGGTCGCGGACCACTTCGGCGATCGACACGAGGTCGCCCGAATTGATCTTGGCTTCATATTCCTGGGCGCGACGCGACCACATGGTGCGCTTGACGCGCGGCTTGCCGGTCAGCGTATCGAGTGCCTCACGCAGCGTCTTGTCCGACGACAGCTTGCGCATGCCAACGCTTTCCGCCTTGTTGGTCGGCACGCGGAGAGTCATGCGCTCCTTTTCGAAACGGAGCACATAGAGTTCGAGTTGCATGCCGGCGATTTCCTGCCGTTGCAGCTCGATGACACGGCCAACGCCATGCTTGGGGTAAACGACATAATCGCCGACGTCGAAGGACAGCGCCTTGGCAGCCATTCCGTTGAGCCTTTCCGTGGACTGGTCCCCCTGAGGGTGCGCGTCGGCAGCGGGGCTGCGTGCGCGCGATAAGGGGGTGTTGATTTAAACGTCTCCAGCCGGATGGCGCGAATCCGCGCCTCCGTCCTACTGTATGTAGCAGAGTCGTAATAAAATTACCAGCCGCCGGACGCCCATTGCGGGTCGGCCGTGCGAAAAATAGTATGGAAACGACGAAAACGCGTCTCGATCAGTCGCCGCTACCCGGCTCCGCCGAGAAGTATTTGTCGAACTTGCCGTCTTCGCCCTTGTGCTCATCGGCATCGGCAGGGGTCTGATCGTTCTTGCGCGTAACGTTGGGCCATTGCGCGGAAAAGGTGTTATTCAGCTCAAGCCATTTCTCAAGGCCGCTTTCGGTATCGGGGAGGATTGCCTCGGCCGGGCATTCCGGTTCGCACACGCCGCAATCGATGCACTCGCTGGGATTGATCACCAGCATGTTCTCGCCTTCGTAGAAGCAATCGACCGGACAGACCTCGACGCAGTCCATGTACTTGCACTTGATGCAGGCATCGGTGACGACGTAGGTCATTGCATACTCCCCAACTCGGAACACATGGGTCCGACGAAACGCCTCTCCGGACCGTCCAGGTCCGACGAAACGACCCGTCTGCTATGCCCGGTCGCCGTCCTCGTCAATCGCCCGAAGCCTGATGCGAGACGTTCTCAATGACGAGGTCGGTATAGCAGGCCTGCGCCTCGGGTGCGGGACCGCGCCGCGCGGGCAGCGCCTCGACCCGGATCGCGCGCACCCGGTTGCCCTGCACGAAGGCGAGAACGCTGCCGACGCGCACGCCGACATGGGCACGATCGACCGTCCTGCCGTCGAGCCTCAACCGGCCGTCGCCCGCGACCTTCTGTGCAGCGCTTCGGGTCTTGGCGAGCCGCGCGAACCATAAGAATCGGTCGAGCCGCATCGTCGTGCCCTCGGCACTAGCCATGCGTCGACCTCAGCCCGGCGAGCGCGGCAAAGGCATTGTCGCGCGGCGGCGGCGCCACCTTCGCCCGGGTCAGGCCGCGCCAGACCCAGCGTGGCGCGCCTTCCTGCTCCGGCGCGGTGCGGAAACCGAGGGCCGCCATCAGCCGCGCCAGGGTTTCGGGTGTCACGCCGATCGAGGTGGCGAGCGCCGGATCGGGCGCGAACGGCCTGCGCCCGGCACGCGCGTCATGCGCTGCCCGCGCGATGCGCTCGGCCAGATCGACCCGCACCGCCTGGTTGCCGAGCGGGCGGAACCCGTCGGCGAGCGTCGCCCCCTGCGCGCCGCGTGCAAGCACGCTGGCGCCATCGGGTGGCGCCGCGCCCGGTGGGCGCTCGACCTGTGCTGCGATCAGCATGCGCCGCCACCGTGCCGGTCCGGGCTTCAGCAGCCTCGCGTCGAACAGGTCGAGCGCGCCGATCGTCACGCCAATCGTGCGCAACCGCTTGCGTCCGCCGGCATCGAGCGAATCCACCGCGGCGTCGATCCCGCCGCGCGCGACGATCCCGCCCGCGCCGACGAGTGCGGCGGCCACCGCGCGTAGCGGCGCCGTTGCCGCCGGATCGCGCTGCGCTGCGTCGAGCGCGACCAGTCCCGGCAGGCGCCGCTGGATCTGTCCGGCAAGCCATTCCTCCAGCCGGGTCCGCACCCGGGTCTGCAGCCCCCGATCGAGGCAATCGAGCGACCGGTCGAGCTTTACGCGTGGCCGTACCAGCGACGGGCCAGGTGCCAGTTCGGCCACCTTGAGTCCCTCCCACAGGATCGCGGGCCGGCCGCTGTCGTCGATCGCCAGCGCTGCTTCCCCGGCAGCGGCAAGCTTCTCGCCCCGTCGCGCCCGTTCGTCACCGAGCCGCCGTTCCGCGGCCGCGAGTAGCAGGCGTTTGTCGCCATGCCGCGCGTCGGCCGCGACGGTGAAGCGGAAGCCGTCGAGTCGCCCGATCGCATGCTCCTCGACCATCACCTCGCCCTCGGGGCCGATCGTCACCGGCAGGGCGCCCTTGTCGGCGCCGATCTGGCGCAGCAGCATGGTGGTGCGTTTGTCGACGAAGCGCTGGGTCAGGCTCAGGTGAAGCGCGTCGGACAGCCGTTCCTCCACCGCTGCCGCGCGCGCCGCCCAATGTGCCGGGTCGGCCAGCCAGTCGGGGCGGTTGGCGATATAGGCCCAGCTCCGCGCCGCCGCGATCCGCCCGGCCAGCGTCTCGACATCGCCCGCGACATTGTCGAGACGCGCGATCTCCTCGGCGAACCAGGTGTGCGGGATATGACCGGTGCCCTCGCTCAGATGGCCGAATACCCGCCCGGCAAAGCGCGCATGCGGATCGACGCCGAGCTTGCGGAAATCGGGCAGCCCCGCCGCCGCCCAGAGCCGTTTGACCATCGCCGGCGAACGGACACGGTCGCGGACCCAGCCCTCCTCGGCCAGCCTTTTGAGCACGGCGAGGTCGGTCGCCTGCGGTGCGGCGCGTAATACCCGTTCGGTCGGTCGCGCCTCCAGGCTGGCGATCAGCGCGTCGATGCTGGTCATGTCGGGATCGCCGTCGCGCCAGTAGAGAAAGTCGAGCCGCGGGAAGCGATGCTCCTCGATCGCCAGCACCTCCTCCGGGGTGAAGGCGCCGGGGCCCTCCTCGACCAGCGCGCCGAAGGTGCCGTCGCGCTGGTGCCGGCCGGCGCGCCCGGCGATCTGCGCCATCTCCGCGACGGTCAGCCGGCGCTGACGGTGTCCGTCGAACTTGTCGAGGCTGGCGAACGCGACATGCGCCACATCCATATTGAGCCCCATGCCGATCGCGTCGGTCGCGACGAGATAATCTACCTCGCCGGCCTGGAACATCGCGACCTGGGCATTGCGCGTGCGCGGCGAAAGCGCGCCCATCACCACCGCGGCACCACCGCGCAGCCGCCGCAGCATCTCGGCCACCGCGTAAACCTCTTCGGCCGAGAAGGCGACAATCGCGGAGCGCTTGGGCAGCCGCGAGATCTTGCGCGCGCCGGCATAGCTGAGCGTCGAGAAACGCGGCCGGTTGAGGATATCGATTCCCGGCACCAGCGCCTTGAGCATCGGCCGCAACGCCTCCGAGCCGAGGATCATCGTCTCCTCGCGGCCCCGTGCGCGCAGGATACGGTCGGTGAAGACATGCCCGCGTTCGGGATCGGCGCCCAATTGCGCCTCGTCGATCCCGACAAAGGCCATGTCCCGAGGTATTTGATTGGGGCGTCCGGCCTGCCGGCTTTCGCCCAGCGGCATGCTCTCGACGGTGCAGAGGAACCAGCGCGCGTCCTTCGGGACGATCTTCTCCTCGCCGGTGATCAGCGCGACCTGGTTGGCGCCCTTGATCTTGACCACCCGGTCATAGACCTCGCGGGCGAGCAGCCGCAGCGGAAAGCCGATCATGCCGCTCGAATGGCCGCACAGCCGTTCGACCGCCAAATGGGTCTTGCCGGTATTGGTCGGGCCCAGCACTGCGGTGACCGGACGTTCGGTGTCGCGCTTCATCGTGAAAGCAACATCGTCTGCCGACGGCGCCGACGCAACCTATAGTCGTCGCAAACAATGCTAAGCACATCGAATCTCTGGCTGATTCATGTTAAGCCCCTTGTCGCAGGGCCGCCACGTCTCGCCGCGCGATTGCACTCCAGGGACATTCCTTAATTTGACTTTAGGAGAATGTCGCCACACTCAACCCACCTCGCGCCGGGGGTGTGTTCTATCAGTCGGCGCCGCGACCTGGGGGCGGACAGCCTTTGTTTTTGCGTAATGATCATGGCTTGGAACAGGCGGGTGGCACGGCCACCCTGTCGTTCGGTCGTGCCATCGTCCCGATGGCACAGCCCGGCACGATGGAGCGCCTGCGCGATGCGATCGCCCGTATCGACTGGGCGCCCGATCTCGGCACGCAGATCGGTTCGCTCGACTGGTGGCGTGGGGCCGCCACCTGCGCTGCGCTCTGCACCGCCACCTGGATGCTTGCGCCGAGCTTCGACACGAAGATCATCGGCGCCGCACCACCTGCACTCGAAGGCTCCGACTGGGACGAAGCCCGCGCGCAATCGATCGCACCGCTTGCCTGGGGCGCCGATACCGGGCGCCACATGGCAGCGAACGATCTTGTCGCACCGCTGACCCAGACGCCCGAACGCCCGATCATCGACGTCACCACCCTGTTCGGCAACGGCGACAGCTTCACCCGCGTGCTTCAGCGCGCCGGCGTGTCCGAAAGCGACGCGTCGGCGGCCGCAAATCTCGTTTCCGGTTCGGTCGGCCTTGGCGACATCAAGCCCGGCACGCCGATCGACATGACGCTCGGGCGCCGCCCGAACCGCAGCGTCGCCCGCCCGCTGGACATGCTGTCCTTCCGTGCGCGCTTCGACCTCAATCTCAGCGTGTCGCGCGTGAACGGCGCGCTGACCCTGACCCGCCACCCGATCGTGATCGATCATACGCCGGCCCGTTTCCAGGGCCTGGCCGGCCGCAGCCTCTATCGCTCGGCACGCGCCGCCGGCGTGCCCGCCAAGATCGTCGAGACCTATATCAAGGCGATGGCGACGCGCCTGTCGGTGGGCCGAGACGTTGACGCGGGCGACACCTTCGACATCATCGTCGAACAGGCGCGCGCCGCCACCGGCGAAGTGCAGATCGGCAGCCTGATGTTCGCCGGGCTCGACCAGGGCCGCAAGAAGACCCAGCTGGTCAAATGGAATGATGGCCAATGGTATGAAGCGTCGGGCCAATATGAGCGGCGCGGCACCATGGGCATGCCCGTCACCGGCCATATCACCTCGACCTTCGGCCTGCGTCGCCATCCGCTGCTCGGCTTCACCCGCATGCACAAGGGGCTCGATATCGGCGCTCCCTATGGCGCACCGATCCATGCCGCCGCGGCCGGCGTCGTCGCCTTTGCCGGGCGCAATGCCGGATACGGCAATTTCGTGAAGCTGTCGCATGGCGGTGGCATCGGCACCGGCTATGGTCACATGAGCCGCATCGCCGTCCGCACCGGCACGCATGTCGCGGCTGGCCAGGTCATCGGCTATATCGGCTCGACTGGCCTGTCGACCGGCCCGCATCTCCATTGGGAGGTCTGGAAGAACGGCATCGCGGTCAATCCGCGCTCGATGTCCTTCTCGAGCATGGCGCAGCTGTCGGGCGATACGCTACGCGCGTTCAAGGCGCGCTTCGCCAATCTGATGGCGGTGAAGCCAGGCGCGCACTGAGGCGCGACGCCTTTCGATTGTTGCATTGGGGTAAAGCCGAGCGGCGGAACGGCTCGACGGATCAGCGCCCCTGTGACCGCCAGCGCTTGAGCGTGCGGCTGATGATCTGGTCCTCGTCGCCGACTTCACGCCACAGGTTGGAGAAAAGCGGATCTTCGGAGGCGGGCCGCTTGTTCTCCTCCAGCCCGTCGAACGACACGCGGATCGGGATGGCGACGCCCTCGCCGCAGATGATGCATTCGCGGTTGCGCAGCGCCGGGATCGAATCGAGGAAGCCGCGCGCGCCTTCGGGCATCGCCGCACGGACGAAGGCCTGGTCGCGATCGTTGTTGAGCCGCATCGAGATGATCGTGCCCATCTGCGACAGCACGCCTTCGGCCAGATCGGACGGGCGCTGCGTGATCAGGCCGAGCGATACGCCATATTTGCGGCCTTCCTTGGCGATCCGGCTGAGGATCCGGCCGACCGAGCTGTTGTCGGCATTGCGCTCGTTCGGGATGTAGCGGTGCGCTTCCTCGCAGACGAGCAGGATCGGGCGCTGTGCCTCGCCACGCGACCAGATGGCATAGTCGAACACCATCCGGCTCAGCACCGCGACGACGACCGAGGTGATTTCGGACGGCACGCCCGACACGTCGATGATCGAGATCGGCTTGCCCCCGCCCGGCAGGCGGAAGATGCGTTCGAGGAATCCCGCCATGGTATCGGCGACGAGCATGCCGGAGAACATGAAGCTGTAGCGCGGATCGGCCTTGATCTCGTCGATCTTGGTCTTCAGCCGCAGATAAGGTGCCGTGTCGCCGGCCCGGTCCATCTTGCCCATTTCGAGCTGGATCAGGTTGGTCAGGTCGCTGAGCAGATAGGGGATCGGCGCGTCGACCGTCAGCTTCGAGATTTCCTGCCCGAGCCGGCTCTTGCCGCGGGCCATCAACAGGCATTTGGCCAGAATGTCGGCATCGATCTGATGCTCGGAGCCGCTCGAGGTGATGAACACCTCGCAATGCTCCTCGAAGTTCATCAGCCAATAGGGCATCTGCAGGTTGGACACGTCGAAGATCGCGCCATTGTCCTTGAACGCCGCGCTATATTCGCCGTGCGGATCGACCATCACGATATGGCCCTGCGGCGCGAGCTCGCATATCCGGTGCAGGATCAGGGCGGCGCTGGTCGATTTGCCGGTACCGGTCGATCCGAGCAGGGCGAAATGCTTGCCGAGCATCGCATCGATATAGAGCGCGGCGCGGATGTCCTTGGTCGGATAGACGGTGCCGATCTCGATATTGGCGCGGTCGTCGGCGGCGTAGATCTGTTTCAGGTCGGCGGTGGTGACGGGGAAGACGAGGCAGCCGGGCGTGGGATAGCGCGTCACACCGCGGCGGAATTTATACAGCTTGCCGGTCAGCTTTTCTTCGTCGCCCTCGCCAAGGAAATCGACCAGGGCTGAAATCCGGTCGCCCGATCCGTCGGCGAGCTTGAGCGAGCGGATATTGGCGATCAGCCAGGCATTGCCGACCCGCATCTTGATCTGGCTGCCGACCTGCCCGGCGCTTGCCGCCACCGGGTCGATGCTCTGCGCGGCAAGGTCGAGCGCCTGGGCGTCGAGCATCACCGAGCTGCTCGATCCGGAGATTTCGAACACGATCCCGATGCCGCTGCCCGCCGCATCGGGCAGGGCCGTTCCGGTGCTCGCGGGAGCTGCCCTTTCGAAAGCATGGCTGCCCAGCATTTCAGTCATTCCTCGCTTACCCCGGCGTTCCTCGCACCAGCTATGTCGACGACAGGTAAATATTGGGTGTGCCGGGGTTTTCGGGGACGGATTCCCCAACGATCCGTCCGAATCGGTTGGAAATGTGCCGGAGGGGGAGATTCAGGCGGGCGTGGTCGCTGCGTCACGCTGGAGGCACCAGAAGGGTGCGTCGGGCCAGCGGCGTTGCGCCGCATAGAGGGCCTGGCGACGCCCGGCGTAGATCGCGGCGGCCCGTGCCAACTCGTCGGCATAGTCGGAGCCGGCTTGCCCGGTGATCGCGGCGACGACATGCCGCGCGGCCGCCATGCCCGACCGCAGCGCGTTGAACAGTCCCTGTCCGGCAATCGGGTCGAAGCTCAGCGCAGCGTCTCCGCACGCGACCCAGCCCTGCCCGACCGGTGAGGCAAGGCCGCCATCGCGTGCGTCGCGAAAGACCTGGCCGGGTTCGAACACGGGCTCGCCCAACAAGCCGGCAAGCTGTGGCGCCCCGCCTGCGATGACCTCCCAATGGGCGGGGTCCCGCCGCAATATGGCCGCTTCCTGCGGCGACGTGTGAAAGCCGAAGGCCCACCGCCCATCCCCCAGATGCCCGGCATAGAACCATCCATTCGGCCGTGCCTCGATAATGGTCCGGTCGAGATGGGCATTCAGGGTCGGGTGGCCGTACCGATAGATCGCGACCAGCGACCGGTGGCGACGCCGGTGCACGCCGATCAGCCGGGAAAGTTTGCCGCGCCGGCCGGTGGCATCGACCAGCCAGGATGCGGCGACCCGCCGGCCATCGTCGAACCCGGCGACCCAGCCCAGCGGCGTCCGCTCGAGCGTCGCGATATCGGCGGGGTGGAACGCGGCGCCGCCATCGAGGCTCGCCTGGCGCAACGCCGCGTCGAACCGCCCGCGATCCAGCCGGACCCCGGCGCCATAGGGATCGGCCATGGCGTCGCGCGCGATCATCGTTTCCGAATCCCAGGCGGTCAGCGTGCCGCTGACCGGACGATGGCGCGTCTCGCCCGCCCCGACGACCGACGACAGATCGAGCCGGTGCAACAGGCGGATCGCCGCCCCGGGCAGGGTTTCGCCGATCTTCGGCGGGGCAGGCCCCAGCCGGTCGACGAGCAGGACCGAATGACCCGCTCGCGCCAGCTCGATCGCGGCGATCGATCCGGCGGGTCCGGCTCCCGCCACCAATATGTCGATTCGGCCCAGGCCGCTGCCGTCACTCGCGACGGACACGCACTGACCGGAATGCCTCGAACTGCTCGTGGCTCGCCCAGCCGGCCTTTTCCAGCGGGGTGAGGGGCCGGTCGATCTCGGCGAGCAATGCGGTCGCCTTGAGCGCGCCCTTCTTCAGCTTGCCGGCCGCCAGGTTCTCGACATGGATGATCTCCGGGAAATCCGGGTCGCCAGCGATGCCCGGCCGCGCCTCGACGATTCCCAGCTCGCCGAACTGGGCGATCATCTTCATCATGACGTCCGGGGTGCTGGCCTGGTCGATCGCCCGAAGCCAGGTCGCGCGGCGCTGATAGGCGGCAAGCCGCCGCTCGCGCGGAAGCGAGGTATTCATGACGATGTCGTAATCGTCGGCGGTCAGCACCTGGTTGGGCACGCGGGCCGCCCAGAAGGTCGGCAGATACGGGTCGAAATCCGGGTCGTAGCCCGACCGGCAAAAGGCCGTGTCGCCCTGCCAGGGGATCGCCATCCAGCGAGTCACGCCACCCGGCGGCTGAGCGTAGAGCGGGCCGCCCACCAATTCGACATTGACCGGATTCAGCGTGGATCCGTAATTCGGCTCGGGCTCGCCCACCAGCCGCGCGCGGATGCGGAACGGGGCCGAATAGAGGCTGGCATGGCGCATCGGCCAGGTCATCTCGCATCCGGGATGGAAGGTGTCGGCCAGGCAATAATCGAGCGCCGCACGGTCGAGCGTCCCCGGTTGCTCGGCCAGCGGAACCGAATCGAAGACCGCCGGCGGTGCCTGTTCGGGCCAGTCGGCGATGAAATGCCCCGCCGCCCAGCGGCGCAGCAATCCCTCCTGCAGCCCGGTCATCGGCAGCATGTTGCCGGTGCTGTTCGCCGGGAAACTGCCGAACGCATCGCCGTAGATCCATGGCCAGATATGCGGCCAGCTGACCGGTTCGGCCACCAGCGGCTTGTTCGGGCGGAAACTGTGCAGGATGGCGAGGCGCAGCTCGGCATAGGGGTCGTCGCCCGTGCCGGCCGGCTTGTACGACAGCTTGGCGATCAGATCCGGGTTGGTGAAATCCATCGGCCCGCCCTTGCCGAAATAGGCGGCGAATCCCTTGTTGACCCATTGCAGCCCGGTCAGGCGGTTGAGGATCGGCAGGATATCGCGGGCGAAGGATGGTGTCTCGGGCATGGTCATCAGGCCAGCCTCGACGAACACGTCGCACATCAGGTCGTACATGGTGCGCCAGCTAAGCACGCCGGGCGCGTAATTGGGCGGCGCGACCACCACCCATGCTCCCTCGACCGGAATAGGCCTGCCGCCGATCGATACCGTCGCCGTCACCGGGCCGTCCGACGTGTCATCATACCAGTCGTCGGCATTGTTGAAGCTCGCCGGATTGGCCGGGTCGAACACCGGGGCATGAGTCGGGGACGCCGACTCGCCGGTGCCGCCCAGCACGATCAGCCGGCCCGCCTCGTCGGTGCGGATCTCTCCGAGCGGTACCGTGACCGGCTGCTTTGCCGCTGCCTGGAAGGTCCCGGTATCGAACGCATATTTGGGCCCGGCGGTGTCGCAGCCCGAAATGCTGCGCGGCCCCGGGTCGATCGCCAGGGTGCTGCGGTCCTTCACCTTGCGGTTGCGCAAGGGAAACTGGTTGTCGGGGGCATTGACCGCCTCGGGAATGTCGAGCGCGTACTGGAACTGGTACCACTCCGCCTTGCGGTTCGCGAGGTGCGCGGTCCACATGATCTCGGCATTGTCGGGGGTCAGTTCGCTGAGCACCTCGCCGGCGGCGTTATAGCCATAGAGGCGGAATCGGGCTGCCTGCCGCTTGATCGCCCCCTTCTTGTCCCGATAGGTCTCGGGCGGCGTGTCCGGCCCGGGCGGCACAACCGTTTCCGGTCCGATGAAATACTCCGTCTTGCTGTCGCCGATCCGGGCGATCCCGATCGCCGGATGGATCGCGGCACGTACGACCACCCGGTCGACCTTGTCCGCACCACGAACGCTGCCCGATTTCAGTTTTGCCATTGTCGGTCCCTCACCACGGACTCAGCATAACCCCGCCGCGATGGGGGCGACATCGCATAAGCGACCATAATGACGGCAGTTCGGACCGGATCGACGCCTGGCCCGGTAGCGGCGCGAGTGACGAGGTTCCACCATGTCGCGGGGCGAAGTGTGCTGCCGTCCTTGCAGGCGGGGTAAAGAAGAGACGAAACAGTTGTTCTGACCAGCCCAATTGAGCTCGCCATTCTAGAACCGCCGCGCGATCCATCCCGCGGCCCAGCCGAACAGCACGGACAGCGCCACCGCGGTCAGGCCGTAGGTGAAGGACCAGCGATCGGCCGAGCGCGCCACGAACCGCTCGAAGCCCGATTTGCGGATGTCGATGTCGCGTGTCGCCGCCGCCAGCACGCGTCCGTCGCGGATCAGGAAGGTTTCGGCGGTAAAGCGCCCCACCGGCACACGCGCCGGGATGGTGACCCGGGCGCGGTACAACACGCCGTCGGTGATCTCGACCGCGCCCGGCGCCTCGTAATACAGGCCGGACCGGCGTTTCAGGTCGACCAGTCCGCGCGCGAAGCGATTCTGTTCTTCGGTCGGCGCGCTGCTCGCCGGGGAAAGCTGAAGGCTGTTCAGCCCAAGCTCGTAGATCGCCTGGGTCCGCTCATCGACCAATTGTCCGATCGGTCGTGACGAGGCGATCGCGTAGAAGCTTGGTGCCGAGCGGTAGCGCAGCCGCGCCGCATTGACCCAGATGCCGGCGACCTTCTCCTTCTCGCGCACCAGGATCGACTGGACCGGCCCCTTCACCACCACCACGATGTCGGTCGGCTTGTCGTCGTCGGGCAGGCGGCCGCCTGGATAGAGGATCGCGCCGAACAGCAGCAGCTCGGCGCCGGTGAAGGAATAGGCGATCTCGATATCGCGTTGCGAGACGTCCGGGACGAGCACCGGCTTGGACTGCGCCATCAGGAGTGGCGCCAGCAGCGCGAGGAGCCATCCGCGCTTCACGACAGCTCGACCGAATAGATCTCGTCCGGCCGCCAGCCCAGGCCGAGACCGATGCGGAAAGCGACGAGCAGCACGATGATCGCCAGCGCCAGGCGGAGATATTCCGGCTTCACCTTGGTCGCGAAGCGCGCGCCGACCTGCGCGCCGGCCACCGATCCGAGCAGCAGCAGCGCGGCCAGCACGATATCGACCGCCTTGGTCGTGGTGGCATGGACCATCGTCGCCATGGCGGTGACGAACAGCGTCTGGAACAGCGAGGTGCCGACCACGACCTGAGTGGTCATCCCGAGCAGATAGAGCATCGCCGGCACCAGGATGAAGCCGCCGCCGATACCCAGCAATATCGTCAGGATACCGACGAAGAAGCCGAGCAGCAGCGGCGCGAGCGGCGAGATGTACAGGCCGGAACGATAGAAACGCGTGCGCAGCGGCAGCGCCGCGACCAGTGGGTGGTGCCGGCGCTTGCGCGGGCGCGGCGGGGCGCCGGTGCGGCTGGCACGGATCGCCGTCCAGCTTTCATGGGCCATCAGCCCGCCGATCGATCCGAGCATCAGCACATAGACGATCGCGATCACCGTATCGATCTGGCCGGTCGCCTGGAGCAGCCTGAACAGCCAGCCGCCGAACAGCGACCCGAGCAGACCGCCGGCGACGAGTACCCCGCCCATCTTGGTATCCACCCCGCCGCGGCGGATATGCGCGAACACGCCCGACACGCTGGCGCCGGTCACCTGGCTGGCGGCCGACGCGGCGGCGACCGTCGGCGGAATGCCGTAGACGATCAGCAGCGGCGTGGTCAGGAACCCGCCGCCGACCCCGAACATGCCGGAGAGCAGCCCGACGCCACCGCCGAGCAGGACGATGACGAGCGCGTTCACCGAGAGATTGGCGATGGGCAGATAGATGTCCATTGCCCAAGGCGGATATCCTGTTCGGGGCCCGGCGGAAAGCACAACGCCGATGATCGGCGGAGAATATGACCGGCCGGGGCGGGATGCCGGCGGGAAAGGGCAATTCCCGGCAGGATCGTGCAGATATTCCCGTCACGGCATCGACACTTACGGCTGGACTTGGACCGCGATCGGGCTTTAGCCTGAAAGCGACTGTCCGGGAGATGTCGATGAAGCTCGCACTGCGTCTGGCCCTGCTCGGATTGGCGCTCGCGCCCGTTGCTGCGCTTGGCGACAACAGCCCCCAGGTGGTGATGGCCACCCCGGGCGTCGGCGATGGCGGCTCGATTCGCTCCTTCACCACGCGCTTCAGTCAGCCGATGGTCCCGCTCGGCGATCCGCGCGCACCGTCGCCCTATGGCATCACCTGCACGGTCGATGGCGAGGGTCGCTGGGTCGATCCCCAGACCTATGTCTATGACTTCAGCGGCCCGCTGCCCGGCGGTACCACCTGCAGCTTCAAGCTGAATGCCGGGCTGAAGAGCGTGTCCGGCTACGCCGTCACCGGCCAGCAGGAATTCAAGGTCGATGCCGGCGGCCCGGTCGCCCGCGCGATCCTGCCGGCGCAATATGATGGCGAGATCGAGGAGGATCAGGTCTTCCTCGTTGCCGCCAACATGGCCCCCACTGCCGCCTCGGTCGGCGCCAATGCCTATTGCGCGGTCGACGGCATCGGCGAGAAGATTCCGGTCGACGTGCTCGCGGCCGACCTGCCCGGCAAGCTGCTCGGCGAGATGGGCACCGATAACTGGAACGTGCGCAGCTTCCTCGAAAATGCCGGCCTGCCCGCGGCGGTGCCGGCCAATGCGGGCGACCGGCAAAAGGCCTATGCCGCCGTCACGGCGCTTAAATGCCGCCGCCCACTGCCCCCGGGTCGCGACGTGGCGCTGGTATGGGGGGCGAACATCGCGGCCGTCGGCGGCAAGATCGCCGGCGCCGAGCAGCGTTTCGACTATACCGTGCGCAAGCCCTTCACCGCGCGGTTCGAATGCTCGCGCGTCAATGCCCAGGCCGGATGCAGCCCGGTCGAAAAGGCCTATGTCCGCTTTACCGCGCCGATCGCGATGAGCGCTGCCGAGCAGATTCGCATCACTACCGCCGACGGCAAGGCGCTGACCCCGGTGTTCGATGCCGATGAGAAGAAGAAGGCGACGATCAGCAGCATCACCTTCTCGGCGCCGTTGCCGCCAGCGACCGTCGCCAAGCTGACGCTGCCCGCCGGGATCAAGGACGAGAGCGGGCGCGTGCTCGCCAATGCCGAGCGTTTCCCGCTCGACGTCCGTTTCGACGAGGCGCCGCCGCTGGTGAAGTTCGCAGCGCCGTTCGGCATCCTGGAGGCGAAGGAACAGGGCGTTCTGCCCGTCACCGTGCGCAATGTGGAACCCTCGCTCCAGGGGCTCAGCACGGCGATCGCCGGCAAGTCGCTGCGGATCGACGGGTCGGACGGCAAGGTCGCCGAATGGCTGCGCATGGTCGACAAGGCCGATGACTATGAGAGCCATGAGGTCAAGCAGGGCTCGGAATCGATCACGATCAACGACACCGGCTCGAAGTCGATCCTGGCCGATGCCGGTGGGGCGCCGCTTCAGGTTGGGCTGCCCGGCAAGGGCAAGGATTTCGAGGTCGTCGGCATTCCGCTCGGCAAGCCCGGATTCTATGTCGTCGAACTGGCTAGCCCGGTGCTCGGCCAGGCCCTGCTCGGGCGCAAGGCACCGCGCTATGTCGCCTCGGCCGCGCTCGTCACCAACATGGCGGTGCATTTCAAATGGGGCAGGGAGCGCAGCCTTGCCTGGGTGACCCGGCTCGACACCGGCAAGCCCGTTGCGGGCGCGACGGTGCGGATCACCGACAGCTGCACCGGCGAACAGCTGGCGCGGGGCACCACCGATGCCAGCGGTGGCGTGTTCGTGCCGCAGGGCCTGCCCGAACCGGAAACCTATGGCAGCTGCGACAGCGGCAGCTCGCATCCGCTGATGGTGTCGGCGCGGCAGGACGATGATTTCAGCTTCACCCTGACGGCGTGGGGCGAGGGCATCCGGCCCTATGATTTCGACCTGCCTTATGGCTATCAGGCCAAGGGCGACATCCTCCACACCGTGTTCGATCGCGCACTCGTCCGCCAGGGCGAGACGATCAACATGAAGCACATCCTGCGCACCTCGATCGGCGCCGGCTTCGGCATGGCGCCCGCGCTCGAGGGTACATTGCGCCTGTCGCATCGCGGGTCGGACACCCAGTTCGACATGCCGCTCAAGATCGACGCCAACGGCATCGGCGAATCGAGCTGGACCGCGCCGCAGGGCGCGCCGATGGGCGATTACGACCTTCAGGTGATCGTCGGCGACAAGACGATCTACACGTCGCAGTCGTTCAAGGTCGATGTCTACAAACTGCCCACCATGCGCGCGACGGTGACCGGGCCGAAGGACGCGGCGGTGAAGCCCAAGACGCTGCCGCTCGACCTGTTCGTCGGCTACCTCTCGGGTGGCGGCGCGGCCAACCTGCCGGTCGATCTTCGCGTCGGCTATTTCGGGCGAAGCGTGACGCCCGAGGGGTACGAAGGCTACACCTTTGGCGGCAACGCCGTGAAGGAGGGCACCAAACCGCTCGATGGTGACGGTGAGGAGGAACAGACCCCACTTCCGCCGACCCAGACTCTTCCCGCCACGCTCGGTGGTGACGGTACGACCAAATCGGTGATCGAGGTGCCGCAGGGCCTGGACGGCGCGACCGACATGCTGGTCGAGATGGATTATGAGGACGCGAATGGCGAGGTGCTGACCGCCTCGCGCCGGATCCCGATCTTCCCGTCAGCGGTGCAGATCGGCATCAAGACCGATGGCTGGCTGATGAAGCAGGATGATCTGCGCCTGCGCTTCGTCGCGCTCGACACGTCGGGCAAGCCGCTCGCCAACCAGAAGATCTCGGTTGATCTTTACAGCCGCAAAATCCTGACCGCACGGCGTCGGCTGATCGGGGGCTTTTACGCGTACGACAACCAGATGAAGACCGAGAAGCTGGCCGGCACCTGCACCGCGACGACGGATGCTCAGGGCATGGCGCAGTGCAAGGCCGATCCCGGCGTCTCGGGTGAGGTCTATGCGGTCGCAACCACGACTGACGCCAACGGCAACGTGGCACGCGCCACGCGGTCGGTCTGGCTCGCCGGTGACGATGACTGGTGGTTCGGCGGCGACAATGGCGACCGTATGGACGTCGTGCCCGAAAAGACTGCGTACAAGGCAGGCGAAACGGCGCGCTTCCAGGTGCGCATGCCCTTCCGCGAGGCGACCGCTTTGGTCACCGTGGAGCGCGAGGGCGTGCTCTCCTCCTATGTCACCAATTTGTCGGGCACCGATCCGGTGGTCGAGGTGAAGATGCCGGGTTCCTATGCGCCGGACGTGTTCGTCTCCGTCATGGCGGTGCGTGGCCGGGTCGAGGGTGGCTTCTGGAGCTGGATCCACGGCATCGCGCAGAGTCTCGGCCTCGCCAGCGGCCCGCCCGCCGCGCCTGAGCCAACGGCGCTCGTCGATCTCGCCAAGCCCGCCTACCGGCTCGGCATGGCCAAGGTGAAAGTCGGCTGGGAGGCGCATCAGCTCCAGGTCGCGGTCAAGGCCGACAAGGAGAAATATGCCGCGCGCGACACCGCGCAGGTCGATGTTCAGGTGAAGACGCCTGACGGAAAGCCGGCGGCCACCGCCGATGTCGCCTTTGCTGCCGTGGACGAGGCGATCCTCCAGCTCGCGCCGAATGAAAGCTGGGACGTGCTGACCGCGATGATGGGCGAACGCTCGCTCTCGGTGCTCACCTCGACCGCGCAGATGCAGGTCGTCGGCAAGCGCCATTATGGCCGCAAGGCGGTCGAGGCGGGCGGCGGCGGCGGCAACGACATGTCGGGCCTCAACCGCGAGAATTTCCAGCCGGTGCTGCTGTGGAAGGGCCGGGTTGCGCTCGACGCGAATGGCCATGCCCGGATCCCGGTGGTGATGAGCGATGCCTTGTCCTCGTTCAAGCTGGTCGCCATCGCCACCGACGGTGCGCAATTGTTCGGCACCGGCACGGCGAGCGTCAGGACCGCGCAGGATCTGTCGATCTTTGCCGGCCTGCCGCCACTGGTGCGCACCGGCGACTATTTCGCGGCCGGCTTCACGCTGCGCAACGGCTCGGACAAGCCAATGAAAGTTACCGCCACGGTCGACGTCACCCCGCGCATCGCGCAGGGCAAACCGCTGACCGTGGTCATTCCGGCCGGCGGCGCTACGCCGGTCGCGTGGAATCTCACCGCGCCCGGCAATGTCGCCAATCTGCGCTGGCACGTCAGCGCGAAGGCGGAAAACGGCAAGGCGGTCGACCAGCTCACCGTCAACCAGGAGGTGATCCCCGCCGTGCCGGTCGAGGTGTGGGCGGCGACGCTTGCCCGGGTCGGTACCGACACGATGATCCCCATCGCCCCGCCCGCCGGTGCGCTGCCGGGTCGCGGCACGGTCGACATCAGGCTGGACGATACGCTCGCCCCGCCGCTTGCCGGCGTGCGCGCCTTCATGGCCGCCTATCCCTATGATTGTTTCGAACAGCGCCTGTCGCGCATCGTCGCGCTCGGCGACGCGGCGGGCTGGACGGCGCTGGCCGGGGCGATCCCGACCTATCAGGCGCCTGACGGGCTGCTCCGTTTCTGGCCCTCGGACACGCTGGAAGGATCGGAAATCCTGACTGCCTATGTCCTGTCGCTGACCGCCGATGCCGGCCTGCCTATCCCCGAGGCATCGCGCACGCGCATGATCGAAGGGCTGAAGGCAGTGCTCGACGGCCGCCTGCGGCACGAGACCTATGGCGACGTCAGGCTTGAGAAGGTCGCCGCCTTCACCGCGCTGGCGCGTGCCGGCGCGGCGACGCCGGCGATGCTCGGCCAGATCAGCATCACGCCGAAGGAGATGCCGACGGCGAGCGTCGCCGATTATCTGATGGCGCTCGACAATGTCCCCGGCCTCGCCAACGGCCCGGCGCTGAAGGCGGCGGCCGAGGGCGTGATCCGGTCGCGCATCGCTTATGAAGGCACGCGCCTCGACCTGACCGACGCGTCGAGCTCGGCCTGGTGGCTGATGTCGTCGAGCGACGAGGCGTCGATCAAGGCGCTGCTCGCCACGCTCGGCCGGCCCGGCTGGCAGGACGATGCCCCGAAGATGATGGTCGGCGTCGCGCTGCGCCAGGTGCGTGGCCATTGGGATACCACCACCGCCAATGCCTGGGGCACGGTCGCCGCGCGGAAATTCGCGACGCTCTACCCGGCCGAGGCGATCGCCGGCACCACCTCGCTGGTGCTCGGCAGCCGTACCATCGCCAAGGCATGGCCGCTCACCGTCGATCTTCGCCATGCCAGCTTCCCGCTGCCCGCCGCGCAGACGCCGCTCCGCCTGACCCAGTCGGGCGGCGCCGGCCCCTGGGCGAGCGTCTCGGTCTCGGCTGCGGTGCCGCTGACCAAGCCGCTCAACGCGGGCTATCGCATGTCGCGCAAGGTTGACGTGGTGCAGGCGCGTACCAAGGGCGTGCTGACCCGCGGCGACGTCGTGAAGGTGACGATCACGGTCGACTCCACCGCCGAGCGCAACTGGGTGGTGATCGACGACCCGATCCCGGCCGGCGGCACCATCATCGGTGATCTCGGCGGCCAGTCGAAGATTCTCGCAGATCAGGGCAGCAATGGCGGCGGCTTCGATTTCGTCGCGCAGGATGGCGAGGGCAAGCTGTGGAACGTCGAGGTCGGCGCCCAGCTCGCTTATGTCGAGCGCGGCAATGATTCGTGGCGTGCCTTCTTCTCCTGGCTGCCCAAGGGCAAGCTGACGGTCAGCTATCTGGTCCGCCTCAACGGTGCCGGCCGGTTCAACCTGCCGCCGTCGCGGGTCGAGGCGATGTATTCGCCCGCGATTCGCGCCCAACTGCCCAATGCGCCGATGACGGTGGCGCAGCGGTGATCGGATGGGAGAGCCACGAGACCCAGTACCGTTCGCCTTGAGCTTCTCGAAGGGTTGCGATTTTCTTCTGGACCGGGTCGAGAAGGCGGGAGCGTTCGGTCAGCGCCAACTGGAGCGCGGATGGGCGGCTTTGCGCACCCCAAAAGGCATGGCTTTTGCCGGCATCGGGCTGGTCGCGCTGCTGTATGGGGCAGCCGACTATGCCACCCTGCCGCCACCGCTCCCAGCCTATGTGCAGGTCCGCGCCGCCTGGCATCCGTCGGAGTCCTGGCTTTACGACCGCAATGGCGCGCTCATCGACAGCGCCCGGGTCGATTTCGCCGCGCGCCGGCTCGGCTGGACGCCGCTCGACAAGGTTTCGCAGGTCACCCGCAACACACTGGTCGGCGCCGAGGACCGTCGTTTCTACGGTCATGGCGGCGTTGACCTGCTCGCCCTGGCGGGCGTGGCGCGCAACAAGGCGCAGGGGGAACGCGCCCGCGGCGCCAGCACCATCACCATGCAGCTTGCCGGCTATCTCGCGCCGGATCTCGCCGCGCCCGGCTCGCGCCGCTGGTGGGACAAGATCCGCCAGATGCGTGCTGCCTGGGCGCTGGAGCGCGGCTGGAGCAAGGATCAGATTCTCGAGGCCTATCTCAATCTCGCCGGGTTCCGCGGTGAGGCGCAGGGCATCGGCGCCGCCGCGCTCGGCCTGTTCGGCAAGACGCCGGACGCGCTTGCCCGTGACGACGCGCTGCTACTCGCGGCGCTGCTGCCCGATCCCCAGGCCGATTCGACGCGAGTCGCGCGCCGTGCCTGCATCCTCGCCCACGAATCCGACTGCACCCGCTTTGCCGGCGAAGCAGCGTCGATGCTCGGCCCGACGCGCAGCCTCGCGCTCGATCCCGGCCTTGCCCCGCACCTTGCCGATCGCCTGCTGCGCAAGCCCGGTCTGCGCATCAAAACGACGCTCGACCGCCGTATCCAGCAACTCGCGATCACCGCGCTGAAACGCCAGCTTCAGGGGCTTGGCGGCGCGCGCGCACGCGATGGCGCGGTGGTGGTGCTCGACAATGAAAGCGGCGATGTGCTCGCCTATGTCGGCGGCATCGGCGGTGCCTCGACCGCGCCTTCGGTCGATGGGGCCAATGCCTATCGTCAGGCCGGATCGACCCTGAAGCCCTTCCTTTACGCCCAGGCGATCGAAAAGGGGTATCTCACCCCGGCGTCGATCCTCGAGGATTCGCCGGTCCAGCTCGACACCGCCTCGGGCCTGTATGTCCCGCAGAATTACGATCGCGGCTTCAAGGGGCAGGTTTCCGCCCGCTCCGCGCTGGCCGGATCGCTCAACGTGCCGGCCGTGCGTACCCTGCTGCTGGTCGGAGTCGATCCGTTCCGCGACCGGCTATGGGATACCGGCTATCGCGGCATGACCGAGGATGGCCAATATTACGGCTTCTCGCTTGCGCTCGGCTCGGCGGAAGTGACCCTGCTCGAACAGGCCGATGCCTACCGCAGCCTTGCCAATGGCGGCCGCTGGTCGCCGCTGCGCCTTACCGCCGATGCCCCGCGCGATCCCCCGCGCAAGGTCACCACGCCCCAGGCGGCCTGGATCGTCGACGACATGATGGCCGATCCCAATGCCCGCGCCGCGACCTTCGGGCTCGATTCGGCGCTGCGCCTTCCCTTCTGGGCGGCGGTGAAGACGGGCACGTCGAAGGCGATGCGCGACAATTGGTGCATCGGCTTTTCGGACAAATATACGGTGGCGGTCTGGGTCGGGAATCTGGAGGGCGATCCGATGCGTGCCGTCTCCGGCACCAGCGGCGCGGCGCCGGTGTGGCGGGACCTGATGCTGGCGCTGAACGCCGATCGCAAGGTCGTCGCGCCGCCGCGCCCGACGGGGGTGGAGCAGCGCGCGATCCGCTTCGCCAATCATGTCGAGCAGCCGCGGCTGGAATATTTCCTGGCCGGCACCGCGCAGACCGAGATTGCCGCCGCGCCCCAGGCCGCACGCCGGCCGCGCATCACCAACCCGGTCGCGGGCAGCGTCTATGCGATCGATCCCGACATCCCGCCCGATCGCCAGCGCCTCGCGGTCGGCGTCTCGGGCGAGGTGACCGCCCACCGCCTGCTGCTCGACAAGCGCGATCTCGGTGCCGCCGATTCGCAGCCCCAGATTCTAGCCCCACCCGGCCAGCACCGGCTGCGCCTGATCGACATCAACGGCCGGGTGGTCGACCAGGTCCTCTTCACCATCAGATAAAAAAGGCCGCGCCTACCCGAGGGTGGACGCGGCCATGCCCGGGCGGACTAGCCGCCCGAGCCGTGACGATCATCTTACCAGTAGAAGTTGCGAATCACGTCGACCACGACGCCACGGCGGGTGTCGACCAGCAGCACGTCGTTATAATGACGCACCCAGCGCTGGTTGTAGCCGACCGGCGCCAGGCGATAGCGCCACGGATCGTTGATGAAATAGCGCGGGCCGAAATAGCTGGACTGGATGCGTACGCCAGGGCGGAACGCGTTGTAACGGAACGGAGCCCGCCAGTTGCCGCGCGAATAGAGCGCGCGATTCTGGTTGCGATAGCTGTTCCAGTCGTTGCGGCCCCAGCGGCGATTGCGGTCGCGCACGTCCTCGCGCAATTCCTGCCGGGCATCGCGCACGTCGCGGCGCTCGTCGCGAACGTCGCGGCGATCACCACGGCGATACGCGTCGTTCAGTTCGCGCTGTTCCTGGCGAAGCTCGCGCCGGTCCTGGCGCACTTCGCGGTTCGACTGGGCCATCGCCGCCGTCGGCAACACCGTCGCCGCCATCAGCGTCAGGATGATGAATTTACGCATGATATCCTCCAATTTTCCCGGGGGCATCCGCATGGAATGCCGCCCCGGTCCTCTTCTCGCCGAGTCGCGCTGAACGGATCGCGAACCGTCCAGTCAGGCGATAGAAAGGATGGAAGGACGTCGGGCTCCAGCCCTTTGCGGGGATTACGGCGTGTCGCGGCCGCCCGAGTCGCCGCCGGCCGGGCCCATGCCCGCTGCGCCGACCGTGCCGATATTGCCGAACAGCTCGTCGAAGATGCTGCGCCTCCGGCCGAGCGTCGGGGTCTTCTCGCCCGACGGGCTGATCTTCGCGATCTGCTCGGCGCCGGTGCGGGTCACCGCGGTCACGTTGCCCTTGGCGTCGAAGCTGACCTTCAGCGTCGTCTGGGTCGTGACCTTGGGATTGTTATAGGCGAAATTGCGCGTGTCGCGGGCGATATAATACCATTCGCCCTGGTTGAACTGGCTGGCGAAGCTCGGCTTGCCCAGCACCTGGAGCACCGACTGGCGGTTGTCGACGCCCGGCTGAACCGAATTGACCAGGTCGACATCGACCACATAACCCTGATGCGCGCGAAGCGGCGTGCAGCCTCCGGCGGCGATTGTCGCGAGGCCCAGGGCGGCGCCCATCAGAAAGCGGGCGGTAATCACACTCATCATACTCTCCAGGCACGCCGGCGCGGCAACGCGCGTGCATTGCATCATGCGCCGCCAGCCTCAATATGCGGATGAACGCGGCCAAACAAGGGCACGCGCGGGAGACCTTGAGACGTGCAATGGATCGCGAAGCTGTTCGGTAGCCGGGATGAAGAGACGCTGCCGCTCTATAATGCGGTCGTCGCACGTGCCAGGCTGCCCCAATGGTATGAAGCGGGTGCGGTTCCCGACACGATCGACGGTCGGTTCGACATGGTGGCGACGGTCCTCTCTTTCGTCCTGCTCAGGCTCGAGGCCGATCCCGCCGCTGCCGGGCCGAGCGCAAAGCTGACCGAGCGTTTCGTCGACGACATGGACGGGCAACTGCGCGAGATCGGCATCGGCGACATCGTGGTCGGCAAGCATATCGGCAAGATGATGAGCATGCTGGGTGGACGCCTCGGCGCCTATCGCGACGCGGCGACCCCGGCCGATCTCGATGCGGCGCTGGTCCGCAACCTGTATCGCGGTACCGCGCCCGAGGCGGCGGCGCTGGCGCACGCGCGCGATTCGCTGCTGGCGCTGCGCGAATCGCTCGCCGCAACGCCGACGGCGACCCTGCTTGCAGGGCAGCTACCATGACGGCGCCCGAATTCTCCCGGCCGGAACGGATCGACACGATCGGCGAAGGCGAGCGCGAGGTTGCGGTCTCGGCCTCGCCGGCGGAACGCGCTGCCCTTGCGATACGCTTCGGGCTGAAGGCGATCGACCGACTCGAAGGGACGTTCCGTGTCCGCCGCGACGCGGCTGGCGTGGTCGCGCGCGGCCGCGTCGTGGCGGAGGTCGTCCAATCCTGCGTCGTCACCGACGATCCGGTTCGCGTCGCGGTCGACGAACCCGTCGCGTTGCGCTTCGTTGCCGGAGACGAAGGCGAAAGCGCCGAGGTCGAGCTGAGCGAGGATGCGCTCGATACGATGGGCTTCGACGGCGCTGCGATCGATCTGGGCGAGGCGGCGGCCGACACCATGGCGCTCGCGCTCGATCCCTTCCCGCGCGGCCCGAACGCAGCGGCGGCACTGAAGGAAGCGGGCGTGATCAGCGAGGAAGAGGCGAAGCCGCTCGGCGCGCTGGCGGGCCTGGCCGACCTGAAAGCGAAGCTCGAAAAGCGGTAGCCGAGCCGCCAATCAAGCCGTCACCCCGGACTTGTTCCGGGGTCCATCGTGCCGGCAACGCAGACGATGAAGGTACGTTGTACCGTTCCGCATGAGGGCCAGCCCCAGCGGATGCGGAGCAATGGATGCCGGAACAAGTCCGGCATGACGAAGGGAGATAGCGGAAGGTAGCAGGACTCAGTCCTGGTCAGGCCCCAGGCTCGGGTCCAGATCCCGCGGCCGGACGAACAGCGCCAGCGCCGCGCCGCCAGCGGCAATATCCCCCCAGGATGCCACGTCGAATCGCAATTGAGCGGTGCTCGCGGTCGGGAATTTCTTCTCGACATCGTCGCGCAGCGGCTGCCCGTCCGAATCGGGCACCAGCAACAGCACCAGATCCTCCAGCCCCGGATTATGCCCGATCAGCAGTGCATCGTCGGCGCCCTCGGGCAGTTCGTGGATCACATCAAGCAGGGTCGTCGCCGAGGCGAGGTAGATTCGCCGGTCCCAGGCCGGTGCCAGCGCGGCACCATAGCCGGTCGCGACCTGCTCGATCGTCTCCATCACGCGCACCGCGGGGGAGGCGACGACCTGGTCGAATTTCAGGCCAAGCGTCCGCCAGTTGCGCCCGACCAATTGGGCGGCGCGCTTGCCCTTGCCGTTCAGCGGTCGATCGAAATCGCGCAGCACGGGATCGTCCCAGCCCGATTTGGCATGGCGCAGGAGCGTCAGCGTCTTCATCCCGGCAAGCGTCTCCGTCAGGCTTCCTCTCGGGTCTCATGCCCGACATGGCTGACAGAAGGAAGACGGCCCGCGTGCACTACCGCTTCGTCGAGGGTGACGCGAGACACCTTCACGCCGGGCGGAAAGGCGGTCAGCAGGCGCGACGGCATCGCCGCGGAGAGCAAAACGAAGATGCCGTGATCGTCGGCCCGGCGGATCAACCGCCCGAACGCCTGGGCGAGCCGCGCGCGCACGATGCGGTCGTCATAGGCGCTGCCGCCGCCGGCCAGTCGCCGCGCCGCATGCAGCACGGTCGGCTTGGGCCAGGGCACACCCTCCATCACCACCAACCGAAGCGACCGGCCGGGTACATCGACGCCATCACGCAGCGCATCGGTGCCGAGCAAGGAGGCGGAGGCATCGTCACGGAAGATGTCGACCAGCGTACCGGTATCGATCGGATCGACATGCTGGGCGTAAAGCGGCAGCCCGTCACGCGCGAGCCGGTCGGCGATCCGCGCATGCACCCCGCGCAGCCGCCTGATCGCGGTGAACAGCCCCAGCATCCCGCCGCCCGAGGCGACGCCGAGTCGCGCATAGGCATTGGCGAGCGCCCCCATGTCACCGCGCTTCACATCGGTGACGATCAGCACCTCGGCCTGGGACGCATAGTCGAACGGGCTCACTGCCTCGAACCGGCTCGCCCCGCGGATCAGATGCTGCGCCCCGGTTCGCGCCTCGGCGACCTCCCAGTCGCCCCCGCCGCGCAGCGTCGCCGAGGTGACGAGCGCGCCGTGGGCCTGTTTCAGCACCGTCTCGGCAAAGGGTTTGCTCGGGTCGAGCCAGTGGCGGTGCAGGCCGATGTCATATTCGCGCCCCTCGATCCGGTCGACCGCCAGCCAGTCGACATAATCGGGCGTCGCCGGGCCGCCGATCCGCGCGAGCAGCGACAGCCAGGCGGCGACCGTCTCGGCGCGCCAGCCGATCGAGGCGATCGCCCCTTCGATCCGCGCCCGGGCCTGCCCGTCCATCCAGTCCGGCGCCTCGGCCAGCACCGCCTCGAGCCGTCGCCCCAAAGTGACGAGCGGCCGCACCAGCGCGTCGAGCGCATGGGCCGCTGGCCCGGCTGCCTCGATCAGCGCTGCGTCGGGCTCGGCCAGTTCGGTCTCCAGCCCGTACCCGGCATCGCCGGCCGCCTCGGCGCGCGCATAGGTCAGCCCGCGTACCGCCGCGAGCAAGGTTTCGACCGGCCCGAACGGCGCGCCCTCGCTCAGCCGTTGCAGCCAGCCATCCGCGGCCAGCGCGCCCGCCGCCTTGATCGCGTCGCCAATGGCCACGCCGCCGCCCTCGTCATAGCTCGCCACGTCGGACAGACGGGCCGCCAGCCCGCGCCGCCGGCCGCGTCCACCCGATTCGGGGCCGAGGATCCAGCGCCTGAGCTCGATCGTCTCCTGCCCGGTCAGCGCGGTCGAAAACATCGAATCCGCCGCGTCGAAGATGTGATGCCCCTCGTCGAACACGTAGCGCGTCGGTCGCGTTGCCAGCTCGCGGCCTCGTGCCGCGTTGACCATCACCAGCGCATGGTTGGCGATGACGATGTCCGCCTCGGTGCTCGCGCGGGCCGCGCGTTCGATGAAGCATTTCCGGTAATGCGGGCAGCCGGCATAAACGCATTCGCCGCGCCGGTCGGTCAGCGCGGTCGATCCGTTGCGTCGGAACAGGGTCGGCAACCAGCCGGGCAGGTCGCCGCCGACCATGTCGCCATCCGCGCTATAGGCGGCCCAGCGCGCGACAAGCTGCGCCAGGATCGCCGCCCGCCCGGCAAACCCGCCCTGCAGCGCATCCTCCAGGTTGAGCAGGCAGAGATAATTCTCCCGCCCCTTTCGGGTCACCACCTTGGCCTTGCGGATCTCGGCATCGGGGAACAGCCGCGCGCTCTCATGCCCCAATTGCCGCTGAAGCGCCTTGGTGAAGGTCGATACCCACACCGCGCCGCCGGCCTTTTCGGACCAGAGCGAAGCCGGGGCGAGATAGCCGAGCGTCTTGCCGATGCCGGTGCCGGCCTCGGCCAGCACCATGTTGGGCGACTCGCGCACCATACGCGGGCCGAACGCCTCCATCGCCGCCTGGGCAAAGGCGCGCTGCCCCGGCCGTTGCTCGGCGCCATTGCCGGTCAGATGCGCGAGTCGTGCCTGCGTCTCCTCGGGGTCGAGCGAGATGGTGCGTGGCGCAGGGCGCGGTGCCACTTCGGACCATTCCGGCAGCCTGGAGAACAGCCAGCGTTCGGCGGTCGCGGGTTTGGCCAGCCGATCCGCCACGACCGGCGCCCAGGTCCAGCGCAGCCTGAACAGCGATTGGGCGGCGGTCCAGGCCCCTTCGCGCTCGGCCCATTCGCCTTTGGGCAGCTCGAGCAGCTTTTCGGCGGCGCTGCGCAGGAAGGCGGCCACCTCAGCGTCGCTCGCCGGCGCGTCGAGCCCGGTCTCCCGCGCCAGCCCGCGCGGCGTCGGCACCATGAAACGTGCGGGGCAGAGAAAGGCGAACAACTCCAGCACGTCCAATCCGGACAGGTCGGCATAGCCAAGCCGCTGCGCGATCAGCGGCGCGTTGAGCACGATCACCGGCGTATCGGCCGCGATCCTGATCGCCTCGCCCCGCCCGATCGGCCGGGTACCCTCGGCATCGGCGATCCAGATGCCGCTATGGCTTGCGTGCAGGGCGGGATAGGGAAGGGCCACGCCTATGCCATCGCGCGAATGGAACGAAATGGCAACGGTGGCCCGTCGCATTCAGCGGTTACTACTAGTCTTCTACCCCGGCGAAGGCGGGGTCCAGTTGGGAAGGCTCGAGTGACTGGCTGCAACGCAAATTTCAGACGTCTCCCAACTGGCCCCCGATCTCCGCCAGGGAAGGGCCGAAAAAGAAGCCCGCCCCCTCTGCATCTGACATGATGTTGTCGCTCACGCACCGTCGCGCTACTGCGCCCCGCATGACGACACCCGAACTCCGCGCCGCCGCTCTCGAATCCAAAGCCTGGCCGTACGAAGAGGCGCGCAAGCTGCTCAAGCGCTATCCGGACGGGAAACAGGGTGCGCCGGTGTTGTTCGAGACCGGCTACGGTCCTTCGGGCCTGCCGCATATCGGCACGTTCAACGAAGTGCTGCGCACGACGATGGTGCGCAACGCCTTCCACGCGCTGAGCGACACGCCGACCCGGCTCGTGGCGTTTTCGGACGACATGGACGGCCTGCGCAAGGTGCCGGACAATGTCCCGAACAAGGCGATGCTGACCGAATATCTCGGCAAGCCGCTGACCAAGGTGCCCGATCCGTTCGAGAAGTTCGAAAGCTTCGCGCACCACAATAACGCGATGCTGCGCGATTTCCTCGATCGCTACGGCTTCGACTATGAATTTCTGTCCTCGACCACCGAATATGCCTCGGGGCGCTTCGATCCGACCCTGAAGCTGATCCTGCAGCGCTACCAGGCGATCATGGACGTGATGATCCCCACGCTCCGCGCCGAGCGCGCCGCGACCTACTCCCCGATCCTGCCGATCAGCCCGAAATCGGGGATCGTGCTCCAGGTGCCGGTCGAGGTGGTCGATGCCGAAGCAGGGATCATCGCCTTCATGGATGATGGCGACCGGATCGAGCAGTCGGCGCTCGGCGGCATGGCCAAGCTGCAATGGAAGGTCGACTGGGCAATGCGCTGGACGGCGCTCCAGGTCGATTACGAGATGTCGGGCAAGGATCTGATCGACAGCGTCACCCAGGCGTCGAAGATCACGCGCGTGCTCGGCGCTCGCCCGCCCGAGGGCCTCACCTATGAGATGTTCCTCGACGAAAAGGGCGAGAAGATCTCCAAGTCCAAGGGCAACGGCCTCAGCCTCGACGACTGGTTGACCTATGGGCCCGAGGAGAGCCTAGCCTTCTACATCTATCGCGAGCCGCGAAAGGCCAAGTCGCTGCACATGGGCGTCATCCCGCGCGCGGTGGACGAATATTGGCAGTTCCGCGGCAATTATGCCGGACAGGAACTGAAGGAGAAGCTCGGCAACCCGGTCCATCACATCCATGACGGCAAGATGCCGACGGGCGAGCTGCCGGTGACTTTCGGGCTGTTGCTCAACCTGGTCGGGGTGATGGGCGATGCGACCAAGGAACAGGTCTGGAGCTATCTCTCCAACTATGTGCCCGATGCGACCGCCGAGGCCTATCCGGAACTCGACCGGCTGATCGGTCATGCGCTTGCCTATGGGCGCGATTTTGTCGCCCCGACGCTCAAGCGCCGCGCGCCGGAGGGTGTCGAGGTCGCGGCGCTCGAACGGCTCGATGCAGATCTCGCCGCGCTACCGACAGAGGCCAGCGCCGAGGATATCCAGAACATCGTCTATGAGATCGGCAAGACCGCTGGTTTCGAGAGCCTGCGCGACTGGTTCAAGGCGCTGTACGAGACTCTGCTCGGCTCGTCCCAGGGCCCGCGCATGGGCAGCTTCATCGCGCTCTACGGTATCGAGAACAGCCGCAAGCTTATCGCCGAGGCGCTGGCGCGCTGACGAAAGGGGGCCGGGCCATGCTGATCCGGCCCGCGCGTCCCGGCGATGCCGTCGCCATCTGGTCGATCATCGGCCCGGTCGTCCGGGCCGGGGAGACCTATGCGCTCGACCGCGACCTCAGCGAGGCAAAGGCGATCGCTTATTGGATGGGCGCCGATCGGGAGACGTTCGTCGCGGAAGAGGGCGGACAGGTGCTCGGCACCTATTATATCAGGCCCAATCAGGCCGGGGGCGGCGGGCATGTCGCCAATTGCGGCTATATGACCCATGCCGACGCACGCGGCCGCGGTGTGGCGCGGGCGATGGCCGAACATTCCCTGGATCATGCACGGGCACGGGGCTTTCGCGCGATGCAATTCAATTTCGTGGTGAGCAGCAACGAGCGAGCCGTACGCCTCTGGCAATCGCTGGGGTTCGACATCACCGGCACCCTGCCGCTGGCGTTCGAGCATCCTACGCTCGGGTTCGTCGATGCCTTCGTGATGTTCCGGGAACTCTGAAAACTCCTCTTCCTAAAACTCCCTCTCCCAGCGGGAGAGGCAAGGGCGAGGGCGACATAGGTGCACCACACAATATGAGACTTCCGGCACGGCGGGCGAAACGAAATCCGCCAGGATGCAGTCCCTGCATTGTCTATTGCGTGGGTGTTCCGTCCCGACTTTCCTTGCCATCCGGCGGTGACGCCCGGCATAGCGAGCGGTGAAAGGGAGACGCGATGACCAGCCCGAAACATCTTTATGGCTCAGCGCTGCGCGGCTTCCTCGCCAGTGAGGCGGCGGGGGGAATCCTGCTGATCATGGCGTCGGCGCTGGCGATGATCGCCGCCAACTCGCCCTTCGCCGCCGATTATTTCCATCTGCTGCATATTGAGACCGGGCCGGTGCTCGCCCCGGCGATCGGCCCGATGACGGTGCATCTCTGGGTCAATGATGGCCTGATGGCGCTGTTTTTCCTGCTGGTCGGGCTCGAGATCAAGCGCGAGCTGGTCGACGGGCGACTCGCGTCGCCCGAACGACGGCGCCTACCGATCATCGCTGCGGCCGCTGGCATGGCGTGCCCGGCGATCCTCTATCTCGCCGTCACCGGCGGCGCGGCCGATCTGCGTGCCGGATGGGCGATCCCGGCCGCGACCGACATCGCCTTCGCCATCGGCGTGCTGGCGCTGCTCGGCTCGCGCGTGCCCGCCTCGCTCAAGCTGTTCCTCACCACGGTCGCGATCGTCGACGATATGGGCGCGGTGGCGATCATCGCCGTCTTCTATAGCCACGGCCTGTCGTTGCTCGCGCTTGCCGGGGCAGCGATCGTCATGGGCGGCATGGTCGCGATGAACCGCTTCGGCATGACGCGGCTCTGGCCCTATCTCCTGGCTTTCGTGGTGCTCTGGCTGCTGGTGCTGCTGTCCGGCGTGCATGCAACCATTGCCGGCGTCGTCGCGGCGGTCACCATCCCAATCCGCTGTTCGCCCGGCGCGCCCGATCATGAAGAATCGCCGCTTCATCGGCTCGAACACGGACTCAATCCCTGGGTGGCGTACGGCGTGGTGCCGCTGTTCGGCTTCGCCAATGCGGGCGTGTCGCTGGCTGGGCTCGGTGCGTTCATCCTGATCGAACCACTGGTGCTCGGCATCGCGCTCGCGCTCTTCTTCGGCAAGCAGTTCGGCATCTTCGGCAGCATCCGCCTCGCGGTATGGTTGGGAATTGCCAAGCCCCCGGGCGGCGCGACCTGGGCGCAGGTTTACGGCGTCGCGCTGCTGGCGGGGATCGGTTTCACCATGAGCCTGTTCATCGGCGGCCTCGCCTTCCCCGGCAATGCGGCACTGATGGACGAAGTGAAGATCGGCGTGCTTGCGGGGTCGATCCTGTCGGCGGTCATGGGGTTCATCCTGCTGTACGTCGCTGGTTCCCGAAACGAGCGGGCCTGATGCCCGCAGGGGGTGCGACGGTTGCGCCGGCCACCGCGGCGCACGACAAGGTCGGGATGCGCCGTTTCTTCGATTCCCGTCAGCTAGCCCATGCTCCGCTGACGGAGCTGCACAATGGCGGCTTCACCGATTATGCGGAACGGCCGGTACGCGCTGAGGCGGTCGCCGGCACACTCGGCAATTTCGAGGCGCCGACCGACCATGGCGACGCGGCGATCCGCGCCGTTCATGACGCGGGCTATCTCGATTTCCTGAAAACGGGCCCTGCGCGCTGGGCAGCGGCGGGGCGGCCGGGCGACGTGATCGGCTATATCTGGCCGATCGTGGCACGGCGCGGATTGAAGCTCGACCGGATCGACGCGCTCGCCGGCCGCTACAGCCTCGACGCCTCGACTCCGCTGACTGCGGATACCTGGGATGCCGCCTATTGGAGCGCGCAGTCGGTCCTGTCGGCGCTGGGTGCAGTACAGGGCGGCGACCGCGCCGCCTTCGCGCTCTGCCGCCCGCCCGGCCACCATGCCGGCGCCGATTATCTCGGTGGCTATTGCTATCTCAACACTGCGGCGATCGCGGCGCAGGCGGCGCGTGATGCCGGCGCGGCGCGGGTCGCGATCCTCGATATCGACTATCATCACGGCAACGGCACGCAGGACATTTTCTGGGCGCGCGGCGATGTCTTCTACGCCTCGATCCATGCCGATCCGGCGACCGACTATCCCTTTTTCTGGGGCCATGACGACGAGACCGGCGAAGGAGAAGGGGCCGGTGCCACCCTGAACCTGCCCCTGCCGCAGGGAGCCGGGCTCGACGCCTTTCGCGAAGCCCAGACCGCCGCGCTCGACGCCATCGCCCATTTCGCGCCCGAGCTGCTGATCCTGAGCTTCGGCGCCGACACCTGGGACGGCGACCCGATCTCCTTCTTCCGGCTCACGACGGAGGACTATGCAGTGCTCGCCCGCGATGTGGCGGCGCGCGGCTGGCCGACGGTGATCGCGATGGAGGGTGGCTACGCCGTCGAGGCGCTCGGCGCCAATGTCGCCAGCCTGCTCTCCGGCTTTGCCGCCTGACTCAGGCCGGCCGGGTCTCCGCGTCGGGCACCTGGATGACCGACAGAAACAGGCCGAGCTGGCGGATCGCCTGGGCGAAGCTTTCGTAATTGACTGGCTTGGTAATGTAGACGTTCGCGCCGAGATCATAGCTGCGCTCGATCTCGACCTTGTCGTCGGTGGTCGTCAGAACGACCACCGGCGTACGTCGCAGAGCGGGCTCGCTCTTGATCTTCGCCAGGATGTCGTTGCCATTCATATCGGGCAGGTTGAGGTCGAGCAGCACGAGTGACGAGTCGCGAGGCGCCGGCCCATCCTTGTGGCCGAACAGATAGTCGAGCGCTCGCGTCCCGTCGGTGAAGTGGACGATCTCGTTCAGGATCCCCGCCCGCCGGATATTCTTCTCGATCAGCCGCGCGTGACCTTCGTCATCCTCGATCATCACGATGCTGACTGTGTGGTGATCGTTCATCTAATTCCCCTGTATTTCTAAGTCCCCTGTATTTCGGAGAGTGTGGCGGGAAGCGAAAGGCGGAAGATGGCACCTTTGCCGAGATCTGACCGGACATCGATAACGCCGCCGAGCCGATACGCCAAGGCTCGCACATGGGCCAGGCCGATGCCTTCGCCTGGCTGGTCCTGATTGCCCGACCGGCGGAACAGGTCGAACACACGCGCATGGTCGGCACGGGCGATGCCACGCCCATTGTCGCTGACCTCGAAGGTCACGCGACCGCCGCCGCGCGCGCCGCGCACTTCGATCAGCCCGCGCCGACCGGGCTCGAGATATTTCACCGCATTCTCGATCAGATTGGCGAAGATCTGTTCGAGCGCGAGCCGGTCGCTGACGATCTCGGGCAGATCGTCCTGGATCACCAGCTCCGTACAGCTATCGTCGATCAGATGCTGCAGGGTCGCACCCACCGTGTGGATCAGCGCGATCATGTCGATCCGCTCAGGCGTGATCAGACGCCGGCCTTCGCGGGAGAGCTTGAGGATCGCGTCGATCAGCCGCTCCATCTTCTCGCTCGAGGTGCGGATGAAGCGAATCGCTTCCGGCATGTCCTGGCGCGCGGCGTTGCGCGCTTCCTCGGTGAGGAGTCCGGGAGCCGCTGCCTCGATCCGGTCGATCAGTTCGGTGATGGCGTTCGTTGCGGTATCGAGCTCGGCGGTGAAGCCCATGACATTGATCAGGGGCGCCCGCAGGTCGTGGCTGACGATATAGGCGAAACGCTGAATCTCCTCGTTCGCCCGGCTAAGGTCGGCGGTCCGTTCGTCGACCAGTTCCTCAAGCGATTCGGCGAAATTGCGCAGCGCGTCGCGCGAGGTGGCAAGATCGCTGGTATAGCGCAGCACGGTCAGCAGCGAGGCGACCGCCACGAACAGCAGCAGCGCAGCGGCGACGCTGATGGTCACATGGAAGGTCCGTACGCTCGCCTGCTGCTCGGCGTCGCGAAGGGCGAGAAGGTTTTGCTCCTCCCGTTCCATCGCCTTGCCGAGATCGCGAATGCCGCGCATCCGGCGCGCGGTGGTCTCGTCGGTGAAGGCGCTGATCGCCGCGTCGATCCGTCCCGACTCGACCAGAGCATTGGTGATGTCGCGGCGCTGCTCGATCGCTGCGACCAGCCCGCGCAGCCGGGCGAGATTGGCCTTCTCCCGGGGGTTGTCGGCGGTCAGCGCGTCGATCCTTTGCAGGGCGGCGGGGATTTGCGCGGCGATCGTCTTGTAGCTGGTCAGATATTCCTGCTGTCGCGCGATGATATAGCCGCGCCGTACCGACTCCGCCTGCTCGACCAGGATGTTGGCGCGCGCGATCGCCAGCTGCACCTCATAGGTGTGGTTGACCGCGCGGATATGTTGCTCGTTGCGCCCGGTCGACCACACGGCGGCGATGCCGACCGCGATCAGGCTGGCGAAGCCGATCGCCATGCAGGCGATCAGGAAACGGCCCATCGACTGGTCCGCCCATCCGACGCGGCGGGCGATCCCCTCGAACATCGGTCTGTCGGCCATGCCGCATTTCTAGAGACGCGATACCATAAACGCCAGCACCGCCCGGCCGATGCGGCGCCGTCTCAGAGAAGGGTGCCTCTCAGAACAGGGCGCCCTGCAGCGTGGTCCGCCCGACCGCACCGCCGCCCCTGCGCCGGGCCAGTTCGGTCTCGGCGGTGAAGCGCACGTCGATGTCGCGGTCGCCCAGGAAACGGGCGAGCGATTCGTCCTCGATCTCGCGCCAGTCCTTGCCGCGATCCGGCCCTTGGCGAACACGCGGCAACAGGCCCGGCAGGTTCGACCATTCGACCAGCTGAGGCAGTCCGACTTCGTTCAGCATGTCGCGCAGGTGGAAGGCGGTGACATAGGCATCGGGAAAGGCGCGGTGCGCGGGCAGGCCGCGCTCATGCTCGATTCCCGCGGGCTTGCGCCAGTAGCGCAACACCTGGTTGGAAAAGCTCGGGCAATCCGGCCATAGCCGCATCGCGCACTTCCAGGTGCACACCCAGTCGGCGTTCCGGGTCAGGGCGGGAGTACAGAATTCGAGTTCGGCCGTCGTGCGATGCGCGGCGAGCGCGAGTCGGCGCGGCCAGGGATCGAGCACGGCGCGGGCGACGTCGTGCCAGAAGGGCGCATCAGCGACCTGCTCGTCCAGGATATGGTGGATCGCCTGCGTGATCGGCGGGATCGGACGGCCTGGATTGACCAGCCGGCTGCCACCCTCGCCGTAGAGTTCCCAGCGCCCATCGGCACCGAGCACGACATCCTGCCACCCGATCTCGCACACGCCATGCATCGGTGGGGCCGGCCCGGTGGTCTCGAGGTCGACGACGCGGATAAGCTGGGGTGGAGGGGGAGGCATCGGCCCTAGGTGGCGGTTTGAGGGCTGAAATGCGAGTCCCTTGAGGCCCCTCCCCGAAGGGAGGGGCCTGGAAGGCTCCCCACCGGCTTTAATGCCCCGCTTGTTCGCCGCGGATGATGCCGCTCGCGGCAAGCTGCGCGTCGATCATCGCCATCAGCCGGTCGAGCCCGGCCTGGTCCTTTGCCTCGGCGCGCGCGACGAGCACGTCCTGGGTATTGGAGGCGCGGAGCAGCCACCAGCCATCCGCCGTGTTGACCCGCGCGCCATCGGTACGATTCACGTCGGCGCCCTCGGCCTCGAGCCGGTCGAGAACCTCGTCGACCACCGCGAACTTGCGGCTCTCATCGACCTGGAAGCGCATTTCGGGCGTGTTGACCATGGCCGGCATCGCGCCGCGGATCTCGGTCATCGACTTGCCGATCATGTGCACCGCGCGGATCAGCCGGACCGCGGCATATTGCGCGTCGTCGAACCCGTAATAATCGTGCGCGAAGAAGATGTGCCCGCTCATCTCGCCGGCAAGCGGAGAGTTGGTCTCCTTCATCTTCATCTTGATCAGGCTGTGGCCGGTCTTCCACATCAGCGGCTCGCCGCCCAGTTCCGCGATCCGGTCGTACAGCGCCTGGCTCGCCTTCACGTCGGCGATGATGGTCGAACCGGGGAGTTCCTTCAGCACCGGCTCGGCGAGGATTGAGAGCAGCTGGTCGCCCCAGATCACCCGGCCCTGGCCGTCGATCGCGCCGATCCGGTCGCCATCGCCGTCGAAGGCGAGGCCGAAATCGAGCTGCTTCTCGGCGACGAGCTTCTTCAGGTCGGCGAGATTCTTCTCCTCGGTCGGGTCGGGATGATGGTTGGGGAAGGTACCGTCAACCTCGGTAAACAGCAGATGATGCTCGCCCGGCAGCAGCTTGGTCAGCTTCTCGATCACCGGCCCGGCTGCACCGTTGCCCGCGTCCCAGCCGACCCGGTAGGCGCCGCCGGCATAGCCCGCCAACAGACGTCCGACATAATCGTCCTCGATGTCGAAGTCGGAGACGCTGCCTTCGCCCTCTTCCCAGTCGCCTTCCTCGGCCAGCTTGCCGAGATCCAGGATGTCGGCGCCGAAGAACGGCAGGTGCTGCAGCACCATCTTGAAGCCATTGTAATTGCCGGGGTTATGACTGCCGGTAATCTGGATGCCGCCATCGACCTCGAGGATCGCCTCGGCATAATAGAGCATCGGCGTCGGCCCCATGCCGACCCGAACGACGTCGACGCCGCTCGCAGTCAGGCCGGCGATCAGCGCCGCTTCGAGCTCGGGCGAGGAGATGCGGCCGTCATAGCCGACTGCGACACGGGTGCCGCCTGCGCGCCGTACGCGCGTGGCGAAACCGCGGCCGATCGCATTGGCGTCGGCCGGGCCGAGCGTCTTCCCGACGATACCGCGAATGTCATATTCGCGCAGGGAAGTGGGGTCGAAGCGGTGCGTCATCGGTCCTCCGGTCATGATGTCGAGCGCCCAATAATCGAGCGCCGTGAAAGTTCATTGTAGGGAAAGGTCAGTCGCGGCTTTTGAGCAATGTGTCGCGCGCCGCATTGATGCGCCGGGCCAGCTCGGCCGATCCGCCGCGATCGGGGTGGACGGCGGCGACGAGGCGGCGATGCGCGGCGCGGATCGCGTCCGCGTCCGCGGCACGGTCGACGCCCAGGATGGCACGGGCCTCTTTCTCGTCGATCGGCGGCGTCGGCGCGCTGCGGCGCAGGAACAGCCAGACGCCGAACAATAGCAGTCCGATGAAGACCAGCTTCGCCATCAGGCGAACAGCGGCAGCGCTGGCTCGGGCAGGCCGAGCGCCGCCATCATCTCGCGCAGCTCCTGCCGGGCCGCGACGTGCGCCAGCCCCATCTCGCCGAACTCACGTGCGTCGAGCATGGTCAGGCCCTTGGGGAAGAGCTCGCGATAGATCACGCGCTCGCCGAGCCCGGGGATGATGCGGAAACCGACTCGCTTGGAAAGCTGGTCGAGCGCCTCGGACACGCGGCGCATGTTGCGCGCCTCGATATGCTGGACGCGGTTGCGCAGCACGACCCAGTCGATCGTCGATCCGTCCGCCTTCGCGCGCGCCTTGCGCGCGTCCCAGATCAGCTCGGCATAGAAGCTAGGGCGGGTCACCTTGTAGGTGACCGGATCGACCTGGCCGATCAGGTCGAAATCGACGAAACTGTCGTTCATCGGCGTAACCAGCGTGTCGGCCTTTTGCGCCGCGATGCGGGCGAAACGGTCGTCGCGACCGGGCGTGTCGATCACCAGGAAGTCGGCGCCTTCGGCCAGCGCCTCCAGCGTTTCGGTGAAGCGCGCCAGGCTTTCGCCGTCATGGGTCGCGTGGCGGGGGATGTTCAGCTCGCGCCCGGTGCGTTTCGCCGTCGCCTGACGATTGTCGAGATAGCGTCCCATGGTCCGCTGGCGATGGTCGAGATCGAACGCGGCAACGCGCGCGCCGCGTACCTGCAGCGCGATGGCGACATGGACGGCGGTCGTCGATTTGCCGGTGCCGCCCTTCTCGTTGGCGAACACGATGATATGTGGCTTCTGTGCAACCGTCGACAAGTCGCTCGTGTCCCTGATGATTGGCCGTATTGATCGGTCGCGCTGCCCCCCATAGAAGGCCCGCCCCGTCCTCCCGTCCTTATCGAAGGCCCATCAAGCGTGCAAACCATCCGTCAACTCGATCTGCTCCGTGGCGGGATTGCCGAATTCCGCGAGCAGGGGGCGACGATCGCGCTCGTACCGACCATGGGCGCGCTGCATGCGGGCCATATGGCGCTGATCGAGGCGGCGAAACGCCCGGGCACGCGCGTGGTCGCGTCGATCTTCGTCAATCCGAAGCAGTTCGGCCCGAACGAGGACCTGTCGCGCTATCCCCGCAAGGAAACCGCGGACATCCGCATGCTGACGGCGGCGGGCTGCGACCTGCTGTGGATCCCGCCGGTCGAGGTGATGTACCCGGAAGGCTTCGCGACCAACGTCTCGGTCGCCGGCGTCAGCGAAGGGCTCGACGGCGCCGCCCGGCCCGGCCATTTCGACGGGGTCGCGACGGTCGTGTCGAAGCTGTTCAATCAGGTCCGCCCCGACATCGCCTGGTTCGGCGAGAAGGATTACCAGCAGCTCGCGGTCATCCGCCGCATGGTCGCCGATCTCGATTTCGGCATCGAGATCATGGGCTTGCCGACCCAGCGCGAGGATGACGGCCTCGCCCTCTCGTCGCGCAACGTCTATCTCGACGACGACGAGCGCAGCCGGGCAGTGGCGCTGCCGCGCGCTCTAGGCGTGGCAGCAAGGGGCATCGGCAAGGGCGACGATGTCGAGACGGTGCTCGTCACCGCACGGGAGTCGCTGGCCGCCGCCGGATTCGAGGTCGACTATGTCACGCTGGTGGATGCCGAGACGCTGAAGGAAAGTCCGGATCCCGATCGTCCGCGCCGCCTGCTGGCCGCCGCGAAGATGGGCACGACCCGCCTGATCGACAATATCGCGGTATGATCCGCAAAGATGCTTAAGTCGCATTAACCATTTGTTGAAAACTTCACCCCAAGATCGCCCGACAGGGATGGATAACAGGGGTGAAGAACATGGGCAGCAGCCTGAAGAGCGCGCAGTTTCTGATCGACAGCCGGCTGGCCGACGCGGCCCGGGGCGACAGGGACGCGTTCTACGAACTCGGCATGGTCTATTCGAGTGGCGCCGCCGGCATCGGCGTCGACCTGATCGAGGCGCATAAATGGTTCAACCTGGCCGCTGTCGCGGGCAGCGAAGCGGCCCAGGCCTGCCGCAGCGAAATCGCCGAGGACATGACCGCGCGCGAGATCGCCGAAGCACAAAAGGCGGCCCGCGCATGGCTGCACCTGACGAGCGCCCGCGCCGCCTGAGCTGAATCGCCGCCCACATCGACGGGGCGCGCCAAAAGGAATAGAACCGCCTCCACAATTATATGGAGGGGGCAATGCAACTCACGATCACTGCGCTCACCGCAGCCGCGCTGGCACTGCTGCTGGTCTTTCTGTCGATCACGACGATCCGGATGCGCATGAAGCATCGCGCGTCCTATGGCGACGCGGGCCAGCACGATCTGATCTCTGCCATCCGCGCGCATGGCAATCTCACCGAATATGCTCCGATCGGCATCATCCTGATCGCCCTGCTCGAAAGCGGCGGGGCCAACCGGACGCCCCTCGCCATCGCCGCGGCCGCCTTTGTCGGCGCGCGCCTGCTCAACGCGGCCGGGCTGTTCAACCCGCCCGGGCCGCCACGCCCGGCGCGCTCGATCGGCATCGTTGCCACCCTGCTGATCCTGCTCGGCCTGGCCCTATGGCTCGCGCTGCGAGTGCTGATGCCCGACGCCGGCTGACCCACGCACCGTTACGCCGGCCCGGGCCCGGCATTCCGGTTATTCCGCAGCGGCCACCTTTTTTGCAGGAGCCTTCTTGGCCGGAGCCTTTTTCGCCGCCGGCTTCTTGGCAGCGGCCTTTTTCGGGGCAGCCTTTTTCTTGCTCTTCTTCGCAGGGGCTGCGGCGGCGCGGGCGTCGATCAGCTGGGCCGCTTCCTCCAGGGTGAGCTGGTCCTTCTCTACCGACTTGGGCAGGGTCGCGTTCGTCTCGCCGTCGGTGACATAAGGGCCGAAACGCCCTTCCATCAGCTTGATCTCGGCCTCGGTACGCGGGTGCTTGCCCAGAACCTTGAGCGGCTCGCGGCTGCCGCGTTGCGGGCGTCCACCGCCGGCTGCTGCCTCGGCCAGCTTGACCACGGCTGCATTCATGCCGGTCTCGAACACCTCGGCGGTCGAGGTGAGGCGGGCATATTTGCCGTCATGCGCCAGATATGGGCCATAACGCCCGATCGACGCAGTGATCGGATTGCCGGTCTCCGGATGCGTGCCCACGGTGCGCGGCAGGCTCAGCAGCTTCAGCGCCCATTCCAGGCCGAAATCCTCGCCGGGCACGTCCTTCGGGATCGAGGCGCGCTTGGCGTCCTTGCCGTCACCGAGCTGGACATAAGGGCCGAAGCGGCCACTGCGCTTCGTCACCTCGGCGCCGGTCTCCGGATCCTGGCCCATCACCTCGGGGCCGGTATCGCCGGCATCGCCGTCGCTGCCCGGCTGGCCGAAACGGCGGGTGAATTTACAGTCCGGATAATTGGAGCACGCGACGAACGCGCCGAACTTGCCCCCGCGCAGCGCCAGATGGCCTTGTCCGCAATTGGGGCAGAGCCGCGGATCGCCGCCATCGGCCTTGGCCGGGAACAGATAGGGCTCCAGGAACTTGTCGAGTGCCGCCGTCACTTCCGACGGCTTCTGTTCCATCACCTCGGTAGTGCGCGGCTTGAAGTCCTTCCAGAAGGATTCGAGCACCGCCTGCCACTGTGCACGGCCGCCCGACACTTCGTCGAGCTCGTCTTCCAGCCCGGCAGTGAAATCATAACCGACATATTTCTCGAAGTAGCGCTCGAGGAACGCCGTCACCAGACGCCCGCTTTCCTCCGCGAAGAAACGGTTCTTCTCCACCTTCACATAGGCGCGGTCCTTCAGCGTCTTGATGATCGAGGCATAGGTGGACGGGCGCCCGATGCCGAGCTCCTCCAGCCGCTTGACCAAAGACGCTTCGGAGAAGCGCGGCGGCGGCTGGGTGAAATGCTGCTCGGCATTGACGGCCTTCTTGGCCGGCGCATCGCCTTCGCGCAGGCGCGGCAGGCGGCGCGAATCCTCGTCGGCGCTGTCGTCGGTGCCTTCCTCATAAAGCGCGAGATAGCCGGGGAAGAGTACGACCTGGCCCGTCGCGCGAAGGCCGGTCTGGCCGGTGCCGTCGGCCAGCTCGACCGTGGTGCGTTCCATGCGTGCCGACGCCATCTGGCTGGCCAGCGCCCGCTTGAAGATCAGGTCGTAGAGCCGGGCATGATCGCCGCCGCCGAGCTTGTCCTTGCCGAAATCGGTCGGGCGGATCGCCTCATGCGCTTCCTGCGCATTCTTGGCCTTGGTCTGGTACATGCGCGGCTTGTCCGGGACATAGCCTGCGTCATAGCGGTCGGCGATCGCTTTGCGCGCAGCCGAGATGGCAGAGCCGTCCATCTGCACCCCGTCGGTTCGCATGTAGGTGATCGCGCCGTCCTCATAGAGGCCCTGGGCGATGCGCATCGTATGGTCGGCGGAGAAGCCGAGCTTGCGCGCAGCCTCCTGCTGCAGGGTCGATGTGGTGAAGGGCGGCGGCGGGTTGCGCGTGGCCGGCTTGACCTCGATCGTCTGCACGCTGAAGCGGCCGTCCTCGACCGCCTTCTTCGCGCGCAGCGCGGTGCCTTCCTCGCCGATCGACAGCCGGTCGATCTTCTTGCCCTCGAAGGTGACGAGCCGCGCCGTGAAGGGCGTGCCGTCCTGCTCCATATCCGCCGTGACCGACCAATATTCCTGCGGGCGGAACGCCTCGATCTCACGCTCGCGATCGACGATGATGCGCAGCGCGACCGACTGGACGCGGCCGGCCGACTTGGCACCGGGCAGCTTGCGCCACAGCACCGGCGACAGGGTGAAGCCGACCAGATAGTCGAGTGCGCGGCGTGCGCGGTACGCGTCGATCAGGTCGGTATCCAGCTCGCGCGGATGCTTCATCGCCTCTGTCACCGTCGCCTTGGTGATGGCGTTGAAGGTGACCCGCTCGACATGCTTGGGGAGCGCCTTGCGCCCGCGCAGCACCTCCTGGACATGCCAGGAGATCGCCTCGCCTTCGCGGTCAGGGTCGGTCGCGAGGATCAGCCGGTCGGCCTTCTTGGCCTCGTCGGTGATCGCCTTGAGCTGCTTTGCCTTGTCGGCGTAATTCTCCCATTCCATCGAGAAACCGTCGTCCGGATGGACCGATCCATCCTTGGCCGGCAGGTCGCGGACATGGCCGTAGCTCGCGAGAACGCGATAGTCGGATCCCAGATATTTCTCGATGGTCTTCGCCTTGGCGGGCGATTCGACGATAACAAGCTGCATGGGTTTTTAAAGCGTCCTTACGTGTACGCGCGAGGATGGAGAGGTGTTCGGGGCGGCGTCAAGCGGTCGGCTCGGTCCGGCGCAGGCTGGCAATATCGGTCATGCGAAGATTTCGACAAGGGGGTCGGTGCCCGGTTTCAACAATGAATAGATCGCCACGCCCGCCAGCCAGGAGATCGCGAAGGCGCTGAGTGTCAGGATCGACACGACCAGGGATGACGCGATCGGCCAGACGCCGCCAAGGGCGGCGGATAACCCGATCCCCACGATAAATGCCGGGACGATGATGACCAGATAGGCGCCGAGGATCGGCCAGAAGCTTTTCTGGGTCATGGCCCAGCTCTCGCTCAACGCGTCGTTCGCGCTTTTCTTGTCCGCAAGGAGGACAGCCGACGCGGCGGACCACCGGATGGCGAGGTACACACCCGGCAGGATCAGCAGCAGGGTACCCAGCAAAATACCGAGACCGGAGAGAATCCCGAGGAGGAAAAAGGACCCGAACCTCCCGCCGTCTGGTTGACGCAGACCCTGGCGCTCAAGTGCGGTGATCGTGAGATAATATTGGGCAACGATGCTGGCGATACCCGACGGGAGGGCCGAGATCGTCGGTGCATATTGTTCCAGCGCTACGTCGATGGCCGACAATATCGCCACGCACCCGATCAGGGGGACACCGTTTTCGCGAATGATCGCGCCCAGGCGTTCGAAGATCTGCCCCGTCGTAACCTGATCGCTGATCATGTCCGTCCTCTTTCAGACCAGGCTGATCCGGCCGCCGGCATGACGCTCCAGCCGGCCGGCCAGTTCCAGTTCGAGCAGCACGGTCTGCACGATGGCGGGCGCAAGCCCCGACTGGCGGATCAGTTCGTCGACCGCGACCGGCACCGGGCCGAGCAGCCCGCTCACCTCATGGCGTTCGGCATCGCTCGCGTCTTCGGGTGGCGGTCCGTCGAAGCGCGATCCGGGTGCGCGCACCATGCGCGGGTCGATCGGGCGGATCAGTTCCAGGATGTCGGCGGCCGACTGGATCAGCGTCGCGCCGTCGCGGATCAGGCCGTTGCAGCCCTGCGCGCGCGGATCGAGCGGCGATCCGGGTACGGCCATCACCTCGCGGCCCATTTCGCCGGCAAGCCGGGCGGTGATCAGCGATCCGGATTTCGGCGCCGCCTCGACCACCACCGTGCCCTGCGCCAGGCCGGCGATGATCCGGTTGCGATAGGGGAAATGGCGCGCACGCGGCTCGGTGCCCGGCGGCTGCTCGGCGATCAGCAGGCCGCGCATGGCGACGGCTTCCTGCAACGCTGCATTCTCCGGCGGATAGGCGATGTCGATACCACCGGCGATCACCGCGATCGTCCCGCTGTCGATCGACCCGACATGGGCAGCGGTGTCGACGCCGCGCGCCAGACCGGAGACGATGGTGACGTGCTCGCGGCCCAGCTCGACCGCCAGTTGCCGCGCGAAACGGCAGGCGGCGGCGGACGCGTTGCGCGCGCCCACCATCGCGATGGTGGGGCGGCGGGCCAGGCCGATATCGCCGCGGATCATCATGGCGGGCGGCGCATCGTCGAGCTCGGCGAGCAAGGCCGGATAGTCCGGGTCGTCGACGAACAGGTGGCGCGCGCCGAGCTTTGCCGCCATCGCCATCTCGCGTTCGGCCACGGCCGGCGCTGCGACGACCGGCGACTTCCCGCCGCCCCGCGCCGCCAGCTGGGGCAGCGCCTCGATCGCTGCCGCCGCGTTGCCGAAACGCCCGACCAGCTGGCGATAGGTGACGGGCCCGATCTGCGGTGTGCGGATCAGCCTGAGGCGCGCGACCGTGGCCGCCGCATCGCGCGGCGGATCGTCACGCACTCTTCGCGCCGACCTTCGGTTCGGTTCCGTTCAGGAGGCGCTCGATATTCTCGCGATGTTTCCACAGCACCAGCAGCGCGAGCGCGAGCAGTGGCAGCACGATATCGAAGGCGGAAAAGAAGGCGGCGCTCAACGGCGCGCTGAACGCGGCGGTAATGCCCGCGAGCGAGGAGAAACGCAGCAGCGCCAGCAGCCCGAGCCAGACCACCGCATAGACCAGCGCACAGGGCCAGTGGAGCGCAAGCACGATGCCCATCAGGGTCGCCACGCCCTTGCCGCCGCGGAATTTGAGCCAGACCGGATAGACATGGCCGAGAAAGGCGGCGACCGCGGCCAGCACGCCATTGCCGGGCCAGATCGCCTCGACGATCGCGACGGCGGCGAACCCCTTGGCCGCATCGAGCAACAGGGTTGCCGCTGCAAGCCCCTTGCGGCCGGTGCGCAGCACATTGGTCGCGCCGATATTGCCCGATCCGATCTTGCGGATGTCGCCTGCGCCAAAAGCACGCGTCAGGATCAGCCCGAACGGAATCGAGCCCAGCAGATAGCCGAGCAGCAGCGCGCCAGCCGGCGCCATCCAGACATATTCAGTCGGCAAAACGGATCAGCCCCCAGGTCATGGCATCATAGCCCGATATGGGTGGGCAGCCAACAACCTCTGTTAGGTCGGGCAGACGGATCACGGATGCAAGCCCCCGGCCGAGATGCCGGGCCGAGGTGACGGGCCAAGATGACGGGCCAAGATGACGGGATTGTCAAACCCGGCACCAGCGCTACATCGCGATTGTGACGGACACGCGGCCCATCCTGTTCTTCGATTCCGGGGTGGGTGGGCTGTCGGTGCTCGGGCCCACGCGCAGCCTCCTGCCCGGCGCGCCCTTTGTCTATGTCGCCGATTCGGGCGGCTTTCCCTATGGCACGAAGAGCGAAGCCGAGATCGCGGCGCGCGTGCCGGCGCTGCTCGGGCGGCTGTCGGAGCGTTATCGTCCGCGGCTGATCGTGATCGCCTGCAACACGGCGTCGACCATCGCGCTTGCCGCGGTGCGTGCGGCGCTGGACCTGCCGATCGTCGGTACCGTGCCCGCGATCAAGCCAGCCGCCGCACTCAGCGAGACACGCGTGATCGGCGTGCTCGGCACCAACGCGACGGTGCGCCAGCCCTATGTCGACGATCTCGCCGCGCGCTTCGCCGGCGATTGCCTGGTGCTGCGGCACGGATCGGCCGAGCTGGTCCAGCTCGCCGAGGCCAAGCTGCGCGGAGAGGATGCGCCGCCGGACCGTTACCGGGCGATCCTCGCCGGTCTGTTCGATCAGCCTGGCGGCGACCGGATTGACGTGATCGTCAACGCCTGCACGCATTTCCCGCTGGTGGTCGAGGAATTGGCGGCGGCGGCACCCCATGCGGTGCGCTTCGTCGACGGGTCGGAAGGCATTGCGCGCCGAGTCGCCCATCTAACCAACGACCAGTCATGGCCCGGCAGTCCCGGCGACGGAATCGCGGTGTTCACCGGTCATGCCGATCACGGCGCGCTGAAGCCGGTGCTCGCCCGCTACGGCCTCATGCGGGTCGAGGCACTCTAGGCGACTCGGCCGGCGGCTCTGCCGGCTCGGCCGCCAGCACGGCATAACGACTCGCCAGATCGTGATGGACACGGCGCGCAGACCGGTCGGTGGTCCGCCCGGCGAGCTCGCGCTCCTGCGCTGCCCGGCGAGCATAATAGTCCTGTTTTCCGTCGCTTGTAATGGTTTCGGCCATGGTAAGAAGCTCCGTGCGTGTAGCGGGAGCGCATCGCGTCTCTCGGTCGCGGGCCTGTGTTCAGCCACCTGTCCGTGACGTTCGTTCATAGCATGAAAACGACACGCCCGCGATTGATCCACGCTAAGAACCACACTCAAAGGGAACGCTCATCAAGCGAGCATTCATCGCGCGTAAAATACTGGAAATCCGCACCTCAGGGGTCTAGGGCGAGCGATATGGAAGCGGATGGCACGGCACTGCGCGGGGTCGATTACTCGCGCATTTTCACCCAGGCGATCGATCGACTGCATGTCGAGGGCCGGTATCGCGTCTTCATCGACATCCTGCGCAACAAGGGGGCGTTTCCGAACGCGCGCTGTTTCGCGGGCCATAACGGGCCGAAACCGATCACGGTGTGGTGCTCGAACGACTATCTCGCCATGGGCCAGCATCCGGCGGTGATCGCAGCGATGGAAGAGGCGCTGCACGATGTCGGCGCGGGCTCGGGCGGCACGCGCAATATCGGCGGCAACACGCATTACCATGTCGATCTGGAGGGCGAGCTCGCCGATCTCCACGACAAGGAAGGCGCTTTGCTGTTCACCTCGGGCTATGTCTCGAACGAGGCGACGCTCGCGACGCTCGCCAAGATCCTGCCGGGCTGCATCATCTTCTCCGACGAGATGAACCATGCCTCGATGATCGCGGGCATCCGCAATTCGGGCTGCGAGAAGCATGTCTTCCGCCACAATGATCTCGATCATCTCGAGGAACTGCTGGCGGCGGTCGATCCGGCCGCGCCGAAGCTGATCGCGTTCGAGAGCGTCTATTCGATGGAGGGCGACGTCGCCCCGATCGCGGCGATCTGCGATCTCGCCGACAAGTACAGCGCGCTGACCTATCTGGACGAAGTCCATGCGGTCGGCATGTACGGGACGCGCGGCGGCGGCATCTCGGAGCGCGACGGCGTCGCCGGGCGGCTGACCATCATCGAGGGCACCCTGGGCAAGGCGTTCGGGGTGATGGGCGGCTATATCACCGCCGATCAGACGATCATCGACGTGATCCGCTCCTATGCGCCGGGCTTCATCTTCACCACCTCGCTGTCGCCGGTGCTGGTCGCCGGCGCGCTGGCGAGCGTGCGGCACCTCAAGGCATCGGGCGTCGAGCGCGAGGGCCAGCAGGCTGCGGCGACCTTGCTGAAGACGATGATGGCCGAGGCCGGCTTGCCGGTGATGAACTCGACCACGCACATCGTGCCGCTGATGGTCGGCGATCCGGTCAAGGCCAAGAAGATCAGCGACATCCTGCTCGCCGAGTACGGCGTGTACGTGCAGCCGATCAATTACCCCACCGTGCCGCGCGGTACCGAACGGCTGCGCTTCACCCCCGGCCCCGCGCATGACGAAGCCATGATGCGCGAACTCGTCGGTGCCCTGGTCGAAATCTGGGGCCGCCTCGAACTGCGCATGGCCGCCTGAGCGGCCAACATTCCCGCCGATTCGCGGCTTCAATTTTTCTTCCGCTGTTTTGTTGGATTCCGCATCCGAAATCCTGACCTGTTTTCAACGGGTTGAACGACGTTTCCCCGTTACCGCATAACAGGGGAAAATCGCCGGCTTTCTGACGAAAACCCCGCTGTTTTACCGCCGTTCCGGCAGAAAAACCGTCCGACATTCTCACCATGTCAAAGAGCCGGACAGGGCGCGCTTGCGTCCCATCCGGTTCCAGCGTGCGCAACCGGGCGATCGGTTGAATCGAGGCCTGATCCCTCCCTCGCAAGGCGAGGGAGGGAAGGGGGCAGCCGTCAGGTGACCCCGTGCATCCACTTCTTCAGCGGCCAGGACAGGAGCAGCAGGAGCAGCCCGAGCCCGATCGCGATATAGGAGATCGTCGTGAACACGCCGGTATAGGTCTCCAGGCTGACCTTCAGATTGGTCACCTGTCCGCCGACCGTCTCGACGCTGGCCACCTGCGCCACTGCGCCCGCGACATATTGCGCGACGGAGATCGACAGGAACCACACGCCCATCATCATGCCGACGATCCGCGCGATCGACAATTTGGTGATCATCGAAAGCCCGACCGGCGAGATGCAGAGTTCGGCGATCGAATGGATCAGGTACAGGCCGGCGAGCCACGCCATGCCGACCTTGAAGTCGCTGCCGACGAACTGGCTGCCCCAGACGAGGAACAGGAAGCCGGCGCCAACGCCCATGAGCGCGATGGCGAACTTGATCGGGATCGACGGTTCCAGCCCGCGGCGCGCCAGGGCATTCCACAACACGCTGAAGATCGGCGCGAAGATGRCGATGAACAACGCGTTGAAGATCTGGGTCTGCCCGGCCGGCATCACATAGACGGCCTCGCTGCCGAACCCGTGGGTCCGTGCGACATGCATGCCGATCAGGCCGGCCACCGCAACGACGGCGAAACCGATGGCCAGGATGCGCCGCGTCTCCGCCTGCTCGCCCGAGGCGAAGAACCAGAAGCCGAGCCAGGAAACCCCGCCGATCACTGCGGCAAAGAACAGATAATAGGTGATGGGTGTCGCCTGGAACATCGCGAACAGCGGCGCGGTCCAGCCGATCTCGAGCACGGTGTTGCGCGCGGCAAACAGGGTCAGGGAGGATCCGGCCTGCTCGAACAGGGTCCAGAACACCACGTTGAAGATGATCAGCACCATCGCCGCCATCATCATCTGGAACTCGGCCTTGCTTCCCTTGGCGAAGGACCAGATCAGAATGGCCGGCACGCCGAGCAGGAAGGTGCCGAACAGTGCCTTGCCCATGATCGGCAGGTTCATGACATACCCGATCACGCCCGATCCTTCCGGCGGCGCGACATAGTTCATCAGGTTCCAGAACAGGAAGATGACGAGCGGCACGGTCACTAGCGCGCCGCCATAGATCCACCAGTCGCGGTTGGTCGGCGCGTCGGCCGGGCGTTCGCCATAGCCGACAAGCCGGCCGCCATCGAACTGGAACAGCAGCCAGGAACAGGTCATGCCGATCGCGGCGAGGCCGAAGCCGGCCCACCAGCCGACGCCCTCGGCGAGGATCGGGCAGAAGAATTGCGAAATCAGCGAACCGAGGTTGATGCCCATATAGAACATCGTGAACCCGGCATCGCGCCGCCGGTCTCCGCTGGCATAAAGCTCACCTACCATGGTCGAGATGTTCGGCTTGAAGAAGCCGTTGCCCACGGTGACGAGCGACAGGCCGAGCAGCATGATGAAGACGAAGAAGGGCGAGCGCTCGCCGTCCGACTTGAAGCCGTTCGGTGCGATCTTGCGCACCTCATGCCCGTCCGTCGCCAGCAGCGAGACGCTCTTGTCGTCATTGCCGCGGATCTGCAGCTTCTGATCCTTGTCGATCAGGAACTGCTTGCCCGCATCGCCCTTGCCCTCGACCACCACCTCATAGCGCTGGCCATCGATCGTCGCGAAGGGCGTGGCGCCATTGCCGCCGAAGCAGAGCGTGAAATAGCCGACCGCCATCATGATTGCGCCGAACTTCACGGTGCGCTTGGACCCGAGATACTGGTCGGCGATCAGGCCGCCGATCAGCGGGGTCAGGTAAACCAGGGCGGTGAAGCCGCCATAGATGCCGGTCGAGGTCTGGTCGTTGAACAGGAAATGATTGGCGAGATAGAGCGTCAGGATCGCCCGCATGCCGTAATAGCCGAAGCGTTCCCACATCTCGGTGGTGAACAGCCGCTTGAGCTGCGGCGGATGGCCGAACCAGACGGCGTCGCTTGCCGGGTTCACATGGGTGATATCCGGCTCTCGCGGGCTGTCCGCGGTCGGGGTGTCCACCATTTTCGTTAGCTCCCTCAATAACTTCCCGCCGTCGAAAGCGGCGGTGCTGATGGAGCGAACCTAGCGGCATACGCCGGGGTGTAAATACGCGCGCCCAGCCCCTAGATGGCGGTCATGTTCAACGACACCAGCAGCCCGCTCGCGCTCCTTTCCACCCGCCGCTCGGGCAAGCCCCGCGATCTTGTGGCGCCCGGGCCGGACGAGGCCCAGCTTGCGCAGATATTGGAGATCGCGGCGCGCACGCCCGATCACGGCAAGCTCGCCCCGTGGCGCTTCGTCGTGGTCCCGTCCGATCGCCGCGATGTGCTGGCTGAGGTCATCATCAGCGCCTATCGCGCCGAGCGTCCTCAGGCCGCGCGGCTCGAGATCGAAGCGCTCGAGCAGTTCGCCCGCCAGGCGCCTACGCTTATCGTCATCCTGTCCTCACCCAAGGTCGAAAGCCATATCCCGCTGTGGGAGCAGGAGCTGTCCGCTGGGGCGGCCTGCATGAATCTGCTCCATGCGGTTCACGCGTCCGGATTCGCCGGCGGATGGCTCACCGGATGGCCGGCTTATAACGAAGCGGTGCGCGATGCTTTCGGGGCTGCGCCCGAAAAAATCGTCGGATTCGTGTTCATTGGCACGCCATCAAAGCCCCTGGAGGAGCGTCCGCGTCCGGAATCGGACAAAATTGTTCGATATTGGACATAGTATGGACTCGGGGGGTAATTGCTGTATTATTGCACCATGACAGCGTTGAACAGCGAAGACAGCCCCGTTTACATCAAGCTGCGCGGCACGATTTCAGCCGCGATCCTGCGCGGAGAATATCGCGCCGGTGATCAGCTTCCTTCGGTCCGCGCGCTCGCGGCCGAGCATGGCGCCAACCCGCTGACGGTGGCCAAGGCCTATCAGAGCTTCCAGGACGACGGCTATGTCGAGGTCCGCCGCGGCGTGGGCATGTTCGTCCTGCCCGGCGCAGCCGAAAAGCTCCGCGCTGCCGAGCGCGATCATTTCATTCGCGAAAGCTGGCCGCGCATTCGGGCGCACATCACGCTGCTCGGCCTGAACACCGAGGAACTGCTGGAGCGCGAAGAGGCGTAAGCCCGGATGGTCGCCCCGGACGTGTTCCGGGGGTCGTCGCTCTGCAAGCGCAGCGCTTCATTACCGATCGCATCGCTCGCTGGACGATGGATGCCGGAACAGGTCCGGCATGACGAGAAACGTCAGGCCGCGAACGCGTCCGCCGGCACCGAATACAGCACATCCGCCTTGGCCATCGCCGCTGCCTTCAGACCCATCGCCTCGGGCACGATCTGCTCGATATAGAAGCGCACGCTCGCGACCTTCATCGCGAGGAACGCCGGATCGCCCGATCCGCCTGCGGCAGCGCGACCCTGCTTTTCCATCAGCCAGCCGCACGCTGCCGTCGAGAGCATGGTGAGGAACGGATAACTCGCCGCCAGCCTGTCGTCGGCGTCCCGGCTCATCAGGTCGCGGCCGATTGCGTCACACGCATCGATCAGCGCGACCAGCCCTGCATCCTTCGCCTCGGCGCGCATGTCGGCGATCAGCCGGGCGAACACGCCGCCATTATCGAGGCCAAGCTTGCGCCCGACCAGATCGGCCGCCTGGATACCGTTGGTACCCTCATAGATCGGGGTGATTCGCGCATCGCGGAAGAACTGGGCGGCACCCGTCTCCTCTATATAGCCCATGCCGCCATGCACCTGCACGCCGATCGAGCTGACCTCGCAGCCGATGTCGGTGCCATGCGCCTTGGCAAGCGGGGTGAGCAGGTCGAGCCGTTCCTGCGCGCCCGCCTCGCCGATCGTGGCACGGTCGACATGGGCGGCGGCGTAATAGACCAGGGCGCGGGCGGCCTGGGTCTGCGCCTTCATCCGCATCAGCATGCGGCGGACATCGGGATGCTCGATGATCGCGACGCTCTCGCGGCTCGGCGACCCGGCGCGGGCCGACTGGATTCGATCGCGGGCATAGGCGACTGCGGCCTGGGTCGCGCGCTCGGCAACCTGGGCGCCCTGCAGCCCGACATTGAGCCGGGCATTGTTCATCATGGTGAACATCGCCCGGATGCCGCCAAGCTCCTCGCCGATCAGCTCGCCGATACAATCGTCATTGTCGCCGAAACTCAGCACGCAGGTGGGCGAGGCATGAAGCCCCATCTTGTGCTCGATCGAAACGACGCGGACATCGTTCGGTTCGCCAGGATTGCCGTCCGCATCGAGCCGGTATTTGGGCACCAGGAACAGCGAGATGCCCTTGGTGCCCGGCGGCGCGTCGGGCGTGCGGGCGAGCACGAGATGGACGATGTTGGGCGCCATGTCATGGTCGCCGAACGAGATGAAGATCTTGGTCCCCTTGATGCTCCAGGTGCCGTCGCCACGTGGCTTTGCCTGGGTACGCAGCGCGCCGACGTCGGATCCGGCCTGGGGCTCGGTCAGGTTCATCGTGCCGGTCCAGGCGCCGGTTGCGAGATGCGGCAGGTACAGCGCCTGCTGCTCGGGCGACCCGTGATGGATCAGGGCCTCGATCGCGCCGACCGTCAGCGTCGGCGCGAGCGCCAGGCCCATGTTCGCCGCGCCGAGTGTGTCGAGCACCGCGGTCTGGATCGCGAAGGGCAGCCCCTGGCCGCCAAAGGCCTCGGGCACGCCGATCGTGCCCCAACCGCCCTCGACATAGTCGCGATACGCCTTGCCGAAGCCATCGGGCATCACGACGCCGTCGGGTGTCCATTTCGCGCCGACCGTATCGCCGTCGCGCAACAGGGGCGCCCATTCGCCGGCCGCGAAATCGCCGATGCCCTCGAGCACCGCCTCGACGACGTCCTCGGTCGCGGCGGCGAAACGCTCGGAGTCGGCAATCGTGCCGATGCCGACGACATGATCGAGGACGAAGCGCTGGTCGGCGGTGGGGGCGGTGAAACTCATGACATTTCTCTTCCTGCAATCGGCCGCGCTATAGCGCCGCACGATGAGCCCGCCAAACCCACCCGCCCTAACGCGCACCTTACCCTACGGCGAGGCCGCAATCGCCGAAGCCGCCGCCGTCATCGCGGCGGGCGATCCGGTCGCGATTCCGACCGAAACGGTCTACGGCCTCGCCGCCGACGCGACCGATTCGCGTGCCGTGGCGGGTATCTACGCCGCCAAGGGCCGGCCGAGCTTCAACCCGTTGATCGTTCATGTGCTCGATCGCGCGGCGGCCGAGAAGATTGCGACGTTCGACGCGGCGGCGAGCAACCTGGCTGATGCTTTCTGGCCCGGGCCGCTGACCCTCGTGCTGCCGCTCCGGCCTGACACCGGGATTGCGTCGCTGGTCACGGCGGGGCTCGATACCATCGCGATCCGCGTCCCGGCGCACCGCGCGATGCGGGCGCTACTGGAGGCGACGGGCAAACCTCTCGCCGCACCGTCGGCCAATGCCAGCGGTTCGATCAGCCCCACGCGGGCGGCGCATGTGCTGGCGAGCCTGGGCGGGCGGATAGCGTTGATCGTCGACGATGGCGCGACCGAGGCGGGGCTGGAGTCGACGATCGTGATGACGGGCAACGGCGTGCAGGTGCTGCGCCCGGGCCCGATTACGGCGGAAGCCATCTCCGACCTGCTCCCCGGCGAAGGCCGGGGCCCAGTTGCGGCTCCCTCCGATACCGGTCTCTCCGATACTGGGCCGCGGCCTTCGCGGGGGAGCAGAGTAGTGACAGCGCCCGGCCAGCTCGACAGCCACTACGCCCCCTCCAAACCCCTGCGCATCAATGCCAGTGCACCCGCCCCCGACGAGTGGTCGATCGGGTTCGGTTCTATCTCCGGCGACGACACATTGTCGGCGGCGGGCGACCTGACCGAAGCCGCGGCGGCGCTGTTTTCCGCCCTGCATCGTGCCGATTCCTCGACAAAACCGCGCATCGCCGTCGCGCCCGTCCCGCAAACAGGCCTCGGCGTGGCGATCAACGACCGGCTCAGGCGGGCGGCGTACCGCGACTGACCTCTTTACGTCTCCGTAACGGCCGCTAACGTCACCTCCAACGACTCGGTAAAGAAAGAGGAAACCATGGTGACGAACACGCAGCGGGGGCTCGCGGAGTTTCTCGGTACCTTCTGGCTGGTATTTGGCGGGTGCGGCAGCGCGGTGCTGGCGGCGGGTTTTCCGGAACTCGGCATCGGTTTTGTCGGCGTGTCGCTCGCCTTCGGCCTGACCGTGCTGACCATGGCCTATTCGATCGGCCATATCTCGGGTTGCCACCTCAACCCGGCGGTCACCTTCGGCCTGTGGGCCGGCGGGCGCTTCTCGGGCAAGGACATCCCGCTCTACGTCATCGCCCAGGTCCTCGGCGCGACGGTTGCCGCCTATCTCCTCTATTTCATCGCCAGCGGCGCGCCGGGCTTTACGCTGCCGGCCAACGGGATGGCAGTGAACGGGCTCGAATCGCTGTCGCCCGGCCATTATTCGCTGGTCGCCGGCCTGACGATCGAGGCGGTGCTGACCTTCTTCTTTCTGCTGGTGATCATGGGATCGACCGACACCCGCGCACCCGCCGGCTTCGCCCCGATCGCGATCGGCCTTGCGCTGACCCTGATCCACCTGATCAGCATCCCGGTCACCAACACCTCGGTGAACCCTGCGCGAAGCACCGGCCCGGCGCTGGTCGTCGGCGGGCTGGCGCTGCAGCAGCTCTGGTGGTTCTGGCTCGCGCCGATCGTTGGCGGGCTGCTCGGCGGCCTCGCCTACAAGACGCTCGGTGCCGATGCGTCGAAGAAGCCGCCGATCGAAGGCGAAGCGCTCTGATCCTGAAACGCCCTTCCCTGAAGGGGAGGGCGTTCGGAGCTTACGCCGCCACCCCGGTCTTCGACCGGTTGGCAAAGCTCTTGCGCAGCTTCTTCAGTGGGATCGCGGCCAGGCAATAGGGGTTCGACTGGCCTTCGCCCTCCCAATAGGATCGCGGGAGCGCGAGACAATTGGATTAAAGGTTGAACTTCAGCGTCGCGCGGATGTCGCGGCCGGCGAGCGGTGCGAAATCCTTGAGGAAGCTCGCCGCACGGCGCGCATTGACGTCGAACAGGTTGTTGGCGCTGATCATCAGCATCGTCTTGTTGGCCTGGCCGAACGGTTTGATCCCCAGCGAGGCATTGACCATCGTATAGCCGTCGGTCGGCGTCTCGAACGCCGCGATCCGGTTCTGGTCGAACACATGCTCAACCTCGAGCCGGCCGTTGAGCGTGTCGCCCTGCGCCTCGACGCCGCCAAGCACGCGCGCCGGCGGGATGCGCGGCAGCGGCCCCTGGTCGACGATCGAGGCATGGACATAGTCGCCCAGCACATCGGCATTGATCTTGTAGCCGCCGATCTGCCCAAGCAGCACCGACGCCTCGGCCTCCACGCCATAATAGGTCGCATCGGTCTGCTGCGACTGGAAGCACGGAAACTCGACGGTGCGCCCGCTCGGCGCGGCCGCGGCTTCGCACACCGCCTGCGCGACCTGAATGTCGGCGATATAGTTGGTGAAGCGGTTGTAATAGGCCGACGCGTCGAAGCTGAAGCCATTGCCATGCGCGTGCAGCGTGCCTTCTAGGCCCCAGCTCTTCTCCAGCCTGAAATCGGGATTGCCGAGCTCATAGGCCTGAGTGCCTGCATGGGCGCCGTTGGCGAACAGCTCCTCGGCGGAAGGCGCGCGTTCCGTGCGCGACAGGTTCAGGCCGATGCGGACCGCGTCGCTGATCCCGTAGGACGCGCCGATCGATCCCGACAGCGCTTCGAAGTGCCGTTGCCCGGCAAAGAAGCGCTCGTCGCCGAGTGGCGTGCGCGCCGCGACGTCGGACAGCTCGTAGCGCAGGCCCGCCTCGGCCTTGAACGTGCCCATGTCGAGCTGCTGCAAGGTGAAGAGGCCGGTCTGGTTGGTCTCGTTCTTGGGCAGGAACGCCTCGTCGCCGACCACGTCGAACACGCGGTTGAAATATTGCACGCCCGACGCGCCGACCCATGCACCCTTCTTGGCCTGGACCAGCTCGATCCGGGCCTCGGTGCCGTTATTGTAGAACGCGGTGCCGATCGCGCCGTCCGGCTCGAGCTCGAAATGGCGATAGGTGGCATGGCCGGCGCGCAGGCGGATCTTGTCGAGGAAGCCGCCGCCGGTATTGACCTCGGCGCGCAGGTCGAAGCGGTTCTGCACGATGTCGAGGCGCGGCGCCTCCTGGCCCTGATCGGGGAGCGTCGCATAGCGGATCGGCACGCCGTACAGGCTGTCATAATGGCTGTACGATACGCCCAGGCTGCCCGTGTCGGTGATGATCGAGGCGCCGACACCCGCCGTCCAGGTCTCCGCTGCCGAATTGGGCAGGGTGCCGCGAATCGCGGCATTCGCGGCATAGTCGATCGGATCCTCGCCGGGTGCGGGCGGGGCCGCCGGCAGCTTGCTGGTCGCGATCGCTTCGTGGCGGCGCTGGTCGGTCAGCGCATAGCCGCCGATCCTGAGGTCGCCGCTCTTGGAATATGAGCCGTCGGCATGCAGCACGAGGTGCTCGCCGAACGCCACATCGCCGGCAAGGCCCCCGGACCGCTCGTTCGCCGCCGAGCCATAGGTCGCGATGCCGTCGAGGCGATAGCCCCTGGCCGGAATGGCGCGGGGAATACGCGTATCGATGACGTTGACCACGCCGCCGACCGCCGAGGAGCCGAACAACAAGGCGGAGGGGCCGCGCAGCACCTCGATTCGCTCCGACAGCAGCGGATCGATGATCACCGCGTGGTCGACCGAGGTGTTGGAGACATCGATCGATCCGATGCCGTCGGTCAGCACGCGCACGCGCTCGCCCTGGAAGCCGCGCAGGATCGGGCGCGACGCGCTCGGGCCGAACGAGGTCGCCGAAACGCCGGGCTGCCTGGCCAGTGTCTCGCCGATCGTCGGCTTCAGGTTGCGGGTCAGTTCCTCGCCGCTGACCACTGACGTGCCCGAGAGAACGTCGGTCTCGCTCTGGCGGAAAGGCGCGGTGACGATCACGTCATGGCCCTGGTCGGCGACAGGGGCGGAATCCCGTACCGGCGCCGACGCTGCATCCTGCGCAAGCGCCGGGCTCGCGATCATCAGGGCGGATCCCGCAAGCAGGGCGATCTTCAACGTCATGGCACACTCCGACGGGGCATTGTGCAGTGCAGTATATGCCATGTTACAAGGTATCAATAACTGTTCGCCGTCGCCCGTGCACGCCTCATCGCCGAACTGCTGTCATTGCTGCGTTGCCAGGTCGTGGCGTTACGCGTCTGCGAAGATGGTCGATGCGCCGGCACGCCTGAGGCGTAGCCAGGCACCGAGCGCCCACCAGGCGAGCGCCCAGAGTGTGCCGAAGCTCCATCCGGCAATCACGTCGCTCGGCCAATGCACGCCGAGATAGACCCGGCTGCAACCGATCGCGGTGACGAGCAGCGCGGCGACGATCAGGATATAGATGCGGGCGCGTCGTTCCTCGACGATCTGCACGATCAGCGAGGCGATGGTGAGATAGATGATCGCGCTGTTCGCCGCATGGCCGCTCGGGAAGCTGGCGGAGGTTACCTGGACGAGATGATCGGTCAGTTCGGGGCGGGCGCGACCGATCAGGGCCTTGGCTATCGCAACGGCAATCGATCCGGAGATGGTCCCGCCGAGTACCAGCGCCATGGTCAGCCAGTGGCGTTGCACTGCCAGGAACCCGGCGATGATCGTCACGAGGATCACCAGCCCGGTCTCGCCGCCCAGCGCCGTCACGTCGATCATCGCCTGTTTCAGCCAGAAGGGCCCGATCGGCGCACCGTGCATCGTGCCGTGGCGCATCGCGAGCAGCAGGTTGCGATCGAAATCGAACTGGATCCCGCGATCGATCAGCGTGCCGATCAGGCCGAGGATCAGCACCGCCAGGGCAACCGCGCCCGCACCGATCATCAGCCAGGGTGGATGGCGGATATCGTCGGGGATCTGCCCGGAATGGTCTGCGGAAGGGGCGTCTGGGGTCACCCGCCCATCACTGGCGCGGTTGGGCCAGCCGATCAACCTGCGCGCGCACCACCGCATCCGCTTTTCGCACCGACAGCTTCTGGTCCATGCGCAGCCGCTGCCATGTCTCGAAGCTCAGCAACAGGTCGATCGCCTCGAAGGCCAGCATGTCGTCGGCGATCTCCTTGGGCAGGACCGATTTCAGCTTGGCGCGCATGAAGGCGAGGGTCCGGGCATGTTCGGCCTGGATCGTCGCCGATTCGTGCCGGTGCGCGTCGGCCGCACGCTTGAACGGCATCAGCTTCTCATAGGTGCTCAGCCGCCGGTCGGTCGTCTCGGACAATTGTTCGCGCCAGTCATCCGATTTGTACGGGACGAGCCACATCTCGTAATTGCGTGCCAGCCTGGCGGTCATGGCGGCATACAGGCTCTCCATGTCCTTGAAATGACGGAACACGCTGCGCAGGCCTACCGCGGCGCGGCCGGCGACCTGCTCGGCGCTCGGGGTGATCTTCCCCTCGGCGACGAGCGCCAGCATCGCCTCGACGATCTTGTCGCGGCTCGATTCCGACCGCCTCCTGCGCCCGTCGGCGGAACGTACCTCGTCTTCAGCCATCAATTCGCCCAATAGATATAGGCCTCACCCGGTTTGGATTTGGTGCCCAGCGGTCTATCGATAGCGATCGGAGACCGGATCAGCGATGGCCATGCAGGCTTGACGCTCTCTTTATCATGTTTTGCCAGCAATGCCTGCAAGCGGGCGACGATGGCGGGTTGCAGGCCCGAAACGTCGCGCTGCTCGGTCGGGTCGGTGCGCAGATCGAACAGCAGCGCCTTGTGCGGCAGGTCGAGCATCTGCAGTTTCCAGTCGCCGTCGCGCACCACGCGATAGGCACCGTCGCGCCAGAACAATGTCTGGTGCGGGTTGCCCGTTTTCTGGCCCTCGACGAAGGGCAGGAGGTCGACGCCGTCGACGGCGCGGTCGCGCGGCATGGCGATGCCCGCCGCCTTGCCGGCGGTGGCGAAGATGTCGAAATGGCTCACCGGCCCGGTGATGCGCGTGCCCGGCTTGATCTGCGCCGGCCAGCGCATGAAGAACGGCACCTTCATCCCGCCCTCGAAAAAGGTCGCTTTCCAGCCGCGATAGGGCCGGTTGATGTCGGGCAGGCCGATATAATGCGCGCCGCCATTGTCGCTGGTGAAGATGACCAGCGTGTTCTCGTCCAGCCCCTGCGCCTTGAGCTCGGCGGTCACCCGCCCGACACCGCGATCGAGCGCGCGGATCATCGCCGCATAGACCCGGGTGCGGTGGTCGGCGATCTGCGGCAGCGCGTCGTAATCGGCCTTCAGCGCCTGGAGCGGCGTGTGCGGCGCGTTATAGGCGAGGTACAGGAAGAAGGGCCGGTTGCGGTTGGCCTGGATCGTGTCGATCGCCTGGTCGGTCAGGTAATCGGTCATGTAGCGGTTGGGGCGGAACGGCGCGCTGCCGTTATACTGGACGCTGAACGGCAGGTTCGCCCAGATATATTTGTCGATCGGGTCGAAATCCTGCTTCGAATTGACGACGTTCGGGTCGTTCTCCGGCAGGAACATCTGCGCGCCGATGATGAAGCCCAGGCTCTCGTCGAAACCCTGGTCCTCGGGCCGCATGCCCTTGGCGCCGCCGAGATGCCATTTGCCGAGATGCAGCGTGTGATAGCCCCTGCCGCGCATCAGCTCGGCGATGGTCAGTTCCGATCCCGGCACGCCCTTGTCGTCGGCCGGCGGGTCGTTCCGTGCGGCATCCTCGTCGAAGATGGTGCGATGCGCCCATGTCGTCGGAAAGCCGGCGATCGTGCGCGCGAAACGGGTATCGGTCGGCGTGAACTCGAAGCCGAAGCGGGTCGGATAGCGCCCGGTCATCAGCGCGGCGCGGGACGGCGCGCAGGTAGCATTGCCGGCATAGCCGTCGGCGAAGCTGACCCCGCCCCGGCCGAGCGCGTCGATATTGGGCGTCTTGAGCAGGCCGCCGGCCACGCCGCCGCCATTGAAGCTGATGTCGTTATAGCCGAGATCGTCGGCGACGATCAGGACGATGTTGGGCGGACGCTTGTTCGCCGGCACCTGCGGTGTCGCCGGCCCCTTCTGCCAGGCGACCGGCCGGTTGGGATAGACGTGCGGCGACATCCATCCGGCGAGGTGGAGCAGCACATAATCCCTGGCGAGATACCCGCCGACCAGCAGCAGTGCGACCGTTCCGAGCAGGATTTTCAGCCAGGTCTTCATCGGTCGATCCTCAGCGCGGGAGGGAGAGGATGCGGCGCCCCGCGAGCAGGACTGCGATCATCACGGCCTCGGCGATCATCGGTTCATAGGCGGTCGGCGAGGCGCCATCCACCGCGATGCCGACGCAGCGCCCGAGCAAGGCGATGGCGAGCAGCAGCAGCGGCACGGTCAGCGGCTCGGCCCGTCCGCGCCAGGCGCCCAGGAGAGCGAAGGTGCCGCCGGTCACGAAAAAGGCGGTGAAATCGGCCCGCATCGTCGCCAGCCCCTGGATGCCGGCCGGCAGCAGGAAGAACTGGACGCCGAGCCGGGCGGGCGCGACCAGAAAGGCGAGGCCGATCGCGAGGTTGAACACCCCGACCAGCGCGATCGCACCACGAATCGCCGTCCGCATGACCATCTCTCCTGTTTTGCCGCATGCTATCACTGTGCGGGGCCTTTGCAAGATTTGGCATTGATAATGCCACTTCATCGGCGCATCTTCCCGATCGGGAGAGACAAAGATGCGCAGACCTTTGAAATGGGCGCTCATCGGTGCGGCGCTGGTGGTGCTCGTGCTGGCCGGCGTAAAGCTGTTCCAGCGGCAGATCGGCACGGCGCTGCTCGAACGGGTGGTCGACCAGCGCGTCGGCCGCGATGCGACCGCCGGCCTCCCCGACGGACTGCACGTCGCCCTGTGCGGCACCGGCTCGCCGCTGCCCGATCCGACCCGTGCCGGCCCCTGCACAGTTGTGATCGCGGGCAAGCGCATCTTCTTGGTCGATGCGGGCGAGGGCGGAGGAAAGAATATCGTCCAGATGGGCATCCCGCCCGGCCGGATCGAGGCGCTGTTCCTCACCCATTATCATTCGGACCATATCGACGGCCTCGCCCAGATCCTGTTGCTGCGCTGGTCCGGCAAATCATGGCAGACGCCCCTGCCCGTCCACGGCTCAGCCGGCGTCGAGGGCGTGCTGGCGGGATTCCGCACTGCCTATACGCTCGATACCGGATACCGCATCGCGCACCACGGCCCGAAGATCCTGCCGCCTGCGGGCGCCGGCGGGACGGCGCTGCCCTTCGCGCTGCCGCCGCCCGGACAGGGCGACAGCCTGGTGCTGCTCGATGACGGCGGCGTGAAGGTGACGGCGTTCCGGGTGAATCACCGCCCGGTCGAGCCGGCGGTCGGCTATCGTTTCGACTATAAGGGCAGGTCGGTCGTGCTGAGCGGCGATACCGCACCGACGCCCACGCTTGTGGCGGCGGCGAAGGGCGCCGACGTGCTGGTGCACGAAGCACTCCAGCCGAAGCTGGTCGCCCTGCTGACCAAGGGGCTCGACGCGCGGGGACAGGCCAATATGGCGCAGGTCACCCGCGACATCATCGATTATCACTCTACACCCGAACAGGCGGCGCAGGCGGCAAAGGCAGCGGGCGTGCGGTATCTGATGCTCAACCACATCGTCCCGCCAATGCCGATCCGCTTCGCCTATCCGGCCTTTCTGGGCGATGCCGGGCGCTATTATGACGGCCCGATCACGGTCGGAGAGGATGGCATGATGCTGAGCCTGCCCGCCGGCGGCGACGAGATCACGCTGACACGGCTGCTCGACCGGTGAAGCGCGGTATCACCCTGCTCGCGGCGGTCGCGCTCGCGTCCGGCGCGGCGGCGGCGGAGAAGAAACGGCCCAATATCGTCATCCTGCTCGCCGATGACTGGGGCTTCAGCGATGTGGGCAGCTTCGGCAGCGAGATCCGCACGCCCAATATCGACGCGCTCGCCGCGGCCGGCGTGCGCTTCTCCAACTTCCATGTCGCCGGCACCTGCTCACCGACGCGCGCGATGCTGCAAACAGGAGTCAGCAACCACCGCGCCGGCCTGGGCAACATGCCCGAGACGATCCCGCCCGAACATGTCGGCAAACCCGGCTATGACACGGTGCTCAACGACCGGGTGGTGACCATGGCCAGCCTGTTCCGCGACGGCGGGTATCGCACCTATCTCACCGGCAAATGGCATCTCGGCCGTACGGCGGACAAGTTGCCGACCGCACGCGGCTACGACCACGCCTTTTCGCTGGCCGATGCCGGCGCCGACAATTTCGAGCAGCGCCCGATCGAAGGGCTCTACGACACCGCGGACTGGACCGAGGACGGCAGGCCCGCCACCTTGCCGAAAGACTTTTATTCGTCGCGCTTCGTCGTCGACAAGATGATCGATTATATCGATCGCGGGCGATCGGGCGGGAAACCCTTTTTCGCCTCGATCAACTTCCTCGCCAACCACATCCCGGTCCAGGCGCCGGACGCCTATATCGCGCGCTATCGTACGGCCTATCAGGGCGGCTGGACGGCGCTGCGCACCGCGCGGCGCGACAGGGCGGCGGCGCTCGGCATCATCTCCGCCGCCACCCCGATGGTGACGATGGGCAGCACCCGGGACTGGAACGCCCTTCCGGAGGCCGAGCGCGCGGCGCAGGCCCGCGCCATGGCGGCCTATGGCGGCATGGCCGAGGCGGCGGACGCCCAGGTCGGCCGCCTGGTCGCGCATCTCAAGGCGACCGGCGACTATACCAATACCGTCTTCGTCTTCCTGTCGGACAATGGCGCCGAGCCGTTCGATCCGATGGGGACTTTTCTCGGTCGCCTGAACAGCCGGATCCATTACGATCTGGCGCCGGATTCCCAGGGCCGGCGTGGCTCCTTCACCTCGATCGGCCCGGGCTGGGCAAGCGCCGCCGTCGCCCCGCTGCGTGGCTATAAATTCTCCGCCACCGAGGGCGGGCTGAGGGTGCCGCTGATCATGGCCTGGCCGGGCAATCCGGCGATGAAGGCTGGCACCATCGCCGGCAGCTTCGCCTATGTCACCGATATCGCCCCGACCCTGCTCGCGCTCGCCCAGGTTTCCGGTCACGGCGCCACCTATCGCGGCAAGCCGGTCGAGCCGATGACCGGCGCCAATCTCTGGCCGGTGCTGACCGGCGCGGCGGCCGGTGTCCATCCGGCGACCCAGGCGATCGGCTATGAGCTGTCGGGCAATGCGGCGGTGTTTCGCGGCGACTATAAGCTGGTGAAGAACCTTCCGCCGACCGGCACCGGCGAATGGCATCTCTACGATATCGCCCGCGATCCCGGCGAGACGAACGATCTCGCGACGGCGATGCCGACTCTCTTCGCCGCCCTGCTGCGCGACTATGCGGCGTTCGCCAAGCGCGATCAGGTGCTGCCGATGCCGGCAGGCTATACCGCCGAGGCACAGATCAACCGCAACGGCTTCAACAAGAGCGTGCGGCCGAAACTGCTCAGGGCGCTGGCGATGCTGCTGGCGCTCGGCGCGCTGGTGACGGGGGCGGTGTGGTGGCGACGGAGGCGGGCCTCAGGCTAACCCGTCACCCCGGACTTGTTCCGGGGGCCATCGGCCCGCAAACGCAAGGACTGCGGCGCTTGTGGAGACATGGATGCCGGAACCAGTCCGGGGTGACGAAAAGGGGCGGTCACCGCCTGACCAGCCCCCGCTGCTCCATCCGCCATTTTAGCTGGTCGAACCGGTCCTGGCCGAAGAACGGCTCGCCCTCGAACACCATCAGCGGGACGCCGTAATGGCCGCCGGCCCGCTGCGCATCCTGATTGGCCTCGACCACCGCCACGAAATGCTCCGGGTCGGCTGCGATCGCCGCATCCATCTCGGCCAGGTCTAGCCCGGCACGTCCCGCCGCCAGCGCTAGATGGTCGCCGAGATGCCAGTCGGTCACCGCGCCACCCCAGATCAGCCGGCTGGCCTCGTCGAGAAAGGCAAGACCGCGCCCGCGTTCGGCCGCGGCGACACCCAGATGGGTCAGCCGGTGGATGTAAGGCTGCTCCTTCGGATAGGTGCGTGTCGCCATGTCCATCCTGACCGGATCGGGCGAGGCCCAGCGGAACGGCAGGCCGACGAACTCGGCGCTGCGGCCGATGTCGCGCAGGAAATAGGTCACCCAGAGCAGATCGTTGTTGGCGAAGAAATCCGGCTGCCGCACCGCGATCGGATAGACCGGGCGGACCGTCGCGGCGACGTCATTGTCCCGCTCCAGCGCGACCAGCCGCGGCGTGACCAGATAGGAATAGGGCGAGCGGAACGACCAGTAGAGGTCATAGGTCAGCGTCATCCGCCCAGCGCCTTGGTGCGGATGTTGAGCTGCCCGGCAAGCCCGGCGATGCGGTGCTTCTCGATCGCCTGATAGTCGGGCGAGGACACCATCGCCATCATCGCCGCGCGGGACGGATATTCCGCCAGTGCGACCATGTCCCACAGCTCGTCGACCTCGCCGAGCATCAGCTCGGTGACGTCGCCGGCATAGACCGATCGCGCCCCGACCGAGGCAAGGCAGGCCTGAACCGCCTTGCCATAGCGGCGATAGGCATCGCGCCCGCTCAGCTCGGGCTCGGACCCATCGGCGTACTCGGCTCGCTCCCGGAACTTCAGCAGGTTGATCATGACGAACGGTCCGTCCTCGGCGCCGCCGAAAAAGGCCGCTGCCTGTTCGGGTCCGGGGAAGACGGCATTGGTGACGTTCATGCCGCGATCTCCGCCGGCCCCTGCCGCACGAAGCTGTCGATCAATGTGCACAGGGCCTCGGGTTTGTCCTCCTGCAGGAAATGCCCGGCATCCTTGACGATCACATGCAACTGGTGTCGCGCGCCCGGCATCCGCTCGATAAAGACCTTCTCGCCACCGCGCGTCACCGCATCATTGTCGGCAAAGGCGGTCAGCACCGGTCCCTCGAACCGCTCCAGCACTTCCCAGGCGGCAATGTTCTCCGCCACCGACGGATGATCGGGCGTGACCGGCACCAGGGTCGGGAACTGCCGTGCGCCTTCCTTGTAGCTCTCGTCGGGAAAGGGCGCGTCATAGGCGGCGATCTCGGCCGGGCTCAGTTCGCGCGTCGTGCCACCATTGACGATGAAGCCGACCGGAAAGTTCGGCACATTCTGGCTGAAGGCAAGCCAGGCATCGAACCCGGCCGAGGACCCGGTCCCGACCGGCAGCCCGGTATTGGCGATCACCAGCCGGGCGAACCGGCCAGGGAAGGCGGCGACCAGCCTCAGCCCGATCAGCCCGCCCCAATCCTGGCAGAACAGGGTGAGGCCGGTCAGGTCGAGCGCGGTCAGCCAGTCGCTCATCCAGGCGACATGGCGCTCATAGGTGTAATCGGCCCGCGCCGCCGGCTTGTCGGACTTGCCGAACCCGATCAGGTCAGGCGCGATCACGCGATAGCCTTTGGCGACCAGCACGGGCACGAACTTGCGATAGAGATAGGACCAGCTCGGCTCGCCATGCATCAGCAGCACGGCGGGCGCGTCGGGATGCCCTTCGTCGAGATAATGAATCCGCAGATCGGTGCCATCGGCATCGGTGACCGTCAGATAGTGCGGCGCGAAGGGATAATCGGCCAGTCCCGCGAATCGCTCGTCCGGTGTCCTCAGCACCTGCATTCCGACTCTCCTGCTTATATATTGGCAGTCAAAGTGTCATATCATCGGTCGCGGGTCAATCGCGGGGCGGCACCGGCCGGTCGGCGACGAGGCGCACCCCGATATGGTCGGTACCGAGCCCGCGCTCCTGGAACTGGCGCGCGGCGGGGCGGTAGCGCGCGCAATAATTGCCGGCGCAGAGATAGGAGCCGCCCTTGATCACATGCATGTCGCCCTGTGGTCCGCCTGGGTCGCTGGTCCATTCCCAGACATTGCCGATCATGTCGTAAAGCCCGAAGGCATTGGGCTTGAAGCACCCCACCGGCGCACGTCCCTTGTAGCCGTCGAGCCCAAGGTCACGCTGCGGGAAGACGCCCTGATAATAATTGGCCTGGGGGCGGCCCTCGCCATCGACCGGCTCGGGCAGGGCCTTCTGCCCGGCGCGCGCGGCATATTCCCATTCGGCCTCGGTCGGCAGGCGCTTGCCCGCCCAGCGCGCATAAGCTTCGGCATCCTCGAACGCGATCTGCACCACCGGCTCATGGTCGCGTCCGGCAATCGATTCGGCCGGCCCCGACGGGTGCCGCCACTGCGCCCCGACCGACCAGCGCCACCAGCGTGGATCGTCCTGGCTGGGGACGGCGAAGACCGCCGAGCCCGGTACCAGCATCTCGGGCGGCGCGCCGGGCAATCTGGGCGGATCGCGCTCGGCCATGGTCTTGTAGCCGGTCGCCTTCACGAAGGCGGCGAACTCGGTGTTGGTCAGCTCATGGGAGTCGATCCAGAAGGGTTTGACGCTGACGGTGCGGGGCGGGCCTTCCTCGCGGTAGAGCGGGTCGTCGCCCATGGTGAAACTGCCGCCGGGGATAGCAACCATCGGGGCTTTTGAGAGGTCGGCGCAGGTGGGGGCGGCTTGTTTCGAGGTGCAGGCGTTGGTGAGCAGCGAAATTGCCAGTGCCGGAACCAGCAACCGACCCAATCTTCCAGCCTTCCCCGGCGAAGGCCGGGGCCCAGTTGGGGGACAGTCATGGTGATCGTTGCGCGCCGTTACATCTGCCTTCCCGACTGGACCCCGGCCTTCGCCGGGGAAGGGCAATGCTGTTGCGAAGTGCCCCGCCTGTTCCTGGGAAGCCGAGCACATCTCCATCACCTGGTAACGCCCCCCTCACACGCCTCGGCGATCGCGGCATAGATCAGGTCGAGGTCCGCATCATCGATGCAATAGGGCGGCATGACATAGACGGTGTTGCCCAAAGGCCGGAGCAACAGGTCCCGGTCGCGGAAAAACGCAAGCAGGCGCGGGCCCATGGACGACAGATAATCGCCCGTCGCGTCGGCGATCTCGATCGCGGTGATCGTGCCGATCTGCCGCGCATTCAGCACCGCCGGCAGGGCCGCGATCTTCGCCAGGCGCGTTTGCTGCCGTGTCGCCAGGCCGGCGATCCGCTCGAGCACCGGCTCCTCGCGCCAGATGGCGAGGTTGGCGTTGGCGGCGGCGCAGGCGATCGGATTGGCGGTGTAGCTGGAGGAATGGAAAAACATCCGCGCCCGGTCTTCCGACAGGTGCGCCTGATAGATCGGCTCGCTCGCCATGGTCACGGCCAGCGGCACCGCGCCGCCGGTCAGCCCCTTGGACAGGCAGAGGATATCGGGCACCACATCGGCCTGTTCGCAGGCCAGCAGGGTGCCGGTGCGGCCCCAGCCGGACATCACCTCATCGGCGATGAACAGCACGCCGTGCCGCGCGCAGATCGCGCGCATCTCGGCCAGCACCCGGGCCGGATAGGTCAGCATGCCGCCCGCGCCGAGGATCAGCGGCTCGACGATCAGCGCGGCAGGCCTAGCGTGGCAGGCCGCCTCAAGCTCGTCGAGCGTATCCTGTTCGCGGCCCGCCGCCGGAAAGGGCAGGGTGCCGACATCGAACAGCAGCGGCGCATAGGCCCGGTTGAACACGCCGCGCGCACCGATCGACATCGCGCCGATCGTGTCGCCATGATAGCTGTGCTCCATCACGAGGATACGGTGGCGGGGCTCGCTGCGATTGGCCCAGAAACCGAGCGCCATCTTCAGCGCGACCTCGACGCTGGTCGACCCCGAATCGGAGAAGAAGACCCGGGTCAGCTCGGCGGGCATGATCTCCCGCAGGCCCCGCGCAAGAGTCTCGGCGGGTTCATGCGTCCAGCCGGCGAAGATGATCTGGTCGAGCTTGCCTGCCTGCTCGGCGATCGCGGCCATGATGCGCGGGTTGCGGTGCCCATGGGTGGTCACCCACCAGGAGGAGATCGCATCGACGACACGACGTCCGTCGGCGGTGTAGAGCGCCGCGCCCTCGCTATGGGTGACGAGTGGTATCGGCTCGCCCAGGCCGTGCTGGGTGAAGGGATGCCAGATCGCCGATCCGCTCACCGGAAATCCGTCACGTCGAAATGGGCGGTAAAGGCGGCGGCGAGCGTATCCGCGTCGAGCGGGGCCAGATGCGGTAACCGGCCGAGCCGTTTCACCCGGCCGATCCGGGCGATGGTCGCCTCGCTATGCTCGACCGCGTCGCCGGTGAAGGCGACGCCCAGGATCGGTACGCCGCGCGCGCGCAAGGCCTCGATCGACAACAGGCTGTGGTTGATCGTGCCGAGCGTCGTCCGCGCCACCAGCACCACCGGCAGGCTCCAGCGCGCGAACAGGTCGGCGAAGACCAGATCGCCCGTGACCGGCACCAGCGCGCCGCCGGCACCCTCGACGATCAGCGGTCCGTCGACCGTCGGTGGCGTCAGCCGCTCGGGATCGATCGTCACGCCGTCGATCTCCGCCGCGCGATCGGGCGAGCAGGGCGTGACGAGCCGATAGGCCTCGGGCAGGATGCGGTCCGGCGCCAGGCCGCTCAGCCGTGCGACGGTGGCGGCGTCGCTGCCCTCCGCGAGCCCGGCCTGGACGGGTTTCCAGTAAGACGCGCCCAGTGCACCGGCGAGCGCCGCGGCGAACACCGTCTTGCCGACATCGGTGTCGGTGCCAGTGATAACGATCCGCGGCGCCGTCACCGCAACGCCCCGGCGATGGCATCGGCCAGCGCATCAACCTCCGCCGCCGTCAGGTTGAGTGTCAGCGAGATGCGCAGCCGCGAACTGCCCTGCGGTACCGTCGGCGGCCTGATGCCGCGCACGTCGAATCCTGCGGCCTGAACAGCGGCGGCGACCCGCATCGTCCGCGCATCGTCGCCCAGCACCAGCGGCAGAATCTGCGATCCGGTCGGCACCACGCCGCAGCGCTCCAGCGCCCGCTCTGCCGTGCCGACCAGCGCCCACAGGGCGGCTCGTCGCTCCGGCTCGTCGGCCAGAATCCGCAGGCTCTCGCGCACGGCGCTCGCCATCAACGGCGAGGGGGCGGTCGAGAAGATGAAGCCGCGCCCGCGATTGACCAGGAAGTCGCGCACCACCGCCGGACCGCAGACCAGCGCGCCCTCGCATCCCATCGCCTTGCCACAGGTGTGGAGCGTGATGACGTTCTCGCGCCCATGGAGCGCCGCGGCGAGGCCGCGCCCGCCCTCTCCGAACACCCCGGTCGCATGCGCCTCGTCGACCAGCAGCATCGCATCATGCCGGTCGGCGACCGCCGCCAGCGCGTCCAGCGGCGCCCGGTCGCCGTCCATGCTGTACAGGCTCTCCACTGCAATCCAGGGCCGCCCGGTGCCGCCCGCCCGGCGCCAGCCGGTGATCGCATCCTCAAAGGCATCGGGATCGTTATGCGCAGCGGATACCGAGCCAGCCCGGCTCAGCCGCATGCCCTCATGCGCGCTGGCATGGATCAGCGCGTCATGGACGATCAGGTCGCCCCGCTGCGGCACGGTCGCGAACAGCGTCGCGTTGCCGGTATAGCCGCTCGAGAAGAACAGCGCCGCCTCGCTGTCGAAAAAGGCTGCGGCCTCGGCCTCCAGCGACTCATGCTCCGGGTGATTGCCGCGCAACAGGCGCGACCCGCCGGAGCCGACCGGGACCCCGCGTTCGGCGGCCTGCGTCACCGCGCGCGTCAGCCGCGGCGAAGACGCCAGCGCGAGATAATCGTTGGAGGAAACATCCACGCCGCGACGCGGCACCAGCGTGCGCAACCGGTCCTGCGCGGCAAGCTGGATGAGATCGTTCCGAAGGGCGTGAAGCGCCGGCATGGGCGGCGCTCTAGCGACATCGCGAGGCAATGACGATAGCCGCGCGGCTTGCACCCGGTGCCCGCCGGGCGCAGGAGCGCGCACGATGAGCAAGCCCTTCCCCGACCGCCGCTTCGCCGCATTCCTGTTCGACATGGACGGCACCATCCTCACCTCGATCGCCGCGGCCGAGCGGGTCTGGGCCGGCTGGGCGCGCCGCCATGGCCTCGATGTCGAGGCCTTCCTGCCCACGATCCATGGCAGGCGCAGCGTCGAGACGGTTCGCCGTCTTGGACTGCCCGGCATCGATCCCGAGGCCGAGGCGGCCGAGATCACCCGCCTCGAAATCGAGGATGTCGACGGTGTCGAGGCGATTGCCGGCGCCGCGGCCTTTCTCGCGTCCTTGCCGGTGGAGCGCTGGGCGATCGTCACCTCCGCCCCGCGCGCCCTGGCGACACGGCGGCTGGAGGCAGCCGGGCTGCCCATGCCGGCGGTGATGGTCGCCGCAGAGGATGTCGACCATGGCAAGCCCGCACCCGATTGCTTCCTGCTCGCCGCCACCCGCCTCGGCGTTGCGGCCGCCGACTGCCTCGTGTTCGAGGATACGTCGGCCGGCATCGCCGCCGCCGAGGCGGCCGGCTGCGGCGTGGTGGTGATTACGGCCACGCACACGCACCCGCTTGCGACAACGCATTTCGGTACGTCGGGATATGAGGCGCTGTCGGTCGCGACTGGCTCGGCGGGATCGCTGACGCTGGCCGTCAACGGCAACGTCGATTGACCACACCACCTCTCCCGTTCGCCCGGACGGCGGGGAGAGGCAGTTCCGGCTAGGCAAATTCGCTGCGGGGATATCGGTTCTGCGCCGCGCGTTGTTGCTGATCATTTCACCAGGAGAAGATCATGCCTCGTGGAGACAAGAGCGCCTATACCGACAAGCAGAAGCGCAAGGCCGAGCATATCGAGCAAGGATATGAGGATCGCGGCGTGCCCAGGAAAGAGGCGGAGAGCCGCGCCTGGGCCACGGTGAACAAGGAATCCGGTGGCGGCAACAAATCGGGATCGGGCAGGGGCGAGCCCGATACCCATGTCTCCTCGTCGCGCGGCGGCCGGGCGCATGAATCGGGCTCGGCCGAACAACGGTCGGCGGCGGCGCGCAAGGGCTGGGACACGCGACGCCGGAACGGGACGGCCTGACGATCGGGCGTGGCGTGTCATGGTGTCCGGGCGCTATGAAGGCGCGTGATTCGTATCCTGACGGCATCCGCCGCTCTCGCCCTGGCCTTCCTTCCCGGCGTGTCCCGGGCGAAGGACGTACGGCCGCCCGCCTGGCCCGATACGGCGCTTGCCCGCACCGGCGCGCTGGCGCTGTTGCAGACGCTCAACGCCGAACTGCTCAGCCATGACAGCGCGACGCTGACCCTGGATGGCTGGTGCGCGCGCCGCCGGCTGGCGCCCGCCGGAAGCCGGATCGTGGCGGAGCGGGTCAAGGGGCAGGACAAGGTCGCGACGCCGGACGTGCGCACGGCGCTCCAGGTCGGGGCGGAAGAACCGGTCCGCTATCGCCGGGTGCGGCTGCGCTGCGGCGACCATGTCCTGTCGGAAGCCGATAACTGGTACGTCCCGTCGCGCCTCACGCCGGCGATGAACGACGTCCTCGATACCGGCGACACGGCGTTCGGCCGCGCGGTGCAGGCGCTGCATTTCCGTCGCCAGACCCTGAGCGCGACCTTGCTCTGGTCGCCGCTGCCCGATGGCTGGGATAGTGCGGCGGAGGCCCTGCCGCGCCATGCCGCCCGGCCGCTGCCGATTCCGGCGCATGTGATCGAGCATCGCGCCGTCCTGCGCCTGCCCGACGGCACGCCGTTCAGCCAGGTGGTCGAACGCTATACCGGCGCGGTGCTCGGGACCCCGCCGGCCATGCTGGCGCCCCGATGATTTCGCGCCCGATCTCTCGTCCGATCCGGCTATGATGGACCCTCCGGCCATCATGCACGTTCAGGCGCCCGATACCCACGCCGCCGATTCCCTGCGGCCGTGCCAACCCCGATAGGTCAGGAACCCCGATGCTTCAGGCCGAGCCAGTCCTCGATCATCACGATATCATCCTGCGGCCCGATCCGTCGCGCACCGTCGTCCGGCCGTTCGAGCTGGAATATCCCGGCCGCTTCCGGGTCGAAGGGCACCCACGCGCGCAGGCGATCGTCGATCGCATCCTGACGCTCGACGACAGGGCGCTCGACGGCGAACTCGCGCTGCTCACCCATTCGCTCGACGAACGCCACCGCGACGTGGATGACATGCTGCGGCGGCGTTTCGACGAGGTCGCGAAGCAACTGGCCGGAGAGGTCATCGTCGATGACGCGCGGCGGCGCCTGATCGGCGCTTATTTCAGCGAGGAATTCTCGTTCGAGGCGGCGGCGCTGTTCAACCCCAGCGCCGTGCTGGCGCCGGACCAGTCGGGCGTGCCCGAGGGCGCGGTGCGCTTCATCCTCTCGCTGCGCGGGATCGGCGAGGGCCATGTGTCGTCGGTGACCTTCCGCACCGGCATCTGGATGCCCGGCGGCGATATCAAGGTCGATCCGGCCAGCCCCACCGCAGTGCCGCCGATCATCGCCGACGGGCAGGATGATTCGCTCGCGGTGATCCAGCTCCATTGCGGCGGCAGCCGCGACATATCGGAAACCGTGCTGTTTCCGATGCTGCCGAGCCAGCGCCAGGGGATCGAGGACCTCCGCCTCGTTCGTTTCACCGATGACGATGGCAGCGTGACCTATCACGGCACCTATACCGCGTTCAGCGGGGCGGACGCGCGGCCCGAACTGCTGTCGGGCAATGATTTCCACAATTTCACTATGTGCGCGCTGACCGGCGATGCGGCGKGCGCCAAGGGCATGGCCCTGTTCCCGCGCCGGATCGACGGGCGCTATGCCATGCTGGGCCGGCAGGACAGCGAGAGCATCTGGCTTCATACCTCCGACGACATTCTTCACTGGGACGGCGGCGGGAAGATCGTCTCGCCGCGCTATCCGTGGGAATTCGTCCAGATGGGCAATTGCGGCTCGCCGATCGAGATCGACGAGGGCTGGCTGGTGCTGACCCACGGCGTGGGCACGGTGCGCAATTACTGCATCGGCGCCTGCCTGCTCGACAAGGCCGACCCGTCGAAGCTGCTGGCGCGCACGCCCGAACCGATCCTCGCCCCCAGCCCCGACGAACGGGACGGCTATGTTCCCAACGTCGTCTATAGCTGCGGCGCGATGATCCAGGGGCGCGAGGTGATGATCCCCTATGGCGTGGCCGACAATTTCGCGGCCTTCGCCACGACGACGGTCGACCGGCTGCTGCGGTGCATGGAATAGCGACCGGCCGATTCACGCGAACAGGAGGCCGCTCGCCTGTGCAATGTCGCGCATTCCCCCGCTCGCCACCACCTCGGGGCATCGTTCTGCGTCACGCACTCTCCGGATATCGCTGAACCAGATCGCCCAATATGGCCTCCAGCGGGCCGAGCCACGCGGCGTACATCCGCCAATGGTCCAGTGCGTCGGTGAAAATGGGCTGCCGCACCTGTTCGGAACTGGCGGTGCGGACCGCGCGGCGCGTGCGCCAGAATTCCACACAGGCCTCCTCGAACGGAACGCCGACATGATCGAGCAGGCGGCGGACCTCGGCGGGCGTATCGGCGACCATCCGTTCATAGATCACGCGGTAGACGGCGCCGGGCGCGGCGCGGTCGAACGCCGCCATGTGCACGACATAGTCGCGATAATAGCGGCCGATATCGACGAGGTCATAGGAGAAGGCCTGGCCGCGCGCGAAGTGCTGCTTCCATCCGGAGAAACAGCACGCCATCGGATGGCGGCGGGCGTCGATGATCTTCGCGTTCGGCAAGATAAGCCGGATCAGGCCGACATGCTGCCAGTTGTTGGGCATCTTGTCGATGAAGAGCGGTTTGTCCGACTGGCGGTGGACGCGGGTGCGCTCGATATATTCCTCTCCCAGGCGCAGTCGGTCCGCAGGCGTGAGGGAGGCCATCATCGCGGGGAAATCAGGGAATTCGCCCTCGTCGACCCGCGATTGCAGGCGGCTGGCGATGATCATCATCTCCGCCAGTTCCATCGTCCCTTCGACCTGGCTGTGGCTCGCAAGGATCTGCTCGACCAGGGTCGAGCCGGCACGGGGCAAGCCGACGACGAAGACAGGATCGGGCGCCGGGCAGCCACCTTCCCCCATGCCGACCAGGAAGGCGCTGGTGAAGGTCGCGCTAGTAGCGGCAACTTCGGCGGAGAAGTCGTCGGCGTCGTGTGCCACCATCGGGCGGCGCAGATGGTTGCCGAGATCATAGTGGCGGAAGGAGGCGGTATAATCCTTCGCGTCCTCAAAGGCCTTGCCCAGTGAGAAATGAAGATGGAAAATGTCTTCCTGGGCGTCGGCCTCGCTCTGCTCCAGGGTGTCGAGCGCCTGTTCCATCGCGGCGATGTCTTCGGCGTCCAGCTTGACCGTCTTGAGGTTGGCGAGGCTCCACCACGCTTCGCCCATGGTGGGCTGGTGGGTAACCGCCTGGCGATAGGCGTGGATGGCATCGGCCTGCCTTCCGAGCGTTTTCAACACATGGCCCAGATTCTGCCAGACCTGCGGCTGATCCGGTTGCTGCGCCAACAGCTTCTCGTAGATCTCCCTCGCCCGATCCTGGTCACCCAGGCGCACCAGCACCGACGCCTTGAGCCCATCATTGCCGGGGTTCTTCAACGGCGAGGTCGCCAGGACCTCGGCATGCTCAAGCGCCTCGGGCAGGCGATTGCTCTGGAGCAGCAGGCGGATGAGGAAGTCGCGGGCCAGATCATAGCCCGGGGCGAGGTCGACCGCGCGTCCGACCAGCGCCAGCGCCTCGGTCATGTCACCGCGTCGCCACGCGATCTCCCCGAGCAGGCGGTAGGCGGTCGGATCGTCGGGTAGCCGCCCGAGCCGGGCCTTCAGCATGGTCTCGCTATCGTCGAGCCGGCTTTCGTTCATCGCCACCGCGGCCTCGAGCAATTCAGGGTCGCGGGAGGAGGCGTGAACACCCGAGAGATCGGCGCGCCACGCATCTTCCGTACGGCCGAGCTTTCTCAGTTGCTGCGCCATCAGGAACCAGCCAGTCGCCACCGCCGGCTGTTGCCGGGTCAGGCTTTCCAGCGCGGCGACAGCCTGACCGGCGGCGTCGGCCTCGCTCGCGGCCTGCGCCAGTTCCCAGATCACCGCCAGTGCGCGCGGCTGGCTGCGGGCGAGTGCCGAAAGCCGTGGCAGCGCGGTCGCGGGTTCGCCCAGGCGCCGCAATGCCTGGCATGCGATAAATTCCGCCGGCGGGAAGCCCGGCGCCTGTTCCAGCATGGCTTCGGCCAGGGCCAGCGCCGCCCCGGGCTGCGTGTCGATCAGGCGCGCGGCCTGTTCGAGCGCTTGAGCCGGCGAGCTACTCGTCATGGTGCGATCGGTACGGGCGGCGGCGTCCATCGGGATCCCCTTTTTCCTTCGCACTTGCAGAATGAAACCGATTCGGTGGTTTCGCAACCCCTGATTCCGGCGGCGCCGGACGGTGGCGAAATTTGAGTTGACTCTTTGTTACGTTGCAGCATTATGAAACTTGGACGGTCGTCATATTTCACAGAAAATGGCGGACGTCCAAGGGGAAGTTACCTCAGAAGACTATGCTGCGCCCGCGTGCGGCAAGCTGGAGAACACATGGTGTTTCCGGCTGCGGAGGCTTTTTGCCTGGCGGGGATCAGCGCCAAAAAAGTGCCCTCGACTATGGTGCGGCGCAATAAATGCGCGTGCCTGACGTCGAGCCTGGAGAGGAGAGGGAGGAAGTTTTCATCAGGGGAGTCTTTAGGTATGAAAATGCAATCTCGCCGCCGGGCGCACTTCATCAAAACCTTGGGGGCGACAACCATTCTGGCCGGCCTTGCCCTACCCGGCATGGCGCTTGCCGCCGAGGAACCGCGCGCAGTGCTGGCTGCGGATGTCACGACGCCGCCCGTACCCGAAGAAGATTCCGTACCGGGGCTGGGCGACATCGTCGTGACCGCGACGCGCCAGGCGCAGAGCGTGCAGAAAGTGCCGATCTCCATGCAGGCGCTCGACATGGAGAAGCTGGAGCAGCGGCAGGTCAATGGATTGTCCGACTTCGTCGCGCTGCTTCCCTCGGTGTCCTTCGCGGGCCTTGGGCCGGGCCGTCAGACGGCCTATTTCCGCGGCATCGTCCCGGCAGGCGGAAACTATGCCTCGGTCGGTTACTATCTCGACGACATTCCGATCACCGGCACCGGCGTCCCCGACATTCACGTCTACGATCTGGAGCGAATTGAAGCGCTGTCCGGTCCGCAGGGCACGCTTTATGGCGCCGGCTCGCTGGCAGGCACCATCCGCTTCATCAGCAACAAGCCCAAGCTCGACAAGTTCGAGTTCGGTTTCGATACGGAGGCCAATAAATACGGCAAGGGCGCCTTTGGCGGCCAGTTCGAATCTTACCTGAATCTCCCGGTCAGCAATTCGATCGCCATCCGCGCCATGGGTTATTACCGGCACGACGGCGGCTATGTCGACAACACGCCCAACAACGGCAAGTTCAACGACGGCCGTTCATCCGTCCTCAAGCTTGGCGATAATAATCCGGCGACGAGCTACACGCTGAGCAACGCGTCGATCGCGAAGAAGGATTACAACCCGATCTACGAATATGGCGGCCGGTTGCAGGCGCTGTGGGATCTGGCGCCGGGCTGGGAAGTCACGCCGTCGATCACCGCGCAGCGTCAGATCGCCTATGGATATTTCGGCTATGACCCGCGTGTGGGCGACCTTGAAGTCCATGATTACGACCTGACCCGCCAGGACGATAAATGGTTTCAGGCGGCACTCAGCATCCATGGCCATATCGGCGACTGGGACCTGGTCTCGGCAACGGGCTTTTTCAAGCGCAAGACCAATCTGCGCAACGACTATACCTATTATACCGTCACCTATGACGGCTTCGGCCCCGGATATGAGAATTACCTGCAATTCTTCGACAAGAGCGGCTGCACCGGATCGGGCGCGACGCTGAAGTGCAACAAGCTCCTCAATCCGACGCAATATTTCCATTCCGGGACCGAGAGGACGAAGTTCACGCAGGAAGTTCGCCTGAGCACGCCCAGCAGCTGGCCCTTCAACGTAACGATTGGCGGATTCTATCAGCGGCAGAAACAGGAGAACAACACCTATTACGCCATTCATGGCCTCGACCAGATCGCCGGCTATACCGCCTCCGGGGGCGGCGACAGCAATCCGGGGGGCTTCGGCATTCCGGTTTCCCAGGGCGGCACGATGGTGACCAGCTCCCCCGCAGTAAAGCAGGACGGCTTCTACATCAGCGAGACCGACCAGCTTTATCACGACGAGGCGATCTTTGCGGAGGGCCATTACAACATCACGCCCAATTTGAAGTTCACCGGCGGCATCCGCTATTTCTGGACGGACTACGCGACTTCGGGCTTCAGCGGCGTGGCAGGCTCCGCCGCGAACACCGTCACCTCGCTTTACGTACCGACCGGGGCCCGTGGATGCCCTTTGCCGCTACCGGCGAAGCGCCTTCAGTGCCTGAACTCCAACTTCGCCGCCGCCGACCAGGTTGGTCGTTATTCGGAAAGCGGCGAGACGCATAAGGTCGCGCTCGACTGGCAGTTCGCGTCGGACAAAATGGTCTATGCCAATTATTCGACCGGCTTCCGCCCCGGCGGCTTCAATCGGCCACTGCGTATCCGCAATGTCGGCGTCGCGACGGTGCCGCCGTTCAAGTCCGAAACGCTGACCAATTATGAGCTGGGCGTGAAGACCACCTGGCACAACATCTTCCGGTTCAATGCCGCCATCTACTTCGAAAAATGGGACAATATCCAGTATAGCGTGGTGGTCTCGGGCGCACAGGGCGCCGGCATGACCGGGAACGCCGGCAAGGCGGAGGTCAAGGGCGTCGAATATGACGCCGATCTGCGGCTCGGCAAGGTCACCTTCTCGACCTCCGGTGCCTATAACGACGCCAAGCTGAAGGGTAACTTCTGCAACTTCGCCTTCACCCCGGCGTCGCTATCCATCTCCCAGTTGAGCAGTTGCACGGCCGGCGCGACGGTGCCCGGCTCCAGCCCCCCGACACCACAGGTCGCGGCGGCCGATGGCACCCGCCTTCCGCGCCAGCCGAAGTTCAAGGGCACGACGTCGGTCCGCTACGACACCTATCTTGGCGACTATAAGGCCTATCTCCAGGGGGCGGTGCTCTATCAGACCGGGGCGACGCAGGATCTGAACGTCTTCAACAACGCGCTGCTCGGCGATACGCCCGGCTTTGCCAGCGTCGACTTCTCCGCTGGCATCAAGAAGGACCATTGGAGCATCGACTTCTTCATTCAGAACGCTTTCGACAAGCGCGGTCAGCTGACGAAGAACACCTTCTGTTCGATCACCTTCTGCTCGAACTCGTCGCGCACGTTCCCGATCAAGCCGCAGTTCTTCGGCGCCAAGGTCGGCTGGAAATATTGAGCGACGCCGCTCTTTTGTGATCTGTCCCCCCATGGCGATGCCATGGGGGGATTTTTTTGGGCATTCGGGGTGTCGAAGCGCAGCCCTGCGCGGAAAAGCTGGCTGCAATAGACGTGGTGGACTCAGAACCGAACATCAGGAACAAGCTGGCGCAGGGTAAATTTACAGTGGTGTTTTTAATCCAATGCATGGAAGCAATTGGCGCCTCTACGTTGCGATTGGATGTGTAGCGCTCATCGCGCTAACGATTGGCGTCGGAACATGGCCGTCTGTGCCCAAGCTACAGCCGTACAGCCAAGAGAATGCCCGCGCTGACCATTATACTCCCGGCGGGCAGAAGTGCGATCCAGAGACCCTCGCGGCCGGAGGGGCTGGCCGAAAAGCTACGCGCCAGCGAGAGGCCTGTGAGAAGGAAGCCGAAGAATATCGCCAGAATACAAGCGACCTGATTCAGCAAACGCGCGCCGCTGATGCTGCGGAAGCGCAAACCCAGATCGCCAGCCAAGGGCTGTGGACAGCCTGGTTTCAAACTATCGGGGGCTTCATCACATTGGCGGCTGCGATAGCTGCCGCCATATACGCTCGCGACGCTTCCAACGAGACCAAACGGGGCGCCGACGCCGCCGACGCCACCTTGAGTCACGCGCGGACTACGTCGGAAAATGAATTGCGCCCATGGATCGGCGTCGAGTTGGTGGTCGATAGCTTCGAGCTTACCGACGCCGAACTTGCAATTAGCTACAGCGTTGTCGCCAAGAATATCGGCGGCACTGTCGCGACCGAGTTTGTTATGGCCGCAGTCATGCTCTTTGCCACCGGGGCAGAGTGCATAGAAAAGCTCGATGCCAAACAAGCGGAATTGCGTGACGGCAACAAGTGGGGCGGCAAGAAAACGATGATGCCGCAAGATCGGGCTTTCTATCGAGCCGTCAACCGGACTGCTGCGAATCACCTGCCTTGGGAGGCTGGGAAGGATACCGACGAGGTGGTCTGCATGGTCGCCGTAAATCTCGCTTATCTCACCCCGTTTCACGATACCCCGCGCGTTAGCGAGCAATCGTTTCTCATTGGCAAGAAAGGGGGCGGTATTATTAAGGAACGCGCCATTTACCGGAACATGATCGACCTTAAGGCTTGCGACGTTGCGGTGAGTTCGTTCCGATCCGGCGAGGTAACCTGAAGCCGGACTGACACCGCAAATGATGGCAATCGCCACCGCAAGAAAAGCCTTCCTCATCGCCTTGGTACATTTGCTACCCAATGCCGGAAAAATCAGGCGGTCGCCATCGCATCCGATATGAGCAGCGTGGCGCGCAACAGGGACGAATCCGCCCCACGCGCTTGCAGCCGCTCGAGAGCACAGGCGGCGAAACCGCTGGCCTGGGCCGTCGCAAAGCTGATGCCGTAGAGATTGTGCCGCTGTGCCACGCCGGGGATCGGACGCGGATATCCCGATGCGTAGAAGACGCCATCGCGGACCAGCCAGGTTTCGCGCGGTACATCCCAGTCGAGGCCGACCCCAAGGACGCCCTCCAGCGCTCCGGGCAGGCAGGGCGCCCCGTTCGCTTCGCGCGCCGCGACGATCAGCGCGCCCTGTCTCGTCGCGCGTGCCGCCAGCTCGGCGAAAAGCGCGTGGTGCGCCTGATTGGTAGTGCCGAGGCTGAGATTGACCACATTCGCGCCGAGATCGAGGCTGCGGCTGATCGCCGCCGCGAGGGCGCGGGCGCTCGTCTTCAACGCATCATGGAAGACCCGTATCGGCAGGATCTCGGCACCGGAAGCCCTTTCCTGGATGGCGGCAGTGACGGCGGTGCCATGGCCGAGGCGATCGAGCGTGGCGCCGTCGTCTGTGACCATCGATCCGTCCGACGATATCGCCGTACCCGGCAGAAGGCGGTCGGCGCGGATATGAGGGTGGTCCGGATGAACGCCGCTGTCGATCACCGCAATTCGTACGCCTTTGCCGGTGAAGGCCCGCGCAGGAGCATCAGGCAAAGGCGTGCTCCATGGCGGCTCCTGCCGTGATCAGGGCTCTACCATGCTCGATCGTCACCACCATGTCGGCGTGGCGGGCGAGCGCCGGCTTGTGCGTGATGACGATGATGGTGGCCTCCGGCAGCGCTTCGCGCAGCCCTTCGGCGATGTGGCGTTCGTTCGCCGCATCGAGCGCGGCGGTCGGCTCGTCGAGGATCAGCACGCTCGGTCGGCGCAACAGGGCACGGGCAAGCGTCACCCGTTGGCGCTCGCCCGCCGACAGCGCCATGCCGCGTTCCCCGACCGGGGTATCGAGACCCTTTGGCAGGCGGGCGAGCAGCGGCTCGAGCCCCGCCGCGGCGCTCGCCGTCATGATCTGCAACCGAGTGACCTCGCCGACAGCGAACCCGATATTCGCGCCGATCGTATCGTTGAAAAGATAGGGCGCCTGATCGACCAGCAGGATCTCACGGCGCAGATCGGCAAGGCGCAGCGTACGCAGATCCTGCCCGTCGACCAGGATGCGGCCCGAACCAGGATCGAGGAACCGTACCATCAGATCGGCCATGGTGGACTTGCCCGCACCGCTTTCGCCGAGGATCGCGCAGAAAGTGCCGGCGGGAATCGCGAGGTCGATGCCCGACAACACCTGGTCGCGATCATGCCGGAAGGAGACGTTCTCGAACCGGATTTCCTTGCGCACCGGGGTGACCGTCAATGGCGATGCGGCTTCGGTGACCTCGGCGGGTGTGTCGAACAGCTCGAAGATCCGCGCCAGCGACACCCGCGTCGACGCAAGTCCCGAAGAGAGACCGAGCAGCGCCTGAACCGGCGAGAATACCCGCATATGATAGGCGGAAAAGGCGACCAGCGAGCCGATCGTCATCTGGCCGTGCATGATCTGCCAGCCACCATAAAGTGTCACTGCCGATGTCGACGCCGCCAGCAGGGTGCCGGGAAGCGCGCCGGCCATGAACGACGCGACCTGCATGCGCAGCATCACACCGACAAAGGCGTTGTTGCGTGTCCGGAAGCGCGTTGCCTCATGCTCCTCGGCGCCGAGCGCAGCGACGACGCGCATGCCCATCACCGTATCGACGAGCAGGCTGCCGAGATCGGCGCCGCGTTCGCGCATCTCCCGCGTCAAATTGGTGACCTTGCGCTGCAGCTGGAGGAAGACCGCCACCGCTACCGGGACCAGCACGGTGCCTACAAGGAACAGCCGCCAGTTGAGCCAGGCCATCAGCCCGACACAGCCGATCAGGAACAATATATTGCTCAACGCGGAGAGCATGGTGTCGCCGGCGACACGCTGGACGTCGCTGACATCGCTGTTGATGCGCGACATCAGGTCGCCGAGCCGGAACCCGCCATAAAAGCGCGGGCTCAGCGTCTGGAGATGGCGCAACAGCGCCACCCGGATATCGTACAGCATGGCGGCCGACAGCGAGACGTGCCGATAGCTTGCGAAAATGTTGAGGGCGAAGCCGCCGAGCGTCACCGCGATCATCGCTCCCGACACGGCGACGAGCGCGGTCATGTCGTTCTTCAACAGCGCGTCGTCGATCATCAGTTTGGACAGATAGGGTTGGGCAAGGCCAGATGCGGTCGCGAGCAGGCTGATGAAGAGCACGCCGACAAGTGCCCGTATATAGGGCGTGACATAGGGTATGAGCCGCCGATAGGTGCGCCATTCGGCAACCGGGGGTGTGGCAGGGGGGGCGTTCATGCGGCCAGCTCTCGCCGCACCAGGCGCGTGCCGTGCAGCACGAAGCCCGGTTCGGGCATCGTCGCCAGTCGCGCGGTACACCAGGCATAGCCTTCGGCCGCCGCCGCGGCCTGTTCGCGCCACCAGGGTGACGTGCCCCCAGTACGATAGAAGGGCAGGCTTATCTGAAGATGGCGGCGCATCGCGGCGAGCAACATCGATTGATAGTGGCCGCGCAGCGCCCGCCTGTTCCTATTGTCGCCCCGGATGCCGGCAATCACGGCAGCCGCGAGAATCGAGGTGCGTGCCGACTGCGCGGTGCCATCTCCGCAGATCGGATCGAACGCGATTGCCCCGGTGCCACAGGCGAGCCAGTCATCGCCCGCCAGGCTTTCCAGCATGCGCGGGGCGGTCTCGAAGCGCGCGGCAACGGGGCCGAGATGCCCGACCTGCGCCGAAACCAGCCGGCTCTGACCCAACAGCGCATCGAGGGTGTCGCCGACCCCGAGCAGCCAGGCCTTGCCCGCCCCGCAAGGGATCAGGAACAGCCAGCCGGACTCGATGGCCTCGATATGACAGGCCCGCTCGTCGGCGCGCGGCGATAGATCGACCGATGCCGCCATCGCCGTGCGGCGGCCGAAATGACGTAGCGCTCCGTCGGGAAAAGGGGGCGCACCGTGCAGCGTAAAGAACATCTCGTCGCCGGATGCGGGGATGGGCAGGAGAGGCAACGCCAATTCCGCCGCGACCTCGGTGCCGGGGACGATGACGGCGCTATGCGGCAGCGTGGCGGGCTCCCCACTGCCCCAGGCGACGATCCGCCGTTCGACGGATACATTCCCGCAAAAGAGATCCGGCCGTTCGAATATATCACGCAACAGCCCGAGCGCGGATTCGCTCAGCATGATGACCGGCGCGGGAGGTGGGACGAAACCACCCGCGCCGGTCATTTCGAAAGCCTCGCAACGCAGCAACCTGTGCGCTGTCGCGACGGATACTCCGCCGCCGCGTATCAGCACTGTTGCCGGCGCGGCGCTCACTTCAGGGTGAGCATGCCGGCCATGGTTGCATCGGCCCCGAGATCCCAGGTGCGATCCAGCTTGAGTGTTTTGGCGTCATAGACCTCGATGTCGTAGCTGGCGCCGTAGACATAGAGTTTCGCACCGTCACCCGACATGCCGAACGTGAAGCGGGAGCGGCAATGGAACTCGGATTTGTCGAGCAAACTGGTCGTGGCCATGTTGAAATGCCAGATTTCGCAGCGCTTGTTGCCCAGCGTCCCGTTCGTCACGACGGTGTAGCCATCCTTGCCGTCAGGCGTCACTTCGAGGCCCGACATCTGGGTCGGGACCGGCCCTATCGGTGAGAAATCGAACTTTCCATTGACGAGATCGAAGCGGCCGATGCCGAAGATCTTGTTGTGGACGTAGGGATCCGCAGCGTTGAACAGCGAGACGAACTCGTTGGGATTCTGCAGCGCCTGCACGCCGCCGCCGAAGCTCACATTCTCCATGCCGGTCGTCTCCGGCTTGGCGAGATCGAGCCGGTCGGTGACCTTGAGCGTCGCGGTGTCGATCGTCAGCACCTTGTCGCGAAAGGCGTAGAGCTTCTTGCCGTCCGGCGAGATCATGAAGGTCGAGCGCGAGCCGGCGAGCGTATCGTCTTCCGCCTCGAGTTCAGCGGTCCGCGTGACCTTTTTCTGCTGCAGGTCGATCACCGCGAACATCGGCTTGCTGACCTTGTAGCGGTCGGCTTCCTTGTCGAATTGAATCAGCTGCGTGTAGAAATAGCGACCGGTCGGATCGGGAACGCCGCCGTTGAAGCGATAGCGCGTGGTCGGCGTGTTCAGGCTGAATTCGTTCAGCACCTTGCGCGTGGCGGCATCGAGTACGACGACACCGCTGGTGGTGATCGTCGTGACATAGATGAGCTTCTTGTCGTTCGATAACCGCATCGACACCGGCAGCCCGGCCGCGAGGTGGATTCGGTCCTTGATCGTGCCGGTGGCCTCATCGACGGTGAACATCTTGTCGGGATAGGTGCCGAGCAGAAGCGTATCCGCCCCGGCAGACGGGCCGAATGCGATCAGCGCCGCGCCGAGTGCCGAGGCGAGGCATTTCATGCCTCCAGCTATCCGGCCGGGAACGGGACGAAGCTTGGTCATGCTGCTGCTCTTCCTCGAAGGGGCGGCCGTGCCGCCATTGAAGTCCGGGGAACCCTGTCTTTCAGGGGAAGACGAGATCCAGATTGCGCCAGTCTTTCGTCGCCGCGGCGCAATTGCTCGCCCAGTCTGGCGAGTAATTGACATGATCGGGCACCTGCACCGGCCAGAAGCAGGTCACGTAACAATCATAGATGTCGCGCTCGACTGGCTGGCACAGGCCCGCCGTGCCGCCGCCCGCATCGACTTCCCAGCCTGGCGAGAAGGACAGGGTACAGCCCATCGGCACATGCGGCCGCGGACCGCCCGGCTGCTGCTGCAGCGCGACGACATCCTCATCGTCGACCGCGTCGACGCTCTGTTCGATCTTCTGCGCCTTGATGTTGATCGGCTTGAGATGCTTCATGACAAGCCCTTCCTCTTTGCGAAATGTTCAAGAAATCCGGGATTTCGACCGGCGATGGTGCCGTAGATTTTGAGGCATGTGTCGGTCCAGCTGCGGATCCAGTCACAATAATGAAGGTTGGCGTGTCCGGTGTCGCCGTAGCGAACGAACGCCTCATGGTGGCATCCGCCGGCGCAGAGCGGCCGGGCCCAGCAGGACTGGCAATCATATTTCGCGCCGACATGGCCACGGTTCAGGAAGTCCTCGCGCTTCTCCTGGTCCAGCCCGGTCGTAAGATTTCCCAGCGTATGGGTGTCGGCATCGGTGAAGCGATGGCACGGCGAGAGGTCGCCCGACGGACTTACGCCGAGCAGGCCTAGCCCCGCGCCGCACGGATGCGACTTGTTGGTGCCCGAGATCAGCTCGCCGATCGTCTCGCTGACGTTGGTGAAGCCGTGCATCTGCCCACGCAGCGCATAGTCGAGCCATTCGTCGGCCAGCACATGGAAACCGTCGAGCACGGTCTCCATGCCGTTGTCGCCGAGCGAATAATCCTGGTTGTCGGAGGCCGTCACCGGGGCAAAGCCGACTTCGTGGAAGCCGATATCGTCCTTCAGATGGCGATAGATGCGGATCACGTCGGTGACCCCGTCGGTCAGCGTCACGCGCGCGGTGATGGCGCGGGTCTTGTGGCGGGCGATCAGCGCGCGCAGCCTGGGCTCGATCACCGCATAGCTGCCCTTGCCGTTCTTGTAGACGCGGCGTTTGTCCTGGAGCTCGGCGGGGCCGTCCATCGACACGGTGACGCCGACCGCATTGTCCGACAGGAAATCGATGATCTCGTCGGTCAGCAGCGTGCCGTTGGTGGTCAGGCTGAAGGTGATCTTGCGGCCCTGCGCCGCAGCCTGCGCATTTGCGTAGCCCACGACTTCGCGCAGCAGCTTGAAGTTCATCAAGGTTTCGCCGCCGAAGAAGGTCACATGGACTGCTTCGCGATTGCCGGAACTCTCCAGGAGAAAATCGATCGACGCCTTCGCCGTTTCCAGCGTCATATATTTGGGTTTGCCTTGCGGCGTGGCGATCTTGTCCGAACCGAACTCGTAGCAATAGGTGCAGGCGAGATTGCACTGGTTGGTGACGTTGAGCACCAGCGCCTGCAGGGGATAATCCATCGGCGGGCCGGCCGGCGGCCGCGCGGGGGTGATCTGGTCGTAATGGATCACCCCGACCAGCCGCAGCTCCCGGACCAGGCCTTCGGCATCTTCTCGTGCATTGCCGGCCGCAACCAGCGCGCCGACCAGATCGGCATGGTCCATGTCGCCCTGCGCGAGCAGGTCGATCACCGATTTGGTCACATCGTCGAGCGCGAAGATCGCGCCGGCGGACACCAGGTAGATGAAGCCGTTCTCGGCTGCCTCGAACTCGTGCAATTCACCGCGCCGATAGCGCTGGTTCAGCATGACGGTCATTGTGATACCTCCGGCTGATCCCATTGTTTGTAGGCGGGGACGGTCACCACCAGATAGGCTTTGCCGGTAAGCGGCTTGCCCTGGCTGTCCTTCTCCGTCTTGGCGGTGGCGACGACCCACACGTCTCCGTAATTGTTGCGCAGATTGCTGCGCTCCGGATTGGGCCCGTCGGCATTCGGTGAGAAGAACCCGGTGGGGCTCAGCTTGCCGACGAATTTGGTATCGTCGTCGAACCAGGTCGCCTGGAATTCCTGGACGCTCCAGTCGGCCGGGATGATGCCGACATTCACGTCGTCGGCGGTATAGGGTTTTCCGTCCGGGCCGTTGTCGAAGCCCCAGGCGTCGAACTGGTCGTAACCCTTGGGGTGCTTCTCGCCGCCAAGCCGGGCGATCGCGGTTTCCGGCGTGACCTTGATGTAGGAGATCTTCCGATAAACCGGCAGCGACGCGCTGAGCACTGCGCTGCCGACCGACACGTCGCGCAAGCCGGCGACCGCATTTGCGGCGGCATCGACCGAGACGACGATCTCGCCGGGCGTCGCGGAGACGACCCTGGTGACGGAAAGACCGTTGCCGAGATCGATATCCTTCACCGTCGGCGAGGCCGGCAGACTGTCGCCATAAATGTGTATCTCGACGCCCTTGCTGCCCGCCTTGACGGCGTAGGGCGCGATCGCGGCGATGGTCGGCCCGCCGTCGGCGCGGGTCAGCTTCACGTCGTAGCCGAACTCCTGATAGGCGCCCCAGAACCAGCGGCCCTGCGCCGTCTTGCGGTCCGGCGAGAACCACATCGTCTCGCGCGTCGGATTGTCAAGCGATTCCGGTGACTTAGCTGTGCCTGCGGTGGAGCGACCACGCCAGCTATAGCCGGCATAAACGATGCCGTTGCCGCTGCGCGTCATGGTGGCCCCGTCTTCGAGCGACCGCATCGCGATCTGCGTCTTGAACTCGCTGGCCTCGGCGCCGGGCGCGATCGTCATGGTGCCGAAATAGCGGCCCTTGCCGGCGACCAGGGCATTGATCAGCCATTTTCCGGCCAGGCGCGGCGCCTGCATTCGTGCGGTCCACTGAGTCCATTCGGGCGTGCGAAGCGGTGCAACCTTGCGCATATAGTCGAGCGCGACCGCACCCTGCGTGATCGGCACGCCGCCCGGCTTCTGGACGATCGGAGTCGGCGTTCCGACGACGGGACCGGGCTCGTCGACCGCCGGGCGGCGATATTGCGTGTCGGCCTGCGAATAGAGCGCGACATGGAATTCCTGCAGCAGCTTCCATTCCTTGGAGGAGCGGCGCCAGGACAGGGGCTGAGCGAACGCGTGACAGGCCGCGCAGCTGCCGCGCACGGATTCGCTGGGAATATTGGTCTCGTCGATGATGCGATGCTCGGGCAGGTACATGACCGGCTTCGCCTCCTCGGGCGCCAGTCCGTGCGAGTCCGAAAGATAGCGCACGATATGCCGCGATTCCTCGGGCGTGATATCGAGGCCGTTGAGCTTGACCATGCGCTTGATCGCCTGGGCCCATGCCTCGGGCGTGGTACGCAGCCACGAGATGCGGGAGAGGTTTCCCTTTGCGTCGGGCGTATGGCAGGCACCGCATTTGTCCTTCGTCACGCTGTCGGTGACGGGAATTCCTTCCTCGGTTTCCGGCATGTCGCCGACGCTGTTGACCTGGGCCACCACCGCGGTCGCCGAGCACAATGCTGCGGCAGCGAACAGCGAGCGTCCCGAGAGCAGACGGGCGAACCGCTTTCGCGGCAAGGCGTCAGCCGTGTGCGCCGGATCAGAAATCCTGAAGTCGGTTTTCGGGAAGGCCATGCTCGCGAAATCCCCCTTAGACAGGACCGGCTCGATTCGATTTCCGGTCTATTTGACAAGTTTGGACATACGTCCAGAATTGGTCAATAGGTTTCGCTGCGGTGCGATAAAAATCATTCGGCCGGGCGGCATGGGGCCCTGATCAAGGCGATATCAGTGGCAGGCGACGGCGCACGGACGCAGTCGCGACGCTAAAGGCTTGGAAACCGGGTGCCGCCTCAAGCCAGCGAGAAGGGAAGGCTCCGCAAGCGCTTGCCCGAGGCATCGCGGATCGCGTTCCCGATCGCCGGGATGACCGGTGGGAGTGTCGGTTCACCAAGGCCGGTCGGCGGATTGTCGGTCTTCACCCAGGTGATTGCGATGTCGCGCGGCGTCGTCTCCATCCGCAACAGCGGGAAGTCGCTGAAATTCTCCTGCGTGACCGCGCCGGCCTCCTGCACGATCGGCTGCCAGACCAGCGCCTGCGCGATGCCGTCGATTGCCGCGCCCTGCATCTGATGCTCGGCGTTGAGCGGGTTGATTACCTGGCTGCCGATGTCGCCGGCAATCCAGATCTTGTCGACCGTCACCCCGCCGTCCGCCACGGTGATGTCGACCACCTCCGCAAAATAGCCGCCATGGCTGAAATAGAATCCGAATCCGCGCCCCTTGCCGGCGACGCCCGATGGCTTGCCGGTCCATTTCGCCAGGGCACAGACGGCATCGATCACGCCGCGCGCGCGGCCGGTATCGAAGACCGGCCGTCCCCGTTCGGCGGGAAGCGCGCGGGGCGTACCGAGGGTGCGGCGCATCAGCTCGGGCAGGTCGATTCCTGCTGCCTCGGCGACCTCGTCGAGAAAGCCCTGGATGACGAAGGCCATCGCGTTCGAGGTCGGCGCACGAAGCCAGCCGGTATTGAGATTGGTCGCGAGATACGACGCGCCATAATGCATGTCGGCAATGACCGGGCCGGGGAACTCGCCTGCCTGCATGCCCGCGGCACGGAGCGGCTTGCCGTTCGCGCCGAAGCTGACGAAATGGTCCTTGAAGGCAATGATGCCGCCCTTGGCGTCGAGCCCCGCAGTCAGGCGATGCCAGCCAGCCGGGCGGTAATAGTCGTTGCGCAGGTCATCGGTGCGATCGAACAGCAGCTTGACCGGTTTGCCGGGCACGCCCTTCGCCACCTGCGCCGCCATTACCATATAGTCGCTCATCAGGCGCCGGCCGAAACCGCCGCCGATCCGGGTCATGTGGATGATCATCGCGTCCGGCGCGATGCCCAGCATGGCGGCGACTTCCTTGCGACCGGTTGCGGGATCCTGCGCCGGCGCCCAGATCTCGAGCTTGCCCTCCGTGCTCCACATCGCGGTGCAGTTCTGCGGCTCCAGCGTGGCATGGGCGAGGAAAGGATAGGAGTAGTCGGCGGTGACGGTCTTGGCCGCCCCGGCGAGCGCCGCATCGACATTGCCAGCCTTGGCGAGATCGACCTGGGCGGGCACGCCGAGCAATGCGGCCGCCTGCTTCGCATAACCCTCGGTCGAGAAGCCGGCCTGTGCAGTGGTATCCCATTTCGGTTCGAGCAGGTCACGCGCCTTTTGCGCCGTCCACCAGCTGGTGGCGACGATCGCCAGCGCATCGTGCTTGCCCATCGGCACACTGCCGCCGTTGATCGGCACGACCGCGATCACACCTTTCAGCTTGAGCACCGCGGCGTCATCGACGCTGATCAGCGTGCCCTGGTTGACCGGGCATTTGAGCAGGGACGCGTAGACCATGCCGGGTGGCTTGGCGTCGATGCCGAAGAGTGGCACGCCCATGACGATCTTCGGCGTGTCGACTCCCCGCTGCGAGGTGCCGATGATGGTGAAGGCATCGGGCGTTTTGAGCGGGACCTTGGCCAGATCCGGCGCCGGCACCGTCGCTGCCTCCGTGGCGAGCGCTGCATAGGGGCTGCTGCGGCCACTCGCCTTGTGGAACACCAAGCCCGCCGAGGTCGTCAAGGTGCCTATCTCGACGCCCCAGAGTTTCGCGGCGGCGGTCAGCAGCATCTGCCGGGCAGCCGCGCCGGCTTGTCGCATCGGCAGCCAGTTGGTTGGAGTCGCGGTGCTGCCACCGGCATATTGCGAGCCAAATCTTTTTTCGTCGGCATCGGTCTGCTCGATAACGACCTGGCTCCAGGCGACATCAAGCTCGTCGGCAATCAGCATTGGCAGCATCGTCTTGATGCCCTGGCCGATCTCAGGATTCTTGGCGCCGATCGTGACCTTGTTGTCGGCGGCGATGCGGATGAAGGCGGTGATCGCGACAGGCTCGGTGACGCCTGCCACCGTCTGCGCAAGCGCGAGCCTCGCCTCGAAGGTAAGCGCCACGCCGCCCACCAGCGAAACGGCAATGAACGAACGGCGGCTCACGACACCGGTGCCGCTCATGCTTCCTTCTCCACTGCCGGAAGACCGGCCGCCTGGCGGATCGCCTTCCGGATGCGCATATAGGTCGCACAGCGACAGACATTGCCGCTCATGCCCGCGACGATGTCGTCATGTCCCGGTCTGGGCTTTTTGGTCAGTAGGGCGGTGGCGGACATGATCTGCCCGGCCTGGCAATAGCCGCACTGCGGCACGTCGAGATCGACCCAGGCGTCGACCACGCGCTTGCCCGCCGGCAGCGTGGTGACGCCCTCGATCGTGACGATCCGCTTGCCGACCGCTTCGCTGATCGGTGTCAGGCAGGATCGCACCGCTTCGCCATCGAGGATCACCGTGCAGGCACCGCACAGCCCGGCGCCGCAGCCGAACTTGGTGCCGCGCAGATCGAGATCCTCGCGCAGCGCCCATAGCAGCGGCTTGTCCGGCTCGGCATCGATCGTCCGTCGGTCATGATTGACGGTCAGCACAATGGCCATTCTCGTCCTTCCAGTCTGTTGACGCCGAGCCTAGGGGATCAGCTTGAGCCCTGCCAATCGAGCCCGTTCAGCGGCGACGTCGCTCCCCGTCTTGCTACCACCAGCGCGCACCGCGCCGATCTCGGCAGCAGTAAACGGGGGAATCTTGCGGGCAGTTTTCTCGAGTGTCACCACATTATTGAGCACATCGGCGACGGCCTGGTCGCTGAGCGACGCCATGGAAGGCATCAGCCCGCTGATGCGTTTGCCGTCGACCGTGATCGGTCCGTAGAGCCCGTGGAGGAGCACCATCGCCAGATAGCGGCGGCCTGCGGGTGAGCCGGCGATTATGGGTACGCGACCGGCAAGCCGCGGGAAGCTGCCCGGCAGGCCGGCGCCGCTGGGCTGATGGCACATCGAGCATTGCGCCGAATAGGTTTGCGGCCCTGTCGCCAGCGCCGGGACGGGCACCGCCAGGACGAGTGTCGCAATGGCCATCACACCCCAACCAGCTCTCATGACACACGCCCCTTGGTCCCGCCGCCTATGTCGCCCTCAAAAGGTATCGACAAGGCCGAGGTCGATTAAATATTTTGGATTTTCAGTAGCTTGAGCTCCCGAAGCGAATATTGGACAATTATCAAGTATTCGTCAAGCCGCATTTTTCAGCGAGGCGTCCGGCGGGCGTGCGGGGTGGCGACGGCGAACAAGCCATGGTAGGTAAACCCTAATGACCGAAGAAAGTATCATGTTGTGGGCCGCGCGCCCGGGTACCTATACGCGCGGCACGGAAACGGTCGATGCAATCCTCACGGCGGCACGAACCGTCTTGATCGATGAGGGGGCCGCAGCGTTCACCATTCGCCGCATCGCTGCCGAATGCGGATTGAAGGTCGGCAACGTCAGCTACCATTTCCCGCGCAAGGAAATGCTGATCCAGATCCTGCTCGATGAAATGCTCGAGGGCTATGACAAGCTGCTGGATAACCGGGTGCGCCAAGCCGACATCAGCGCCGAAGACAAGCTGCGCCTGATCATCGTCATCTGCCTCGAGGATATCGCCGGCAAGCGGACCACGCGGTTGTTCACCGAGCTTTGGGCGCTTGCCAACCAGAATGAGTTCGTCGCCGGCCGCGTGCGGGCCTTCTACCAGAAGGTGCATGACTTCATCGGCGAATATGTCGCCATCCTCAATCCGGCGCTGTCGGCCGACGAGGTCGAGACCGTCGCGCTGTTTATCAGCGCGTCGATGGAAGGATCCACGCCATTTCTTGGATATGAGAAACCGTGGAGCGCGAAAATGCCGGAATTCATCAATCTCGCTACCCTGTCACTGGTCACGCTTGCCAAGACGATCACATCCGACCAGATTGACGGCTTGCGATAGAAAGCGGCCCGCTCAGGGCTGCACGAGGTTCGGAGAGGCTGCCGCGATCGGCTGACGGGCGCAAATGCGCCGCGGCGGGGGCGGAGCTTGAAGAGGATCGGTCCACATGGTTTCTCGGCAACAGCAGCGGCACCGCTAGCCGCAGCGATGGGCTGCCTCCAGCCTGGAATCGACCCGGTCTTTCTTACCTTGCTGTCGCAGGCGTCGCATGTGCCGATCGCCGCACACGGCATCATCGTCAGTGGTACGCAGACCGGTGTGGCGCTCGGGTCTCTTGTGGTCTGGCGCCTGGGCCCGCTGCTGACGCGGCAGGCCGCGATCGTCGCGGCGCTGATCGCCCTGATGTGCAGCCTCATCACGACGAGTGTCGACGACACCGCCACGACGCTGCCGATCCGCTGCTGTTACGGCCTCGCGATGGGCATCGTCTATGCTTACGCCATGGCGGCCTATGCGATGCGCAACCCCAACCGGGCGTTCGGCGCAGTGTTCCTGATCCAGCTTGTCCTGTCGACACTGGTTTCACTCATACTGCCGGAGGTAGGTCACGCGGTCGGCGCGGACGTCGCGCTCGCGCTGATGGCGGTCGCTCCGGCGACTGCGCTCGGTGCGCTGTTCCTGATGACCGAGCCCGAAGGAGCCAGCGACGTTGTCCCCGACGCGCCCGACGCCGTACCTGTCGCCGGCTGGTGGCTGGCGGCCGCAACATTCTGGTTCATTTGCGCCACGATGCTGATCTGGAGCTTCTCGGCTGGACTGGCGACAAGCGCCGGCCTCGCCGATCGCACGATTGGCCGGGCAGTAGCGATCGGATCGATCAGTGGTGCGCTGACCGCCTTCGCCGTGATGCGCGAGAAACCGCTGGTGCCGCTGCCGGTTACCGGTCTGCTGGCCGGCGTGGCATTGGTTTCACCGATCATGCTGACCGTGCCCGAGGCGGACGCCGCGTTCATCGTGTCGATCATTCTGCTCAATATCGGTTCGACCGCCATCATCATCCGCTGTTCGGGCCTCGCCGCGGCGACCAGCACGAATCCGCGCTTCCGAACCTTCGTGGTCTGCACGCACAGCCTCGGCCTGATCGCCGGTCCGGCCCTGGGTACGCTGGTAACGGCGCTGTGGGGCCCTGCCGGTTTATTGGCCGGTTTATTGATGGCTCTAGCGGCGGGGCTGGGCTCGGTAATCTGGGCGGCCTTTGCGAGCACGGGCTCCAGTGTCGATGGCTCCCTGGCCGGAACTGCCGATGTCGCAAGGGAGGTACGAATAGCGCTTGACTAAAACTGGACACATGTCCAGTTTACTGTCTCGGCACTCGGCGAAGCACGAGAAAAGGGGCCAAGCAAGATGAAGTCCGTCGCCATCGCGAAGCTCTTTGCAGCATCTGCCCTGACGCTCACGCTCGTTTCCGCGGCAAGCCTTGGCAGGGCCGAAACGCCGGCCAGCGTCGCTCCCGAGACATCGGATGTCGCTACACTCTCCTCACCGAAGCCGAGCTGGATCCTCGTCAATCGCGGCTTCGTTTTCCCCGGTACCGCGATCTACGACACGGCCACCGGCAAGATGCTCGGCATGGTCGAGACCTCCTTGCTGGCCGATGTGGCGATGGATCCGGCCGGCAAATATTACTACGTGTCGGAGACGCTGTGGACCAAGGGCTGGCGCGGCACGCGGCAGGACATGGTCACGATCTACGATTCGTCCGGGCTCAAATTGCAGACGGAAATCGCTATGCCCGGGCGCATCCTGATCGGTGGGCGCAAGAACAATTTCATCGTCAGCGACGACGGCAAGACGGCCTTCGTCTATAATCTGAGCCCGGCATCGTCCGTGAACGTGATCGATCTCGCCAAGCGCAAGTTCGTGCGCACCGTGGAACTGCCCGGCTGCGCGAGCCTGATCCCGAATCCGGGCGTCGGCTTCTCGGCGCTTTGCTCGGACGGAACGATCGCCACGGTCGCCGTCGCCGGCGCGAAGCCTGTCATCACGAGGTCCGCCTCGTTCTTCTCGGCGACGGACGATCCGATCTTCGACAATTTTGCCTATGACAGGGTGAAGCAGGAGGCGGTGTTCCTCAGCTATACGGGCCAGATCTACACCGCGAAGATCGGCGCCACGCCGACCGTCTCCGCGCCCTTCTCGTTACAGGCGGCTGCCGGTGTCCGCCCTGGCGAGACCAGGCCGCTGGACGCCAACTGGTATCCCGGCGGCTGGCAGCAGGCGGCACTGCACCGTGCGTCGGGCCATCTCTACGTGCTGATGCACATGGGCGAATATTGGTCGCACAAGGCACCGGGTACCGAGATCTGGGACCTCGATCTCGCCGCGAAGAAAGTCGTCAAGCGCATTCCACTCGAAGAGCCGGCGTCGACGATCGAGGTCACGCAGGAGGCGGCGCCGAAAGTGATCGTCTCGGGTGAGGCCGGCACCGTTCATATCCTCGATGCGAAGAGCTGGGCGGAAACGTTCAAGCTCGAAAAGGCGGGTAGCGGTGTGATCGCCGCCGCCGACCCGTCATGAGCATGGCGATGGCGCCCGGTGCGCTGACCCTGGGCTACGGCGTGATCGGCCTGGCCGGTGCATTGTGTGTCGGCCTGGTCTTCACGCACGCCGGCTTGGTGAAGCTTCAGCATCGCCAACTAATGCCCGGCATCGTCGCAAATTATCGCCTGCTGCCAGAGGCACTGGTCGGGATCGTCGCGCGCGCTCTCCCCGTCGTCGAACTGGCGATCGGGCTGGCGCTGCTCGCTGGCGGGTTGCGGCTGGCGGTGCTGCCTGCTGCACTGCTGCTGATCGTCTTCGCCGGTGCGATGGCGATCAACCTCCGCCGCGGACGCAGCCATATCGATTGCGGTTGTGGCCGGTCGGATCTGCGGGAAACGCTACGATGGTCGCTGGTCAGTCGCAATCTGGCGTTGGCAGCTATCGTGCTGACCCGCCTGGTGCCGAGTGCTCCGGCCAGTCCGCTGGATCTTGTCGCGGCGATCGCCGGTGGTCTTGGCCTGTTCCTGATAACCTTGCTGCTCAATGCCATCGGGGCGCTCGCCGCGTCGCCGCTTGCAGCCAAGCGGAGCTGACGGTCGATGCTGACAACCCTTGTCGTTTCCCAGATTCTTTCGTGGATTCTCATCCTGTTGCTGCTCGTCGCGGTGCTGGCGCTGGCGCGGCAGGTGGGCGTGTTGCACATGCGGGTCGCGCCCGCCGGTGCGCTCACGACTGCCGGAGGGCCGGCCATAGGCAACGCCGCTCCAGCCGTTCCGGCGCTCACCCTCGACGGCAGGAAGCAGACCGTCGGCGGCAGCGCGCCGGGCGTCCCCCTTCGGTTGCTGATGTTCGTGTCTGCCACATGCCCGCTCTGCAAGGCGCTGATCCCGATGGCGAAATCCTTCGCACGCGATGAGCGCACACAGTTGATCTTCGTCGGCGACGACACGCCGCAGATGCAGCGCGACCTGATCGGGCGCCATGGCCTCGAAGGCTATCTTTTCATCAACGGTCCCGAAGTCGGTCAGGCGTTCGCGGTGGGCAAGCTACCCTATGCCGTGCTGATCGATGCCGATGGCGTCATTCTCTCCAAGGGTCTCGTCAACAGCCGTGAACATCTCGAAAGCCTGGTGATCGCGCATGAGATGGGGGTCCGGTCGGTGCAGGATTACATCGGCACGCTCACGACCAAGGTGGCGTGACGCGACCGCCCGGCGCCTCATAGGGGGACATTTTATGAAGAAGTTCGATCCTGACCGCCTTGGCGAAACCATGCTCCGGCGCTTCGCAGGTGGCACCTCGCGTCGCGGGATGCTGGCCAAGTTCGGTATGGCGCTGATTGCAGCGCCGGTATTCCCGGTGTTGCCGGTCAGCCGCGCCGAGGCGGCCAAGCCTGATCGCTCGCCCGAGGCAAAGACCGCGTTCGCCCGTAGCGCGCAGACCAGCGACGAAACAAAATGCAATTACTGGCGCTATTGTGCGATCGACGGATCCCTGTGCGGCTGTTGCGGCGGTGGCATCCATACCTGCCCGCCCGGCGCGGAGCCTTCGCCCGTGTCCTGGGTCGGCACCTGCATCAACCCCGATGACGGCAAGGCCTATCTGATCGCGTACCGCGATTGCTGCGGCAAGGCCTATTGCGCGAAGTGCGATTGCGACAATACCGATCGCGAAACGCCGCTGTACGTGCCGCAGCTCAACAATGACGTGATCTGGTGCTTTGGCACGTCCAGCATGGAATATCACTGCTCGACCGCGGTGCTGGTCGGGGCGGCCTGACCGGATGCGCCTCGTAATCGGGTGACGGAGAACGCACATGCGCGGTCGCGCGCGGATCATCTCGTGGCTTGGTATCATCACGTTGGCGGCGTCTGTCGCCGGCCGCGCGGAGCAACCGCCACCATCGCCCGCGGTCATGGAAGATCCCGAGTTCGCCCGCTTGAACTATCTCGAAAACTGCGCCGGCTGTCACGGCGTGAACGGTTCCACCGCCCCGGCCCAGCTGCCCGAGCTGCGCGGCCGGGTCGGCTGGTTCATGTGCACGCCCGAAGCGCGCGCCTATCTGCTGCGCCTGCCCAACGTCGCGCAGAGCCGGATAAAGGATGATGGCGAACTGGCGGACATGATGAACTTCGTCGTGTTCGTGCTGGGCGAAGGCAGCGCGCCGGTCGGGACCAGACCGTTCACTGCCGGCGAAGTCGCCCGTGAGCGCCGCTTCGCGCTGACCACCACCGCGCTCACGGTAGAGCGTGCGCGGCAGGCCGACGCGGTCATTCGCAAATGCAAAGCCCCGGCGTCGCTGCGGCTGCTTCATCCGACCCAGGGGCACTGAACTGGGCGGCACTGGACTTTTCGCTCATCGATGAGGAGCGCGGTCCATCCAGATCATCGCAAGTCAGCAATGTAGGTCTCTTGAAAGTACCACGTTTTCGACCGCGCCTGCACGTTTTCGCCAGATGGGTGCGAACGGGTACGGACAGCCGAGACCGAGCCGGTCTGCCAAGTGTCAGATTACAGGATGGAAGAGTCGATACCGGTGGTCCGTGGCGGACCACCGGGAACAGGTCCGTGGCGGAGCGGGAGGGATTCGAACCCTCGATACGCTTTTGACGTATACTCACTTTCCAGGCGAGCGCCTTCGACCACTCGGCCACCGCTCCGCATTCCCTGGAACGCAGCCCCCTAGAGGGTGACGGGCGGGTGCGCAAGCCACGGACGATTGCGTGGATGCCAGGCTTCGTGTCAGGATCGCCGCCATGCTGATTTCCCTCCTCGCGCTGCTTGCCGGCGTCCAGGCCGCGCCCGCGGCGCCGCTTCCCTCCGATGCGATCGCTGCCGACTGGCGTCCGGTCCCCGATGACGAGCTTATGGTCGTGACTCTCACGGGCAACCGGATCGTCGTGGTCCGGCTCGCCCCGCGCTTCGCGCCCGAGCATGTCGCCAATGTGCGCAAGCTCGCGCTGGCGCATTGGTGGGACGGCACCAGCGTCTACCGCGTGCAGGAGAATTGGGTCACCCAGTGGGGCGACGCCACCGAAAAGAAGCCGCTCGCCGATGGCGTGGTCGAGCCGATCGCGACCGAGTTCGACATTCCGGCCTTTAATGCGGCGCAGCGCCTGACTCGAAGCGACCCCTATTCGACCGCATCCGGCGTCACCGCGGATGGCTGGCCGATCGCGACCGACGGCAAGGCTGCCTGGATGCCGCATTGTTATGGGACGGTCGGCGTGGCGCGGGACTCGCTGCCCAAGACCGGCAGCGGCGCGGAGCTGTTCACGCCGATCAGCGGCGCCGCGCGCCGGCTCGATCGCAACTACACGATCGTCGGGCGGATCATCGAGGGCATGAAGTACATGTCGGCCATGCCGCGCAGCGACGCCGCCATGGGCGTCTATGCGACCGAGCCCGAGCGCACCGGCATCGTGTCGGTGCGGCTGGCCAGCGACATGCCGGCAAGCGAACGGCCGAAGTTCGAATATCGCGCCACGGACAATGCACGCTTTGCCGCCTATGTCAGGCTGCGCGAGAACCCGGCCCCTCCGACGATTGGCTTCGGCGGCATCGACATCTGCGACCTGCCATTGGCGACCCGCCGCGCCGACGCCCGATAGCCGCCGTCAGCGGCCGACCCAGTCGGCGACCTCCGCCGCCACCTGATTGGCCGCCTGGTTGATCGCCACACCTGCCGGGCCAGGCTCGATCGCCGAGACGGGCACGCGCGCCTCGAAGCGGCGCTTCTCCACGACATTGCCGTCCTTGCGCGTCAGCGCGGCGTCATAGGTCACCACCGCCTGAAGCGATCCTGCCTCAACCCCGAAGGCGCGGAGCTCGCCCGACAGGCGCGCACCGGGTTCGAGCATCGACTGGGCGCCGAGCACGACACGGCCGGTCTTCACGCTGACCGTGTCCGACAGCAACCGGGCGAACAGACGCGCTGGCGGCTCGACCCACTGAGCGTTGACGATATAGGCAAGGTCGGTCGCGCTGGTCTGCACCGGCACCCGGGTCGTGGCGAGCCCCTGGGACACGGCGGGCACCAGGATGATGATCGTCTCCGCCGTTGCCGACGATTGGGTCTGCCCCGCCGGAATCGAGGCCGCGGAACTGATGGTCAGCAACGAGGGCGGTGGCTTGGCGCCGAAGCTGACGCAGCCGGCAAGCGGCACCGTCGCCAGTAGCGCAAGCGCGAGGCCGAAGGGGCGGGTGCGGAAAGCCATCGGGGACCTCATTTCTTCTTGCCCTTATAGTCCGGCAGTTTCGGTCCGCCGACCAGCGCGCCGGCACCGCCCTGATCGATCTTCTCGGCGACCGAGGTAAGCGCAGCCGACATCACGCGCAGGTCACGGACCAGTTGCCCGACTTCCGGCATGGTCTGCTTGGAGAAGGACTGAATACCGGGCCGTGCGTCGTTGAGCGTGGCATCGAGCGTTTCCATGCTGTGCTGCGCGGAGGCGACTGCCTTGTTCAGGTTCTGCATCGCCGGGCGGACATCGTCGCCCATCACGCTGTTGGTGGTGGCGGCGAGCTGGCCGATCTGCTGCGCTGCGTCGCCGGCCTTCTGGATCGCGCCGCGGGTCTCGGCGATGGTCGCCGCGATCTCCGGCCCGCGATCGGCAAGGGCGCCGGTCAGCCGGTTGGTGTTGGCGAGGATACCGGTGATCGCCTGCTGGTTCTTGTCCGACAGCATCTCGGTCAGACGCTCGGTCAGGGTCGAGAGGCGTTCGAGCAGCTTCGGTGCCGAATTGAGCAATGCGCCCAGGCCACCCTGCTTGGGCGGGATGACCGGCACGCCGAACGGGCAGTCATTCTCTGGCTTCACTTCGGGGCAGGCGATCGGCGGCGCGCCCTTGACCGCGCCGTCGAGCTGGATCTCGCTGACGCCGGTGAAGCCGACACCCTGGATCGTCGCGGTCGTGCCTTGCAGCACCGGCGTCTCGTCGTTCACGCTGATGCGCACCCGGACGAACTGGGGATCGGGCTTCCACAGCGCGATCTCCTTCACCTGGCCGGACGGCACGCCGGAAAAGGCGACCGTCGATCCCTTGTTCAGGCCATCGACCGATTGCTTGAAGAAGATGTCATACTCCTTCTCGGAGCTGCCGCTCAGCCGCGCGATCCATACGGTGAAGATCGCGAGCACGGCGAACAGGATCAGCACGACGGCGCCCACCAGGACATGATTCGATCGGGTTTCCATCAGTCCTCAGCCCCTGTGTCTTCTGTCGCGACGTCCGTCGCCCTTGCGGTCGCCCGTTGCGTGGCCTGCGCGCCGTGCCGATTGTGCTCTAGCGTCGCAGTGGCCGCCCGCCCGCGCGGACCCTTGAAATATTCCTGGATCCATGGATGGTCCAACGCGAGAAGCTCGTCGATCGTGCCGACCGCGATCACCTTCTGATCGGCGAGCACCGCGACGCGGTCGCAGATCGCATAGAGCGTATCCAGATCGTGCGTGATCAGGAACACCGTCAGCCCCATCGTCTTCTGCAGCGAGGCGATCAGTTCGTCGAACGCCGCTGCGCCGATCGGGTCGAGTCCGGCGGTCGGCTCGTCGAGGAACAGCAGTTCCGGGTCGAGCGCGAGCGCGCGGGCAAGGCCGGCACGCTTGCGCATGCCGCCCGACAGCTCGGCGGGGAATTTGGGGCCTGCGTCTGGCGACAGGCCGGTCATCACCACCTTGTAACCGGCGATCTCGTCGAGCAGCGCCTGGTCGAGCTCCGGGTAGAATTCGCGCAGGGGAACCTGGGTATTCTCGGCCACGGTCAGGGTGGAGAACAGCGCGCCGCCCTGGAACAGCACGCCCCAGCGCTTGCGGATGTTGACCGCCTCATTCTCGTCGAGGTCGACGGTGTTCTCGCCGAACACGGTGATCTCGCCCTCGTCGGGCACCTGGAGGCCGATGATGGAGCGCATCAGCACCGATTTGCCGGTGCCCGATCCGCCGACCACGCCGAAAATCTCGCCGCGCTTCACGTCCAGGTCGAGCCCGTCATGGACGACCTGCTCGCCGAAGCTGTTCTTCAATCCGCGGACGCAGATGACGGCTTCGTCGTTCCTGTTGCCGCTCTTATCGGGGTTCTTGTCGGGGCTCATGTCCAGCCGATCCAGGTGAAGAACACCGCGAAAAAGGAGTCGAGCACGATCACCAGGAAGATCGCCTGCACGACCGCGGAGGTGGTGCGCATGCCGACCTGTTCGGCATCGGCCTCGACCTGCATGCCCTGGAAGCAGCCGGCAATGGCGATGATCGCGCCGAACACCGGTGCCTTGACCAGCCCGACCCACAGATCGGTGATCGGCACGACCTCCCGGATGCGCTGGACGAAGGTGATTGGCGGGATGCCGAGCGAAATCCAGCAGAACAGACCGCCGCCGATGATCGAAATGAGCGACGCATAGAAGCCGAGTAACGGCATCATCACCACCGCGGCGATGACGCGCGGCAGCACCAGCGCTTCCATCGGCGAGACCCCGATGGTGCGCATGGCATCGATCTCTTCGGTCAGTTTCATCGTGCCGAGTTGCGCGGCGAAGGCCGATCCGGACCGCCCCGCGACCATGATTGCAGTCATCAGCACGCCGAGTTCGCGCAGCGTGATCCGTCCGATCAGGTTGATCGTGAACACTTCCGCGCCGAACTGGCGCAGCTGGACCGCGCCCTGCTGCCCGATGACGATGCCGATCAGGAAGCTCATCAGCCCGATGATGGCGAGCGCGGTGACGCCGACTACCTCGAAACGCTGCACCGTGGCGTTGAAGCGAAAGCGGCGATACCGGATGACGTTGCCGAACGCGATCACCGTCGCGCCGAGGAAGCCGAGCAGGCCGTAGAGCGTCTTGAGGCTGATGACGATGGCATCACCGACCTCGCCGACCACGCGCACAAGGCCCGATCCGACCGCCGGCCGCATCGCCACGGGCTGGTCCGCCGCCTCGACCTGCTGGAGGAGGTGCGTGCTGTCCTCGTTCAGTCCCTCGATTCGCGCGCTATGCTGGGCGGCGAAGCGATGGATCAGCCAGGCGCCGATCGTGTCGATCCGGTCGATCCCGCTCAGGTCGATCACATCGACCTTGCCGCCATAGCTCCGCAGCCGTTCCGGCAGGTCGCCGATCTGCGCCAGCGCCAGGTTGCCGGTGAAACGCAAAATGCCGCCGTCACCGGCGTTATCGTGCGAGAAGGCGGCCATCTCGTTCATATCAGGCACCATTGGTGCAATCTCGCTGGATCGGCAAGCCGCGCCGTGCATAGGGTGCGACGATGCGAACGCCTTCTCCGCACAAGCTTGCCATCTACGACATGGACAAGACGATCACCCATGCACCGACCTGGACGTCGTTCCTGGTCCGGACCGCACGGCGCCAGGCCCCGTGGCGGCTCGCCCTGCTGCCGCTCGCCGGGTTGGCGACCGGCGCCTATGCGATGAAGGCGATCGACCGTGCCCGATTGAAACAGATCACGCAGCGCCTGCTGCTGGGTCATGCGATGCGCGATACCCAGGCGAAGCGGGCGGCCGGGCGCTTCGCCGATTCGGTCGTCGCGTCGGGCGTCTTCGCCGGCGCCCGCGCGCAGATCGCGGCCGACAAGGCGGCGGGCTACCGGCTGGTGATGGCGACGGCGTCCTATCGCTTCTATGCGAGCGCGATCGCCGACCGGCTCGGCTTCGATGACGTGATCGGCACCGAGGTCGAACGTGTCGATGACCGGCTGCGCGCCCGAATCGCGGGCGAGAATTGCTACGGTCCGGCGAAGCTCCGCATGATCCAGGCCTGGATGTCGGCGAACGACATTAATCGGGCCGATGCAGATATCCGTTTCTATTCGGATCACGTGTCCGACGCGCCCGTGCTCGACTGGGCCAACGAGCCGTTCGCCGTGAACGCGCATGGCCCGCTCCGTACGCTCGCCCGGGAAAAAGGCTGGCCGATCGTCGACTGGGAACGATAGCGGGGCGGAATAGGTTCGAAAATTCGCGGAAGGACGAATTTTACAGGCGGCACCGGCCCGCTCCCCCTCCCGGCCACCCATTCAGGATACGCTGTGGGTGGCCGGGAGGGGGAGCGGGCCGGTGCCGCAAAAATGCGCTTACGGCGCATTTTCAGACACACTCTCATAACAGCACGTCCACGCTGTGGATGATCAGGCCGACCAGCCCGCCGACCAGCGTGCCGTTGACGCGGATATATTGCAGGTCCTTGCCCACCGCATTTTCCAGCCGCCTGGTGATGGTATGGGCGTCCCAGCCGCGCACCGTCTCGGAAACGAGGCGGACGATGCCGTCGCCATAATCCGCCGCCATGCCGACAGCCGTGCGACGCACGAAGCGGTTGATGGTGGCGCGCAGCATCTCGTCATGCTGCAGCGTGTCGCCCAGCTGCCGCAGCGCCTCGCCGAGCTGCCCGGTCAGCACCGCATCCGGGTCGCGCGCGATGCGGAGCATCCCGGCACGCGCGCTCTCCCAAAGCCCGTCGAGCCAGCGCTGCATAGCCGGGTTGTCGATGATCTCCGCCTTCAGCGCCTCGACCCGGTCGCGCATCTTGTCGTCATGTTGCAGATCATGGGCGAGGGCGACCAGGCCTTCCTCGGCCTTCGCGCGGAGCGGATGGTCGGGGTCCTCGGCCATGTCGTGCATCAGATTGTCGAGGCCATCGATGATCTTGTTGGCAAGCGTCTCGTCGAGCCCGGTCCAGCGCATCACCGAGCCGGCGCGCTCGTGCACCATCGCGCGGATCATATGCTCGTTCGCCGCCAGCACCTTGGCTGCCCAGCGGATGATGCCGTCGAGCAACGGCGCGTGCCGCCCTTCGGCGATCGCCGCGGTCAGCGCCTGGCCGAGCAGCGGCGAGACGTCGAGCGCCCGCAGGCGCTGGCCGATCGTCGCCTTGACCATGCCGCCGAGCCGCTGCTGGTCGAACGCCTCGAGCATGTTGGCGGCGAGGCGCGAGGCGCCCTTGCGCAACCGCCCCTGGGTACCGGCGGGACTCGCCAGCCAGCGGCCGGCGGCGCCTGCGACGTCGAGCTGGCGCATCCGCCGGGCCACCACGCCGGGCACCAGGAAATTGTCGCGCAGAAAGGCAGCGAGCGTCTCGCCGATTCGATCCTTGTTGCGCGGGATGATCGCGGTGTGTGGGATCGGGAGGCCGAGCGGATGGCGAAACAGTGCGGTGACCGCGAACCAGTCCGCCAGGCCGCCGACCATAGCCGCCTCGGCAAAGGCGCGGATGAAGCCGATCACCGGGTTGACATGGTCGAGCGCGCGGGCGGTCAGGAAGATCGCCGCCATCAGGATCAGCAGCCCGGTCGCGATCCAGCGCATCTGGCGCAGGCCCGCCGGGATGGTTTCCCCGTTACGAGGTGCGCGCGCGAGTAGCTTCATGACCGAAACAATCCCCGAAACCCGGGATTGTTCAAGTGGAGAGTCGATTTGACGCCCGGCCCCGATCTTTTCCGGGGCCGGGGTGTCGCGTCATTCGGCAGGCTGGGGCTCGTCGCCGCCTGGACGATGGTCGATCGTCGCTGGCTTCGATCCGATTCGCGGGGCCGGGTCGTGGTCGATCACCGGCCGGCCATCGTCGCCCGGACGATAGGTGAGCAGGCGGCGGCCGAGCTTCGGGCCGATCCAGCGCTCGATCCCGACCGCCAGGCTGAAGCTGGCCGGAACGATCAGCAGGGTCAGCACGGTCGACATGGTGAGGCCGCCGATCACGACGATGCCCATCGGCGCGCGCCACGATCCGTCGCCGCTCAGCGACAGGGCGGTCGGCACCATGCCGGCGACCATCGCGACCGTGGTCATGACGATCGGCTGGGCGCGCTTGTGCCCCGAATCGATGATCGCGGTGACGGTCTCGACGCCCTTGTTCATCTCCTCCAGCGCGAAGTCGATCAGCAGGATCGAGTTCTTCGCCACGATGCCGAGCAGCATCAGGATGCCGATATAGACCGGCATCGATACCGGATTGCCCGTCACCAGCAGGCCGAGCAGGCCGCCAAGCGGCGCCACCAGCAGCGACAGCATGTTGACGAACGGGGGCAGCAGGCGGCGGTACAGCAGCACCAGCACGGCGAAGACGAGGAAGATACCTGCCACCACCGCGACGATGAAGTTGTTGATCATCTCCTGCTGCCACTTGGCCTGGCCAAGCGTCAGTTCGCTGATGCCGACCGGCAGGTTCTTCATCGCCGGCAGATCGTGGATCTGCTTCATCGCGACGCTGGACACGATTTGCTTGCCGTTGGTGTCGTTGCCGCGGTCGGCGCCGATCGTGATCTGGCGCTGCTGCGCCACGCGATCGATCTTGGTCGGGCCGGCGCCGAAGCCGATCTCGGCGACGAGGCTGAGCGGTACCGAACCGCCGGATGCCGTCTGAACCGGCAGGTTCTGGATCGTCGACAGGCGCTGGCGGGCATTCTGGTCGAGCGCGACGCGGATCGGAATCTGGCGATCGGATAGCGAGAATTTCGCGCTGTTCTGGTCGATGTCGCCAAGCGTCGCGATGCGGATCGCCGAGGACAGCGCCTGGGTGGTCACGCCAAGATTGGCGGCGAGGTCCATGCGCGGCGAGATGACGATTTCCGGCCGTTTCAGGTCACCGGTGATGCGCGGCGCGACGAGCGAGGGCAGCTTGCCCATCTGCTCGACGATCTTCACCGCGGTCGCGGTCAGCAACACGGGGTCGTCGCCGCCGAGCGTGATGGTCAGGTCGCGGCCGCTGCCGCCCCAGCCATTGCTCGACCGGAAGGAGACGCGGGCGTCGGGGATCTTCGCGAGCTCGGGCGCGAGCGACCGCTCGAACGCGATGCTCTTCATCGACTTCTTCTCTTTGAAGATGGCGGTGACCCGGCCATTCCCGACAAAGGCGCGCGAATAGACTGATTCGACGTCCGGCTGCTTCCGCAGAAAGTCGGCGACGCGGCGCACGACCAGCTTGGTGTCGTCGAGCGTGGTGCCCGGCACCATCTCGATCGTGGCGGTGCTCGAATCCTGGTCCTGATCGGGCTGGAACGTCATCGGCAGGGTGGCGAACAGCACGATGGTCAGCGCGAAGGAGACGACCCCGCCAACGACCGCCGACCAGCGGTGACTCAGCGTCCATTTCAGCGTGGACATGTACATGTCCATCAGGCGGCCTTCGCCATGCTTGGCTTCGCCATGCGCCTTCAGGAAATAGGCGGCGATCATCGGCGTGATGAGGCGCGCGACGGCAAGGCTCATCAGCACCGAGACGACGACGGTCAGGCCGAAATTCTTGAAGAACTGACCCGAAACGCCCGGCATCAGGCCGACGGGCAGGAACACGGCGACGATCGACATGGTGGTGGCGAGCACGGCCAGCCCGATCTCGTCAGCGGCGTCGATCGATGCCTGATAGGCGGATTTGCCCATGCGCATGTGGCGCACGATGTTCTCGATCTCCACGATCGCGTCATCGACCAGGACGCCCGCCACCAGGCTGAGCGCGAGCAAGGTCATCTGGTTCAGGTTGAAACTGAGCAGGTCCATGAACCAGAAGGTCGGGATCGCCGAGAGCGGGATGGCGAGCGCCGAGATGATCGTCGAGCGCCAGTCACGCAGGAACAGGAACACGACGAGCACGGCGAGGATGGCGCCCTCGACCATCGCCTCCATCGCAGAGTGATATTGCTGCTCGGCATATTTCACTTCGTTGAAGATCAGCTGGAAATGAACCTTCGGATTGCGCTTCTCGAGCGCAGCCAGCTTCTCCTTGGCGCCGTGATAGACCGACACGTCGGACGCCCCCTTGGAGCGCTGGAAGTCGAAGCTCAGCACCTGGCGGCCGTTCATCTCGGAGGCTGAACGCTGCTCGGCGTAAAGGTCTCGGACCTGGGCGATATCCGACAGCTTGACCGTGCGGCCGCCGCCGACCGCGATCTGGGTCTGGCCGAGGTCGAAAGCGTTCTTGGCATTGCCGAGCACGCGGACGGACTGTTCGGAGCCGGCGATCTCGGCGCGGCCGCCGGCCGCGTTGAGATTCACCTGGCGCAGCTGCTGGTTGACCTGGCTCGCGGTCAGCCCCTGCGACTGAAGCCTGGCGGGATCGAGGATCACGCGGATTTCGCGGTCGACGCCGCCATTGCGGCTGACCGTCGCCATGCCGGGGACCGACAGCAGTTCCTTCGCGACATTATTGTCGATGTACCAGCTCAGCTGCTCGATCGTCATGTCGGTGCTGACCGCGGCATAGCTGGCGAGATCGTTGCCGGAGGTGTTGGCGCGCGAAACCTGCGGCTCGAGAATGCCGTCGGGCAGGTCGGAGCGGATCTGCTGCACGGCACTGCGCACGTCCTCGACCGCGCGGTCGATCGGGGTGCCGATGTTGAGCTGGACCACCGTCGTCGAGCTGCCCTCGGTCACCGTGGAGTTGATCTCGTCGATGCCCTGCAGGCTGCGGACCGCGGATTCGACCTTCTGGGTAATCTGGTTCTCCAGCTCGGTCGGGGCCGCGCCTGGCTGGCTGATCTGGACGATCACCACCGGGAAATCGATGTCCGGGTCGTTGTTCACCTCCATCGTCCAGAAGCTGACGATGCCGGCGACCGTCAGCATGAAGAACAGCACGATCGACGGAATCGGATTCCGGATCGACCAGGCGGAGATGTTGCGAAAGCTCATGAGGAGAGACCCTTAGCCTTGCTTTTTCTGGAGGACTGGCTTGATCTTCTGTCCAGCATTCAGGAATGCGCCGGCCGACAGCACGACACGCTCGGTACCGTTCAGCCCCTCGGTGATCGCCACGCCGGTGTCGGAGACTTCCCCGAGCTTGATCGAGCGGCGGACGACCTTGTCGCCTTCGCCGACGAGATACACGAAATTGCCCTGGGTGTCGCTCTGGATCGACGAGTTGGGGAGCTGCGGCACGTCGGTCGAACCGCGGCGGATCGTCGCCGAGGCGAAGCCGCCGGGGCGAAGCGCCGGGTTGTAGCTCAGCGCGATACGCGCGATGCCCTGGCGGGTCTGCGGATCGATGACCGGCGAGACCTGCCACACCTGGCCGGTGAAGGATTGCTGGCCGCCGACAGGGGTGACCTGTGCCGATACACCGACTGGCAGGCCGGTGAGATCGGCCTCGCTCAGCTGCGCGCGCATTTCCATCTCGCCGCCCTTGGCCATGCGGAACAGCGTGCCCGAGCCCGGGCTGACGATCTGGCCGGGTTCGACCGCGCGCGTCAGCACCAGACCCGCTGCCGGCGCGCGGATGTCCAACCGGCCGTTCGTGGCGCGTTGCTGGGCAAGCTGGGCCTGCGCCACGCGGACACGGGCGTTGGCCGAATCGCGCGTCGCCGTCTTCGTCTCGATGTCGGCGCGGGAGATGAAGCCGCGCGATACGAGCTGCTTGGCGCGGTCGAGCTCCGACTGTGCCAGCGTCGCATCGGCCTGCGCCACCCTGATCTGCGCGGCGAGCGATTCGGCGGTCTGAGTCTGTACCGAACGATCCACCGTCGCGAGCACCTGGCCTGCGGCGACCCACTGCCCCGGTTCAACCAGGACGCGCGTGACCATGCCGCCTTCGCCGGCGACGCCGATCGGCATCTCGCGCTTGGCGGCCAGCGATCCGGTCGCCGAGATGATGCGCGCGGAGGACTGGCGGCCCGGGATGACGACCGACACGGTCGGCAGCTGCTCGTCCTTCCCGCCGACCCCGGTGGCGGCGGTCGCCGCCGCGTCGCCCTTCTTTCCGCCGGACATGGCGAAATAGACGCCGACCACGACGAGGACCGCAAGGATCGCTGCACCGATGATCCACCAACGGCGCTGCGAACGACCCTCCGTGCCCGGCAATGCCAGGTGGTCGTCGCTGCCGAAGGCCGGCTTCCCGTAGTTCATGTGCGTCACTTTCCCCGTCCCGCCCCCAAATGGCGTCGTTAACGTCCGACTGTATTATAGAAATAAGGCACCGACCTCAAGGGTCGTTTTGCGAATGATTCGCCATGGCCGTTTCAGGCTGTTTTCGCAAGTGCAGCGAGGCGCCGCCGTAAAGAAACGGTTGCATAACGGAGTTATGGAGAGGACGTTTCGACGCGGACACGCAGCGGCGTGCCGCAATTGAGGGAGTGAGCGATGCCAAACTCTTTTCTTGGCTGGATTCTTATCGGGCTCGTCGCGGGAATTCTCGGCAAGATGATCATGCCCGGCAAGGATCCCGGCGGTTTCATCGTGACGATATTGATCGGAATCGCGGGTGCCCTGCTCGCCGCCTATATCGCGCCGATGCTCGGTTTCGATATCACGGGCGTCTGGTGGCACAGTTATCTTGCGGCGACGCTCGGCGCGATAGCCCTGCTGGCGCTGTATCGCCTCGTGATGAGCCGGCGGGTACGCTGAGCCGATTCTCGTTCAGCTAGGGTTGTCCTGCATGTCCGCATGAAGGGCGCGCGGGCCAGCCGGCCCGGTTCGATACGGGAGTATATTGATGCGTTATCTCGCGACCGCCGTGGCGCTCGCCACCCTGCCGCTTACCCTGTCGCCTGCCGCGGCACAGGTGACCCCGACCATCGTTGCCGATGGCGCGATCCTCGACATCACCGCCCAGGGCGAAACGACCCGGGTGCCGGACGTCGCGACGATCCGCGCCGGCGTGGTGACCCAGGGCACGACGGCCGCGGCCGCACTTGCGGAGAACGCCAAGCGCATGGCGGCGGTTCTCGATGCGCTGAAGCGCGCCGGCGTCGCTCCGCGCGACAACCGGACGGCCAGTGTCTCGCTCAGCCCGCAATATCGTTATGCCGACGGCCAGGCGCCGGTCGTCACCGGTTATCAGGCGAGCAACAGCGTCTCGATCCGTTTCCGCGACGTCGCCAAGGCAGGCGCGATCCTCGACGCGCTGGTGGCTCAGGGCTCCAACCAGATCGACGGTCCGACCCTGTCGATCGACCAGCCGGAAACCGCATTGGACGAGGCGCGGGCCGATGCCGTCAAGCGCGCCCGCACCCGGGCCGAACTCTATGCGCGCGCCGCAGGGCTCTCGGTATCGCGGATTCTGTCGATCTCCGAAGCGGGCCAGAATGATGGCAGCACGCCGCAACCGATCATGTTCAGCAATCGCGCAATGGCCGCCGGCGCGGACTCATCGACGCGGGTCGTGCCCGGCGAGACCGAGGTGACTGTGTCGGTGAATGTGCGGTTCCTGCTGAAGTAAAAACGAAACGGGCCGCCCGGTTGCCCGGGCGGCCCGCATCTCTTCAACCATGTTCCTGGATCAGCGCACGCTGCCGCGACGAACCAGGTTGACGATCGCGAGGAGGATGATCGCACCGATCAGCGAATAAACGAAGGTCGTCACGGTGATGACCTGATTGATTCCACCTCCGAAGAGGAAGGACGCGATCACCGACCCGATGATGCCGACCACGACGTTCAGGATAACGCCCTGCTGTCCGTCAGTACGCATGACCATGCTGGCGAGCCAGCCGACGACACCACCAACTACCAGCCAAACAATAAGACCCACCATGTTTCCCTCCGTTGTTCCCGGCTAGTCCGGGTTCGGACTGGAAAGACTCATGACCGCTTGCATTTGTTCCGTGTGCGTTTCGCTCGATTGAGCGATAACGCCACCGCAACCATTCCGGACGAACGGTGGTGGGCGCGCGGAACCTCGGCAATCCCGACAACGGGCCCGAAAACGGGGCCGCAGGAAAGAAATCAGTATTTCTGCTGGCGCTCGTACAGCGACCGGTAATGCTGGATGCGCGTGACCCGCAGGCCCGGCATGCCCGAACGGTCGATCGCACGCTGCCAGCCGGCGAATTCCTCGACGGTGAGGCCGTACCGGTCGCACACTTCGTCGACCGACAGCAGTCCGCCGTTCACGGCAGCCACAACCTCGGCCTTGCGGCGCACGACCCAGCGGGTCGTCTCGGGCGGGGGCAGCGTGTCCAGGGTCAGCGGCTCGCCGAGCGGGCCGATGACTTTGGCGGGGCGTATTTTCTGGTTTTCGATCATTCTTAACCTCGATCGGGGCGGGGGGCCCCCTCTCTTGTTCTTCAACGTCTTTACGCAGCGGACTTGAACACCGGCTAAAGCGGCTCGGTAAACGCCGGGTTCATTCCTTCCTGTTCTCGACTCAGCATCTCGGCGACCGAAAGGTTGAACGCGCCATGTTCCGGCGCGAACCAGCTCCGGTGGCGGAACGCCGGCACCAGATGGGCGTGGCGCATCGCTGTCGGGCTCGCTGCCTGGCGCGCGGCGATCCCTACCATCAGCACCGCCAGATCGGGCGGGAGGACGGTGACGCCGGCGTCGGCCTCGAACCGGGAAAAACTCAGATCCATAGCGCCCTTTCCGGCGTCAGAGACTCGATCGAAGGCCTGATCTAGAGCAAGGGTCTGAAATTCCGGTAAAGCCGATCTAAAGAGCTTGGAAAGGCTTGCGGCTTTGCATCGCGGGCTTTGCGGCCCTATCTGGCGCGCATGATGACCGAGGGAGATTTCCAGCTTGGGCCCGATCTGAAGGGCAGGCGGATCGTCGTCGCCATGTCGGGTGGCGTCGACAGTTCGGTCGTCGCCGCGCTCGCCGCACGCAGCGGGGCGGAAACGATCGGCGTCACGCTCCAGCTCTACGACCATGGCGAGGCGGTCGGCCGCGCCGGCAGCTGTTGCGCCGGCCGCGACATCCGCGACGCGCGCGCCGTATGCGACCGGCTTGGTATCGCGCATTATGTATTCGACCATGAATCGAGCTTCCGCGATCAGGTGATCGACGGATTCGCCGATGAATATCTGCGCGGCCGCACGCCGATTCCCTGTGTCCGCTGCAACATGGGGCCGAAATTCACCGACCTGTTCCAGGTCGCGCGCGATCTCGGCGCGGATTGCCTGGCAACCGGCCATTATGTCCGCCGCGTCGAGGGTCTCGCTGGCGCCGAGCTTCACCGCGCGGTCGATCCGGCGCGGGACCAGAGCTATTTCCTGTTCGCGACGACCCAGGACCAGCTCGATTATCTGCGCTTCCCGCTCGGCGGCCTGCCCAAGACCCGCGTGCGAGAACTGGCGGCCGAGCTTGGCCTTGGCGTGGCGGCCAAGCCGGACAGCCAGGACATCTGCTTCGTGCCCGACGGCGATTACGCGTCGCTGGTCAAGAAGCTCAGGCCCGAGTCAGATACCAGTGGCGAGATCGTCGATGAGGGCGGGCGTACGCTCGGCCGGCATCGTGGTCTCATCCACTTCACGGTGGGCCAGCGCCGTGGGCTTGAGATCGGCGGCACGCCCGAGCCGCTCTATGTTATCCGGCTCGAGCCCGAGAGCCGTCGCGTGGTCGTCGGGCCAAGGACCGCGCTGGCGGTCGAGGCGGCGCGCCTCAGCGAGATCAACTGGATCGGCGGCGACCATCAGGGACCGCTGACCGCCAAGGTGCGCTCCCTCGCCAAGCCGGTGCCGGCGCGGCTGGCCGGCGACCGGGTGGTGTTCGATATGCCGGAATATGGCGTCGCGCCAGGCCAGGCTGCGGTGCTCTATGCCGGCGAGCGGGTGCTCGGCGGCGGGTGGATCGAGGAAACCGAGCGGGCCTTGGTAGCCGTGGCGGCGTGAATGCTTCTCCCCCTGTGGGAGTTTTGGCAGGCCAACGGGTCGAAATGCCCCCCGGGCATTTCTAACAGGCTGTTGAAAAAGATGATTCGGACCGACCTCAATCGTCATCCCCGCGCAGGCGGGGATCCATAGCCCATTGCGTTTCAGTGCGATACCAGAGCGCCAAGCTTATGGATTCCCGCCTGCGCGGGAATGACGAAGGTTTTCTCAACAGCCTGATAAACCATGCCGGGTGCATGGTTTACCCGTCGGCCGGCCAAAACTGGTGGCCGAGCGTAGCGAGGTCGGATGAGGGGGAGTGAGGTTCGAAACGCCCCTAAACGAGTTTCCCCCTCACCCTTCCCATCGCAAGAGCGATGGGCCCCTTCCCTCTCCCACAAGGGGAGAGGGAGTATTAGCGCAGCTTCAGCGGTGCGCCCCTGAAAGGCTCGGCCTGGCACCCGAGCACCGGATCGTACGTCGCCGAACGGCTCGCGATCAGCGGAACATAGGCCGTCACCGTCTTTGTCGCCTCATCCTCCGACAGACGGATCGCCTCCATGCCGGGCTCGAAATCGGCGCGGCAGCTCTTCAAGTCGCGGTTGCCGATATAGCGGCAGGCACAGGCGATACGCGCTGCATAGCTGGTGCCGAGTTCGAGCTGCGGCGTGAGCGTCCGCGCATAGACAAAGGCAGCGGCGAGCAGCGCCAGCAGCAGCACCCCCAGACCGACCGCGATGCGCCTTGCCTTCATGTGTGTGCACCCTATCGTGACGGCGATGCTGCGCAAGGCCGCCCTTATCGCGCTGGTGCCGCTGCTCCTGTCGAGTGCGGATTCCCCGCCGCCTGCCCGGCCAACCTACAGCATCGGGTCGTGCCCCGGCACCGATCTGGCCAAATCGATGGCACCGATCAGGTTATTGTTCTCCGGTCATCCCGAAACCCGCGCCGTGCTGGTCACGGCTGACGGGTGCCCGGCGCTTAAGTCTTATGCGTCGGGCTATTCGGATAAGAACCGCTTCATCAGCTGGTCGATGGCGAAGACGGTGACCGGCATGCTGGTCGGCGCTCTGGTGACCGACGGACGGCTGAAGCTCGACGCGCCCGCCCCGATCGCGGAGTGGCACAGGCCCGGCGATCCGCGCGCGGCGATCACCCTTCGCCACCTGCTGCAGATGTCGTCCGGGCTGCAGCATATCGAAGTGGGCGATCCGGTCGAGAAGTCCGATACCAACCAGACTTTGTTCGTCAGCCATACCGCGGCGATGGCGGCGGCGGCGATCGGCCACCCGCTCGAGGCGAAGCCGGGCACGACGTTCCGCTACAGCTCGCTGACGACGATCATCCTGGCCGAGATCGTCGCGCGCACGCTGACCGGCAGCCGCGATCCGCGGGTGCGGGCGAAGACCTATACCGACTTCGCGCAGGCGCGGCTGTTCAAGCCGGCGGGCATCACCAGCGCCGTGCTCGAATATGATGGCGCCGGCACGCAGATAGGCGGCTCGCTCCTGCACATGACGCTCGACGACTGGGGCCGGATTGGCGAACTGCTGCTCGACGGCAAGGCGCGGGACGGGCGCCAGGTAGTAGACCCGGCGTGGCTCGCCTTCATGAAGACGCCCTCGCCGACCAATGCCGAATATGGCGGGCAGACCTGGCTCAACCGGCCCGGCGGCGCCGAGGGCAAACCGACTCTGTTCCCCGGCAAGGGCCCGGCCAGCGCGGTCGCGGCCGACGGGCATCTCGGCCAGCTCGTGATCGCCAGCCCGGATAGCGGGCCGGGTCGCGGCGTGGTGGTGGTGCGGCTGGGGAACACGCCGGACAGGCGCAACGCTGCGCTGATGCAGACGCTCGGCGATGTGGTGGCGGGGTTCGATCGCCCACTGGGGCGGTAACGGGGTGGCTTCAGAGAGCGCCGCTCCACACCCCGATCATGATGACGAGCGGGAAGCTGGCCAGGATTACGGCCAAAATCTGTTTCACGGGGGATCTCCCATGGCGGTCGGCGCCGCCTTGAATCGTTGAACGTCGCGTGCCGCTAACGGGAACGGAGGCGGAATGAACCCGGCGCGCGACCGGCGCGACGACGCTGCGGCGGCTCGCGGACGAAAGAGATGGACCCAAAGCAAATCGGCCACCCGAACACGAGGTCCGGATGGCCGATGCTGGCGCCGCCAATGAGGGGCAAAGGCGAGCGCACGTACCGCCATCGCCGGGGGGGCTTTGGTTGGGCGGTACGCAATCCTATTGGCTGATCCGGTCCGCGTCGTCAGCCATGCTGCGACGGCCATGCGACGAATGTGTTGCGACGCGGCGTATATCAGGCCTGAGGAAGATCAGGCTTTCAGGCGGTGCCGGACTTCGCCCCAGTGGCGCGGGCCGACGCGGACCACCGCGCCGGATTTCAGCTCGAGCACCATGTGCCGCCCGATCGCGCTGATCCGCAGCACCGATCCCGGGCGGACAAAGGCCGAGCGATGCACCCGGATCATTTGCGCCGGATCGAGCCCCTGTTCGAGCGCGCCCATGGTGATCCGGATCATGTGGCTTCGTTCCGGCGTGTGGAGCAGCGCATAATCCTTGGCCGCCTCGATCCATTCGATCGTATCGACCGGCACGCGGATCTCGCCACGCGAGGTCGGGATCCAGAATTCCTCCTGATAGGTGCCGTGCGGGGCGGGCGCCTCGTCATCGTTGTCGGCGGCGGGCGCATCGGCCGGGGCCATGGCGGCCAGCCGGCGCAGCACCGATCGGATCCGGGCGAGCAGCTCGCGCGGCTCGAACGGCTTCATGATATAATCGTCGGCGCCCAGCTCCAGCCCGACGACCCGGTCGATCACGTCGCGTCGCGCGGTGAGCATGACGATGCCGATGGTCGGGTTCATCGACCGCAGCCGGCGGGCGATGCTGAAGCCGTCCTCGTCGGGCATGGTCACGTCGAGCACGACCAGCGTCGGCATGCCGCGCGCCAGGATGATGTCGAGATCGGCGCCGCCGGCTGCTTCGTCGACATCCATGCCCTGCTCGCGCAGATAGGCGGCGACCGGCTCGCGCAGGTCTTCCTCGTCATCGACCACCACGATGTGGGGGACGATATGCGGCGTGGCGGAGGTGGTCATGCGAGATCCATCTGCTTGAGGAAACGGTGCACCGCATCGGGCATGAAGGGTTTTTCGAGGACAGGGCGTTTTACGTCGTCGAGGAAGCGCGCGGCGGCGACGCCGAGCGTGTCGCCGGTTGCGAAGGCGACGCGGTCGAGCAGGTCGGGCCGCTGCGCCGCGATCCAGGCATGGAGCTGCAGGCCGTCGATGCCGGGCATGCGCAGGTCGCTGATGATCAGGTCATAATGGCCGCGCTCCAGCCTTTCCTGCGCCGCGCCGCCGCCGACTGCGATATCGCAGACGAAACCTTCGATCGACAGGAAATCGGCGAGCGATTCGGCGATCTCCAGCTCGTCGTCCACGACCAGTGCTTTCCGCGCCGCCGCCTGGGTTTCGGGCGCCGGTTCTTCGGCGACCGCCGGTAGCGTCAGGCCGACGTCGATCGGCAGGGTCAGGCGGAAACAGGCCCCACGTGCGACCGGCATCAGTTCCAGCCGGCCGCCATGCGCCTCGGCCAGGCCCTGCGAGAAGGACAGGCCGACGCCGGTGCCCTGACCCTGCGGCTTGGTGGTGAAGAAAGGCTCGAAGATCCGCCGCCGGGCCTCTTCCGGAATGCCGGGGCCATTGTCGGCGACTTCGAGGATGACGGTACCGGGCTCGTCGCCGATCGTGGTGCGCACGGTCAGCGCGCGGTCGGGCGTCCCCGCCTCGACCAGCGCCTGCTGCGCGTTGACGATCAGGTTGATGATGATCTGGTGGAGCTGGTCCGAATCAGCCGAGATGTTGGGCAATGCGGGGGCGAAGTCGCGCATCGCCGCGATGCCGTCGTTGCGCAGGCCATATTCCGCCAGGTCATAGGCCGCGTTGGCGACCGCGTTGAGATCGACCGGCTCGCGCTCGGGCCGTTTCTGGCGCGCCATGGCGAGGAAGGTCTGGACGATCCGGGCGCAGCGATCGGCGGCGCGGCGGATTTTCTGCGCACGCTCGGCCAGCTCGCCGCCGCGCGACTGGCGCTCCATCATCACTGCCTGCGCAACGACGATCGACAGCGGGTTGTTGAGCTCATGGCTGACGCCGGCGAGCAGCGAGCCGAGCGCCGACAGCTTCTCGGTCTGGTACAGCGCCTCGCGCGAGCGGGCGAGCGCCGCCTCGGCGCGCTTGCGCTCGGTCAGGTCGAGCGTGAAGCCGCCGGTCCGTGCGACGCCGGCGCCGGTGATCGGGAAGACCATCGACAGGACGTGACGGTCGCCGCCCATCCCCTCCAGCGCGATCTCGGCGCTGGCGACCTGGCCGTCCTGGCCGAGCGTTTCGAGCCGGGCCAGCTCGGCGGCGATGGCCGGCGGATAGATCTCGTCGGGATGCGCGCCATGCAGATCGTCGGGTGAGCGGTCGAGCGCCTTGGCGAATTCCGGATTGACCCGGACGTAGCGCCCGTCCCCGTTCTTGAGATGCATCGCGACCGGTGCGTTTTCCAGAAAGGCGGACAGCTGCGCCTCGCTTTCGGCGAGCCGCTCCTCGCTATGGGCGCGCTCGAGCACGGCGAGGGTGCGGTCGGCGAGGTCGCGGACCAGATCCGCCTCGCTGTCGGTCCAGTGGCGCGGCACGTCCTGTTGTACCGAGAGCACCGCGACGATCTGGCCGGCGCGCATCATCGGCAGAGTCAGCACCGCAGCGATGCCGAGCGACTGGAACAGGGGCAGATTCTCCTCGTCGAAACGCGGATCATGCGCGACATCGTCGACCCGCACCGGCTGGCCGCTCATGTGCGCCGCCGCCAGCTTCCTGCCGAGTGCCGACGAGGGGTAACGTTGGTTGACGATGCTCGGCAGGCCGGTCGTCCATTCCTGCAGGACGCAGAGCGTCGTGCCGTCATCGTCCGTTTCGGCGAAATTGGTGCGCATTGCGCCGAGATGCTGGCCAAGCGCCGCCAGCGTCTCCGCGAGGATGTCGCGCGCGCTGGTCTGCTGGCGGATCCGGTCGTTCCAGGCGAGCAGGAAGGCCTGGTTGCGCTCGCGTTCCTGAAGCGCCGCCTGCGCATGGGCGCGTTCGAGCGCGACCCAGGTCCGCTCGGTGATGTCGCGCATCAGCTGGACCTCGCTCTCCCGCCAGCGCCGAACCTCCTTGTGCTGAACCGAGAGGGCGGAACGCATCTGCCCGCCCTGGACCAGCGGAACGCTGACGAAGGCGCGGATGTCCGCCCCCTGATAGCGCTCGACCGTGGCCGGTTCGAGCCGCGGGTCGGTCGCGACATCCTCGTACCGGATGATCTCGCCGGCGGTCCATTCGCGGTCGACCGCCGCGCCGACATTTTCGAGCAGGAAGCTGTTGCCGCGGATGCTGGGAACACCGTCGCGCCATTCGCCGGTGACGGTGAACATCCGGCCGGTGATGTCGCATTCGGCATAGGTGGTGCGCGTCGCACCAAGATGCTTGCCCAGCCATTCCAGCGTGATCGCGACGATGGCCTCGGGCGACGCCACGCCGCGAACCCTGTCGCTCCAGTCGATCAGGAAAGCCTGGTGCTGCTCGCGTTCGAGCAATTCGGCTTCGGCGCGGGCGCGTTCGAGCATCACCCAGACACGCTCCGCCACGTCGCGCAGCAGCTGGATCTCGCCGTTGCGCCAGCGCCGCGGCGTGCTGCTCTGCACCGACAGGGCGGATCGGACCTTGGCGTTCTCGATCAGCGGGATGCTGACGAACGCCCTGATGTCGGTGGCGAGATAGGCGGGCACGCGGTTCTGTTCGACGCGCGGATCGGCCGCGACATCATCATATCTGACGATCGCGCCGGCGATCCATTCCTGCCCGACCGTATCGCCCACCTCGTCGAGCGAGAAGCTGCTTCCCGCGATGCTGACCACGTCCCGGCGCCACTCGCCGAGGACGTGGAAGATGCGCCCGGTGTCGTCGCTTTCGGAGAAGGTGGCGCGGGTAACGCCGAGATGCTGGCCGAGGCTTTCGAGCGTCGTGTCCATGATCGCGTCGGGTGAGGCCTGGCCGCGTACCCGATCGCTCCAGGCAAGCAGGAACGCCTGGTTGCGCTCGCGTTCCTGCAACGCCGCTTCCGCCCGCGCGCGGGACAGGGAGGCCCAGACCCGCTCGGCCAGCTCCTCGCACAATTCGATCTCGTCTCGGGTCCACAGGCGCGGCGTGGTGTCGAGCACCGACAGCATCGCGACCGGTCTGCCTTCCTTGACGATCGGCACGTTGATGCTCGACCGCACGCCCATCAGGTCAGCGGCACGCTGCACCGGATCGTCGGGGCTTCGGCCGAAGAGGCGATTGTCCTCGACCGCCTGGCTCGCCTGCCAGTCCTGGCGCTGAGCCAGGCTGGCAAAGGCCTCGTCGAGGCCGAAACGGTTGGCCGCGCTGTCCTGCGGTACGCCGCCCATGGCGTGGAAGACCCTGAGCGTCTTCGGATCGCCATTCTCGGTCCCGCCATACAGCATATGCGGGATGCCGAGATGCTCGGCCAGGATGCGTGAGAGGCCGGTCAGGATCGAATCGGCGTTGGTCAGGTCGCGCGACTGGTCGTGGAAGGTGCGCAGCACCGCCTGGCGCCTGTCATGTGCCTGCTTCTCGCTGAAATCGATCTGCACGCCGCACCAGCGCACGACCGTGCCGCTCGAGTCGCGGATCGGCACCGCCTTGCTCAGGAACGGGCGATAGGTGCCGTCGGGGCAGCGCATGCGGAGCAGGATGGTCGACGTCTCGCCGGCGTCCCAGGATTGCTTCCAGGTCTTCAGTGCGAGCGGCAGGTCATCGGGGTGGCAGATGGTGCTCGGGTCGCCCTGCTCGGCGCTGGTGCCGCCGAACATCTCGTGCCACTGGCTGTTGGCCCAGCGCAGCGCGCCATTCTCGTCCCCGACCCAGCACAGGCCGGGCAGATTCTCCGCCAGCATGCGGAACTGTTCCTCACTCTCGCGCAGCTCCGCGATGTCGCGCACCTGGGCGAGCACGTTCGGTGTCGTGACGACGTTCCGTGCCGCTGGCGATTCGGGTTCGCGAATGGCATCGGTGCCCGTTCGGTCCTGCATGGTAGCTCTGCCCCTCTGGCACCATGATAGCGCCACTTTGGTGCTTTGCAGAAGGGTGGGTGTGCAGCCCGGTCGCGGGTGGTGTCATGTTCGTCGCAGCTTTGTCGCATTGGTCGCAAGCGGCGGTTGCCGCGCCAATGGATCGCGCAGGATTGATCGCATGGAAAGTGTGTCCGCCGGGTCCGGCATCAATGCACGCAAGGGAATGGAATCCCTTCGGAATCTGGCGGTGGGGTGCTTCGCCTCGATTTGTCGCGACCGGCTGGCCGACGAGCTGCTGGTCTTTTCGCGCAGCCGCCCCGAGGTCGATATCGGCGTACATGAAATGCAGCGCGGCGCGCTGTTGCCGGCGCTGCGCAGCGGCGATCTCTCCCTTGCGGTTCTGCCGGGCAACCCGGAGCCGGGCACGCATTCGATAGGCCTGTGGCATGACCGGGTGCTGGTCGCGATGCCGCCGGACCATCCCCTCTCCGCCTCCTCGACGATCAGGCCGGACGCGCTTCGCGACGAGATTTTCCTGACCTCGCAACAGCAGTTCGGCGGCGACATGCACCGGTTCCTGGCGCAGCGTATCCTGCCGGCCGGGCCGGCGCTGACCACAACGATCATCGATCTCGGCCCGGCCAAGATCCTCGACCGCGTCGCACAGCGAGACGGCATTGCGCTGATCAGCGACAATCATGAGGAGTTGTCGGATGGCGGGATCGTGGTGCGGCCGGTCGACGCCCATGGCGCGCAGTTTCCAGTGCGCGCTTACTGGACTGAGGAAGACCCGGCCGAGCCGCTGGCCGGACTGATCGCCAGCCTGAAGGCACGCGCCGGGCGGTTCTACTAGCTACTCGATTCCCGGCCGGCCGATCACAGTAAGGTGCTAACGGCCCAGACGATGAGCGCCCACAATATCACGCTCACCCCTGTGAACAGGGCAAGCCCGATCGCCCTGCCGCGCGACTGCATCTTGTGTCCCTCTCCGACAGGGGCATAGACCAGGGTAAAGCGTATCGTCGCTCTCTTGGGCCGAATCGGACCAGTCTGTTTGGTGAGGTATCACGCTGCGGACCGGGCGGGGGAAACCGTGTCAATGCCTGCCGGCGACGGACCTTGCGCAGTGATGGGTAAGTTCCCGGCTCTGAGGTGCGCGACGTGGGCGATAAGGATCATCCGTTTTGATGCTATCGAGCGGCGCGCTCTATGGAGCGAGCGTAGAGACGTTCCATCGAGCGCAGCGGGTGGCACGGCTAGAGACCGCCGCCTATAACCGAGGCATGGCTACCGTCTTGAATCAGATATCGCCTGCCTAAGGCGCCGGCGGGCGCTTACACGCTCCACATGCTGGGATCAGGATCTGGGTAAAGTCATCTTGCCGGCGCGCATTCTGCGCCCGCCGGGCGACTGGCGGACCGCCGCTACCGGGGAGAGTTGGCGCGCCGCCGCCGAAGCGGGCGCGGATAACCGTGACAGTCGGCTGGGCCTCCTGGAAGACGGCCGCATATTCCTCGCCGGCCTTCAGTTTGCCACCGATCCACGGCGCGCGCTCGGCGGTCAGATATACCAGCTGAACGCCGCGCAAGCGGACGACGATGCCTGAGTAGGTCATGTGACCGCTCATCCATGGATGCCCGACCGTGTTGCACGCCTCCGCCCAGAAATCGGTGAACGCAGGGCGAGGCGGAGGGCGAGCGTTAGGCCGCAGGTCAATCCTGGACCGGCTGGCAGGCCTATGCGACCGATGCTGTCGAAATCCTGGCGGTGATGCGCGAGCCCACCGAAGATATGCTGAAGGCTGCGAGCCGCCACGAAGATTTCTTCGCGGGCGGCGACTATGCCGCGCCGCCTTCACGGCGGCGCAGCGTCAAAAGTACCCAGGTCAGCCGCCGACACTCGTCAAATCGATGCGATGACTGAGCGTTTCGAAACGAATGTCAGATGAAGGCAAATACCGCCAATGCGAGCAGGCCCCACAGCGCGACAGACAGCAGTGCAAACAGCGCAAGCCCTATAAATCTTGCGCGGAATTTCATCATCTGCGTCGTCGGGTAGCATAGAATATTGGCAGTCGTCGCGCCAATTATTATCCATTTCGAATAGTTTTATGAGAGATTGAGGTAATGCGGTGATGAGAGTTCAGGGCGGCGGACATTGGCGACCGCACCTTGGCCACCTGAGCGGCGGGGATGAACCCGGCGCGCGCCCTTCCCGCGATCGATGCCCCGCCCGGCGTGAAGCCGAACCCCGGCTATTGCCCGGCGGAGGCGGAGGGGAAGCGCGTGCGCGTGCAACTCGTCCACGGCGGAATCGACAAGTGCGACGACGCCCGCCGGGGTGGGCCGCCGATGGCCGCCAAGGCCGAGGAGATTGAGCCTGGGACGTATGACCCGACCCGGCCGGGCACGCTGCTGTATCCGGCGCTCGAGGAAGAGCTTGCACGCCTGCCGCCGGCCACATGGTCATCAACGAAGAGACGGGGAAGCGCTGAACCGAGGATCAGGCGCAGCGGGTGTTTCGCAAGATCCACAAGGCCGCCGGCCTGCCGAAGGGGATGACCTTGACCGGCTTTCGGCATGGCGGTGCCACCGAGTTCGGCGACGCGGAAATCTTCGATATCCGTCCTGTCTCGGCCACCGGACGCTGCAACAGACCACGACATACAACAAGGCGAACGAGACGAAAGCGCGCATCGCTGGCGAAAAGCGACTCGCTCCTGTAAGAAAGAACAAGGCGTGATTGTCGGAATACTATCGGGGCGCCGTGTCGGAATGGCTGACTTCCAACGGACGCGCAGGACCGAAACCTTAGGGTTTCCGCCGCGTTGTGCTGGTGGGCCCGTCGGGATTCGAACCCGAGACCTACAGATTAAAAGTCCGTTGCTCTACCAACTGAGCTACGGGCCCCGACCAGGGACGCGCGTTACGAGCGACGCGGGCGCCGGTCAACCGCATGTGCGCGTGCCGTCAACTGGCGAACCGTCAGACCGGTGGCCGGATCGCGCCAGTCCGGGATCAGGCTCGCCAGTGGATCGAGCACGAAACGGCGATGGCGAAAGGCCGGATGCGGCACGGTCAGCACCGAATCGGACCAAACGCCGCCCGACCACAGGATGATGTCGAGATCGATCACGCGCGCCCCCCAACGGCGACCGGCGCGGCGACCGAAATCGCGCTCCACGCCCTTGAGCCGAACGAGCAGTGCGCGGGGCGATTCGGCCGAATCGAGGATCAGCACCGCATTGGCGAACCGGCGTGACGACGGGCCGAGCGGCGGCGTCTGGAAAAGGCGCGACGCCGCGACGACGGGTTCGAGCGCGGCGATCGCCGCGCGCACTTCAGCCTCGGGCAGGCCGTGGCGTCCCGGGCGGTTCGATCCGATCGCAATGGCATATCTTGTTACTGGCACCGGGACGTGCACTAGCGCGGCATGATGTTTGTCCCAAGCCCGATCCCCGATACCGAGCCGCCGCGCGATTGCCCGCTCTGCCCACGGCTTGCCGCCCATCGTGACACCGTGCGCGCCGAGCAGCCCGACTGGTGGAACGCACCCGTACCCGCCTGGGGCGATCCCGATGCATGGCTGGTGATCATCGGCCTCGCGCCGGGCAAGCAGGGCGCGAACCGGACCGGGCGGCCCTTCACCGGCGACGGATCGGGCGCGCTGCTGTTCCAGGCGCTCGGCAAATATGGGCTGGCGAGCGGCGACTATGAAGGGACGGCAGACGATTCGCTCAGGCTGAACGGGGCGATGATCCTCAACGCGGTCAAGTGCCTGCCCCCGCAGAACAAGCCTATGCCGGAGGAGATCCGGACGTGCCGGCATTTCCTGGCGAGCCAGGTAGATGCATTGCCCAAGGCACGAATTTTCGTTGCCCTGGGGCAGATCGCCCACCAGTCGGCGGTGAAGATGCTGGGCGGCAAGCTGCCCAAATGCCGCTTCGCGCATCTTGCCGAGCACCGCGTGCCCGACGGGCGTATCCTGATCGATAGCTATCACTGCTCGCGCTACAATCAGAATACCGGCCGGCTGACGGAGGACATGTTCGATGCGGTGTTTGCGCGGGCGCTTGAATTGAAGCCGAAAATATCTTGATCTCCGGACTTGTCCCCGGGGCAGCGGTTCCGCGTATCAAGGAGCTTCGGCTCATCTCGACCGGTGGACACGGGCATGACCGGGCAGGAGCCCATGTTGGATCCCAATCTAGAGCGCCAGCACCAATACCGACATCACCAGCGTGACGATACCGATCAGGAAGGTGCGGTCGGCCCAGCCCTCCCAGCGATCGAGTTCGAGTGGCGAGCGGATCGACAGATAGGACAGGCCGCAACTGATGCTGAAGCAGACGGCGCTGAGCCAGGCGACTTCGTCGGCGATCGATTTCTGCGCCTGGTTGGTGATGTGGAGCCCCGCGATGATGAGCAGGGTGATGCCGAGAAGGTTCGACGCGGCGTTCAGGATGTGCGTGGTCTTCTGCATCGGGCCGGATTGCGCGCCGCAGTCTGAACTCAGCCGAAACGGTGCCGTCGACTGTTTCGATTTTCGGTGCCGGAATGCCCGGCTGCTCATGATGGGAGAGTCGGTATGGTTATCCTTGCACTGCTCGGCCTGGCGGCGATCGCAGTCGCACCCGCACCGGAAAAGCCCGATACGACTGCGGTCAAGCCGGTCTGCCAGAATGTCAGCGTTCAGCGCACCGGGTTGGGCAAGATGCAGCACGGCGCCCACAAGCTGACGGTGGAGCCGCCCGCCATACAGATCCTCGGCGTACTGCGCACTGTCGATGGCTGCGCGCAGCCAGTGGTGATCCGCGAGGACRTAGGCTCGCCGCGGCGCTAGATATCCTGGGTGAGCCGTCCGTAAAGCTCGGGCCGGCGATCGCGGAAAAACCCAAAGGCGGCACGGTGGCGCTTGATCCGGTCGAGGTCGAGCGTCGCGACCAGCACGCCCGTCTCCTCCGCACCGAACTCGGCGATCAGGTCGCCGCGTTCGTCGGTGATGAAGCTGTGGCCATAGAAATGTTGGCCATGCTCGGTGCCGATTCGGTTGGCGGCGACCACCGGCACGACGTTCGACACGGCATGGCCCACCATCGCGCGGCGCCATAGCCGACTGGTATCGAGATCGGCGTCGTGTGGCTCGCTGCCGATCGCGGTCGGGTAGAACAGCACCTCTGCCCCCATCAGCATCATCGCGCGCGCCGTCTCGGGATACCATTGGTCCCAGCACACCCCGACGCCGAGCGTGGCGGACGGGCCGGGCCAGACCTTGAAGCCGGTATTGCCCGGGCGGAAATAGAATTTTTCCTCATATCCCGGGCCGTCCGGAATGTGGCTCTTGCGATAGACGCCCATCAGGCCGCCATCGGGCCCGATCATCGCCAGGCTGTTATAATGATGCGGCCCATCCGCCTCGAAGAAGCTGGTCGGGATGGTCACGCCCAGCTCGGCGGCAAGGCGTTGCATCGCCAGCACCGCCTTGTGCTCGCCGACCGGCTTGGCGTTGCCGAACAGGCCCTCATCCTCGACCCGGCAGAAATATTCGCCCTCGAACAGCTCTGGGGGCAGGATCACTTGCGCGCCCTTCGACGCTGCCTCGCGGACCAGTTCGGAGACATGGGCGATGTTCGCGTCGATATCGCTCGAAAAGGCGAGCTGAAGCGCGGCAACGGTGATTTCGGTCATGCGAGAGCCCTTAGCGGCTTTGGCGGGAAAACGTCAGGCCGGAATCTGCTGGCTGATGCAGTGGAAGCTGCCGCCGCCGGTCAGGATCGCATCGGCGTGCAGCCCGACGACTTGCCGGTCCGGGAACAGCGCCTGGATCGCCTCGACCGCCGCCGCGTCATTCGCCGCGCCATATTGCGGCACGACCACGGCGGCGTTGCCGATATAGAAGTTCATATAGCTCGCCGGGATGACCTCCTCGTCGCGCAGCACCCGGCCGGGCGAGGGGATGCGGACGATCTCGACATCATGGCGCGCGGCGTCACGCGCCGCGTTCTGATAGACCAACCAGTTGGGGTCATTGTCGTCGGGCTCGGGGATGACGAGCTTGCCCGGCCCCACGAAGCGCGCGAGATTGTCGACATGGCCGTCGGTGTGATCGTGCATCAGCCCGTCCCCGAGCCAGATCACCTCGCTATAGCCAAGGTCCTGCGCCAGCCGTGCCTCGATATCGGCACGCGACAGGCGCGGGTTGCGATTGGGGTTGAGCAGGCATTGCTCGGTCGTGACGACTAGGCCGGTGCCATCGCCGTCGATGGCGCCGCCCTCGAGGATCCAGTCGCAGGTCTCGGTCGTGATGTGCCGCCGCTCGGCTAGGCGCAGGCCGACATCCTCATCGCCGGGCAGGTCGTATTTCCCGCCCCAGCCGTTGAACCGGAAGTCGCGGGCATGGCCGTCGCCGGTGACGATCGCGGCGGTATCGCGTAGCCATATGTCGCCGAACGGCTCGACCACGACCTGCGCGGCATCGCCGGCCAGCGCCCTGGCCGCCCTGGCCGCTTCTTCATCGGCGGCGACGAGCAGCACGCGCTCGCCCTTGCCCTCGGCATGGACGGCACGCGCAAAGGCCGCGACCTCCTCGCGGGCCGGTTCGAGATCGTCCTCCCACAGCTCCGGATGGCTGGGGAAGCCGATCCAGACGGCCTTGTGCGGCGCCCATTCGGCGGGTGGGGTAATCGGGTTCATGTTACTTGGCCTCCGCGCGACTCTTGTCACGGACCGCGCGGAACTCGGCGGTCGGGTACCAATTAGGCCATGTATCGCCGTCTGCAAGAGAGCGGCCCATGGTGTAATAGAGCTTCACGTCCTGTAGCGCGGCGCCCCAGTTCCAGGCGGGGTCATATTCGTCCTGCGGCTTGTGATAGCGATTGGTGTTGTAATCGTCCGCGGCTGCCTTGCCGGCGGCCGGACCGCCGACCATCAGGTCCTCGCCTGCGCTGCCGTCGAGCATCGGCACGCCCAGCTTGGCGAAGCTGAAATGGTCGGACCGGTAATAATAACCGCGCTCGGGCGACGGCTCGGGTGCGATGTGCCGCCCCTGTGCCGCGACCATCGGCTTGACCATGTCCTCCAACTCGGACTTGCCCGCACCGGTGATCACGAAGTCCTTCGCTTCCGGATAGATCTTCAGTGCGTCCATGTTCACCCCGCCGACCGTCTTGCCCAATGGATAGACCGGGTTTTCGGCATAGAATTTGGAGCCGAGCAGGCCGGATTCCTCGGCGGTGACGGCGAGGAACACCTGCGAGCGCTTCGCCGGGCCAGCCTTCTTGTTGGCCTCGGCCATGGCAACCAGGGCGGCAACGCCCGAGGCATTGTCGACTGCGCCGTTGCAGATGTCGTCGCCCTTGATCGCGTCGCAGCGGCCGAGATGATCCCAATGTGCCGAATAGAGCACGACCTCGTCCGGGCGCTCCGTACCGGGCAGGATGCCGATCACGTTCTTCGATGCCTGGCGGCGGATCGTCGTGGTCCAGTTGGCGTTTGCCTTCACGCCCAGCGGCACTGCCTTGAAGCCCTTGACCTTCGCGGCGGCGACGAGCGCGTCGAAATCCTTGCCGGCGCTGGCGAAAAGTGCCTCGGCGGCGGGCTTCTGCATCCAGCCGATTGCCTTGGACTGGTCCATATGGTCGCCGGGCGTGTCCTGCTGGAGCTGCGGGCCTGTCCAGCTCGACTGTACAACGCCCCAGCCATAGGCGGCCGGCTCGGTATCGTGGACGATGATCGCCGCCGCTGCGCCCTGCCGGGCGGCTTCCTCATATTTGTAAGTCCAGCGGCCATAATAGGTCATTGCCCGGCCGCCGAAAGCACCGTCCAGCGTCATGGTCTGCCAGTCGGGATCGTTGATCAGGATGATGACGGTCTTTCCCTTCACATCGAGGCCGGCATAGTCGTTCCAGCCCCGCTCCGGTGCGTTGATGCCGTATCCGACGAACACGACGTCGCTGTCCTTGATCTCGACCTTCGGTACGACCTGATAGGTCGCGATGACCATGTCGGTGCGATAGGCGAGGCTGACCGGCGTCTTTCCCCCGGTGAAGGTCAGCGGCGAGACATTCTCCCCGGTGATCTCCACCAGCGGCACGTCCTGGAACCAGCTGCCATTATTGCCGGGCTTCAGGCCGGCCGCCTTGAAGCGCTCGACGATATAGGCAGTGGTCTTGTCCTCTGCCGGGGTCGCGGGCGCGCGGCCTTCGAATTCGTCAGACGACAGGGTCTTGGTCACGTCCTTCAGGGTCTGGAGCGGGATTTCGGGTGAATCGGGTGCCGCTGCGGTAAGGACGACAGTGGCGGACAACAGGAAAAGGGCGCGCATCATGGCTCCTCCGGATTTTCTGATCGAGCCGCGTTCTGGCAGTGCGCCGGGACAGGCGCAAGCGGCCGGCAGATAGAACCGAAATGGATGAGATTGCCCGGTTGCCGCGACTATGGGCGGCAGTATGTGACAAGTAACATATTGAATCTCGGGGGTGGAATTCATGACTTTCTGGACGATGGCAGCGCTGATGGGGGCGGCCATGGCGCCGCAGGCTGCTCCGCAGCCAGCGCCCGCAGCGAATGAGGCAGCCACCAAGTTCGGCGTACGGGAGAGTGTCGAGCAGATCAGCCTGTCGCCGGACGGCAACAGCATCGCCTATATTCAGCCCACCGGCGCGCGGAGCGCCTCGCTCTACGTGGTCAACATGGCGGACGGTCAGCCCAAAACCGTTTTGAGTTCGTCTGGCGAACCCGACCGGCTGAAGGAGTGTCGCTGGTCGACCAATGTAAGAATCGTCTGCACCATATATATGATCGTGCCCAGCGCCGAGTACGGCCCGTTGGGCTTTACTCGGGTGGTCGGGCTCGATGCCGACGGCAAGAATCTCAAAGTGGTCAGCGCAAGGGATTCGTCGAACGCGCTTGGCTTCACGACAGGTGGGGGCCGGATTATCGACTGGTTGAGCGACGACGCCGATGGCAGTGTGCTTATGACGCGCAGCTATATTCCGGAAATGACGACCGGGACCAGACTTGCCAACAGCCGCGAGGGGTTCGGCGTCGACCGCGTGGATACCAAAAGCCTGAGGCGCGGCGTCATGGAAACGCCCCGGATAGATGCGGAGGAATATATCTCCGATGGCCATGGTGCGGTGCGCATCATGGGTATGCGGCGAACGACGCCAGGCGGCTACGACAAGGCGACGATCAATTATCTGTATCGCAAGCAGGGTAGCCGGGAATGGTTACCGCTTAGCGCGGTGACCGACACGGCTGGGCTGGACGAGGGATTCGACCCCCATGCGGTCGATCATGATCGCAACGTGGCCTACGGCTTCGACGTGCATGAGGGGCATACCGCGCTCTTCTCGATTGCCCTTGATGGTACCCTGAAACGGGAGCTGGTGCTTGCGCGGCCGGACACGGATGTCGACAGCCTGATCAGGATCGGCCGCCAGCAGCGGGTCGTCGGCGCGAGCTATGCGACCGAGCGGCGTCAGGTGGAATTCTTCGATCCGGAACTCAAGAAGCTATCGGCATCATTGTCCAAGGCCTTGCCGGGGCTTCCGCTCGTCGACGTCGTCGATGCGAGCGCTGATGAAAGCAAGCTGCTCCTTTTCGCTGGCAGCGATGTCGATCCGGGGCGCTATTATCTCTTCGACAAAAAGACCCGTCAGCTGGCCGAGATCCTCCCGAAGCGCCCTCAACTCGCCAAAACGACCCTGGCTACGGTGAAGCCGGTCACCTTCCCCGCCGGCGACGGAACGCAGATTCCAGGCTATCTGACCTTGCCGCCCGGCAGCGACGGGAAGAATCTGCCGGCGATCGTCATGCCGCACGGCGGCCCCGGCGCGCGCGACGAATGGGGTTTCGATTGGCTGGCGCAATATTTCGCCAATCGCGGATACGCCGTGCTCCAGCCGAATTTTCGCGGATCGACCGGCTACGGTTCGGCCTGGTTTCAGCAAAACGGATTCAAATCCTGGAAGATCGCGATCGGCGATGTCGACGACGGTGGACGTTGGCTGGTGAAGCAGGGAATCGCCGATCCTAAAAAGCTCGGCATCGTCGGTTGGTCCTATGGCGGCTATGCAGCACTGCAATCTGCGGTGGTGGAGCCGACCTTGTTCAAGGCGGTCATCGCCGTCGCGCCGGTGACCGATCTGGAAGCGCTTCGCAAGGAATCCGAGAATTTCAGCAGCTATAGCCGCGTCGATGCCTTCATCGGCAGGGGCGCGCATGTGCGGGAAGGATCGCCTGCCCAGAATGTCGAGCAAATCCGCGCCCCGGTGCTGATGTTCCACGGCGACGGCGACCGGAACGTCCGCGTCGGCGAGTCGCGCATGATGGCGGCGCGGATGAAAGAGGCGGGCAAGCAGGTGGAACTGGTCGAGTTCCAGAATCTCGACCATTATCTCGACGACAGCGCCGCCCGCATCCGGATGCTCGAGAAAATGGACAGCTTCCTGCGGACGTCGATGAAGTTCTGACCCAATGAAAAAGGGCGGCCCCTTGCGGGACCGCCCTTTGTTCGCTGGGTCGAAGACCGAGGGATCAGCGCGAGTAGAACTCGACGACCAGGTTCGGTTCCATCTTCACCGGATAGGGCACTTCGTCCAGGGTCGGCACGCGGGTGAAGGTCACCTTCGCGCTGCCGTCCGGAGCGACATAGTCGGGGATGTCACGCTCGGCGAGGCTCTGCGCCTCCATCACCAGCGCCATTTCCTGCGCCTTGGAACCCAGCGTGATTTCCATGCCCGGGAAGACGCGGCGCGACGCGATGTTGCACTTCACGCCGTTGACCTTGATGTGACCATGCGAAACGAGCTGGCGCGCAGCGAACACGGTCGGTGCGAACTTGGCGCGGTACACGATCATGTCCAGACGCTGCTCGAGCAGGCCGATCAGGTTCTGGCCGGTGTCGCCCTTCATGCGAGCTGCTTCATGGTAGCATGCCCGGAACTGCTTCTCGGTCACGTCGCCATAATAGCCCTTGAGCTTCTGCTTGGCGCGGAGCTGGATACCGAAGTCGGAAACCTTGCCCTTGCGGCGCTGGCCATGCTGGCCTGGACCGTATTCGCGCTTGTTCACCGGGGACTTCGGACGGCCCCAGATGTTCTCGCCCATGCGGCGATCGAGCTTATACTTGGCGCTGGAGCGCTTCGACATATTATATTCCTTGCAAGTGCCAACAACGAGACCGACCCGGAAGGGGCGATCAATATCCGGTCATCGCTCTGCCATTCTCGAGAGAATCGGGCAGGGCCACCGCTTCACCGGAGTGCGGGGCCTTTTGCGAAGGGGCGGCCTCTTGCAGAAAGAGACGCCGCGGTCAACCTGCTATTGGCGGTCTGTGGCTGCATTGCCTCCGCGCCGGTCGGCGTACCATTGCGACGCCTTGCGATTATTCTCGTCGATTGCGGCCCATTCCGCCTTCGTGTGGCATTCGGGCTTAGACATCCTCGACCCGGTCGATGCTGCCCGGCGGCAGATTTTCTTGTCGGGGTCGACCGGCTTTTCATCCTTGGCGAAGGCCGGAACCGACGAGAGCATGAAGCAGGTGAGTGTCAAGGCGGCAAAGGTACGCATGATTTTCCCCGGAGTCGAAAAACGACATAATAATTGCCGCAAGGCGGCGCAGACCGAAGACCTATCGTCGTGTGAAGATGGTCGCAAGAGCTGATAAAGTGACGGTAAATCAGGTCCCGGCACATTATGGGCGACCATTCCACCGCACGCCGTTGCGACGCCCCTCGTCTTTAGGAACGTCGCCGATGCAGGGTATGCGGGTGAGGTTTTCAGTGCCCGGCGCTGGAACGCCGATCGGAGAATCGCTGCGCTGCCTCGCTATTGGCGTCGTCGATGTTCTTCCATTCGGCCCTGGTGTGGCACTGGCGTTTGCCGCCGATGATCGATCCGGTAGCCTCGGTGCGGCGGCAGATCTTCTTGTCGGGGTCGGCTGGCTTGTCGTCCTTGGCGATGGCGGGAACTGACGAGAAGATGAGGCACGTGAGCGCCACGGTTGCAAAAGAACGCATGATGAAGCTTTTCCTCTGGATTCTGAACGAGTCGCCCGCGTCGTAACGCGGCATGGCGAGCAGAAGTAGCTTCAGCTCGCGGGCCCCGCAAGAGACTATAAAATGACGATTAAATGATAAAACACTGTCCCGGATCGGTCGTTTCCGCTGTCGCATTACCGATGCTGGACAGTTGTTCCAGCGGCGCTATCAGGCCGCATGACTGAAACGACTCTGGCTGGTGCCGACTGTTCTACCATGATCGAGGTGCGCGCTGGCGTTGATCAGGTCGATCGCGAGCTGATCGCGCTTCTTGCGCGCCGCTTCGCCTATATGGATGCGGCCGCGCGCATCAAGACCGAGCGTGGCGCGGTGCGCGATGAAGCGCGCAAGGCACAGGTGATCGCGAACGCCCGCGCAGCGGCCGAAGCGGGGGGCCTGCCGGGTGCCGAAATCGCCGATCTGTGGGACAGGTTGGTCGAGATTTCTATCGCTTATGAGATGAAGGCGTTCGACCGTCGGGGCGGTTAGACCAGCGACGACGGACGCGGCGGCCAGAACCTGCCCTGCCGCCATGGCGGGTCCGGTGGCCCCTCCGGATCGGGCAGGGCGAAGTTGAGATAGCCGAAATAGGAGGCGATGAGCCGTCCGTCGCCTTTCGCTACTTCGGTTCGGCCGTGCAGGAACCGGGTATTGTCCAGCATCAGGATGTCGCCGCGTCGCCACACCACAGCAGCGCTGAGATCGTCACCGATATCCCTGATGATATCGGTCCATGCCGACGGGACGAGGGTGTCGTCGTCGAGCAGCGGGAAATCCCAGCGGTCGATGCCGTAGCGCGCGAACAGCAGGAAATTGCCGAAGGCGGGCCGGTCTGTGAACATGGGAAGGTGGAAGAAGGGGCGGTCGAAGCTGTACAGCACATCCTCGCCCAGTCGTTCGAAGGTGAATGGGCAATAGGCTGGGGGGGCGGCAAGCTGCCGGTCGGAGGGCCCGGTCGTGTCGAACCACAGCCGCAACTGCTCGGGTTTCGCGCGCCGGGTATAGCGCAGCCGGCGTGCCGCCATCTCCTCGCGGAGCGCGGCGGGAAGCCGCTCGACGATCGCGCTGCCGTCGCAGAGGGTCGTCGCGCCGAGCCGGCGCGGCGGGTTGAGGCAGGCGAAGAAGCAGACATCGGGCTTCCAAGGTTCGCGCGATAGTTCCGGGTGGAGCGGGAACGCCACGGTTCCGAGGCTGACCGACTGGATATTGCGCGAATCGTCGAGCAATTGCCGGCTGCGGCTTTCGTTGAAGACCGAGCCTGAGCAGAATTGTGCGGTGAAATGGCCGAACGTGTCGAGGTCCGTCGCGAAGCCGCGCAGCAGCAGTGCGCCATGCCGTTTATAGGCGTCGACGATCGTTTCCGCCGGTACGTCGAGCGGGGTCTTCTCGCCGGTGGCCCGGATAGTCAGATAAGGCGTATCCGCGCTGGGCGGAATGAGGGCGGCCATCTATGGGTGTCGGGCTCTCGCTGGTGAAGGCGCCCGGCATAATGGCAATCGGTGGTACGGGCTAGCGCCTGGGCAGGGTCTTTGGCCGCTTGGCGCCCGCCAGTGCCGACAGGACACCGCGCAGGGTGCGCACTTCCTGGCTCGACCAGCCGGGCTTGGTCAGCAGGGTGCGGAGCGTCCGCCGCGTGACGGGGGTCCGGTCGGGCGGGAAGAAGAAGTTCGCATCCTCGAGCATCGCATCGAGCTGAAGGATCATGCCCTCGAGTTCTTCCTGCGGCGCGGGAAGCGGCAGGTCGGTCTCGGGCGGGGAGGCGAGGGCGATGCGTTTCGACCATTCATAGGCGACGAGGATCACCGCCTGGGCGAGATTGAGCGAGCCGAATTCGGCGTTGATCGGCACGGTGATGATGGTGCGGGCCAGGGCGACGTCGTCGGTTTCCAGCCCCGAGCGTTCCGGGCCGAACAGGATCGCGGTGCGGCCGGCCGAGGCGTGGATCGCGGTGGCGGCATCGTCGGGCGTGACGACGGGCTTGGTCACGCCGCGCTTGCGGACCGTGGTCGCATAGACGGTGGGGCAATCGGCCACCGCCTCGGCGACGCTGGCGAAGACCTGGGCCCGTTCGAGCACCACGTCGGCGCCCGAGGCGGCGGGGCCGGCGGAGGGGTTGGGCCAGCCGTCGCGGGGGGTGACGAGGCGCATTTCGGTCAGGCCGAAATTGAGCATGGCGCGGGCGGCCTTGCCGATATTCTCGCCGAGCTGGGGGCGGACCAGGACGATAATGGGGGGCGGGGCCGGATACGGGGCCATGGTCGCGGTCACCCCTTGGCGACCTCGTTCACATTGCCAGCAAACTCCTCGAAGTCCTTGGCTTCGCGGAAATCCTTATAGACGCTGGCGAAGCGGATGTACGCGACCGAGTCCATGCCCTTGAGCGCGTCCATCACCATCTCCCCGATGCGCTTGGAGGGGATCTCGTTCTCGCCCTGGGTCTCGAGCTGGCGCTGGATGCCGGAGACGAGCTTTTCGAGGCGCAGCGCGTCGATCGGGCGCTTGCGCGCCGCGATCGAGACCGAGCGGAGCAATTTCTCGCGGTCGAACGGCTCGCGCTTGTCCTCGCTCTTGATCACATAGAGCTCGCGCAGCTGGATGCGCTCGAAGGTGGTGAACCGCGCCGCGCAGCCCTCGCACTGGCGGCGCCGGCGGATCGCGGCGCCGTCCTCGGTCGGGCGGCTGTCTTTTACCTGGCTGTCTTCATGGCCGCAGAACGGGCACCTCACATCACACGCCTTCCGGGTAGATCGGGAAGCGCGCGCACAGCGCCAGCACGCGCTCGCGCACGGCGGCCTCGACCTGGGCGTCGCCCTGCTCGCCATTCTTGCGCAGGCCATCGAGCACGTCGGCGACCATGTTGCCGATCTCGCGGAACTCGGCGGGGCCGAAGCCGCGCGTGGTGCCGGCGGGCGAACCCACGCGGATGCCGCTGGTCTTGGTCGGCGGCAGCGGATCGTTGGGGATGCCGTTCTTGTTGCAGGTGATGCCCGCGCGCTCCAGCGCCTCGTCGGCGTCCTTGCCGGTCACGCCGAGCGGGGTGAGGTCGATCAGCGCGAGATGCGTGTCGGTGCCGCCCGAGACGACTTCCGCGCCGCGCTCCTTGAGGGTCGCGGCGAGGATCTTGGCGTTCTCGACCACCGCGGCGATGTAGCTCTTATAATCGGGCTGGAGGGCCTCGCCGAAGGCTACAGCCTTGGCGGCGATGACGTGCATCAGCGGGCCGCCCTGGAGCCCCGGGAACACCGCCGAGTTGATCTTCTTGGCGATGGCCTCGTCATTGGTCAGCACCATGCCGCCGCGCGGACCACGCAGCGTCTTGTGCGTGGTGGTGGTCACGACATGGGCGTGCTCGAGCGGCGACGGGTGAAGGCCGCCCGCCACGATGCCCGCGAAATGCGCCATGTCGACCATGAAGATCGCCCCGACCTCGTCAGCGATGGCGCGGAACTTCGCGAAATCGATCTGGCGCGGATAGGCCGAGCCGCCGGCGATGATCAGCTTCGGCTTGTGCTCGCGCGCAAGGCTGGCGACCTGGTCGAAATCGATCAGGTGCGTGACCGGATCGACGCCGTAGGCGACCGCGTTGAACCATTTGCCCGACATGGCGGCCTTGGCGCCGTGGGTGAGATGGCCGCCGGCATCGAGGCTGAGGCCCATGATCGTCTCGCCCGGCTTGACCAGCGCGAGCATCACCGCGCCGTTCGCCTGCGCGCCCGAATGCGGCTGAACGTTGGCGAAGCCGCAGTTGAACAGCTTCTTGGCGCGCTCGATCGCGAGGGTCTCGACTTCGTCCGACGGCGCGCAGCCCTGGTAATAGCGCTTGCCGGGATAGCCCTCGGCATATTTGTTGGTGAAGACCGAGCCCTGGGCCTGGAGCACCGCCTTGGAGACGATGTTCTCGCTGGCGATCAGCTCGATCTGGGTCTGCTCGCGCGTCAGCTCATGCTGCACGCCGCCGAACACCGCCGGATCGGCGTCGGCAAGGCCGCGGGTGAAGAAGCCGTCGGGCTGGACGTCGTGCAGGCTGCGGGGATTCGTGCTCATGCGGGTTCCTTCGCGAAGCTGGGGGCGCCGAGCATCTCGACGCGCGGGGAGTGACGGCCACCGGCGAATTCGGTGGTCAGGAAAGCGGTGACGCAGGCCCTGGCCATGTCCTCACCCGTCAGGCGGGCACCCATGGCGAGGATGTTGGCGTCGTTATGCTCGCGGCACAGCGCCGCCGACAGCGGCTCGCCGACCAGCGCGCAGCGGGCGTCGGGATGGCGGTTGACCGCGATGGAGATGCCGATGCCCGAGCCGCACAGCGCAATGCCGCGATCGGCCTTGCCGCCCGCGACATGCCCGGCCAGCGCATAGCCATAATCGGGATAATCGACCCGCGCGTCCGAATGGGGGCCGAGATCGGCGACCTCATGCCCCTGTTCCCCAAGCCATGCGACCAGCAGCTCCTTCAGGGCGAAGGCGGCGTGATCGGATGCTATGGCGATGCGCATGAACGGCGCGCTCCTTATAAACGGTATCGGCGTAAACGGTATCGGCGGAAGCGGATGCGGGGGCCTTTACGCAAAGCGCGCGGCGAACGCCACCCGCTTGCGGATGCTTTATCAGGCTGTTGAGAAAACCTTCGTCATTCCCGCGCAGGCGGGAATCCATAAGCTTGGCGCTCTGGTATCGCACTGAAACGCAATGAGCTATGGATCCCCGCCTGCGCGGGGATGACGATTGAGGTCGGTCCGAATCATCTTTTTCAACAGCCTGTTATATCGCGGGCGTCACGGCCGGGAAATAACGACCGGATATCGGCGGGCGGGATTGCCGCATGGCCCCGGCACAGGCTAGCGTCGCCACCGTGACGGATTCGCCCCAAGCCGCTGTGCAGCCATCAAGCGACGCGCGGCTGAAACTGGTCGAGGCACTGGTGCGCACGGGCCATGAGGATCGCGCCGCCTTTCGCGACCTTTATTCCCTCACCTCGGCGAAGCTTTTCGGCATCTGCCATCGTATCTGCGGCGAAAGGCAGGCGGCGGAAGATGTGTTGCACGACGTGTACCTGACGATCTGGAAGCGGGCGGGCGCCTATGAGCCGCACCGGGCCAGCCCGATCACCTGGCTTGCCACGATCGCGCGGAACCGCGCGATCGACTGGCGCCGGGCGCAGGGCGTGCGCCGGTCGACCCCGATCGAGGACGCGCCGCCGATCCCCGACGACGCGCCGCTCGCCAGCGAGACGATGGTCGCCGACGAGGAGGCGCACCGGCTGCATGGTTGCCTGGACACGCTGGACGATCGCCAGCGCGGCGCGATCCGCACCGCCTTTTTCGACGGTGTCACCTATGCCGAACTGGCCGAGCGTGAATCGGTGCCGCTCGGCACGATGAAGAGCTGGGTCAGGCGCGGCCTCGCCAGGCTGCGGGAGTGCCTGGAGCGATGAGCGACGATCGCACCCCAGGCGTGCCCGAAGACGACATGCCCGATGTCGCGGCGGCGGAGCTGGCGATCGGCATCCTCGACGGCGAGGACCGCGCGGTCGCGCTGCGCCGCGTGCTGGCCGAGCCGGGCTTCGCGCAGCAGGTCGAGCGGTGGCGGCAGGATCTGGGGGAGTTGTTCGACGTCTGGCCGGAAATGACCGCGCCCGCCGGCGTGCTCGAGCGGGTCGAGTGGACGATCGACGGCCCGGCCGCGATGACCGTGCCGACCCCGCCGCAGCGCCGTTTCTTCTGGCCGGCGGCCGCGGGCCTTTCCAGCGTGGCGGCGGCCGTGCTGCTGCTGTTCATCGTGCTGCGCCCGATCGAGCGCGCGCCGCGCCCGGCCCAGCCGAGCGCGGCCCCGACCGAGACGATCGCCGCGACCGCGCCGTCGATGCTCGTCGCCTCGATCGCCCCGACCGAGAAGGGCACGCCCGTCACGGCGGTGTATGATCCGTCCTCGGGCGCGCTGCGCCTGACGCCGGCGGCGCTGGCCGATGCGAACCGCAGTGCCGAGCTGTGGGTGATCGGCGGCGACGGGGTGCCGCATTCGCTGGGCCTGTTGCGATCGGCCGGCGCGACGCGCTTCGCGGTCAACCAGGCCAATCGCGCGCGCCTGGCGGCGGGCGCCACGCTGGCCGTGTCGCTCGAGCCGATCGGCGGTTCGCCAACCGGCCTGCCGACCGGACCGGTGGTCGCGACGGGCGCGCTCTCCCAGGTCTGACGGCGTGCGTCCTTATCGGAGCTGACCCGTACCTGTGCCATGCCCCGATCCGGGGCGCGTACAGGAGAACCCCTATGCACCGACCCTTTCGTGCAGCGATCGTCGCTGCCGCCATCGCGGTGAGCGCCGCGTCGACCCTTTCCGCCCAGACCAATCCGATGGTCGGCGGCGCCGCGATGTATCCGACGAAGACCATCGTCGAGAATGCTGTCAATTCGAAGGACCACACCACCCTGGTCGCCGCGGTGAAGGCAGCCGGGCTGGTCGAGACCCTTAGCGGCCCCGGCCCGTTCACCGTGTTCGCGCCGACCAATGCCGCCTTTGCCAAGCTGCCCGCCGGCACGGTCGACACGCTGCTGAAGCCCGAGAACAAGGGCATGCTGACCGGCGTGCTGACCTATCATGTCGTGCCGGGACGCATCACCGCCGCCGACATCGCGGCCAATGCCAGGGCGCATATGGGCAAGGCCAGCTACAAGACCGTCCAGGGCGGCATGCTGACCTTCATGAAGAGCGGCAAGGGATGGGTGGTCAAGGACGCCAAGGGCGATGTCGCCAGGATCACCATCGCCAATGTTATGCAGTCGAACGGCATCATCCATGTCATCGACACGGTGCTGATGCCCTGACCGCCGAAAAAATTTGCGCTTGTATGCATCCGACTGACTCGATGTGCGTATTACCCTGCGTCTTTCCTTCCCAAGCGAAAGGCGAGTAACCAGGCGCCGCATATTCCCCCTCCTTTACGGCGCTACGCGTATGGACCTGCCGGTTTCCCCCCTTTGCCGGCAGGTCCTTTCGGGGGGGGCGTGACATCGTTTGGGAGCGATGCGTCCGGCAGGCGCCGCCCTAGACCCCGCCATTCTGGTACCATCTGATAGGTGCCGTAACCGGCTATTCATCAGCGCTCTGCAAGTTGCCGGTTCATTCGGACTGGACCGGTCATGCGATATTTAATCAGCTTAGCGGTTTCTATCCTCGCCATGGCGCCCGTGGCGCCCATGGCTCCTGTTGCGGTCGCTGCGCGCCCGAGATCGGCGTGCGGCGTCGCCGGGCAAGACTTTATGCCGATCGGGGGTGGGCCCTTGGCCTTTGTGGCAGTCCATTGCCTCGAACTTCCTCATCAGGTCTCCAGAGGTGCGTCGCCACCAGCACCGTCAATGGATCGGAAAGCCTTCTTCACATTTGAAGTGGGCAGCGGTCTGTGGCTTGGCGAAACCAGCCCCAAAGCAACGGTGCGCAACATCGAGGCTGACGTAACAGCCTTGAATGCAGTCGCCCATCAGCAGCCATTTACATGGTCCGATCACGGGCACTCCGTCTTCGGAGTGAGGCAGAGTATCATGAAGCCTAGAGGCGGTTGGGCGCTTGGGCCGCTGAGACCGTTTATCGCCTCGATCAACGGGGAGGTCCGCTTACTCCCAGCACTCGCAAGCCCCGTAGGCCCCCTGGATGAGGTTCATTGGATCGGTAATGCGGGCCTTGCGATCGCATTGTTCGGCGCGAAGGGTAGCTACTATCGACCGGAGCATCCTGATCCGCGCCCGACGATTGCCTTGGTCGATGCTCGTGCCGGGCGAATACTCCAGTCCCTTCCTCTTGCCGACCTGACGCCACCAAATCCCTTGGTGCACGGCATAAATCAGGTTGCATGGCGGGTTGATCGACGTGGTAGCGTCGACGCCCTGATAACGCTCGCGCCCGATCGCTGGATATTGTGGGAGCAGGGAAAGAAGCCCCGCAGAGTGCCGATCGACGTCAAGCCATGGCACAGTCCATATGCGCTTAGTCCAGACGGTCAGTCGGTTTTGATCATGCGCGGCCTGAGTGCCACGGGTGCGATCTGCGAGCGCAATCCGAAGTGCCCACCACCAACGCCGAGCAATGGTGCAATCGCCGAACTTCGAAACATTCGTAGCGGGAAGGTGATCTGGTCGCTCAAGGGGGCAGCGGCTACGTTTTCGAACGACGCCATGCCCGCGATCAGTCCGAACGGTCGCTATGCGTTGATTTCCATGCCACGCGGCCACCAACGCGAAACTGCTGCTCTCATCGAGATCGCATCGGGAAAAGTTCTACAGCAGGTGCCTAGCTCGGGCGCTTTTCATAGTAAGTTTGGTTTTTCCTCGGACAGCAGGATTGCCTGGGTCAGTGGATATTCGCGACTGGCAGAATATCGGATCAGACAATGACGCGGGGAGGTTCGAAGGGCGGCTGTCGTGGACGCCGCCACGGACATAAGTGACCTTGGTCCCGCCCCTGCGATAATTAGTAAACTGTCACCGTTTCTCTGAGCAACATCGATTTCGTGCTCACGGTCGGCGATGATGAGGACGTCTATCTTGCCTGCGAGTGCAAGCGGTTGAGCGTGCCGTACGAGACCGGCGTGCGGGGCCTCGTTGGCGATATGTCGATGAAGGGCTCATGCGGTTTGTCACCGGTCAATATTCAAAGGGCCTGCCTTTGGCCATGATGTTGGGTTACGTGATGAACAGCCGCTCTGATCGAGCGCGCAGGGGCGTCAAACGCGCAATGGCAGTCCGCTCGGCGGCGATTGGGCTCCAATCGGAAGACGATATTGCGGTGGGCGACGGCCAGTCTCTGCGGTTTCGTACGACACATGCTTGCATGCCCGGTCACCGCATAGAGGTGATGCATAACTTGCTGGCTTGGCCTTAACGCAGGAGCGACATCGTCTCGGCGGCTCGCTATACTTGAAAATCCTTTTGCCGTCACAGATATTGACAGGGGGGATTGAGCGCCATGCCGACTTACAATTTGATCATCACCGACGTGACCCGATATGGCGATTTGTTTTGTGTGGCGGGATGGGATTTCGACAACGGCGGTATGATCCGGCCGGAGCCGTCCACTGCCCATGCTGTCGCGGAAGCCTCGCGATTCTGGACTGGGCAGCACGCTGGTCCGGGTAAGTTTTTTGCGGTCGGAAACCAGGTCCGCTTCAACGCTGGTATGCCGCCGGCCAACTTTCCGTTTCCGCATGCCACGGAAGATCGGCTTGTCGTTCCTGGCAACAGCGCGGTGACAGGTCAGATGACCGCTGCACAGATGGTGCAGTCCGTGGCCCCCGGTATATCTGCCTCGCTCGAAGATGTCTTTGGGGGCCAACTCCATAGAGCGCATTCCGGAAAAGCCCATGTGGCCGCAGGCACGCATACACGCTCGCTCGATGCCATCGAAATAGATCCGGGTGACATCGACTTTTATGAGGACAATCCTAAGCCAAGCAAACGCCAGCTACGTGCTCTGATCGATCACCACGGTATCGAATATGATTTCTCCGTGCCCGCGGATGCCGCCAAGGCCCGCTTCCTCGCTGGAGGTGTGGCAGCACTGCAGGCCGATGCTCAGGCGAGTCAAACCATCCATGTCCGCCTGGGTTTGTGTCGGCCCTTCGCGGCGATGCCCAATTCCTGCTACGCTCAGGTCAACGGACTGCATTTCCTGTAGGCGCGTGGCGCCATCAGAAGACCTGCTCGCGACTGAAATCATCACTTACGCTCCAAGAGCGCTGGTCCCGCGCGCCTGTCGTCGGTAAGCTCATGAAGCCATAGCAACGGATATCGTGACGAACGGGCTGTCATGGTATGAAGGAGGCCAGGGTTGGCGGATGCAGCTGTAGAAGTTCTGACAATTGGGCATTCGACTCTTCCCTATGAACGCTTCTTGGCGCTTCTGCGCCAGGCTTCGGTCACGGCAATCGCCGATGTAAGAACCGCCCCCTTTTCGCGGCTCTTCCCACACTTCAATCGGGATAGCCTGCGCAATGAGTTGCGTTTGGACGACGTCGCGTATGTATTTCTCGGCGAAGAATTAGGGGGGCGTCCGAAGGGCGAACGCTTTTTCTACAACGGCGTGGCCGACTACGAGAAAATGGCTGAAACAGATATTTTTGCGCGGGGCTTGGAGCGCGTCATCGAGGGCGCAAAAAAATATCGCATCGCCATGATGTGTTCGGAGCATAATCCTCTGGATTGCCATCGCTGTCTGCTGGTGGGACGGGCGCTTCAGGAGCGAGGCGTGACCGTTCGGCATATCTTGGGAAGCGGAGAGATCGTCGATCAACGGCAGGTCGAGGAAAAGCTGATGGAGATGTCGGGCAGGAGCGATATCGACCTTTTCGAGCCGCCGGCGAAGCGACTGGCCGCTGCCTATCGGGATAGGGCGATGAAGGTCGCATTCTCCGAAAGGCCGGATAATGCCCGAAGATCGCCGGTTGAGGAGTAGGTGATTTGAGTAAAGTTGATCTGGCGACAATTGGCTTCACCAAGTCGACGGCGGAGAGGTTTTTCGAACGACTGAAAAATGCGAGAGTCGAAAAGGTTATTGATGTTCGGCTGCATAATACCTCGCAACTCGCCGGGTTCGCCAAAGCCGACGATCTCGCTTTTTTTCTGAAAGAGATTTGCGGAGCGCAATATACGCATCAGCCGCTTCTTGCGCCGACCGATGACATTTTGAAGGCGTTCAAGCGCGACAAGGGCGATTGGAATATCTACGAACATTCCTTCATGCGGCTGATGGAACAGCGTAAGATCGAAAATAGACTCAAGCCTGACATGTTTCAGGGTGGCTGTCTCCTATGCTCCGAGGATAAGCCGCATCATTGTCATCGACGCCTCGTTTGTGAGTATCTAAACAACCGCTGGAACGGTGCGTTGAAGGTTCGCCATATTTAGTCCTGCCTTCGGCTAGGATTCATAGAATTAAGCGGGGCCTCCGCTTATTATCCGTTAATTCTAACAGCAGCAGCCAATTAGAAAATCCACAAAAAACCGGTCGTTCGTATCCGCGCCGGAAATTGATAAACGAACGACAGGTTTGGACCAGCCGCAAACGAGGTTGGGAGATTCGGGGTCACTATACTCATCTGTCCTTGGCAGATGACTTCGCCGAGAGCGCCGAAGATATTGCATAGTTCCCGAATCAATTCTCGTCTCAAAGGGACGCGCAAAAAAAGGGCCGGCGCCACCACGCCGGCCCAGTTTTGCCCGAGGGGTGGGCTAGAAGCTGCCGCGCAGCCCGACCAGCAACTGACGCCCGGGCTTGTATTGAGTGAAGGTCGCGTTGCTGAACTGGAAGTGGGACCTCAGCGTCGCGTCGGTGAAATTCGCGAGGTTGATCGTCAGCTGGGGCGCGTTCCTGATGCCCAGCAGCTTGTCCAGATCGAAAGCGGACGAGAAGTCGAACTGCTGGTAATCGTCGTTGAACAACCCTGCGGCGGCGATGCCGTTCTGGTTCGCGCCACTGCTCTGCGATCCTTTGCGGAAGGTCGTCGAGACGCGCAGCATGATGCCGTTCTTTTCATAATAGCCGGTGATATTATAGGTGTAGGGCGCGACGCCGAACGCCTGGGCGGCGCCCTGGCTGGTCTGATCGACGATCGTCGCATTGGCGTTGAAGCCGAAGCCGGTGACGCCGATGAGTTGGGTCGCGAAGTCGAGCGGCTGCACCCACTGGAACTCGAGGCCGTTGATCTTCAGCCGCTCCGGCACATTGACCTGCGACGTGACCTGGACCTGTGCGACGGAAGGACCGCCGCGAAGGTTGATCGCCGTCTGCTGGGTCGGATTCAGCGTGTCATAGGTGATGCCGTACTGAGAGAGGGTCGTGAACGGCACCGTGGTCACGAACTGGTTGGTGAAGCCCTGGATCGACTTGCGGAAGGCGTTGACGCTGATCACGCCTTCACGGCCGGTATAATATTCGAAACCGAAATCGAGATTGTCGGAGATATAGGGCTTCAGCGCGGGGTTCCCGACATTGGCCTGATCGGCCGACGGCGCCCCGAACGAAACGCCGGGCAACTGGGCGGCCGGGTCAGGCCGGGTCATCGTCTTGGAGTAGGCGAAGCGCGCGACCGCATGATCGCCGATCTCATAGGCAAAATTGGCCGCCGGCAGCCAGTTCGTATAGCTGTTCTGGGTGGCGACCTCGCTGACCAGGTTCGGGTAGCGGCTGCCATCAGGCAGCGACGCACCGCCCGCGATGGTGTTGCGCGGATCCGGTAGCGACACGCGGCCTGCGATATTCTGCTCCGTGTTGACGTAGCGTACGCCCAGGTTGAAGCGCAGGTCGTTGCCGCCGAGTTCCTTCCGTCCGCTCACCAGGGCGAAGGCCGATTTGACCTTTTCCCTGATCAGGCCACCGGAAGCGCCGGTATTGGCGCCGCCCGAATCCGGGGCGGCGGCGTGAAACTGGGCATAGTTGGTGGCCGCGGCGAATTTGTCGAAGTCGACCGTCACGAAACCCGCCGGGCCGGGCAGCAGATAGCCCGGCAGCGCACTGTTGGGCACGAGCGACCCGGCATAGGTGACCGGTCCGGTTTTGCCGGCGGTATAGCCCGTGCCGTAGCCCGGATAGCTGGGATAGCCGGCGGGCGCCGCCCCCGGCGCGTTCTTGCCCTCACAGGCCGGCTGCGTGTTGGGTGAGGGCAGGAAGACGCTCGGATTGTTGCCGCACCCTGCATTCTGCCACGCCTGGCTGTTGTCATAGCCGCGAATGCGTCGCGAGGTGTCGTCATAGGCACCGCCGACCTTCACGCTGAGCGCCGCATCGCCCCAGGTCAGGTCGCCGCGAACACCCTTGTTGGAATACCAGCGCCGCTCGTCGGCGATGCTGAGGCGATCCTGCGGATACCAGCCGAAGCTGGTTGGCTTGTTCAGATCGAGCGCGCTCTGGATCGTCGGGATGCCGCCATTGTTGGTGAAGGTCACCGTGTTGCCGACGCCCAGCGGCGTGGTCGCCCCGACCGTCGGGCTTTCCCGGTGGAAATTGCTCTTGCCGTAATTGCCCTGGAGCGAGAGCTTCAGGTTGCTGGCGATCTCATAATCGACACCGGGGTTGATGTTCCAGAGATTGGTCGTCTCGATATAGGGCCGGAATTCGTCGAAAAATTGCACGTTCGCGAAAGTGCCCGACGTCACCGTGCAGCCGGTGCTGCAGTCCGTCTTGTCGAATTTGAGGTTCATCGGAATGATCGAGCCGTTGCGGACGATCCACGCCATGTCCTCCCGGATCAGGTCGTTATGCTTGTAGCCGTAAAGGCCATCCACATAGAAATGCAGTTCGTCGGTGGGGCGCCATTCGATGCTTGCCACGGCGTTGATGCGGTCACGCGAGCCATATTCGGCGGAAGGCCGCCCAAGGCGGGGCAGGAGGCCATTGTCGATCTGCTGGATCGTCGCGCCGGGGTTCTGCGCCAGCAGGAATGCCTGGTTGATCACCGTCCCGGCGACGAGGCCACCGCCCGCGCCTGTCGGCACGACACCGGGGATGGTCCAGTTGCCGCCGCCGGTCTGGTTGCAACTCGCGGCAGAGGAACATTGAGCAGCGGCGATCTGAGCCGGAGTAGGCGTATTCGGGACACCGTTAGTGCTGCCGGCGAGACTTTGCGGTGTCGACAGGGCGGGATTGGTATAGCCAATCGTCTCGTAGCCACGCGTGTCCGTAAAGAAGCGCTGGCCCGATACGCCCGCCAATATGCCGATCGTGTCGTTGTGCCAGCTGCCGATCAGCGAGCCGCGGGTGCCGATCCTGTTCGCTTCGCCGAGCTTCACGCCCTGGATGTTATAGGCGATATAGGATTTGGTGCGGTCGAACGGACGCGCGGAGCGAATGTCGATATTGCCCGCGGCGCCGCCTTCCAGAAGATCGGCCGAATAGCTTTTGTTGACCGTCAGCTTCGTGAAGAGATCGGTCGGGAAGAAGCTGAGGTCGACGGAACGGTCGGTTCCCTGCGCGTCGGTCGCCCCCGACGACGCGACGGCGATGGGCGCGCCGTTAAGGGTAACATTGGTGAAGTTCGAGCCCAGGCCGCGAATGGCGACGTTCGTTCCCTCACCGGTGATGTCGCGGGTGATCGTGATGCCTGGGATGCGGTTGAATGATTCCGCGATGTTGGTGTCGGGGAACTTGCCGATATCCTCGGCGAAGATCGAGTCGCTGAAGTTGGAGGATACGCGCTTGGCGTTCGTCGATTGGGCGAGGCTGTTCCGATATCCGGACACCACGATGTCGCCGGAGGAGTCCTGGGCATCATCGAGAGATCCCGCTGCCGGAACATTATTGGCCTGACCACCTGACGTGGACGGCGCGGTCTGGGCTATGGCCGGCAAGGCGGAAAGGGCGGACAGAGCGGTTGCCGCGAGCAGCGCCACGCGACGTTTTCCGATATCAGAAACGGGCAATTGCATTTCAGATCCCCTCTTCGACGGCGCTATGTTAGCGCTCGCATTCGAATGAATAGTCCGAGTAGTTGACCTGTCAAGCCAGCCGCTCTTAATTGGTAAGGTAGGTTGGTCGGCCATGGCGAGGGTGGACGCCGCACAAGGGTGGTGACAACCAGTGCGGAACCATGACAGAGCACAAAGAGATTCTGGCGGAGAGGAACCATCAAGGACGGTTATACGAGAGCGGCCACGCCGCGCCTTTATGCGCAACTGGCAGACCGCATTGCCGGTCAGATCGCGACGGGGAAGTTCCGGGTCGGAGATCGCCTGCCGTCCGAAAGGGAGCTGTCCCATGCCTTCAATGTGTCGCGACCGACGATACGCGAAGCGCTGATCGCGCTCGAGGTCGATGGTCTCGTCGAGATAAAAATGGGGTCGGGCGTCTATGTGCGCTCGCAGACGCCGCGAACGGGGAAGGCGGCAATGCTCGGCGTCGGCCCGTTCGAGCTATGCGAGGCCCGACGGGCAATCGAGGGCGAGGCGTCCGCGCTCGCTGCGGTGCGCATCACCGACGAGGAATGTGCGGCGCTTGGCGATATTCTCGCCGAGATGGAGGCTGCCGGGGACGATTATGTGCGGGCGGAACATGCCGACTGGCTGTTTCACACGACCATTGCGCGCATTACCCAGAACAGCGCCATGACGTCAGCCGTCGAAGCCTTGTGGGAGGCCCGGTTCTCGTCCCCGCAGCAGCAATTGTTGGCGGACAAGGCGCATGAAGCCGGTGTCGTGCCGCGTCTGGGCGAGCACAGCGCCATCCTCGATGCGTTGCGGACGCGCGATCCGAATGTGGCGAGGGAGGCGATGAGAAACCATCTGACTCGTGTGCTCGATGAGCTCATCGCGGCGACCGAAGTGCGCGAGGCTGCCTTGCTGACCGAAAAGATGCAGGCCCGCCGGCGCATGTTTCAGGCCGGCTGAAGCCTTCCGGCGCCGGCCGCCGCGGTCGCGGTGCATCCATGCCGGATTTCGCGAATGGCCGTTCCCCGGGGTTCGACCCGCGTTCCTCGACGGGAATAATCATGCCCATATCCGTCTCCCGCCGCAGGGTCTTTGTGGTCCGCCAGCCATCGCCCCATCGCGACACCCTTTCATTTTAGACGCGGTGTCGTCATGGAAGCGTCATCGGATTGTCCTAGCGGGGCGTGGGCCCCGCCTGTTGCAGGTCCGCGAGGAGTTGTATGCCATGGCTATCGCCGATCGATCGCCCAATGCTTCCAAGAACGGTGCCGTGCGTGCCGCCGTGCACCGGCATGATCATCTGTCGAAGCAGGGCCTGCTCGAACGCGCCTTTACCTTCGCGTTTCGCGGGCTCGTCTATGCGCAGATCTGGGAAGATCCCGCCGTCGACATGGAGGCGCTGGCCATCACGCCCGACAGCCATGTCGTCAGCATCGCATCCGGCGGGTGCAACGTGCTGTCCTATCTGACGGCCAATCCGCGCGCGATCACCGCGGTCGATCTCAACACGGCGCATATCGCGCTCAACAAGCTGAAGCTGGTCGCCGCGCGCCGCCTGCCCGGGTACGAGGCGTTCCACCGCTTCTTCGGCAACGCCAACAGCCGCGCCAACATCCTTGCCTATCGCACCTATGTGCGCCCGCACCTCGACGAGACGACGCGGCGCTATTGGGAAGGCCGCGACATGATCGGCCGCCGCCGCATCGGCGGCTTCGCGCGCGGCGTGTACAAGCGCGGGCTGCTCGGCAATTTCATCAGCGTCGCGCATATCCTGGCGCGGCTGAACGGCCTGAACCCGAAGGTGCTGCTCAAGGCCAATTCGATCGAGGAACAGCGCGAGATCTTCGACCGCGAGTTCGCGCCGATGTTCGACAAGGCGTTCATCCGCTGGCTGACCGACCAGCCCGCCTCGCTGTTCGGCCTGGGCATTCCGCCGGCGCAGTACGAAGCGCTGGCCGGCGACGAGAAAATGGCGACGGTGCTGCGCGAGCGGCTGGAGAAGCTTGCCTGCGATTTCGACCTGAAGGACAATTATTTCGCCTGGCAGGCGTTCAACCGCGGTTATGGCGACGGCCCCGCGGCGCCGCTGCCGCCCTATCTGCAGCGCGAGCATTATGACGAGATCGTGCAGCGCGTCGACCGGATCGAGGTGCGCCACATCAACTTCACCGATTATCTGCGCAGCCGGGAAGACGCCTCGCTCGACCGCTATATCCTGCTCGACGCGCAGGACTGGATGACCGACGAGCAGCTGACCGACCTGTGGAGCGAGATCACCCGCACCGCGAAGCCGGGCGCGCGCGTGCTGTTCCGCACCGCGGGCGTCGCGACGATCCTGCCGGGCCGGGTGCCGGATGCGGTGCTGGGGCGCTGGGATTACCGGGCGGAGGATTCGCTGGATTATACCCGGCGCGACCGGTCCTCGATCTATGGCGGCGTGCACCTGTACGTGCTGGGCGGCGCTGCCTGAGCATGGATGCAGGCCATGCGGGGCATATGGATGCGATCTACCGGACGCAGCGCCATTTCTACGACCTGACCCGCAAATATTATCTGCTCGGCCGCGACCGGCTGATCCGCGAGCTGGCGCCGCCGCCGGGCGGCAGCGTGATCGAGATCGGTTGCGGCACCGGGCGCAACCTGATCGTCGCGGCACGGGCGTGGCCGGAGGCGCGCTATTACGGGATCGATATTTCCGAGGCGATGCTGGAGACGGCGCGGAAAAATGTCGCCAAGGCCGGGCTGGCCGACAGGATCATGTTCGCCCAGGGCGATGCGACCGCGTTCGATGCGCAGGCGCTGTTCGGCGTGGCCCAGTTCGACCGGGTATTCCAGAGCTATACGCTGTCGATGATCCCCGACTGGCAGGGCGCGATCCGCGAGGGCGCGGGCAAGCTGGCGCCGGGCGGGCGGCTCGACATCGTCGATTTCGGGCAGCAGGAGCGGTTGCCCGGGGCGTTCCACCGGCTGCTGCTGGCGTGGCTGGCGAAGTTCGACGTGGCGCCGCGCGCGACGCTGAAGCAGGTGCTGGACGGGGTTGCGGCCGAGGCCGGGCTGAGCGCGCGGTTCAGGCCGCTGTATCGCGGTTATGCCTGGTCGGCGGGGCTCAGCCGGGGCTGAGGCGGCGCCTCTAGTGGCCGAAGATCAGGTACAGGATGATGATCACCGGGATCGGCACGCCGAGCATCCAGAGCAGACAGCCTTTTCCCACGGTCGATCTCCCTTGTCGTAGCGACGGTGAAACCGGTGGTGCGGCGAATAGGTTCCTGCGCGCCTTGCCTCACTGACGGAGCAGCGCGTCGCCCTCCGTCTCCGGGACCTTGCCGCTGCGGACCGAGACCGAGACGGTCGTCGCGAGATCCATGGTGACGTTGCCGAGGGTGCGGAAGATGTCGGGGATGGTCTCGACCGCGACGAGCAGGCCGAGCGGGGCGACCGGCACGCCCATCGCGATGCAGATCGGCGCGATCGAGGTGACGAAGCTGATCTGCCCGGGCAGGCTGACCGCGCCCATGGTGGTGATGGCGGCGACCGCGACGCCGGCGGCGAGCTGCACCGGGCTGATCGGCACGCCGAACCAATAGGCGACATAGATGGCGACGGCGAGGTTCATCGGCGGGCCGGTCACGCGGAAGATGGCGACGGCGAGCGGCAGGACGACGCCCGAGGTGGCGACGGGCACGCCGAGCCCCTCCGCCCCGCGCAGCATCGCCGGCAGCGAGGCGAGCGAGGATTGGGTGCTGATCGCGACCGCCTGGGCCGGGACCGTCGCGCGCACGAAGCGGCGCAGGCCGACCCGTCCGCCGATCGCGCCGATCGGAAAGGCGGCGATCCACACGACGATGCCGACGCTGGAGACGATCAGCACATAATGCAGCAGCGCGCCGAACGCGGCCGTGCCGGCCTTGGCGCCGACGACATAGGACAAAGCCAGCACGCCGATCGGCGCGAGCCACAGCACCCAGCCGATCACGATCAGCATCGTATCGGCGATTGCCTGGAAGAATTTGGTAAGCAGCAGGCGCGGATCGGCTGGCAGGCGGGTGAGGGCGAAGGCGAACACCAGGGTGAACAGGATCAGCGGCAGGAAGGCGTTGTTGGCGGCAGCGGCGACCGGGTTGTTCGGCACGATCGAGGCGATGAAATCCGAGAAGGGCGGGATGTCGCCGACCGGCGCGGTGGCGCCGAGCGCCGCCCTGAGTGCGGCCGCAGCCTCGGACGGGAGCGGGAACCAGCCGAGCAGCAGCGGCGTCAGGATCGCGGCGAGTGCCGAGAAGAACCAGAGCAGGCTGATGAACAGGGCGAGCGCGCGGCCGGCGACGCGACCGGCACGGGCCGCCTCCGCCGTCGCGGCGACGCCGGTGACGAGCAGCGACACGACCAGCGGGACGATCGTCATCTGCAGCGCGTTGAGCCAGGCGGTGCCGATCGGTTGCGCGATGACGATGCCGGTAGCCGCGGTGCCGGGCGACCAGGCGGCGACGCCAATGCCGATGGCCAGGCCGAGGACCAGGGCCAGGAGAATGCGGGTTGCTTGCGACATGCTCGCCCTTCGACTTATCCGGCGCTATCACGCCATCCTGTAAACGGTGGTGCATAGCTGAACGGACGCGCTGACATGGCAAGAAAATATTTCGGCACCGATGGGATTCGCGGGGCGACCAACGTCTCGCCGATGACGGCGGCGATGGCGATGAAGGTCGGCATGGCGGCCGGCGCGCATTTCGTGCGGGGCGACCACAAGCACCGCGTGGTGATCGGCAAGGATACGCGGCTGTCGGGCTATATGCTGGAAAACGCGATGGTGGCGGGGTTCACCAGCGTGGGCATGGACGTGGTGCTGGTCGGCCCGATGCCGACGCCGGCGGTCGCGATGCTGACCCAGTCGATGCGCGCCGACCTGGGCGTGATGATCTCGGCCAGCCACAATCCTTATGCCGACAATGGCATCAAGCTGTTCGGGCCCGATGGCTACAAGCTGTCCGACGCCGACGAGGAGGCGATCGAGGCGCTGATCGATGGCGAGGTGCCGCTGGCGGCATCGCCCGATATCGGCCGGGCGCGCCGCGTCGAGGATGCGCGCGGGCGCTATATCCATTTCGCCAAGTCGACCTTTCCGGAGCATCTGCGGCTCGATGGCCTCAAGATCGTGGTCGATTGCGCCAATGGCGCCGCCTATCAGGTCGCGCCCTCCGCCCTGTGGGAGCTGGGCGCCGAGGTGATCGCGATCGGCACCTCGCCGAACGGCAAGAACATCAATGACGGGGTCGGCTCCACCGCGCCGCAGGTGCTGTGCGAGACGGTGGTCGCGTCGGGCGCCGCGATCGGCATCGCGCTCGATGGCGATGCGGACCGGCTGATCGTGGTCGACGAGCTTGGCCATGTCGTCGACGGCGACCAGCTGATGGCGACGATCGCCAGCGGCTGGGCGCGGCGCGGGCGGCTCGCCAATGGCGGGCTGGTCGCGACGGTGATGTCGAATCTGGGGCTGGAGCGGCATCTCGCGACCCAGGGCATCAAGCTGATCCGCACCAAGGTGGGCGACCGTCATGTGCTCGAGGCGATGCGGGCGCAGGGGTATAATGTCGGCGGCGAGCAGTCGGGGCACATCATCCTGTCGGATTATGCGACGACCGGCGACGGGCTGGTCGCGGCGCTGCAGATCCTGGCCGAACTGGTCGAGAGCGGCCTGCCGGCGAGCGCGCTGCTCCACCGGTTCGAGCCGCTGCCGCAGCTTCTCAAGAATGTCCGCTTCAAGGGCGGCAAGCCGCTGGAGGCGGAGGCGGTGAAGGCGGTGATCGCCGAGGCGGAGGCGGAGCTGGACGGCAAGGGCCGGCTGGTGATCCGCCCTTCTGGGACCGAACCGGTGATCCGGGTGATGGCCGAGGGTGACGATCCGGCGCAGGTCGAGCGGGTGGTGGACCGGATCTGCGACGCGGTGCGCGTGGCGGCGGCTTAGCTCCCCTCCCACTTGTGGGAGGGGCTGGGGAAGGGCCTGTCCCCAGGGTGCCGTTCTTTGACAGGCCCTCCCCCGACCCCTCCCGCAAGCGGGAGTGGAGCAAGAAGGAGCAGAGTTAGATGCTTGAGATGCGCCCCGATTGCGAACGCTGTGGCACCGAGCTGCCCGCCGATGAGGCAGGCGCGTTTATCTGCTCGTTCGAATGCACCTATTGCGCGCCTTGCGCCGAGGCGATGGACGATCGCTGCCCCAATTGCGGCGGCGAACTGATGGACCGGCCGGCGCGGGTGGATGAGGCGCTGCTGCGTTATCCGGCATCCACCGAGCGGAAGTTCAAGGGGCGGGCGTGACGCCCAAAAATTCCCCTCCCACTTGTGGGAGGGGTTAGGGGAGGGCATGTCCTCCTGGAAATGACGCTAAGACAGGCCCTCCCCCAGCCCCTCCCGCAAGCGGGAGGGGAGTGATGACCCCGCGCATCCTCATCATTGCGGGCTCGGATTCCGGCGGGGGCGCGGGCATCCAGGCCGACATCAAGACGGTCACCATGCTCGGCGGGCACGCCATGACCGCCATCACCGCGGTCACAGCGCAGAATACGCTGGGCGTGCAGGGCGTTCACCCGGTCCCTACCGACATGGTGCTGGCGCAGATCGATTCGGTCGTGTCCGACATCGGTGTGGATGCGGTGAAGATCGGCATGATCGGATCGGCCGAAACGGCCCATGCCGTGGCCGGGCGGCTCGAGGCGATGACCGGCGTGCCGATCGTGTTCGACCCCGTCATGGTGTCGACGAGTGGCGCGACACTGGCCGATGACGCGACGATCGCCGCGTTCGAGCGGCTGATGCGGATCGCCACGCTGACCACACCCAATTTGCCAGAGCTGGAGGCATTGGGCGGGGAGGCGGCGGTTCGCGGCCGTACCGGCGCCTTGCTGGCCAAGGGCGGGCATGGCGAGGGCGACGAGATCGTCGACCGGCTGCTGCTGCCCGATGGCGGCGAAGTGCGCTGGGCCGATCCGCGGATCGAAACGCCGCACAGCCATGGCACCGGCTGCACCCTGGCGAGCGCCATCGCGACCGGCCTCGGGCGCGGCATGACGCTTGCCGATGCGATCGCGCGGGCGCGGGTGTTCGTCCGGATTGCGCTGCGCGAGGCACCGGGTTTTGGCGGTGGCCATGGGCCGATGGGGCATCAGGCGGTGCGGCTCGATTCCGATCTGGGCGGAGCGATGCTCAACCAGGTGACGGTGCCGCTTGCCGATTACGAGGCGAGCGCTGCCTTTTATCGCCTGCTCGGATTGCGCCAGATCGTCGACTCGGCGCCACGTTACGGCCGGTTCGAAAGCGCGGGCGGCGCCACGCTGTCGATCGAGGTGGCGGACGAGATTGCGGGCAAGCCGCTGCTGTTCCTCGAATGCGGCGATCTCGACCGGCTGATCCTGCGCCTGCGCGCGGCCGGTATCGCCGTGTCCGATCCGGTGGCGGAGGATTGGGGCTGGCGCGAGGCGCGGCTCAGCGATCCCGCGGGCAATGCGCTTTGCCTCTATCAGGCTGGCGAGAATCGTCGGTTTCCGCCATGGCGCCTGCCGTGACACGCCCCTCGCTCAAGCATGAGAAGCTCTGCCTCGCCCCCGTCGCGGGCGTCGATGAGGCAGGCCGTGGCCCGCTTGCCGGGCCGGTGGTGGCGGCAGCGGTGATCCTGCCGGCCAAGGGCGTCCCGCGCGGCATCGATGATTCGAAGAAACTCAGCGCCGCCGAGCGTCAGCGGCTGCACGATCGGCTGCGCGACTGCGCCATGGTCGGTGTCGGCATCGTCGAGGCGGACGAGATCGACCAGCTCAACATCTATTGGGCGACGATGAAGGCGATGACGCTGGCGGTCGAGGCGCTGGGCCAGGCACCCGGCCATGTGCTGGTCGATGGCAACCGCCTGCCGCGCTGGACTCACCAGGCGACGGCGATCGTCTCGGGCGACGCCATCTCGCTGTCGATCGCCGCCGCCTCGATCATCGCCAAGCACACCCGCGACACGATCATGATCGCCCATGCCGAATCACATCCGCATTATGGATGGCACTCGAACAAGGGTTACGGATCGCGGACGCACCTCGATGCGCTGCGCGAACATGGGCCGACGCCGCTCCATCGCCGCAGTTTCGCTCCCGTGGCGCAGGCCTGGCTCGATTTTTAGGCCAATCATCGATTTGTGAGTCTTTTTGGCCACACACCATGGCTTGAGTCCCTGTGGATAACTCGACTCAATATCTGGACAGCTTCCTAAAATGTTCCGGTTTGTTAACGATTTGTAAGGCATTTTCGTTAACTAAACTCTGCTTGACCCGAGTCCGTACATCCGCAGGGATGCGCCGCTCTTATATGGGGGTAGCTAGTGATGGGTGTGATCGAGAAGGTTAAGGCGCGCGCGGTTGTGCCGGTGACGGACAAGCTGCCGACTGCCGACCTGCCGCGAGCCGACCTGCCACTGGACAGCATCATCATGCAGGATTGCATCACCGCGATGCGGGCGCTGCCGGCCAAGTCGGTCGACATGATCTTCGCCGATCCGCCCTATAATCTGCAGCTCGGCGGCGACCTGAGCCGGCCCGACGGCAGCCATGTCGACGCGGTGACCGACGACTGGGACAAGTTCGATTCGCTGAACGCCTATGACGTGTTCACGCGCGCCTGGCTGACCGAGGCGAAGCGCATCCTGAAGGACAATGGCGCGATCTGGGTGATCGGCAGCTATCACAACATCTTCAAGGTCGGCAGTGCGATTCAGGATCTGGGATACTGGATCCTCAACGACATCGTATGGCGCAAGGCCAACCCGATGCCGAACTTCAAGGGCACGCGTTTCACCAATGCGCATGAGACGCTGATCTGGGCGTCGATGGGCGAAAAGGCACGCTACACCTTCAACTATCGCAGCATGAAGACGCTGAACGACGAGCTTCAGATGCGCAGCGACTGGGAATTCCCGATCTGCGGCGGCCAGGAACGGCTGAAGCGCGACGGCGTGAAGGTCCACCCGACCCAGAAGCCGGAAGCGCTGATCTATCGCATCCTGCTCGCCTGCACCAAGCCGGGCGACGTGGTGCTCGACCCGTTCTTCGGCACCGGCACGACGGGCGCGGTGGCGAAGCGGCTCGGCCGGCGCTGGATCGGCATCGAGCGCGAGGCGGGCTATTGCGCCGCCGCGATCGAGCGGATCGAAGCGGCGCTGCCGCTCGACGAATCGGCTTTGGTGACGATGCAGTCGCCCAAGGCGGCGCCGCGCGTTGCGTTCGGCACCATCGTCGAGAACGGCATGCTGACGGCCGGTGCGGTGCTGACCGATGCGAAGCGCCGCTACCGCGTGACGGTGCGCGCCGATGGATCGGTGATGAGCGGCGACGTGACCGGCTCGATCCACAAGCTCGGCGCGACCCTGCAGAATGCGCCGGCCTGCAATGGCTGGACCTTCTGGCATTACGAGACGCCCGAAGGGCTGAAGCCGATCGACGTGCTGCGGCAGAATTACCTGCTGGCGACCCAGCCCTGATCCTCACTGCCCCGACTTTGCGCGTCACCCCGGACTTGTTCCGGGGTCCACGGTGCCGCAAGAGCCGAGCCGGTTTGATAGGCGGAACGGTGGATGCCGGAACCAGTCCGGCATGACGAAAGAGGTTCGATGACCGGCAAGCTCCACCTTCGCCCAGTGCAGTTCGCCGACACGCCGGTCGGTCGTGACGGTGAGGTTGCGCGTCTCGCGGGCGGGATGACGTGGTTCTCGGCCTATGAGGTGATCGAGAACGGCACGTATCGGACTGTCCCGATCGCCGAGTTCGAAGCGACGTTGGCCCGCGACAGCGAACGCGCGGCCCGGCTCCACGCCGCGATCACTGGGCCGCGTCCGGCGCTGACGCTGGGTGATCGCGTGCTGCGCTTCGACCAGCCTGGCGTCGCCGCGATCCTGAACGTGACGCCCGACAGCTTCTCCGACGGCGGCAAGCTGACCGATCCCGTCGCGGCGGCCGAGGCGGGCTTCGACCTCTCGGTCAAGGGCGCGACGCTGATCGATGTCGGCGGCGAATCGACCCGGCCCGGCGCCCCGCTGGTATGGGAAGGTGACGAGGTGACGCGCGTCGTGCCGGTGATCGAACGGCTGGCGAAGAGCGGCGCGCTGATCTCGGTCGATACGCGCAAGGCCGTGGTGATGGAGGCGGCGCTCGCTGCGGGGGCCGCGATCGTCAACGACGTGGCGGCGCTGCTGTGGGACGATCGTGCGCTCGACGTGGTCGTGCGGTCGGGCTGCCCGGTGATCCTGATGCACTCGCCCGACCCCAAAAAGGGGCCGCATGGCGGCGAAGGCTATCGCGACGTGCTGACCGAGGTGTTCGACTGGCTGGAGGCGCGTGTCGCTGCGGTGGTTGCGGCGGGCGTCGACCGGACGAAGGTCATGATTGATCCGGGCATCGGGTTCGGCAAGTCGCTGCAGGACAATCTGGCGCTGCTCAACGGGCTGGCGATGTTCCATGGCCTTGGCTGCCCGATCATGCTGGGTGCGAGCCGCAAGCGCATGATCGGGGCCCTGTCCAACGAGGCGCCGGCCGACCAGCGGCTCGGTGGGTCGATCGTGATGGCGCTGAAGGGCATCCAGGCGGGCGTGCAGCTTCTGCGCGTGCATGACGTGGCGGAGACGGTGCAGGCGATCCGGGTGTGGCGCGGCATGGTCGATTCGGCGCTGACCGCGCGGCGCTAAAGCCAGATCCTCCCCGGCACGGGGAGGAGCTGACTCTAAATCGCCTTCGGCACATCCACCACGGCGGCGGGGTCGACGGCACGCTTGTAGCCGAAATCGGTCTTCACCGTCGCGCCGTCCTTCGCCACCGATTCGAGGATGGCGTGCATCAGGCGCATGTCCTGCAGCCCCTCCTCGCCGGTCGAGACCATCGGCGCCTTGCCGCGGACGACATCGGCCATCCAGTCCATCTCGCGCTCGAACTGGTCGATCTCGACGATCTTCGGCTGGGGCTCGCGCGGGCCGTCGACCGTCAGCTTGTTGCCGCCATAGAAAGCGCCCGGCTCGGCGGTCATCTTGCCCTTTTCGCAGAAGACCTGGAACGCCATGGTCCCCTGATAGGAAAAGGAGGTCGAGCCGTTCGACATCGCGCCCGACGGGAAGCGGAACTGCCAGGCGATGACGTCCTCGACATCCTTGAAGCGCGGGTCGCTGCGATCGGTCTGCGCCCAGGCGCGAACCTCGGTCGGCTCCTCGTTGAGGATGTAGCGCGCCGCGTTCACGCCATAGACGCCCATATCGGCCAGCGCGCCGCCGCCCGACATCTTCATGTCGAGCCGCCACGCATCCGACGGATCCGACAGGCTCGACTGGCGGCCCATATTCGTCACCACCAGCCGTGGCTTGCCCAGCGTGCCGGAGCGCATGCGGCGCATCACCGTCAGGTTGAGCGGTTCGTAATGGCAGCGATAGGCGATCATCAACTGGCGTTTCGCTGCCTTGGCGGCGGCGATCATCGCCTCGGCATCGGCGATGGTCGTCGCCATCGGCTTCTCGCACAGCACATGCTTTCCCGCCTTGAAGGCGCGGATCGTATATTCGGCATGCATCGAATTGGGCAGCACGATGTAGACGACCTGGATGCGCGGGTCCTTCGCCATGCGGTCGTAATCGGTGTAATTATAGATCGCGTCGGCACCCAGCCCATTCTCGGCCGCGATGCGTTTCGCCTTGGCCGGGTCGCCGCTGACCACGGCCACCAGCTTCGCGCCCTTCGCCGTCTTCAGGGCGGGAATGATCTGGCCGAGCGCGAGCTTGCCCAGGCCAACGACCGCGAAGCCGATCTTCTCGCCATCGGGCAGCGCCGGCCGATCCTGTCCGCCGGGCTGGGGTCTGGCGATCGCGGCGCCCGCGACGGCCACGGAGGCGCCGGCGAGGCCCAGTTCGATCAGGGTGCGGCGCGAAATGTCGTTCGGCATGCGTCTCTCCCCGGCTTCACGCGGCAGGGCCGCGGGCCGTGGAGAATCCCATAGCATAGCAAAAGCGGCCCTGACGAGGTGGTACCGGTAACGCCGTCATCACCGTTCGCTTCGAGCGAAGTCGAGAAGCCTGTCCCAGGAGCCTGTTTCTCGACTTCGCTCGAAACGAACGGAAGGGTTTCAGGCCGCGTTGTCGATGCCGAGCTCGCCCAGCTTGCGGTAGAGCGTCGAGCGGCCGATGCCGAGCCGGCGCGCGACCTCGGTCATGCGGCCGCGATAATGGCCGATGGCGAGGCGGATGACATCGGCCTCGATCTCTTCCAGCGCGCGCAGATTGCCATCGGCATGGAACAGGGTGACGCCGCCGCTGGTCGCCATCGGCGACGGGCCGGGCACGCTGTGACGCTGCGCGCCCAGCGCCGCGATCTGCGGAAAATCGAGCCGGGTCAGGGCGTCGCCGTCACACAGCACGGCAGCGCGGAACAGCGCGTTCTGGAGCTGGCGGACATTGCCCGGCCAGTCATATTTGCCGAGCAGGGCGAGCGCGTCGTCGGTGATGCCGAGCTCGCGCAGCCCCGGCTGCTCCGCGATTCGCGCGAGCAGGTGGCGGGCAAGCGCCGGGATGTCGCCGGTGCGTTCGCGCAAGGGGGGGATCGTCACCTGGACGACGTTGAGGCGGTAATAAAGATCCTCGCGGAACCGGTCGGCCTCGACCTCCTCGACCAGCCGCTTGTTGGTTGCGGCGATCACACGGACATCGACTTCACGGGTGTGGCGCGCGCCGATCGGCTGGATTTCGCCCGATTGAAGCACGCGGAGCAATTTGACCTGCGCCTCGAGCGGCATCTCGCCGATCTCGTCGAGGAACAGGGTGCCGCCATCGGCTTCCTGGAACCGGCCGATCTTGCGTTCGAAGGCACCGGTGAAGGCGCCTTTCTCGTGCCCGAAAAGTTCCGATTCGACGAGATTGGCGGGGATCGCGCCGCAATTGACCGCCACCATCGGTTTCTTGCCGCGCGGGGACGCCGCGTGGATCGCCTCGGCCACCACTTCCTTGCCGACGCCGCTTTCGCCTTCGATCAGTACCGGCACGCGCGCGCGGGCTGCCTTGGCGGCGATGGCGAGGGCCGCGCGGAAATCAGGGGCCGAACCGACGATCTCGTCAAAGGCGAGCAGGGCCGGGATTTTCTCGGTCAGCGGCCGCAGCTCGCCCGCTGCCTTGCCGGCAACGGCGGCGTCGAGCGCGCAGAGCAGGCGTTCCGGGGCGAGCGGCTTCACAAGGAAGTCGCTCGCACCGGCGCGCATCGCCGCGACGGCATGCGCGACGGAGCCGTTTGCGGTCAGCATCAGCAGGGGCAGCGCCGGGCGGCGCTGCCGGATTTCGGTGATCAGCGCGGTCGCATCGGCGTCCGGCGCCCAGTGATCGAGCAGGATCGCGTCGAGCTGCATGCCGTCCTGCGTGCCCAGCATGGCGATCGCCATCTCGCCGTCATTGGCGAAAACGGCACGCCATCCGCGACGCGCGGCAAGCGCCGCGACGAGGCGGCGCTGGGCCGGTTCGTCATCGATCAGCATCAGCAATCGCTGTCCGTTGCGCGTCATTCCGCTTGTCCAATCGTCCCCGTTCAAGCGGTAACCATAGGGCTCAGGTGTAAAAGCGGCCTTAAACGTTCCAAGGCGGGACTTGAGAGACAGCGCACTGCCCGCTAAGCAGCCTGCACAGAGTTACAGGCAGGGGACAACCGATGGCCGGAAACGGCGAGATCAAGGTTCACGAAGCGACCTATCATAAGGTGATGGGGATGCTGAAATGGGGCGCCATTGGCTGTTTCCTGATCGCCATGCTGGTGATCTGGCTGATCCATCCCACCAAGTGAAAATCGCCGTCCTGCGGGAGCAAGCAGCCGGCGAAAGCCGAGTCGCCGCGACCCCTGAAACGGTCAAGAAATTCGCCGCGCTCGGTGCCGAGATGGCGATCGAGGCCGGGGCCGGCGAGGCAGCTTCCTATGCCGATGCCGATTATGCCGCGGCGGGCGCCAAGGTGGGTAGCCGTGCGGACACGCTGAACGGCGCCGACATCATCCTCGGCGTGCAGGGCCCCGACCCCGCGACCCTGGGCGGTGCCGCGCCGGGCGCATGGCTTGCCGCCAGCCTCAATCCCTTTGGCGAGCGTGCCCGTGTCGATGCCTATGCCAAGGCTGGCATCGAGGCGCTGGCGATGGAATTCATGCCGCGCATCACGCGCGCGCAGTCGATGGATATCCTGTCGTCCCAGTCGAATCTCGCCGGCTACAAGTCGGTGCTCGATGCGGCGGCCGAATATGGCCGCGCCTTCCCGATGATGATGACGGCGGCGGGCACCGTCTCCGCCGCGCGTGTGTTCGTGATGGGCGTCGGCGTTGCAGGGCTTCAGGCGATCGCCACCGCGCGGCGCCTGGGCGCGCAGATCTCGGCGACCGATGTGCGGTCGGCGACGAAGGAGCAGATCCAGTCGCTCGGCGCCAAGCCGATCTTCGTCGAGAATGTCGCAGGCATCGAGGGTGAGGGATCGGGCGGCTATGCCGGCGAGATGTCGCCCGAATATCAGGCGGCGCAGGCCGAGCTGGTGTCGAGCCATATCGCCAAGCAGGACATCGTCATCACCACGGCGCTGATCCCCGGACGCCCCGCGCCGCGCCTCATCTCGGCGGCGCAGGTCGCGTCGATGAAGCCGGGCAGCGTGATCGTCGACCTGGCGGTCGAGCAGGGCGGTAACGTCGAGGGTGCGGTTGCGGGCGAGATCGTGACGGTTTCGGGCGTGAAGATCGTCGGCCATCGCAACGTGGCGGGCCGGCTTGCGGCGGATGCCTCGGCCCTGTTCTCGCGCAACCTGTTCAACTTCCTCAGCGCCTTCTGGGACAAGGAAGCGGGCAAGCCGGTGCTCGACGCCGAGATCGGCGATGCGATCCGGCTGACCAGGGATGGCGCGGTCGTGAATCAACGGCTGCTCGGATGATGCTGCGGCGTCTGGCGCCTGCGATACGGCGAAGCTGATGGGCATCCTGAACGCCACTGCCGCCGATCCGCGCGAATTGATCGAGAAGCACCGCGAGGCGCTGACCGATGGTGAGATCGTCACCTATGTCTACAAGACGCTCCGCGACTATATCGCCTTCACCAACTGGCGGGTGCTGTACATCAACGTGCAGGGCATCACCGGCAGCAAGCGTGAGTTCCTGACGGTGCCATACCGCTCGATCACTGCCTTCGCGATCGAGACCGCCGGGACGTTCGATCTGGACGCGGAGATCAAGATTTTTCTGTCCGGCCATGAACCCATCGAATTCAAGGTCGGGCGCAATGACGATATGCGCGGACTGCAAACGTTTCTCGCGCAGAAACTCGATCGCTAGGGGCTATCATGGACTTCATCTCGATCCTGTCGATCTTCGTGATGGCCTGTTTCGTGGGCTATTATGTCGTCTGGTCGGTCACGCCCGCGCTGCACACGCCGCTGATGGCGGTGACCAATGCGATCTCCTCGGTCATCATCGTCGGCGCGCTGATCGCGAGCTCGGCGGCGGCGGGCGGGTCGGCCTCGTCGAAATGGCTCGGGCTGCTCGCGGTGGTGCTGGCCAGCGTGAACATCTTCGGCGGATTCGCCGTCACCGAGCGGATGCTCGCCATGTACAAGAAGAAGGAAAAGCCCGTCGCAAAGTGAGCGATGCAAGGTTTTTTGGGGGTTTAGCACATGCATGAAGCAGCACCGGTCAATCCCTGGGTAGCGCTGGCGTACCTGATTTCGGGCGTCTGCTTCATCCTGGCGCTGCGCGGCCTGTCATCGCCGGCAAGCTCGCGGCAGGGCAATCGTTACGGCATGATCGGCATGGCGCTGGCCGTCGGCACGACCCTGTTCACGCACGAGATCGCCTCGCTGCCGGAAATCCTGGTCGCGATCGCGATCGGTGCCGCGATCGGTATCGTCACCGCGCGGAAGATCGCGATGACGGACATGCCGCAGCTCGTCGCCGCCTTCCACTCGCTGGTCGGCATGGCGGCGGTGCTGGTCGGCGTGGCGGCGTTCCTCAACCCCGAAGCCTTCGGCATTATGGGGCCGGACGGCGAGATCCTGACGGTCAGCCGGATCGAGATGGGCCTTGGCGTCGCGATCGGTGCGATCACCTTCTCCGGATCGGTCATCGCTTTCCTGAAGCTCAACGGCAATATGGGCGGCAAGCCGATCATGCTGCCGGGCCGTCATGTCATCAATCTCGGGGTGCTGGCCGGCATCCTGGGGCTGATCGCCTATTTCACGCAGGACCAGAGTCCGTGGATCTTCTGGACCGTCACCCTGCTCAGCTTCGCGATCGGTTTCCTGCTGATCATCCCGATCGGCGGCGCGGACATGCCGGTCGTGGTGTCGATGCTCAACAGCTATTCGGGCTGGGCGGCGGCGGCGATGGGCTTCACCCTGCACAATACGGCGATGATCATCACCGGTGCGCTGGTCGGCTCGTCGGGCGCGATCCTTTCCTACATCATGTGCCGCGCGATGAACCGCAGCTTCATCAGCGTGATCGCCGGCGGCTTCGGCGGCGACACGTCGGGCGGTGGCGCGGCGGCGGCGACGGACCGGCCGTGGAAGCGCGGGAGCGCCGAGGATGCCGCCTTCCTGATGCAGCAGGCCGAGCAGGTCATCATCGTGCCCGGTTACGGCATGGCGGTCGCCCAGGCGCAGCATGCCCTGCGCGAGATGGGCGACAAGCTTAAGGAGCACGGCGTCCGCGTGAAATATGCGATTCATCCGGTCGCAGGGCGCATGCCGGGTCATATGAACGTGCTGCTCGCCGAGGCCAATGTGCCTTATGACGAGGTGTTCGAGCTGGAGGATATCAACTCCGAATTCGCCCAGACAGACGTCGCTTTCGTCATCGGCGCAAATGACGTGACCAATCCAGCGGCAAAAACGGATAAATCTTCGCCGATTTACGGTATGCCGGTACTTGATGTGGAAAAGGCCAAGACCGTTCTGTTCATCAAGCGCAGCATGGGCGGTGTAGGTTATGCCGGCGTCGACAATGACGTTTTCTACATGGACAATACGATGATGCTGCTGGCCGACGCAAAGAAGATGGTCGAGGAAATCGTCAAGTCGCTTGATTGAGCGACATGATTGCTCGAAGACCGTGTCTGTGGGCACCCGATTGTCTTTTCGTCCGGTACAGCGCCCGATTCCTCCGGAATTGAGGCTTTTGAAGTTAATGCATTCATTTCGGACAAAATATCTGCCGTACGACTCGATATTTCTGCCCAGTTTTGTGACACTTTCATCCATAACGGATGTACCTATGACTAACCCATTCCGCTCAAACAGGTATTTTCGCCAGCATCCGGGCCGATGGGGCGACTGGATCGCGGGGTGACGGGGGCAATGATGCATTCGGCGAAGGAGGCGATATACGCCATGACCGTGCCGGCGCTGATCGTCGCGGACGAGGGGGCGGGGGCCCAGGCAGCGCTCGAGGCGATCGACCTCGCGGGCGGGCGCTCGCTGGGGCGCGTCAGCTGGCACGATGCCGTCGAGCGATTCGAGCGGCAGAGCGTGCTGGGCCTGGTGATGGTGGAGGCGTCGGATGTTTCCGACGAGACGCTCGCCGAAGTCCTGCCGCATGTCGAGACATTCGCCAGCGCGGCCGAGGCGCGGGTCGTCGTGTCGCTGGCCAGGCACCAGGTAGATCTGGTCGCGGCGCATCTGTTCGGCGGTCATGTCGACCTGCTGTGCGCGCCGACCATCGCCGATCGGGTCGCCGCGCTTGCGGTCGCGCTGATACCCCGCACCGGGCGCTTGCACGATTCACGGCGAGAGGCCGATTCGACGCGGTTACGACGGGTGAACGAGGAAATTGCCCGTATCGCGGACATCATTGCCCGGCTGAATAGTGACGAGGAGGACGAGCCGATGCCTATCCGGAGGGGCCTCAAGGGCAAATCCACAGATCGGGACATCGCGCCGGAGAACGATTCGGGGACCGTCACGTCACGCGACGTGCGCGAGGTGATCCGGGCGCGGCGGCTGCGCGACCAGTTCTTCGAACGCGGCATGTTCGAGGACCCTGCCTGGGACATGCTGCTCGACCTGTTCGCGGCCGAGCTCGAGCAGACCCAGGTCTCCGTCTCCAGCCTGTGCATCGCCGCCGCGGTCGCGCCGACGACGGCACTGCGCTGGATCGCGAAGATGACCGATGCCGGCGTATTCGTGCGCCATGCCGACCCCTTCGACAAGCGCCGCGCCTTCATGGCGCTGTCGCCCAAGGCCCATGACGGGATGCGCGATTATTTCCTGGCGGTGAAGCGCGGCGGCCCGATCGCCTGAAGCCCGATCGCCTGAAGAACGTCTGGAAATTTGCGGAAGAGCGCGTTTCACAGGGGACACCGGGCGCCTTGGCACTTGCCCATCGCGGCCGGCGGTGGCAACGGGCGCTACTCCAAAGCTGCGATGCGCGAATCACGGGGTCTCCGGACGCGCTGCTGCAGGTGAGGGCGATTAGCTCAGTTGGTAGAGCGTCTCGTTTACACCGAGAATGTCGGCGGTTCGAGCCCGTCATCGCCCACCATATTTTCACCGGGCACCTCTGGGCGACCGTCTTGCAGGGTGTGGGCGGGATGCGCATCTGCGCGCCGGACGAAGGAGATCAGTCATCATGGCCACATCCGATGAGCGGCTGAACAAGCTGCTGGAAAATTTCATGGGGCACGTCATCTCGCTCGACGGCGTGCGGATGGCGCACCGGCACGTGATCGCCGAGTTGCTCGCACGGTTGCCGGACAGCGACTTCGTCGACGAACTGATCGCCGGTGCCGATGTCAACGAGGCCGAGCCGGCGGAGATGCGGCGCCTGGCCGCCTATCGCGCCGAGCTGGAGGCGCTGGCGGAAGAAGCCAAGGCAACCCGCGAGCAGCGCGGCGAGGCCTGACGGAAGACCCGGCCAGGCCCGTCCACGAAGTCAGGCTATTCAGAGCGACCTGAGCAGCCGTACCGCTCGGGCGATCCAGGGCGGATCGGCGACGACCTGCTGGCGCGCACCGGCGCCGAGCGGCAGGATCTGCAACTTGCCCTCTTCCCGTCCGATCAGCCGCCCGAACAGGAAGCGGCCAGCCGGGCGCGGCACCAGCACGTCGCGGTTGAGCGCGTGACCATAGGCGCCGGGCGCCAGCGTCTCGCACCATAATTCGTCGCCGGCACGATAGTCGCCGATCCCGGCGGCGATGGTGACGGCGACCAGGCCGGGCGCGGGCAGCGGCGGGGCGACCGTCGCCGGACGTTTCGGCGCATGGGCGCCGCCGGCATCGAGCACCGCCGCGACCGGCACCTCCGCCCGTTCGGGCAGTTTGACCAGATCGGCGGCGGTGACGCCAAGCGCCTCGGCGATACGGTTGAGCCACGCGACGGACACGGTGCGCGTGCCGGTTTCGAGCCGGCCGATCGTCTGCGCCGTGGTGGGGGGCACGCATCGGCGTGCGACGTCGTCCAGGGTCAGGCCCTTGGCGCGTCGGACTTCGCGGATCGCGGTGATCATCGCCGGCTCCTACACCCGATCGCCTAACCAGATCGCCTAACCAGATCGGTTGCCGAGTATTCCGCCAACGCGCCACTGTGGCAAGGGGGCCAATGCGGGGCGAAATTTTGTGGCGAAAAGGCAGGTTTCCGGGCTGGCGCCGGGCGGCATCGGCCATCATGATGCGCGCGCGCCGGTGGGGCGGCGCAAGGGAGACCGGCATGCCCGTGAAGCGCGAGATGATGGTCCGGCGCGACGACCTGATGCAGACGGCGATCAACGAGACGCTGGTGAGCGAGCCGAAGGACGGCGAGGTCCTGCTCGAGATCGAGTCGTTCGCGGTGACCGCGAACAACGTGACCTATGCGGTGGTGGGCGATCAGCTTGCGTACTGGAACTTCTTTCCCGCGCCCGAAAGCTGGGGAATCGTGCCGGTCTGGGGCCATGCGCGGGTCGCGACGTCCCGCCATCCCGACATCAAGGTGGGTGAGCGCGTCTATGGCTATCTGCCGATGGCCTCGCACCTGATCGTCCAGCCGGGCAAGGTCGCGGCGGACGGCTTTCGCGACATGGCGGCGCATCGCCAGCCGATGAGCCCGATCTACAACCAGTATCGCCGCCTTGCCGCCGATCCGGCGCATGACCCGGCCCGCGAGGACGCGCGCATGCTGTTCGCGCCGCTCTTCACCACCAGTTTCCTGATCGGCGATCAGCTGCGCCGTGCCGACTGGCATGGCGCCGGCACGCTGATCGTGACCAGCGCGTCGAGCAAGACGGCGATGGCCGCTGCCTATGTCGCGCGGGCAGACAGCCCCGGCGTACGGCGAATCGGCCTGACCAGCCCCGGGAACGTCGCCTTCGTCCAGGGGACCGGCCTGTACGATCAGGTCATCGCCTATGACGCGCTCGACGGGCTGGTCGTCCAGGGCAGCGCGGTGCTGGTCGATTTCGCCGGCAGTACGGAACTGCTCCACGCTGTGTACGATCATCTGCCCGGCCAGCTTGCCTATGTGCTGCGCGTCGGGGTGACTCATCATGACGAACGCGGCGAGACGGGTGCGCTTCCGGGGCCGGCGCCGGTCTGGTTCTTCGCGCCCGATGCGGCGACCGCCCTGATCGGCGAGATCGGGCCGGATGCGTTCAACGTAGCGCTGGCCGAGCGCTGGGCGGGCTTCGTCGCCGAGGCGGAGACCTGGGTGAGCGTCGAGAAGGGGGCGGGCGCCGAGGCGCTGCAGCGGGTGTGGCGCGAACAGGTGGCCGGCCGCGCCCCGCCGCAAAAGGGCTATGTGCTCAGGCTCTGAACCGCGACGAACCGGCGATACGCCCAGCTGATCGCGATCAGCGCGATGCCGAGGCCGAAGAAGGAGAGGATCCTGAGAATCCCCTCGAGCACGGCGGCATCGACCAGGAACACCTTGAGCGTCACCGGGATGAGCAGGGCGAGGCCGACGATGCGCAGGTCGTCGAGTTTCCGGCGGATGCCGAGCGCAAGCCAGGCCAGCGCGAGCCCGAGGAAGCCGGCCGAATAGAGCCAGTTCTCGGTCCGGCCGACCGGGCCGGTCAGGATGTTGCCGTGGGTCGCCTGCCGCACCGTCGCCGCAACCGCGATGACGATCGCGGCGAGCATCGCGCCGCGCCACCAGCGATTCGCACGCAGCGGCCAGAGCCAGACGGCGACCAGCGCCACATCGAACGTCGCGAGGTTGAGCAGCGGGATCGTGCCGACCGATTGCGGCACGAGCACCGGGCAGAGCACCGCCAGGTCGAACCAGACGAACCGGCCGAGCGCGACGATCAGCAACGCGCGGGCGAGGTCCCGCTGGTACCGCGCGGCGATCCAGGCGGCGGCGAAGAAGAGCTGGGTGATGGCGACGCGTTCGAGGAAACCGAGCGATTCGAAGCGCGGCAGATCGGCGATGGCGAGCGGTGCCTTGGCGAGGGCGTAGAGGCTGGTCGCGGTGATTCCGGCCAGCACGGCGATGGCCCGTGTCCGCCACTGACCGGGCAGGGCTGGTTCCCGCAGGAGCGCAGCGCCGATCAGGCCTGCCGACAGGGTCAGCTCGCGCAGGATTCGCACGAGCGGCGGCAGGTCGAGATAGGGCAGGGGATTCCCGGCCAGTGACGAGCCCATCATCACCAGAAGATCGCCGATCAGCGGGCCGGCAAACGCCAGCGTGGCACATCCCGCTGCCGCCGCCCAAAGACGCGGCGCCCGGCGATACAGGATAAGCGCGGCGGTCGTGGCGGCGAGGCCGGGCGTATGCCATGGCGCGGGCAGCAGCGCCGGGATGAAGGCGAGCGACAGGGCGAGCGCGGTCCAGCCGAGGCCCGTGCGGACCTTGCCGGGCGGCAGCAGCCAGGCGGTCGCCGCGACCAGGGCGGCGGGCAGCAGGCCGATCGCGACGAGGTCGGTCGCCGCGGGCATCGGGTGTTTCAGCGCAATGCTGCCCAGATAATCGCCCAGCCGCCCGAACCCGATCATCATCGCGGCGGCGGTCACCGCGAGGGGCGCAAGCGTGAGCCAGGCCAGCGCGCCATCGCGCGTCCGTCGCGACCAGGCCGCCAGCGCGACGCCGATCGCGAGCCAGGCGGGCCAGCGCCAGGGTTCGGCGATCAGTTCGGCCTGGGCAAGCGCGGTCAGCAGTGCCGCGAACGCAGCGCCGCCGAACAGGCCGGCCGAGGGCGGGAAGATCGCGCGTCCATCATGCCGGGCGCGCCAGCTCAGCGACGCGGCGGCCAGGGCCGTCAGCAGGAGCAGGCCGGCCCAGGAAGCGGGGGACAATTGGCCATGCCCGAACGCGAGCGCCAGGATGATCGGGCCGCCTGTCGCGCCAAGCGCGATCCCCGACCACAAGGCGCTCCGCCGGGCGAGCAGATGTCCGGCGATACCGAACAGCAGGGTGATGGCGATGGCCGCCACGGGAGCATGGGCGACCTCGCCGGACTCGAGCGCGATGCCGAGCAGGCCGAGCACCAGCACCAGCGCCGCGGCAGCGCCGGGCGCCAGTGCGTCATCGCGCCAGCCGAGCCACAGTGCGGCGGCGCTGAGCAGGAGGTAGAGGCCCCAGGCGAGCGGCCCGAAATCGAGCGCCGGTGCCAGGATCAGCAGCTGGACCAGCCCGGCGACCATCGGCAACAGGCGGAGCCAGGCCCGCGCGGCACCGGTGCGCGGCAGCGCCAGGGTCGCGCCGATCGCGAGCAGCACGACGAAACCGCCGACTCCCGCCAGATCTCGCCCGGAGACCATGGCCACCAGGATGTTGACCCAGGCGAAGCCGCCGCCACAGGCGGCGATCGCGAGCCACACCCAGCCGCGCCGGATCGCCAGCCCGAACAATGCCGAGACGAGCAGCCCGAGATAGACGAGCAGCGGCCCGATATTGCCCGGATCGAAACTGGAGATGAGCGGCGCTGCGAAGCCGCCGATCAGCGCCATGATCGCGGTCGGCGGGCCATGGCGCAGCGCGAGGCCCAGGCCGGCGGCCGTCACCACGATCATCAGCACGAAGGCGGGACCCACGCCGATCAGCGCATAGAGCTGTGCGGCGATGTAGAGCGTGCCGTACAGGCTCGCGATGCCCGCGCCGGCCAATACCTGGCCAATCCGCTCGTCGTCGCGCGTCGCCGGCAGGCGCCGGGCGACTTCGCTCGCCGCGATCAGCACCAGCCCGAACAGGCCGGCGATGATCGACCGGGCGGTCGGGCCGAGCATCCCGTTCTCGATCGAATAGCGCACCAGGAAGAAGGCGGAGAGGACGAGCGCCGCGCCGCCGATCCAGACCGGCAGCTTGCCGCCGACGATCGTCTCGAAGCTGAGCCGGATCGGCTCGCGCGCCGGTTTCGGGGGCAGGCGCGGGGCTGGTGCCGGTGCGACGGGCCCGGTGGTGACTGGTTCCGCCGGCATGTGGATCGTCGGCGGTGGTGGTGCGGCGACGCGCCTGACCGGAACCGCGATGGCGGGAGGTGCCGGTTCTTCTGCCGGGGGCTGCGCCGGCACGTCGCGGCGCGGGCGCTGCTCGCCGGTCTGGACGAACCGGCCCCGCAGCACGGAGACCTCATCTTCGAGCTTCCTGACGCGCGACGTGACGCGCCCCAGGGCAACCCCCAGCGCGACCACGGCGAAGAACAAGATGACCGTCAAGCATGACTCCCGGTTATGCGGCGATCAGGTCTGCCACACTGCCCGTCCGCTGTCTCGTCCCGAGAGAGAGGTTATCGCGCGGGAGGGGCTGGTCTGAGCCGCATCCACCAGCGCCTTGCGGCGACGATCGCCCATACGCCTTCGACCAATCCGAACGGCCAGGCCCCCTGCAGGAAACCATAGATCGACCCGAGCAGGCAGAAGACGGCAAAGCCGAGCCCCCACCAGTGCGATCGCGCGTCGAACGCATAGCAGACCAGCATGCCCGTGACGGCGAAAAGCCCAAAGGTGGTCAGGATATCCATCGCCATCGTCCTACAACCAAGGGGGAGCGGATCAATTCCCCATCGGGTGGCGCTGGCGGTGGAGCATGTCGGCGATTTCGGCTAGAGGCCGGCCATGCGGTTCGATTTCATCAAATGCCATGGCTCGGGCAACGACTTTCCCCTGATCGACGCGCGGGAGATCGAGCTCGACGACGCCGTCTGGGCCGGGGTGGCGCGGGCGCTGGCGGATCGGCGCGGGCCGGTCGGTGGCGACGGGCTGTTGCTGCTGACGCCGGGCGACAAGATCCACGCCTTCGGCATGCGCATGTTCAATTTGGACGGCAGCGAGGCAGAAACATGCCTGAACGGCCTGCGCTGCGTCGCGCGGCTCGGGTTCGAGCGCCAGAGGCTGGACCGGGCGCTGGTCCGCCTGAAGACGAGCGCCGCCGAGGCGGCGCGCGATGCCGATCTCGCGCCGGGCGTCGTCACCATCCGCGAGACGGCGGGGCCGGCCGATCTCGATGTGACGCGCTGGCCGCTCGGCGTGGAGGCGCATGAGATCGTCCAGCAACCGATCGCGCTGCTGCCGACGGGCCGCAGCTTTACCGCGGTCGCCATGCCCAACCCGCATCTGGTGAGTTTCGTCGATACGGTCGACGAGGCCGAGCTGGTCGCGGTCGGCGAGGTCTGCGAGGCGGGGCCTGACTGGCTGCCGAATCGCGCCAATGTTTCCTATGTCGAGGGGCGCGAGGGCGGGCTGTTCGTTCGCACGTTCGAGCGCGGCGTCGGCCTGACCGACAGTTGCGGCAGTGCGATGGCCGCCTCGACCTTCGCCGCCTGCCTGACCGGCCGCGCCCAATTCGGCGCGGAACTGACCGTGTTCAACCGCGGCGGCATGGTCCGCGCCCAGGCCGAAAGCGACGGCATGGTGCGCCTCTCGGGCAATGCGACCTTCGAATGGGAAGGTTCTGCCGAGATCGACTGGGAGCGCGGTCTGGCCGGCGACCTGACCGTGGCGCGACATTTCGATGCCGAGATCGCCGCCTGGGCCGGGGTGGTCGAAACGATCGGTTAAGAGTCTGTTTGAAAATGCGCGAAAGGGCGCAGTTTTTCGTAGGCGGCACCGCCCTCCGCCGCCTTTCCAACGATGCTTTGCATCGCCGAAACCTTGGGCGGCTTCGCCCGCTCCCCCTCCCGGCCACCCATTCAGGATACGCTGTGGGTGGCCGGGAGGGGGAGCGGGCCGGTGCCGCGAAATGCGCTCACGGCGCATTTTCAAACAGACACTAAGGCGTCCAGGGGCCGCGAACCTGTACCGCAGCCAACAATCATGTTCAGCAACCATGCGCGAACCGGGGCGTACTCCCTCCCGACAGCCCGATGCTCGGGCAAGAGAGGAGTTGTCATGAAGATTTCCATCATGCTCGCTGCCGCCGGCCTCGCCGTCGCGTCGATGGGCGTCAGCGCCAGCGCCAGCGCGCAAAGCTGGGGCAATGGCCGGGACGGCTATCGTGGCGGTCATAACGATCGTGACCGGTATCGTGATCGCGACCGGGGCCACCATTACGGCAATGGCCGCCACTATGATCGCGGCCGCCATTATGACCGCCGCAGCTATGGCTGGAATCGCCATTGCCGGACGATCTGGCGTTATGGCCACCGCGTCCGCGTCTGCCGCTAACCGGCGGTATCTTTCGGGCGGCGGCCATCGCCGCCGCCCGCCTTGCGGCGCAGTCTCCGGTTGCGCCGGCGCCCCGTTCGGCCGCATCATTCGTTCTGCACGCGTAACATCATCAGGAGACTATCAATGAGTCGCTTCACCAAGATTGCCGTCATTGCGGCCATGAGCTGCCTGGCAATCGCGACGCCGAGCTTCGCGCAGACTTCGCAGGACGATGCGCGGTTCCAGCAGGCCCAGCAGCGCTTCCAGAACGAGATGCGCGTGTTCCAGCAGGAATTCGACCGCTATCAGCAGGCGCGCAGCCGGCGTGGCGGTGGCTATGGCGGTCCGGGTGGTGGCTATGGTGGGCCGGGCGGCGGCTATGATCGCGGGCCAGGCGGCCCCAGCGGCTATTACAATGACGATCGGGCCGAGACCGGTTATGATCCCGCACGCTATTATCGTGAGGGGCCGAACTATCAGGAGCGTGTCCTCAGCCAGGACGACCGGGTCTATCGCGGCAATGACGGGCGCTATTATTGCAAGCGCAACGACGGCACGACCGGCCTGATCATCGGTGCGGTCGGCGGCGGTATCCTGGGCAACGTCATCGATGGCGGCCATTCGCGCGGCGTCGGCACTATCCTGGGCGCGATCGTGGGCGGCGTCGCCGGCAAATCGATCGACCAGAACAACCAGCAGGTGAAGTGCCGCTGATCCGGCCTCATCGCTGAAACGACACCTCCGACGGCGCGGGATCTCCTGGATTCCGCGCCGTTTCGGTCGGTCAGACGAAACGCGGGATCGGTCGAGGGTGCGGCGTCATCCGGTCGGACAGGTCGAAATCCACTTCGTCGACATAGCACCAGCCCCAGCCTTCGGGCGGGTCATAACCCTCGATGATGGGATGCCCGGTCGCGTGGAAATGCTTGGTCGCATGGCGATTGGGCGAATCGTCGCAGCAGCCGACATGGCCGCAGGTCCGGCACAGGCGCAGATGCACCCACCAGTCGCCCGTCTTAAGACATTCCTCGCACCCGTCGGCGCTCGGCGTGACATCCTGGATACCGCCCAGATGCGTGCATGACTCGCTCATGGCGATAAGGTAGCGCAATCGCCGCCGCCGCCAACCCCGTACCGCGCCACGAGAGAGCAGCCATGGTTCCCCGGATATTGATCGATACGGCCGCAGTGCCCGGCGGCGGTGAGCTGCGCCTGTTCAGGCGGGGCGACGAATTCTCGATCATGCTCGGCGCCAACGAACTGATGAACAGCCGCCTGTCGGGATCGGAGGAAGCGCTCGCCACCCTGGTGTGTGATCGCCTCGGCGGCAAGACGGCGCCACGCCTGCTGATCGGCGGGCTCGGCATGGGTTTCACCCTTCGCGCGGCGCTTGGCCGGCTCGGCACCGATGCGATCGTCACGGTGGCCGAGCTGGTGCCGGCGGTCGTCGCCTGGGCGCGGGGGCCGATGGCGCCGATCTTCGGCGATTGCCTGGACGATCCGCGCACGCGGATCGAGGAAGAGGATGTCGGCGCGCTCATCGCCGCAGAACGCGGCGCGTGGGATGCGATCCTGCTCGATGTCGACAATGGCCCGGACGGGCTGACCCGTCGCGGCAACGACCGGCTCTATAACGCCACCGGCCTAGATGCGGCACGATCGGCCTTGAGCGCCGGCGGCGTGCTGGCGGTCTGGTCGGCCGCGCCCGACGCGAAATTCGTACGACGCCTGGAAATAGCGGGATTCGCGGTCGACGAGGTCGTGGTGAAGGCGCGGGCCGGGCGCGGTGCGCGGCACGTCATCTGGCTGGCGACGCGACTCTGACGCCGACCTGGCGCCCGGCCCCAAAGAGTCGTTTCTGTTCCGAAACATAATTGATTTGGAACTCGCGCGGGGGTGGCATAGGCTCCGCGTCGAGAGGAGAGAGACCATGGCAACCGGATCGGTAAAATGGTTCAACGATGCAAAGGGTTTCGGCTTCGTGACCCCGGATGACGGCGGGGAGGATCTGTTCGTCCATTTCTCCGGCATCACGATGCCGGGGTTCAAGACACTCGCGGAGGGACAGCGTGTCGCCTTCGACGTGATCGAAGGGCCCAAGGGCAAGCAGGCCTCCAATATCGTGGCGGTCGAGCCCGGCTGACGGAACGCACCGCTCCAGCGACCGATTGCCCGGGCGACTCGCTTCGGGGCGAATCGACCCGCGTCGCGGGTGTTTCGATCGGTCCGGGCACGCAATTCCGATGTCCGGGCGGGGGCGGGAAGAGGAGATTGTCTCAATCCGGGCATATTTCTCGTTCGCACCTGCGGCATTCCCGTTGATTCGGGCGTGGCCAAAAGGCCGCAATCATCGTCGGGGGTCCAGGATGGGGTGCGCCGACGAGGCCGATCGCCGGCACGCGGTCGGGCCTCATATCAATGATCCCCGTGTCGCGCCCGGGCCGTTGATACGAACCCGCGCAATTGCGTGCTTTGCCCGCGGAGACACGACGAATTGCCTGCTGTTCCCTCGTGGCCGCTCCCGCGATGGCCCGCTCGGGGCGCTCGCCCCGGACGCGTGGTATCCCCGTGCTCGGGACGACGGCCGGGCCACCACGAGCCGTTCCCGGGCACGGCGGTGTCGTCAAAAATGGGCCAAACCTGTTGCGCTTGAGCAACAGCCCTCAGAATTTGTTCGCTTGCGCGGAAACCATCCTTTGGGTAGGGAGTTTGCGCTGTCCGAGTGACAACGAAGAAAGGGGATTTTTATGCGGAAGCTTGCCGTTGCTATGGCGCTTGCCTCCACTGCTCTCGCCTCACCCGCCCTGGCCCGCGATAATTCGTGGTACGTGGGTGTAGAGGGTGGTGCTCTGCTCGTCGAAGATATGCATTTTGATATCGGCGCGCTTTCTGATGCTGCGACTGTCGATCACCATTATGGGTATGACGTCGATGGCGTGATCGGTTACGATTTCGGCGCGTTCCGCGTTGAAACCGAAGTCGGCTACAAGAACTCGACCGTTGACGGCTATCGGTCGTCGACCACTACTCCGATCCGGAACCTGCAGAACGTTCCGATCAACGCTCCAGCCGGCACTTATGATTATGCCGGTGGCCGTACGACGGCGCTCAGCTTCATGCTGAACGGCCTGCTCGATTTCGGTGACGACAACGGCATTCAGGGCTTTGTCGGCGGCGGTGTCGGTGTTGCCCGTGTCAAGACCCGCATCGGTCTGAACACGCTCAGCAACTTCCTCGACGATTCGGACACGGTCTTCGCATGGCAGGGTATCGCTGGTATCCGCGCTCCGCTGACCAGCCATCTCGATGCGACGTTCAAGTATCGCTTCTTCAACGCCGCCAACCTCGAGCTGGTGGACGTTTCGGGTCGCGCATTCGACGGTCGGTATCGGTCGCACAGCATCCTGGGTGGTCTGACCTATAACTTCGGGTCGCCGACTCCTCCGCCGCCTCCGCCTCCGCCGCCGCCTCCTCCGCCGCCTCCCCCGCCTCCGCCGGAGCCGGTTCCGGTTGCGCAGCCGCCGGTTTGCTCGCCTGGCCCGTTCATCGTGTTCTTCGAATGGGACAAGTCGGACATCACGCCGGACGCGTCGTCGATCCTCGACAACGCCGTCACCCAGTACCAGAACTGCGGCAATGCGCAGGTCATGCTGGCCGGCCACGCCGATCGTTCGGGCGCACCCGCCTACAACGTGGGTCTCTCGCAGCGTCGTGCGGACTCGGTGAAGGCTTATATGGCCGCTCACTCGATCCCCGAGGGTGTGATCTCGACCGAAGCGTTCGGCGAGAGCAAGCCGCGCGTTGCGACCGCCGATGGCGTTCGCGAGGTTCAGAACCGCCGCGTGGAAGTCACCTACGGACCGGGTTCGGGCAACTAAGCTCGACCTTGAGTTTGAAGATATCGAGAGGGAGATCGGCATCGCCGGTCTCCCTTTTCGTTTGTACGGCATAAATCCATGCAGTGAATCGACCGGTGATTCGCTGCGAGACCATTGGGCATGGCGGATCTTGTCTGTATCGGGCACGTCGTCGGCACGGACTTTCTTGCGCCAGCCGGTTTTGTGCTGCGGGCGCGAAGAGCAGGGCTGGCAATCGGCCTTTGTTCAGCTAGAGCAATGCGGGCCGGAAGCGGCGCCATCCACATATGAAACAGGGTATCAGGCATGCGGATAACGATGATCGGCTCGGGCTATGTTGGTCTTGTATCGGGCGCCTGCTTCTCGGATTTCGGTCATGAGGTGATCTGCGTCGACAAGGACGCGAGCAAGATCGCGGCGCTCGAGGCCGGCAAGATGCCGATCTTCGAGCCGGGTCTCGACACCCTGGTGGCGACCAACGTCGCGGCCGGGCGGCTGAGCTTCACCACCGACCTCAAGTCCGCGGTGTCGGGCGCCGACGCGGTGTTCATCGCGGTCGGCACCCCGTCGCGGCGTGGCGACGGCCATGCCGACCTGACTTATGTCTTCGAAGCCTCGCGCGAGATCGCCGCGGCGATCGACGGGCCGATCGTGATCGTCACCAAGTCCACCGTGCCCGTCGGCACCGGCGACAAGGTCGAGGAGATCATGAAGGAAGTGGCCGGCGACTTCGAGATCGCCGTCGTCTCCAACCCCGAATTCCTGCGCGAGGGCGCTGCGATCGGCGACTTCAAGCGTCCCGACCGGATCGTCGTCGGCACCGAGGATGCCCGCGCCCAGCAGGTGATGCGCGACATCTATCGCCCGCTCTATCTCAACGAGAGCCCGATCCTGTTCACCGGCCGCCGCACCTCGGAACTGATCAAATATGCGGCCAACGCGTTCCTCGCGACCAAGATTACCTTCATCAACGAGATCGCCGATCTGTGCGAGGCGGTCGGCGCGAACGTGCAGGACGTGTCGCGTGGGATCGGCCTGGACAACCGTATCGGTTCCAAGTTCCTGCATGCCGGCCCGGGTTATGGCGGGTCCTGCTTCCCCAAGGACACGCTGGCGCTGCTCAAGACATCAGAAGACTATGAGACGCCGGTGCGCATCGTCGAGGCGGTGGTGCAGGTCAACGACAACCGCAAGCGCGCGATGGGCCGGAAGGTGATCAAGGCGCTGGGCGGCGACGGCAAGGGCAAGACGGTCGCGATCCTCGGCCTGACCTTCAAGCCCAACACCGACGACATGCGCGACGCGCCGAGCCTGGCGATCGTGCAGAGCCTGCTCGATGCCGGCGCAAGCGTGCGGGCCCACGACCCCGAAGGCATGGAGATCGCGAAGGCGATGATGCCTGCCGTCACCTATTGCGGGGACGCCTATGAGGCTGCCCAGGGCGCCGACGCGGTCGTGATCGTGACCGAGTGGGACATTTATCGCGCGCTCGACCTGAGCCGCCTCGCCAACACGATGAATGGCAAGGTGATGGTCGACCTGCGCAACGTGTACCGCGCGCCCGAAGTCGAGAAGGCAGGCTTCGCCTACAGCTCGATCGGCCGCTGAGCGTCGGGCTGCTGACTGTCAGGCGGCCGTCAGGGCGGCCTGGAGCCAGGGCGGCGTGATTGCGTCGTCCAGCGCTTCGACCCGGCGGAGCTCGACCATCAGCCCGAGATCCGGATAGGTCGCCCGGGTACGGTCGCCGGGCCCGGCGATCTGCGCGACCACCAGGCGGCGATTGACCTTGGCGCGGTGGTGCATACGCGCGGTGTTCTCCTGCCCGACATAGCAGCCCTTGGTGAAGCTGACGCCGTTCAGCTCGCGCGCATTGGCCTCCAGCCAGAGCGTCTTGTCCGAGCCGAGTTCCTCCAGGCCCTCGGTGACACCGAGCGACAGGCGATGCGCCACCCAACCGGTCGCTGCCTCTCCCGGCTCGCCGAGCCAGCGGCGGCCGAGTTCGGGGAGGCGCGGATCGGGCGTGCCCTTCGCGTCATCCAGCGACCAATGCACCGCACCCTCGACGCGCTCGATCGTGACCGGGCGGCGCAGGCGGTAGATCGTCAGGCGCCGCGCGAGCGCCTCGGCGGCCCCCGCCTCGCAATCGACCAGGACCGCGTCGCCGTCAGCCCAGAGCAGGAAATCGAACAACGCCTTGCCCTGGGGCGTCAGCAGACCCGACCAGCGCGGCGCCGACGCATCGAGCGTCGAGACGTCCTGAGTCACCAGCCCCTGCAGGAATCCGCGGACATCGTCGCCGGCGATTCGGATCAGCGCGCGATCGGCGAGCATCGTGGCATGCGGGGTGGTTTCGCTCATGGCGAACAGGTAGGAGGTCGGCCGTGCAAGCGGAAGGGCTGGAGGCGATCGTGACGGCAACCTATGATCTGAAACTGACGGGCGGCACCGTCCACACTCCGGCCGGGCCGATCCAGGCCGATATCGGTGTGCGCGGTGGCCGGATCGTTTCGATCGGCGGGGCAGGCGATGCGGGCGAGACGATCGACTGCACCGGGCTGGATATCCTGCCCGGGGTGATCGACACCCAGGTCCATTTCCGTGAGCCGGGGCTCGTCCACAAGGAGGATCTCGAAAGCGGCAGCCGCGCCGCCGTGCTCGGCGGGGTGACTGCGGTGTTCGAGATGCCCAACACCAAGCCCAACACCGACAGCGCCGAGGCGATCCAGGACAAGCTGACGCGCGCGCATCACCGCATGTGGTGCGACCATGCCTTTTATGTCGGTGCGACCAACCACAATGCCGCGGCACTGGCCGAGCTCGAGCGGCTGCCGGGCACGGCGGGCGTGAAGATTTTCATGGGCGCATCGACCGGCGACCTGCTCGTGGCGGAGGATTCGTCGCTCGCCGAGGTGCTCGCCTCGGGCCATCGCCGCGTTGCGATCCATGCCGAGGACGAAGCGCGGATGAACGCGCGCGCCGGCGAGCGCGTGTCGGGCGACCCTTCCTCCCATCCGGTCTGGCGCGACGACGAGAGCGCCTTGCTGGCGACGAAGCGGATCCTGAAACTGGCGCGCGCTGCGGGACGCCGCATCCATGTGCTGCACGTGACCACGCCGGCCGAGCTGGAATTGCTCGGCCAGCACAAGGACATCGCGACCTGCGAGGTGACGCCGCAGCATCTGACGCTGGCCGGCGAGGAGGCCTATCCCCGGCTCGGCACCCTGGCGCAGATGAACCCGCCGATCCGCTCCGGCGCGCACCGCGACGGGCTGTGGCACTGGCTTCAACAGGGTGTGCCCGACATCCTGGGGTCGGACCATGCGCCGCACACGCTGGAGGAGAAGGCGAAGACCTATCCCGACAGCCCCAGCGGCATGCCCGGCGTGCAGACCATGCTGCCGCTGATGCTCAACCATGTAGCGGAAGGGCGTACCACGCTCGCCCGCGTGATCGACCTGACCAGCTCGGGGCCGCAGCGGGTGTTCGGCATCGTCGGCAAGGGCCGGATCGCGATCGGTTATGATGCCGATTTCTCGATCGTCGACCTCAAGGCGCGCTGGACGATCGAGGAGAGCTGGCTTGCCTCGCGCAGCGGCTGGTCGCCCTTCACCGGCATGACGCTGACCGGCAAGCCGATCGGCACGATCGTGCGCGGCCGCCGCGTGATGTGGGACGCAGCGCTGGCCGATACGGCGCAGGGCGAGCCGATCCGGTTCGAGGCGGTCGAATTCGGCTGAAGGCCGGGAAGGGTGGTGTCCCGGCCGCTGTCCGCGACACCGCCGGCCTAGCCGGCTAGGGAGCGCGGCGCCCGATGTGAGGGCCGCGCGCCTATAGTGGTGACCGCTTACTTCACGATCCGCGAACGCACCGGGCGGGCGATCAGAAGGGCAGCCATTTCGACTTGTGGCTGAACTTCATATAACCGACGTTCACGCCCTGCCGCCAGCCGACGCCAAGGCGGATCGGGATCAGCACGATGTCGCCGCGACGCAGATAGCTCGCCGCGAAACCGCCGACGAAATAGAGCCGGCCCTCGCCCGCCGGGAAGCGTTTGTAGAGCTCCTCCGAATCATGGAGGTTGTACACCAGCACGAACACCTTGTTGGCATCGCCGCCCAGGTCGAAGCCGACCGACGGGCCGGTCCAATAGACCGGCATCTGCCCCTCGATCTTGTGGAACATCGTGCCGCTGCCATAGCGCAGCCCGACCACGACTGCGCCGGATGCCTCGCGGCCGGAGATATAGGCGTTGGGCTCGCCCTGTTCCTTGAGCGTGCGCTCGAGGATGCCGGCCAGGCCGGATGCGCCCTTGCCGAACGTGCCCTCGGCGGCGCTGAGCAGTTCCTCGCGCTTGAACGTCGTGCCCTGTGCCGCGTCGGCATTGGCATCGGCCTGGGCCGTGCCGCCACCGGCCTGGGCTGGTTGCTGCGGCTGAGTCCCGCCGGCCGGCTCATTGGGGCGGCTCGGATCATAGGGCGGATATTGCTGCGATCCCGTTGCGGCCGGCGCATCGTTATAACGCGGCTGGGAGTCGGACGACACGGCGGTGTCCCGCTCGGGCGCCGGCGGCGGTGGAGTCTGCCCGCGCTGCAGGTCGTTGTCGATCGCCTGATTGGGATCGATCGTTCTCACCTGGGCGATCGAGGGCGCTGGGCCAACGCCGATGGCAGTCGCCACCAGCAACAGGATATGTAGGGCCTTGCGCATCGTGTATCACTCCCCCGGCGCGTAATGGGCCAGTCTTGCTCCCATGCGGCTTGCCCCACAATGAACCGAGCGACAACCCGAGTCGAATTCGCGTCGGACGGCATGCGAGAGGCCGGTTGATTGCACGCGAACCCCTCGCTATAGCCGCGCTTCGCCGCCAAGCCGGAGACGTGGGTGAGTGGCTGAAACCAGCGGTTTGCTAAACCGCCGTACGGGGTTTACTCGTACCGAGGGTTCGAATCCCTCCGTCTCCGCCAGGGGTGCCCGATCGCAGGGGCCCCTTACTCCAAAATTTCGTGAGGCCGCTGGCATCTCTTCGTCGGCAACCCGGCGGACGCCGCGACAGAATAGCGAATTGGATCATCGATGCTGACCCGTTCGGAACAGGCTGCATTGAACCTGGAAGAGGCGCGATCCCTGCGCGCGTCCGGTGCCTCCTATCGGCAAATACGTCGCCAGCTTGGGCTGAGCGCGGGGCAGGTCGGCTTGATACGCCGGGCGCTCAGCCGCGAGAAAGGGGCCGCGACGCGGCTCCGGTCGACGGAATCGAATGCGACCGATCGGGACCTTCCGGTCAGTCGCTCCGTTCTGCCGAAGGGGCTTCGCCGGACATTGATGGCGTCGGGACACCTGACGCTCGGCGATATCGCGGACGGACTGTCCGATCCGGCCGGCGCGGGACTTGAGAGCATTGCCGGCATCGGGCCTCATAAGGCGGCCATGGTGAAGCGACTGCTCGACCATTATGGCCTGCTGCCGGGCTCGCCCGATCTCAGGGGTGAGATCGAGCGGCTCTTTCCGGAATTCGCCTGACGGTCAGGATAGCGCGTCGCGCTGCTTCTTGAGAGCCTCGAGCTGCTGCTCGAACTCGGCAATGCGATCCGCGGACCGTTCTTCGTCGCCGGCACCCGAATAGGCCGCGCCCTGTTCGAGAAGGTCGCGCAGATTGTCCTCGATGACGGCGATGCGCTCATCGAGGTCGGTGCGGGCAGGGTCGGTATCGGACAAGAGACGGTCTCCTCGACTGGCCGGCGCTGAAGGAAGCGCCGTGCGATCCCGCATAGCGCACCGTGACGCCGCGGCCATCATACGAAAGGCAGGAAACCCCTACCGCAGCTGCCGCTTCTCCAGCTTCCGCGCGAGCGTGCGGCGATGCATGCCAAGCCGGCGGGCGGATTCGGAGATGTTGAAGTCGGTCTCGACCAGTGTGCGGTGAATATGTTCCCATTCCACCGTCTTGATCGACGACTGGCGGCCATCGACCGGCGCCTCCGCATCGCCGTCCTCCCGGGCGAAGGCGGCTTCGATGTCGTCGGTGTTGGACGGCTTGGCGAGATAATAGGACGCGCCAAGCTTGATCGCCTCGACCGCGGTGGCGATGCTGGCGAAGCCGGTCAGCACCACGATGCGCATATCCGCATCCTGCTGGCGCAGCGTCTGAACACAGGCAAGGCCGGAGGCGCCGCCGAGTTTCAGGTCGACCACTGCGAAGCCGGGGCGGTTCTCTTTCAGCAAAAGCATCAGTTCGTCATGGCTGCTCGCCACGATCACGGTATAGTCACGCCGCTCGAACGAACGTTTCAGCGTGCGGGCGAAGGCCGTGTCGTCCTCGACGATCACGAGCAGGCGATCACCGCTCATTGCCTCATACCCCCATCATAACGAAGCGTGGCGAGAGGCAGAACCAGGCGGACGCAGGCGCCGCCCTCGAAGCGGTTGGACGCCGATGCCTCGCCGCCCAGCTTGCGCAGGACATTGACCAGCAGGAACAGGCCGAGCCCGCCGCCGGGCCGTCCCTTGGTCGACCGATAGGGCTGGCCGAACGAGGCAAGCATCTCCGGCGAAAAACCCTGACCGCGGTCGGCAACCTCGAGGACAAGCGCGTCGCGCTCGCGCCATGCGGTAATGCCGATCCAGGCCGGCGACACTTCGGCCGCATTGTCGATGATGTTGCCGATGACCTGGCGCAACGCCGGGTCGGACACGATCGGCAGATCCTCGCCGAACCGGTCGGCATAATCGATCGTGCCGGTGAGCCGGCTCGACCGCCATTCGCCGACGATATCGTCTAGGAAATCGCGCATGGTGGTGACCTCGGGCGCCACGCCGCGCGCTTCGCCGGCCGACATCAGGATGCCGCTGACGATCGCCTTGCACCGCCCGACCGCCGCCTCCATATCCTCCAGATCGTCCTGCAGTTCGAGGTCGTCGGAGAGGCGGGGCAATTTCTTCCAGTCGCCGAGCAGGACCGAGAGCGACGACAGGGGGGTGCCGAGCTCATGGGCGGCGCCCGAGGCGAGCAGGCCCATGCGGACGATATGGTCCTCCTCGGCGGCGCGCTGCCTGATGTCCGCTAGCGCCGCGTCGCTTTCGCGCAGGTTGCGGCTGATCCGGGTGACGAACGCGACCAGCAGGATCGCGATCAGGCCGAAGCAGATCAGGCTGCCTTTCAGGTAGAGCGCCAGCGGATCGTCGCGATAAGGCTGGGGCAGAGCCAGCGGCATCGGATCGGTGCCCAGCACCCCAAGCGCGACAACTGTGGCAAGCGCGACGCCCCAGGAGGAGGCCGGCTTCAGCAGGATCGCGCCGATCACCACCTGGAGCAGGAAGAGCGAGGCGAAGGGGTTGGTGAGGCCGCCGCTATGGTAAAGCTGCCAGGCAAGCGCGGCGACGTCGAGCAATAGCGCCGCGGTCAGCTCGGCATTGGTCACGGCCCATCTGCGGCGCAGCAGGAGCAGGCTCGCGGCGTTGATCCCCGCGAGCACCACCGGCGTGATGAGCAGCTGGGCGAGGGGCAGCGGGATGTTCATCAGCCAGTTGACGACGGCGATGGTGACGAGCTGCCCGCCCACCGCGATCCAGCGGAGCTGGATGAGCAGCAGCATGTTGCGCCGCCCGGCATCCGCCTCGGGCCGGGGCATCGGAGGCAGATGGACCGATTCCGTCACGCCGGGGCTCCAGCCGTGTATCGGCGCTCGCGCAGCATCCGCCAACCGCCCCAAAGCGAGAGTGCCGCCAGTGCGAACCAGGTCAGCGCATAGCCGAGATGATTGTCGGGAAAGCTGATGACCGTCAGGCCGCCTACCGGTGCGCCGGGAGCATTCATGGTGGCGTCGGCGTCGATGAAATAGGGCGCGGTGCGACGCAGATGCTGGCTGTCGGCAATGGCGGCGACGTCGCGCGAATACCAGCGGCCGGCGGCCGGATCGTTGCTGCGCAGGAAGCCGCCGCCGGGTTCGCTGATGCGCAGCAATCCGCTGACCGTCACGTTCCCCGCCCGCGCCGGGGGTACCGAATTGCGCCGTTCTGGTGGCACGAAGCCCCGATTGACCAGGATGGTCGAGCCGGTCGTCTGGAACGGCGTCAGCACCCAATAGCCGGCGCCCAGATCGGTCGTCGCGCGTACCAGCGTATCGCGGCTCTGCAGGAATTGCCCCGTCGCCGCGACGCGCCGATAGGCGTCCTGTTCGCGCGTAATCGACGGCCACTCCGCCGGGCCGGGTGGCGCGACGGGGGCGGCATTTACCCGGGCATCGACCGCGGCGATCAGCGCATGTTTCCAGGCGCGCCGCTCGACCTGCCATATGCCGAGCGCGATGAAGAGCACCGCCATTGCCAGCGCGGCGACGGGTGCGATGGACCGCACCACGCCGCGCGCAGCAGGGCGGGCAGGCAGATTCAAGGCATCTGTCTCATGTCTTGCGGCATCGGCATCATATTGGTGTTCAGATGATACATGACCCAGATCGATCCGCTCAGCATGATGACGATCACGATGATCGTGAAGGCAAGCGCGGTCATCGTCCAGCCGCCCTCCGCCTTGCCGTTCATGTGCAGGAAATAGATCATATGGACGATCATCTGTACCGCGGCGAATCCGACCACCAGCGCGGCGATCACGCCGCCGGAGAACGGGCGCGTCATCACCAGCCAGAACGGGATGGCGGTGAGCACGACCGACAGGCCGAAGCCGATGACATAATCGCGCAACGACCCGTGCTGGGCGCCCTCGGCATGATGCATGTCCTGGCTCATCGCAGCATTCCCAGCAGATAGACGAAGGTGAAGACGCCGATCCAGATGACGTCGAGAAAGTGCCAGAACAGGCTGAGGCACATCAGCCGCCGCTGATTGGCGACAATCAGGCCGTGGCGCGAGACCTGCACCATCAGCGTCACCAGCCAGACAAGGCCGAAGGTGACGTGCAGGCCATGCGTGCCGACCAGCGTGAAAAAGGCGGAGAGGAAGGCGCTGCGCTGCGGCGTCGCGCCTTCGTGGATCAGGTTCGAGAATTCGTAGAGCTCGATGCCCAGGAACGCAGCGCCGAACAGGCCGGTGATGGCGAGCCAGGCGAGCATCTGCCCCTTTGCCTGACGCTGCATGGCGAGCATCGCAAAGCCATAAGTGATCGACGAGAAGAGCAGCATCGCGGTGTTGAGCGCGACGAGCGGCAGCTCGAACAGGTCCTTCGGCCCCGGCCCGGCGGCGAGATTGCCACCGAGCACGGCATAGCAGGCGAACAGGATCGCGAAGATGAGGCAGTCGCTCATCAGGTAGATCCAGAAGCCGAGCATCGTGCTGTGGCCTTCGGGATGGTCGTGCTCGTCCAGTTCGTAGAAGCGCAGCGGCACATCGGCCATGGGTGCGGTCTGCATCGTCATGCTCCCGCCCCCCCTGCAAGCCCGGCCGATGCGAGCTGGAGCGTGCGTGCCGCCTCGGTCGCGGCCACCGTCTCGGCCGGGATGTGGAAATCCCGCTTGTAGTTGAACGTATGGCCGATCGCGACGACCAGGATGCAGGCAAAGCCCAGCACCGCCAGCCACCACATGTACCAGATGAGCCCGAAGCCGGTGACCAGGCTGAGGCCGGCCAGGATCACGCCGGTCCCGGTGTTGCGCGGCATATGGATCGGGCGGAAGCCGTCGACGGGGCGCTCGGCATTGGCGGACTTCATGCCGTACCAGGCATCGAGCGAATGGATCACCGGCGTGAAGGCGAAATTATACTCGGGCGGCGGCGAGGAGGTCGCCCATTCGAGCGTCCGGCCGTTCCATGGATCGCCGGTCGTATCCGCAAGCTGCTCGCGCTTGCGGATGCTCACGGCGAACTGGACGAGCATCGCGGCGATGCCCAGCGCGATGACGCCGGCGCCGATGGCGGCGATGACGAACCAGATCTGCAGGCTCGGATCGTCGAACACGCGCATCCGCCGGGTCACGCCCATCAGCCCCAGGATGTAGAGCGGCATGAAGGCGAGCCAGAAGCCGACCACCCAGCACCAGAAGCTGATCTTGCCCCAGAAGACGTCGAGCTTGAAGCCGAATGCCTTGGGCCACCAATAGTTGATCGCGGCGAACAGGCCGAACAGCACGCCGCCGATGATCACATTGTGGAAATGCGCGATCAGGAACAGCGAATTGTGCAGCACGAAATCGGCCGGCGGCACCGCGAGCAGCACGCCGGTCATGCCACCCACCACGAAGGTCAGCATGAAGGCGACCGTCCACATCATCGGCAGGTCGAACCGGATCCTGCCGCGGTACATGGTGAACAGCCAGTTGAAAAGCTTGGCCCCCGTCGGGATGGAGATCACCATCGTCGTGATGCCGAAGAAGCTGTTGACGCTGGCGCCCGACCCCATGGTGAAGAAATGGTGCAGCCAGACCAGGTACGACAGGATGGTGATGACCACCGTCGCATAGACCATCGAGGTGTAGCCGAAGAGCTTCTTGCCGGAAAAGGTCGAGGTGACTTCCGAGAAAACGCCGAATAGCGGCAGGATCAGGATATAGACTTCCGGGTGACCCCAGATCCAGATCAGGTTCACGTACATCATCGGGCTGCCACCGAAATCGTTCGTGAAGAAGTTGGTGCCGACATAGCGGTCGAGGCTGAGCAGCACGAGCACGGCGGTCAGCACCGGGAAGGACGCGACGATCAGCACGTTGGTGCACAGCGACGTCCAGGTGAACACCGGCATCTTCATCAGGGTCATGCCGGGCGCGCGCATCTTCAGGATGGTAACGATCAGGTTGATGCCCGACAGGGTCGTCCCGATACCGGCGATCTGTAGCGCCCAGATATAATAATCCACCCCGCTCGCCGGACTATAGGCGATGCCCGAAAGCGGCGGATAGGCGAGCCAGCCGGTCTGCGCGAACTCGCCGACGAACAGCGACGCCATCACCAGCACCGCCCCCGACGCCGTCATCCAGAAGCTGAAATTGTTGAGGAAGGGGAAGGACACGTCGCGCGCGCCGATCTGAAGCGGCACGACATAGTTCATGATGCCGGTCACCAGCGGCATCGCCACGAAGAAGATCATGATCACGCCGTGGGCGGTGAAGATCTGGTCGTAGTGATGGGCGTTGAGATAGCCCTCGGATCCGTTGAAGGCCATTGCCTGTTGCAGGCGCATCATGATGGCATCGGCAAAGCCGCGCAGCAGCATGACGATGCCGAGCACCATGTACATGATGCCGATCTTCTTGTGGTCGACGCTGGTGAACCACTCCTTCCACAGCCAGCCCCAGAGGCGGTATTTGGTGATGAGCCCGAGCACGGCGAGACCGCCGATCACCACGCCGATGAAGGTGGCGACGACGATCGGTTCGTGCAGCGGCAGGGCGTCGAGCGAGAGCCGGCCGAAGATCGGGCTCAGCGCGGGGGCGGGATGCGGTGACATGCGGAGCTGGCTTTCAGGATCTGGGACGTGCGGGCGGCTGATCCGCCGCCGCGGTGACGAACGGGAAGGGCTTTTGGCTGGGCCGGCTGAGGCCGGCGCCCATCAGCGGGGCGAGGCTGGCAGGCTTTTTGGGAAGCTCGGGCTGCGCCGCCATCGCCATGGCGGGTCGCGGCGCGCAGGTTGCGCCGACCATCATCCGCCCGCTTTGCGCCACGGTGCCGCGCCCGGAGAATTTATCATAGCTGAGCTGCCGGACGTTATAGGTCCCGGCCAGACCCATGCCCCCCCGCGCATCGATCGCCATCATGTCGTGCATGCACATCTTGCCCGGCTCGACGCAGAGATTGACGATCGAGTCGAACAGGTCGGCATCGACCGCGGCGAAGCGCTGCACCGGCACATTCTCGCTCGGGCGTTCGAGCTGAAGATAGGCGGCCCGGTCGAGCGCACCGCCGCCGTCGCGTGTGYGCTTCACCCAGGTCGCGAAATCGGCCTCGGTCATGCTCTTCGCGCGGAAGCGCATGCCTGAAAAGCCGGCGCCGCTGTAGTTGGCGGAAAAGCCCTCATAGGAACCGGGGCGGTTGAACACCGCGTGCAGCCGCGTCTCCATGCCCGGCATCGCATAGATCTGCCCGGCGAGCGCCGGGATGTAGAAGGAGTTCATCACCGAGGACGAGGAGATCCGGAAGCGGATCGGCCGGTCGGCCGGCGCAGCCAGTTCGTTGACCGTCGCGATGCCATATTCGGGGTAGATGAACAGCCATTTCCAGTCGAGCGCGACCACGTTCACGTCGAGCGGCTTCGCGGTCGCCTGCACCGGCCGGTTCGGTGCGGTACGCGCCAGCGGGCGATAGGGATCGAGCAGGTGCGTGCCGACCCAAGTCAGCGCGCCCAGGCAGATGATGATGAGCAGCGGCGCCGCCCAGATCACCAGCTCGAGCTGAGTCGAATGGTCCCAGTCGGGCTCATAGCGCGCGCTGTCGTTCGCTGCGCGATACCGCCAGGCGAACAGGCAGGTCAGGATCAGCACCGGCACGATGATCAGCAGCATCAGGCCGGTGGAGATCATCACCAGATTGCCCTGCTGGCGGGCGACGTCGCCCGCCGGGTTGAGCACGACCATGTTGCAGCCGCCAAGCAATGGCAGGGCAAGGAGCGGGACTCGGCGCAGCATCCGCCGCGCGTCGTGGACGATCTGGAACATGCGGGCCGGCTACGCCCGCTATGCTGCACCGCACATAGGACATTTTGTCCAATCCCCACGGCGTTGATCCACGCGCAGGGACGGCCCTATGCTCGCACATGGCGGGCCAGTGATGTGTGAAAGGGAGTCCGCAAGGCTCCGGGAGCCGACGAGATGACCGCGCAGACCAATGCCGAACGCGACGCCCGCTCGCTGCACGAGGGTGGCCATAAGGTCGCCCCGGGCGAGATCGCCATCGGCGTGGTGATCGGCCGCACCTCGGAATTCTTCGATTTCTTCGTCTATGCGATCGCCTCGGTGCTCGTCTTCCCGAAACTGGTCTTCCCGTTCGCCGATCCGCTGACCGGCACACTCTATTCCTTCGGGCTGTTCGCGCTCGCCTTCATGGCCCGGCCGGTAGGCACGGTCATCTTCACCGCCATCGACCGCACCTATGGCCGCGGCGCCAAGTTGACCACGGCGCTGTTCTTGCTCGGCGGGTCGACTGCCGCCATCGCTTTCCTGCCGGGCTATGAGACGATCGGCATTGGCTCGGCGCTGCTGCTCGGCCTGTTCCGCATGGGCCAGGGCGTCGCGCTCGGCGGGTCCTGGGACGGGCTCGCCTCGCTGCTCGCGCTTCACGCACCGGATGGCCGGCGCGGCTGGTATGCGATGCTGCCGCAGCTCGGCGCGCCGCTCGGCCTCATCGTCGCCAGCCTGTTGTTCACGTTCCTCATCGCTGCCTTGCCGGCTGAGGATTTCTTGAGCTGGGGCTGGCGCTATCCCTTCTTCGTCGCGTTTGCGATCAACGTCGTGGCGCTGTTCGCGCGGCTGCGCATCGTCGTGACGCCCGAATATGCCACGCTGTTCGAAAGCCGTGAGCTCGAGCCGGCGCCGATCACCGAAACCGTTCGCTCGCAATGGCGCACGATCGCGATGGGCGCCTTTGCGCCGCTCGCCAGCTTCGCGATGTTCCACATGGTCACGGTGTTTCCGCTGTCCTGGGTGTTCCTCTTCACGCGTGAGAGTCCGGTGCGGTTCCTGGCGATCGAGGCGGTGGCAGCAGCGCTCGGCATCGGATCGATGATCTTGTCGGGCTATGTCGCCGATCGTGTCGGGCGCCGGACCGTGCTCGGCTTCTCGGCCGCGGCCATCGCCGCGTTCAGCGGCTTCGCGCCCCAGTTGCTGGATGCCGGGGAGGGCGGAGAGATCATCTTCATGCTGCTCGGCTTCATCCTGCTGGGCTTTTCGTTCGGCCAGTCGTCAGGCGCCCTGTCGCCGAGCTTCCAGCCGCGCCACCGCTATACAGGATCGGCGTTGACGTCGGATCTCGCCTGGCTGTTCGGCGCCGGCTTCGCGCCCTGGGTCGCGCTGTTCCTGTCGAGCCATTTCGGCCTGTTGTCGGCCGGCGTCTATCTGCTCTCCGGCGCGATCGGCACGCTGGTGGCGCTCTGGCTGAACCGCGAGCTGGCGCGGGCGATCGAGTAAGGTCGCGGCGGATCGCCGTTCCTTGAGCCGGGGCGTCGGGCCGTATAGCCAGACATGCTCCACGCCGAGGACGTCATCCATGCCCCAGGTCATCGTCGATCCCGCCAAGGTCCACAGCTTCGAGGATGGCGAGGCCTTTTACGCGTGGCTTGGCAAGCATCATGATGTTGCGGACGAGGTCTGGATCAAGCTCCACAAGGTCGGATCGGGCCGTCCCTCGATCACGCCGAAGGAAGCGATCGACGTCGTGCTCTGCTGGGGATGGATCGACGCCATCCGCAAGAGCTTCGACGACAAGAGCTATCTGCAACGCTATACGCCGCGTGGCCGCAAGAGCATCTGGAGCAAGATCAACGTCGACAATGTCGCGCGCCTGATCGACGAGGGCCGGATGACCGATCACGGACTGGTCCAGGTCGAGGCGGCCAAGGCCGATGGCCGGTGGCAGCGCGCCTATGGCAGCGGCAAGGACATGCGGATTCCGGACGATCTGCAGGCAGCGATCGATGCCGACCCGGAGGCGAAGGCGATGCTCGGCAGGCTGACGGCGCAGAACCGCTTCGCGCTGGCCTTCCGCACCCATAATATGAAGACCGAGGAGGGCCGCCGGCGAAAGATCGCGACCTTTGTCGACATGCTCAGGCGCGGTGAGACGATCCACCCGCAGAAGATCGCGGGCGATCAGTCCTGATTGCGCGCAGTGTGAGATTGCGCGTTAGCCGAATGCGCTGTCGTCTCCGCGCCTCTGCGCCTCTGCGCGAACATCGGTTCGAACACCGGCGCCACGAAGCGCGCACCACGCGCGCTCAGGTGATTGCCGTCGAAATAGAGCGGATAGCCGGCATCGGTGACCTTGCAGGTCTGCGGTCCGCACAACAGGCGTGACGGGTCGATCACGCCGATCAGCCCGCGCCGTTCGAGATCCAACGCGATGGCGCGAAACGCAGCGTCCCGGCGAAGATGGTCGGCGCGAAGCGGTTCGATCCGGTGCATCACGCCCAGCAACTGTGCCTTGGCCAGCCGGCGCGGTTCGGCAAAGGGCGCGTCCGGGACGTCCTCCACTACCCGCACGGCGATGCCGAGCGCGCGCAATTGCCGCACGCCCCGTTCGAAGGCGATCCGGTCGCCGCCCGGTGTTTCAGCATCGGGGTTTCTGCCGCTGCCATAGACGCTCCAATGCGCCGCCAGCAGCACGATCCGGGGCCGTTCCTCGGCAAGGAAGCGCATCACCGCGGCGTTGCGCGCTGCGCATTCCTGCTTCCGGGCTGCGCGGAACATCCACTGGTTGGGTTTTTCCTCATGCGCCCTGATCGGCAGCAGCGGCGGGCAGCCGAGCGAAGTCAGATCGTACCCGGCCACGCCATGGCGATGGGCAAGCATGTCGAGTGCTGGAAGATACACCGCCGCATGCGAATCGCCCCACAGCACGAAGTCCGCCTTCCTCCTGGTGCTGCCGATGCGGCAGGCCGTGTCGGTGCGGATCGTGTCGATCGGCCGGCCGGCACAGCCATAATCGGGTTCGGGGCCGCGCTCGTTCAGCCGCTGCACGGCCGCGTCGAACCGCCAGGGCAGGCCGTTCGCCAGGGCAATGCCGGCGCCGTAGAGCGCGAGCGCGCCGCTTCCGGCAAGCGCGCCCAGGAATAGCTGCCGCCGCGACAGCAGCAGCCGGGGTTTGCGAAAGGGGAGCTCGATATAGCGCCAGGACAGCCAGGCGAGGGGAAAGGCAAGCAGCACCATCGCCAGCCGGACATAACGGTACGGCCCGAGCAGGTAATAATTGCCGAACACGATCAGCGGCCAGTGCCAGAGATAGAGCGAATAGGAGATCAACCCGATCGCGACGAGTGGCCTCGCGCCGAGCAGGCGTGCGATATGCGAGCCCGGCGCCTGGGTGCCGTACAGGATCGCGGCGGCGGCCATCACCGGCTCGACCGCATTCACCCCGGGAAAGCTCGCATGTTCCGACAGGTTCCAGACGGCATGGCCGATCGCCGCGAGCCCGAGCAATGCCGCCATATCGCCCATCCAGCGCCCGGGCGGCGGCGGCAATAGTCCGGCGGCGAGCAGTGCGCCGGCGATGAATTCCCAGGCGCGCGACAGCGGCGAATAGAAGGCGCCGCCGGGATCGGCCCGCACTGCCCAGATGCTGTACGCGAAGGAGGCAAGGCCGGCGACGACAAGCGTGGCACGCAGCAGCATGGGCCTGCGCCGCACCAGGAGGAGCAGCGCGGGGAACAGGATGTAGAATTGCTCTTCCACCGCCAGCGACCAGGTGTGGAGCAGCGGGGTCGCCTCGGTGGTCAGGCTGAAATATCCCTCCCATCCCCAGAACAGCAGGTTCGACCCGAACAGCGCGATCGCCGCGAGGCTCCGGCCGAAATCGCTGAAATCGGCGGGCAGCAGGATCCAGCCGGCGATGCCCGACGCGGCGAGCATCGCCAGCAGGGCGGGCAGGATCCGCCGCACCCGGCGTTCGTAGAAACCGATCAGGGTGAAGGTGCCGGCCGCGCTCTCGCGCAGGATCAATTGCGTGATGAGATAGCCGGAGATGACCAGGAAGATATCGACCCCGACGAACCCGCCGGGAAAGCCGCGGATGCGCGCATGGAACAGCACCACCGCCAGCACCGCGATCGCGCGCAGCCCGTCGATCTCGCGCCGATAGGCGGTTGCCCCGCTCCCTTGGCCCTGTGCTTCCAGCGCTCCGCTCCCCTCGATCCGCCAGCACGGCAAATCACGGGGCGAGTCAAGCGGACGGCAGGGCCTCAGCCCATCATATTGCGGCCGCGCGCGATGCTGGCGGTGTGGCCGATGCTGCCCTTGGCCGATGGCGTCTTGACGGTGTCGACCATGATCCAGTCGTTGCTCACCCGATCGGGCGTGATCGTCATCGCCATATAGCCGCGTCGGCTGGTGTCGCACCATTTCAGCTCGGGATTGGCGGCGACCAGCCCTGCCGCGACGATCTTCGGGTCGACGCCGAGGCCGGCTTCATAGCCGGAGGAGGTGACGGCATGGCCGGCGAATTCGACGCCGGCCGGCTTGCCGTCCTGCGCCAGATCATAGGCCCAGGCATTGTGGCTGTCGCCCGAGATGACCACCAGGTTCGCGCCCAGCGCCTGCGACGATTTGAGGAAGCGGGCGCGGGCCGCCGGATAGCCGCCCCAATTGTCGAAGTTGAACGGCAGGCCGTTTTGCGCCGCGGCGATGCCGGCGGTGATATAGCCCTTTGACCGCGCATCGGCATCGGGCGCGAGCCAGCTTGCCGCGGCGGTGGGCATCACCGTCTGGCCCATGATCGTGCCGAAGCCGACGACCTGCCAGCGCTGCCCGGCCTTGACCGAGGCGCGCATGGCATGCGCCAGCCAATCCTCCTGCTGCGATCCCATCATCGTCGCGCCCGGATCCTGCCAAGCGCCGTCGCGGAACGCCTTCAGCGCGGCCATCGGGTCGGCCTGCTTGAACAGGGGGGCGATGTCAGGCTGTTCGGTGCGCGCGAGCAGGCGGGTCTCGGTGCGGAACAGGGTCGCCAGCGTGCCGATGTCATAGGCCTTCCACGGCTCGTCGGAGACCGGCATCCATTCGCGGAATACCTGGATCGAGGCGGCGCGCCGGGCATTCCAGTCGCCTTCGTCCGGCTGATGATTCTCGGCGCCGCCTTCCCAGCTGTCGTTCGCCGATTCATGGTCGTCCCACTGGACGATCATCGGCACCAGGCTGTGGAGCTTCTGCAGATCGGGGTCGGCGCGGTAGCTGGCGTAGCGCAGCCGGTAATCGGCGAGATGGATCATCTCGGTCGCCGGCTCGACCTTGCGGCCGGGCACCGCATCCTTTGCCGACGGATAGGTGCCGGCGGCATATTCGTAGAGATAGTCGCCGAGGTGAACCGCAAGATCCAAGTCGTCTCGCGCCGCGGCATGGGCATAGGCGTTGAAATAGCCATAGGGTAGGTTGGAGCAGGAGAAGATGGCCGCGCGGAAGCTGCGGGTGGCGCCTTCGGGCAACGTCTTCGTCCGGCCCACGGGCGAGAAGCTGCCATCAGGCGCGACGAAGCGGAAATGATAGACCCGGCCCGGCGCGAGCCCGCCGACGGTGATCTTCGCCGTATGATCGCGCCACGGGCCGGTGATCTGCACGCCGCCTGCGACCATTTTTGCGAAATCGGCGGTCTCCGACAGCTCGACCTTCACCTCGACCGCGCCGCCGTTCGCCGGCACGTAGCGGGTCCAGAGCAGGATCGACTCCGCCGACGGCTCGCCGCTGGCCACCGAATGGGTGAAGCCGCGGCCGCCGGACACGGTCGGCGTCTGGGCGAAGCCGGGAATGGCCAAGGCGCCAAGCCCCAGCGAACCGGTCAGCATGAACGAGCGGCGATCGATCCGAGGGTACATGGTCATTTCCTTCTGCCTGAACGTCGCCCCTGCACCCGCTTGATGGCGGCTCCGTGACAGCCGGGTCCTTCGCTCCTAAGGGCCGAGTCGATGTTGGAACTTTACACCAGGGCCGCGCACCGGCTGACGGCGCCGGTCGCGCCCGGTCATCGGCTGCTGATCATCCTGTCTGTCGCGATCGTCGCCCGGATGATCACCTTCGGCAACCCGATCCTCCATGTCGACGAGGAATTCTATTTCGTCACGGCACAGGCCTGGGCGCATGGCGCTTTGCCCTATGTCGATATCTGGGACAGGAAGCCGGTCGGGCTGTTCCTGCTTTACCTGCCCGCGGGCGCGCTTGGCATGCCGCTGGGCATCTGGGCCTATCAGGCGCTCGCGCTGGCCAGCCTGGTCGGCACTGCTGCGCTGATCGCCCGCCTGGCCGAGCGGGCTGGCTGGAACAGGGGCGCGCTGGGCGGTGCGCTCGCCTATGTGCTGTGGGTCAATTTCGTCGACGGGCAGGGTGGCCAGGCGCCGATCTTCTACAATCTGCTGATCATCGGCGGCGCCTGGCTGATCCTGCCCCGCGCCGATGAACGCACCCAGCGCCGGCGCGGCTTTGCCGCCATGGCGCTGGTCGGCCTCGCCCTCCAGGTCAAATATTCGGTCATCTTCGAAGGTATGTTCTTCGGCTGGTGCCTGTTGTGGCGCGAATGGAGTGCTGGGCGGCGCTGGGCGATCCTGCCTTATGGTGCGGCGCTGGTCGCGACCGCGATGCTGCCGACCGTGGCGGCAGGGCTCGCCTTCGCCCGGGTCGGCGCGGGCGATGCATGGTTCTACGCCAATTTCGCCTCGATCCTCGATCGCAAGGCCGATCCGATGCTCGAGCAGTTGGGCAATCTTGCGAAGATCCTGCTGATCACCTCGCCGCTGATCGCGGGGGCGGTCCTGGCATTGGAGTCGGGCGGACGGAAAACGCCGGAAACGTCCGCGGTGCGCCTCTGGCTGTTCGGCTGGCTGATGGCGTCGGCGCTCGGGCTGCTCCTGTTCGGGGCCTGGTTCGACCATTATTCGCTGCCGCTGATGGTGCCGCTCGCCGTGTGTGCGGCCGGCTTTTTCGGCGATCATCGTGATGGCCGGCGCGTGGCGCTGGCTGTGCTGCTGATCGCCTTCCTTGGTGGTCAGGTGACGCTGGTGACGAAGCTCTTCACGCGCGGCACCTCGGCCCAGTTCGACGCCATCGCCGATGCGATCGGGCATGGACCGGGTTGCCTCTTTGTCTATTCGGGCGAGACCGCCTTGTATCCCGCCAGCGGCCGGTGCGCGCTGAGCCGCTATATCTTCCCCAGCCATCTGGGACGTGTGCGCGAAACCGGCGCGGTCGGGGTCGATCAGCTTGCGGAGATCGACCGGATCCTCGCGCAGAAACCTGCCGTCATCGTCATGCGGCCGGCCTATCGCGGCGAACGGATCGATACACGCGCCGTGGTGGTGGCGGATCTGCAGCGCCATTACCGGTTGAGCGCGACCAGACCGCTCGGCAATCAGCAGATCGAGATCTTCGCGCGTTCAGCGCCCTAGAAGCGGGCGTCGAGACAGCAATAGGGACCGTTCCGGCGGGCCCGGCCGAGCATGGCCGGGGGAAGATAGCGGCATCCGATGACGGCACCGGACGATCCATGGGCACGCAGATAGGCGGCGGGATCGTCGATGCTGCCATTCCAGTCGGAAAGGACACCAGTCCGGTGGAGCGGACGCCAGCTGCTCATATAGGCGATATAGGTCAGGTCATCGATCAGCAGGCCCCTGGTGCCCGCGTCGTTCGACAGGCCGCACAGCTTGCCGGTGTTCCGTATGTCGGTCCGGATCGATGCAAACCCATATGCCGACAGCGAGCTTTTCTGGTCGGCGATGTAGCCGGGGTGCCTGGCGATGGTGAGCAGCGTCGATCCATAATAGGAGATCAGCAGCAGGACACTCACCGCCGCGCAGCCGAGCGTCAGTCTCGACACCATGCGCGTCAGGCGGTCCAGCCCGGCGGACTCCCGCACCGCGCTGAGCAGGAGCATGAACGAGATGATCGTCAGCGGGGCGGTCAGGGAGCTTTCATAAACATTCTTGTGAATCTGGGCCACGCTCCACAGCATGACGGTGGAGATGATCAGCAGCGCCAGGACGATCTTTCGGCCGTTGCGCCGGTCGACCACGCCCCGCCGCGCGATCGCGACCAGTGCGCCGATCGCCGCGACCATGCAGGCGACCCAGCAGATCATGACGAGGATGGTCCAGGCGAGCGCCGGGCCATGGCCGACCACATGAGGCGGCAGCCAGTTCGACATGTTCTTCGTCTTCGGTACGGTCAGCAGGATATAATCGAGGGGATTGAGTCCCCCGAGCAGCTTGCCGATCTTCGGGCCGATCGGCCCCGCATTGAAGATGACCGACGCGATATTCTCCTGTCCGAGTTTCGTCGCCAGCAGCGGGTCGGACGGGCAGCGGAACCGGCCGATCCAATAGGGGATGGCGACGATCGTCATGCTGATCAGCGAGGTCATCGCCGCGACGCGACACCATCGCCCTTGCCGGCCGCGGCTGCTGAACGCCGCCGCCGCGAGAAACAGCGGCATGAAGATGACGCCCTTCAGGTGATAGCTGAGCGCGACCATGCCGAACAGGATGACCAGCCCGGCGCTGACCGCCGATGACGCCGCGCTATCCTCCATCGGTGTCCGGTCGTTCACTCCCCGCGTCGCGATATAGAGCGCCGCCGTCAGCGCGAGCAGGATCGGTTGCTCCGGGCGGCTGATCACGAGCATGAAGGGCAGCAGCCCCAGGCTGGCCAGCCCGAACGCCATCGTCCGCAGGGCATTCGTTTCAGGGCGCGACCTGCCGAGGTGCCTGGCCAGCCGCCAGAGCAGTGCGAGCCAGGCCAGGGCGCAGGCGACGCCGGCCAGGCGGATATAGAAGGGGTCGGCGAAACCGGTGTTGAAGGCAGCGCTCAGATGGCGGAACGGCTGCATGAAGAAGGGTGCTTCCGCAAGCGTATTGGCCCCGCAATTCTCCGCGACGAAGCGGTCGACCCCGTCGATCGCCATACGGGCCTGGAATCGCCAACCCACCTCGTCGGTATAGACCGGCACCAGCATGCCCAGGGCGATCGAGCACAGCACGACCGCGGCGGCGGCATAAGCGGACGGCAGTCGGCGTGGGGAAAGGGCGGGCATAGGAACTTTCATGAGGCGCCGCGGCAATCGGCAACGGTACCGGCAAGCCGGCGCCGCGCCTAGCCGAAGGGACGGCTCCACGGAGTCGGCCGGCGCATGTCGAGCCGGCACAGCCCCTGCAACCGGTGCGCCCTCGCATAGGCGAGCACGCGGGCGTCATAATCGGGCGAGGTCGAGTTCGCGAAGTCCCACCCGGGCGGGTTGAAGGTGGAAAAGCCGTTGATCGTCGGCACGCGCCAGAGCTGCGCGAGGAGCATGGCGTCGACATTGTGCGGATAGACGCCATTGCCGCCGCCCGGCGACACGGCGAGCGCATTGCCCGCCTTGCGCGGAACCTCCTCGCTGGTCCGCGCAAGGACGACGTAGAAGCTTCGGCACCCGGCTGGCGGGGCGGGGATATGCCATAGATCGGCTATCTGCCGTGCGCGGCTGAGCTCGGTCACGGGCTCGGCGCTGATCTGCTCGGCGACGAGGAAGATCGCGATCCCGGCGGCAAGCCAGGGGCTTGCGTGCAACAGCCGGATCGCGCGTTCGCGAAACACCGCAAAGACGAGCAGCAGCACCGGCAGGACAAGGAAAAGCTGATAGCGCAGGACGATGCGGATGCCGCCCGCGCCCGGCACCAGGAAATGGACCAGCGCCCAGGGCGACAGGAACCAGAGCTGAAGCGTCAGCGCCCAGCCGATGAGGACCGCCAGCGCGAACACGCGCAGCTCGGTTCCCGGCCTGGGATATCCCGGATTCCTGCCCAGCACCCGGTGGAGGGCAAGGATCGTCAGCGCGAACAGCAGCAGCGAGAAACCCGTTTCATGCTCGCCGCGCAGCCAGCGGGTCGGCAGGGTCGATCCGGTCGGCACCACGGCCCTGAACAGCGCCTCGAGGATCTGGAAGATCCAGCCCCAGACGTAATTGCCCGGCCCGACATTGATCAGGTCGACCGGCGTGACCAGCGGGCTGATCATATAGCCGTGCCCACCGGTCTCGGTCAGCTTGGCGATATAGACGACCAGGAACGGGCCGATGCAGAGCGCAAAGACCGATCCCGTTGCCGCCAGCACGATGACGTGCCGGCGGATCAGCGCCAGCGCCCTGCGCGGCGCGATCTGGCCGCTCTGCCACAGCCAGCACGATGCTAGGATGCCCATGAACAGGATCGTGAACCAGGCCATGTAATAGGAGGTGAGCAGCCATGCCGCCATCAGCGCGGCAAAGGCCCCGCCGAATGCCGCGGCCCGACGGTGCCGCCCGGCGCGCTCCGCCGTGATGGCGCCGAGCACGAGCATCGCGACGATGGGCAGCAGGCCGATCGAGTTGAGCTGGGCATTGCCGGCCCGCAACGCCAGGCCGCTCGCGACGGTGAAGAGAATCGCGACGAGGATCGCGACGGGCTTCTCCCAGCCAAGGCTGCGCGAGACGAGCGCATAGGCGCCGACAAAGCCGATCGTCTTGAAGGTGAAGATGTTCAGCGTGTCGGCGTGGAACGGGTCGGCGAACAGCCGCCAGAAGGAATAGACCAGCCCGTAGAGGAAATAGCCGTCATTGTAGCCGAGCGTGTCGCCATAGGGATGGAAATAGGCGGGCAGGTTCCAGGTCGATCCATGGACCAGCACGTTCCGCCAATGCTCGAGCAGGCTGATCTCGATGATCGAATCGCCGCGGTCGCCGAATCCCAGGTCGAAGCCGCTGAGGATCGGCGCCCGGAAGAACAGGAGCATCGCTGCGGCATAGGCGATGAGGAAGGCGGCGATGTTCAGGAAGCGTGAAAGGCCCGGGCGGCTCGTCGTCGGTCGGGCGCTGGTCGCTTGCAAGATCGGGCCGCCTTCGCGCTTGGCGGCTCCGCCCCTGGATTATGGGCGGCATCGCAAGATATCCCAGTGTCTGAAAAACGTGCCGGCCGCTGTCAAGCCATGGGCCGATCAGGCGGCGACGCCGCTCCCGCGCGCCGCGCGCTTCGCCGCGATCAGCCCCGCATAATAGTCCATCAGCTCGACGGTATGCTCGCGGTCGCTGCGGACCTTGCCGGCCGCGACGATGGCGGCGCGGCGCAGGATTTTCGGGTCGCGCGCAAACAGCCGCTCGATGGCGAGCGCCGCCGACTGCGCGTCCCGCGCCGTGTAGAGCTCGGAGCAGTGCGGATCGGCGATCTCGGCGCAGCCGCCGGTGTCGGGCGCGATCAGGGGAAGCCCCGCAGCCATCGCCTCCGACGCGACCAGCCCGAACGGTTCGGCTTCCGATCCGTGGATCAGTGCGTCGCAACTCGCGACGATCCGGGCGAGGCGCTCGCGGTCATAGACCGGGCGGAACATGCGGATATGGGGCGATCCCGCGATCCGCTTTTCGATCGCGCGGCTCTCGATGCCGGCGCCGAGCAGCATCAGGCCAACCGGCAGCGAGGAACCCGCACGCTCGACCGCGTCGATCACCAGGCGCCAGCGCTTCTCCGGGTGGTGCCGGCCGAGGCCCAGCAGCAGATGCCCCTCGGGCGGCAACTCGCACTGGGCGAGCAGGGCGGCCCGCAGCTTCTCGTCGCGCAGGCTGGGGGAGAAATGGCCGCGCTCGATGCCGAGCGGCATCGCCGCGTCGATCCGCACGCCGCGCGCCTTCAGTCGCTTTTCGAGGGCCGGACCGTTGGTCACCACCGCATCGTAATTGTCGAGGAAGCGGCTCATGTAGCGGCTGTACCAGGCGAAGGCGCGCTCGATCTGGTCGGGTGCCGCCAGGCCTTCGAACCAGCGCAGCGCATAAGCGGCGACATTGTCGTTGTGCATGAAGAACACCTTGGCGGCGTCCCCCTGCCACTGCCCTACGATCCAGGCCGGCCGCCAGGGCGACGATGCCTCGACCAGGTCCGGCTTCAGTTCGTCGAGCAGCTTCGTGACCGGTGCCGCATCCCAGAACAGGCCGTAATTCTTGTCGAAGATCAGGCGCGATGCCTTCACATAGATGATCTTGCCGCCGCCCGGACGCTCCTCGACCAGGTCCTCGCGGCCCGCCGCGATGACGATCAGCTCATGCCCGAGTTCGGACATGATTCCCATCTTGCGGTCGATATAGGTGCGCACGCCCCCGCCGGTCGGCGAGTAGAATTCATTGACGTCGACGATCCGCATCTCGCCCTCAGTCCTTCGACTTGATCGGGCCGAAGCCCCCAAGGCCGCGCAGATATTGCGCCTGGATGTTGGTGGTGGTCACGCCCGAGCCGACGTTGATCGCCGCCATGTCCAGCTTGGGGCGGGTGCGGCCGAGCTTCACATTGCTCGGAAAGCCGGCGCCGTCGCTCCAGAAATCAAACTTGTTCCGGCCGTCGCGGTTGTGCGTGAACAGCAGGGCGTAATGGCCCGGCGTCGGTGCCTTGATGCACAGGGTGATCGGGCCGGATTGCGGGGTCGGCACCCGCACGCGGCGGAAGAACTTGCCCTCCTTGATGAGGTCGCGGTCGTCCTTCAGGAAATCCGCCTCGTTCGCGGGATAGAGTTCGAGCTTGAGTTCGCCAATGCGATCCTTCAGCCCGGAGACGTTGACTCGGATCGCAGGACCGCCGCCGCCGGCGCACGCCGTGCTGTCGCCGAGGACGCCGGCCTGCGCCTCGACCGTGAGCGGTACGAGCATGGCACCGCAGAGGGCGGCGCTGGCCAGAAATCTACGAAACGACATTCTTTGTCCTCAGCAAGCCATGCAGGCTGAAGGTTCCGATCAAGATGACGTGCACGAGCAATACCAGGGCCGCGGTCATCGCCATCAGTTCGGAAAGCGCTGCATCCTGGCCGATCAATATGATCGCGAAATTGGCGAAAAGAAGGTCCTTGTTCGGCACCAATGGGAGGCGCGAGACGAGAAGGCGCGCCGCGCCAAGGATAAGCCACATTCCGATCGAGACGCTCGGCAGGGCGAAATGCCAGGCAAAGGCGAGGAAGACGGACCCCGAGATCAGGCGGACGCAATGGACCATGAAGATCCACCAGAGGGTGCCGCGCGGCTGGGAGAAGACCCGCTTGGAGAAGATCAGGAAGGGCAGCGACATGGCGAAGGTGATCGCAGCCGAGGTCTCCACCGTGTGGAGCTGGATCGGGGTCAGCAGGCCGACGCCGAGCGGCAGCGCGATGGCGATCATCGCCAGCGTGACCGCGTTGCCGGCGATCGCCGACAGGATGGACACGTCCTTCACCGCGCCGAACGGCGCCGCCACCATCTGCGATCGTTGTCGCGCCCAGGCGTAGAAATAGGCCTCGCCCGAATAGCCTAGCACCACGTCGTTCGCGATCCGCTTCTTCAGCAGCGCGGCAAGGCCGGACAGGGGAATGCCCCACAGCCGCCGGAAGATGATGAAGTCGCCGAGCGGCGGTGCGAGGTACAGCAGCGCGAAGGCGAGGTAGAACAGCGGATCGTGCGGTATCGCGCGGCTCAACCCGGCCAGCCCGGATCCGAACAGCTCCCGGCCAAGCCCGAAGATCATCGCAAGCGTGATGATCGCACCGATCACCATCGGCCAGCGCCGCTTCAGCGTCTGCACTGGCTCCAGCCCGGCGAGGTCGGGGACCGTCACCAGGGGCGTCTTGGCACTGTTTATGAGGGTAATTTTAGATCCCAGTCCGTCCACGATACGACCTGTTTTGTTTGGTTCCGGTCTTGACCGGCGTTGGCGAGCGGTAGCTAGATCGCGCTTCCGGGCCGATTTGCAACCTGCACCGGAATAATGTCCATTTTGTGCTGCACTGCGAAACTTTTGCTGCAATTGGTCGGTATGCGCCCCCTTCAGATGCTGAATCCACCGCCCGAAGCGGCCAGCATTCTGGCCTATGCGCAGACCCTGAAAGGTGGCGGCGTCGAGCGCGTGCTGCTGCGACTCGCGCGTGGCTGGGCTCTTTCGGAGCGACGCATAACGCTGGTGATCGGTGACGCGGATGGGCCGTTGGCGGCCGAGCTGCCGGCCGATATCGACGTCAGGCTGCTCGGCGATTCCTCCTATGGGGGCTTGCGCGCCATGGCCGGAATCGTTCGGGACGTGGCGCCCGACCTGATCTTCTGCCCCGGCAACCACTATACCGGCATCGCTTTCCTCACGCGACTGCGGCTTGGCCGGCGCTGCCCCCCTATCGTCGGCAAGGTGTCGAATCGGCTCGACCGGGCCGATCAGGGGGCGATCGTCGCATGGGGCTATCGTGCGTGGCTAAAGCTCCACCCGCACTTCCTCGATCATGTCGTCGCAATGACGCCCGCGATGCGCGACGAGGCGATTCGGATGATGGGCATCGCTCCGGACCGGGTCTCCGTCATTCCCAACCCGCCCGCGCCGCGCCTGTCGGACGAGGCGCCCGCATGGCTGCCGGCCGGGCGATTCCTGCTCGGTGTAGGCCGGCTCGCGCCGCAGAAGCGCTGGGACCGGATGATCGCTGCGCTGCCCCGGCTCGCGCAGGGCGATGTCCATCTGGTCATCCTGGGCGAAGGCGATGAACGGCCAGCGCTCGAGGCGCAGATTGCGGCGCTGGGACTGCAGGCGCGCGCGCACCTCCCGGGTTACGACCCCGATCCGCGTCCTGCGCTGGCGCGCGCGACCGCCGTGGTGCTGACATCCGATTTCGAGGGCGTGCCCGGCGTGCTGCGCGAGGCGCTGGCGGAAGGCACGCCGGTCGTATCGACCGACTCGAGCATCGCCGTGCGGGAGATCGTGGGCAGCCCCGCGCAGGGCAGTGTAGTGCCGCCTGATGACGATGAGGCGCTGGTCGCCGCGCTGAACCATTGGCTCGTGCCGGGCCGGCCCCGCCCCGAACCGATGCCCGAGCCGGGCGTCGATTCGGCACGGCTCTATCTCGACCTGTTCGACTCAATCGTCGCGTGCCGGAGCGCTGTGCCTGAAATCTGACCTGCGCGGCGTCCAAGTTTCTCCTTCTGCGCTTCCCCGGCGAAGGCCGGGGCCCAGTTGGGGGACGATAATGATCGTCGTTGCGCTCCGTTATACTGGCCTTCCCAACTGGACCCCGGCCTTCGCCCTACGAGATTCACACATGGTATAGTGCGTATCCTTGTAGCATCGTCTGAAGGCGTAAGAGGCCTTCGAGTATGACGACGGGTCCGGGTTTTCCATAATAGCCGGTCCAGCCGCCGAGGCGCGCGCAGATCCACGAGGCGAACGCGAGCGAGCCTGGTGGGTGAGGGTTTTTCTGCTTGTCGGTCTTGCCTTCGAGCGCGGCGTTGACCTTGGCCATAGCGGGTTCATCACCGGGA